>JAJYMB010000075.1 GCA_021787365.1 Actinomycetes bacterium | reverse complement strand
AGGCTCTTGACGCCCCGCTCAGCCCGCCGCCTCTCGACGACGAACCGGGGCCTGCTACCGGGCTCTCCGGCGTTTACCCGGACGGGACTCTCACCCGCTGGGTTGATCCAGTTTCCAGGACGCACCATGCAGAAAGTGTACCACATTGAGTACACATCGACCGGTGGGCGCTAGTCGCTCGTATTCGAACTCCGCTGACGTGCGAAAACGCCTCCATGCGCTCATGCGAGCAACGTGATCCCCGCCGCGAGGGGGGCCCTGCACGGCCAACCAAACGCATGAGGACGTCCTCCCTGCGTCCTTCGGTGTCGGACGTTCGACCGACCATGAGTGGCGGTCCGCCTATCAGAAGATTGGCGAGAGTCTCTCGGGTGGACGGTTCAACTTGACCGCGATGTCCTCCCTGTCCGATGCGGCTCGGTCTTCGTTGCCGCCGTGAGTCACGTCGATGCCGACCGCATCTGACACATTGCCCGTGAGCAGCGGAGCCTCGAGCGGGTCCGGTTCACCGAAGACGTCGCGGAGCCACAGCGTCCGCTCGCTGCTCCAGTAGCGCAGCATGGTGGCCCCGTGATCGCCGAGGTCGCTCACGAATCCCTCGGTCGTGATGAAACCTGCCCAGCTCAGGCGCACGCCGTCGTACTCGCTGGCGACCGCATCCCAGTCGGGCAGGACGTGGCGGTCGAGCATCGTCCGTACTCCGTGTTGCTCGGGTATCGAGGCGAGACGGGCCACGTCGCTCTTGTGCTGGTTAGGCCCAGGAAGCTCCCATCCCGCGTGTGGTTTGGTCGCCACCCTCGGAAAGGTCTCGACGAGGCGGACCCAGTCGGCCGGGTGATCGATGTTCCAGACCCGTGCGCCGGGGTTGATCGGCATGTGCCACCTGGAGATCGGGCCCGGGATCATCTCCCATGCAGCCACCAGATCGTCGTGGATCTCTCCTGCGGGGGCACTGACGGTCCAGAACCCCGACCACGTGAACTCACCGTTGCCGTAGACACGGGAGAAGTCGATGAACTTTGGGACGACCGCCATCCCGGGCTCGCGTCTGCTGAGCCAATGTTCCTGGACCCTCATGGGCGAGACGCCTACCTACGTGCTCGGTCTCGGCCGCGCCGGCCACGTGGCCCTCGTCCCCGACGGACCGGCCACCTTCGCCGCCTACCGGGTGGACGAGGACGGGGTGTACCCCCTCGGCGGCCACCTCCACACCGACCAGGCGACGGCCATGGCCGAACAGCTCACGTTCGACAACCGAGCCGGCCGCCTGGCCTACGCCAGCGCTCGCTGGCGGGCCCTCCCAGCTTCCGACGCCCAAGTGCGCTTGCTCGTCTCGGCCCAGCGCGTGCCACGAGACGTGGCCACGACCTTGACCCGCGGGCAGGCGAGCGACCTGCTCGATGCCACGTTCGCGCAGCGCCGGCTGCGAAAGGCCGGCCTGGTCGCATGAGAGGAGGGGCCCCATGGCTGCGAGATGTGACCGCTGCGGGTTGCCTTTCCAAGCGCTCGACGAGCAAGTCGAGCTGCGGGCTGAGTACCGCTCCGTGAAGGGCTTGCGGCGGCTCAGGACCTGGCGCGTACGGCTTCTCTGCCGGCGCTGCGCCATGGACGACTGGCTCGCCCACGACAGGCCGCAAGGCGCCCAAGAAGCGCTCTTCGGATAACCCACGAGAGGAGAAACCTGGAATGACCACAAGCACAACCGAACTGCCAGCGACCGGCCTCGCCCTCAGCGGGAACCTGACCCGCGACCCCGAGCTTTCCTACTCGGCCGCCGGGCGCCCCTGGTGCCGGTCCAACGTCGCTGTGAGCCACCGTGAGCGTGCCCCCGACGGGAGCTGGCAGGACAGCCCAGCCGAGTACGTCTCGGTCGTCTGCTTCGGCCAGCTCGCCGAGAACGCGGTCGAAAGCCTCCACAAGGGCGACCGCGTTGTTGCCAAGGGGCGCTTCGAAGAGGAGCACTGGACCGGCACTGGACCGGGAAGGATGGCACCGAGAAGAGCGGCTGGAAGCTCGTCGCCGAGGACGTAGGGGCGTCTCTGGCCTTCCACACTGCCCATGTCCAGCGGGCGCAACGCCGGCAACCCGCCGTGAACGCGACCGGCTCACTTGCCTACAGCGACGACGAGGAGCCGTTCTAGCGATGGCCCTCGTGATCGAGCCGAAGACGCTCCACGTGGTGAGCTGGCGAGAGGGCGGCCTGCTCGTCGATGCATGGTGCCTCGACCCGGCCGAGGCCGCCCAGCTGGCCAAGAGGCACGGTGGCAGCGTCGAGCACCGCCGGGTGCCCTGGCCCCTCCTCGTCCCCGAGCCGCACCCGAAAGAGGAGCCGCCCTGGTGACCCGCTCGCCGAACCGTCAAACCAACCTGCCGGCAAGACGCCGGCCCTACACGAGAAAGAGAGCTGCACATGAACACTTCCCCCGAGACGGCCGACCTGGCCGCGGCGCTGGCGGCCGCCCAGGCCGAGCTGCCCGTGGTGCCCAAGCGCCACGTGGCAAGGGTGCCCACCCGTTCAGGTGGTGAGTACGCCTACAAGTACGCCGACCTGGAAGACGTGGTGAGCGCCAGCCGCCCGGTCCTCGCTACGCACGGGCTCGCCGTTATGCAGATGACCGGCTACGCCGACGGCCACGACACCCTCACCACCCGCGTCATGCACCGCTCGGGCCAGTGGGCCGAGTCCACCATGCGCCTGTTCCTGGCCACAGGAGAGCCCCCAGGCGCAGGGCTCGGCGCTCACCTACGCCCGCCGCTACGCCTGGTGCGCGGCGCTCGGCATCGTCGCCGACGAGGACGACGACGCCCAGGCCGCGGAGCCGGCCGGCACCAGCACCCCGAGAGGGCGTGCGTCCGCTGCTCGCAAGCAGCAAGCCCAAGCTGCACCGCCCGAGCCATGGTGGCGGGTCGCCGGTTACCCGAGCGAGGACGAGGCCCGCCAGGCCATCGACGCGCTCAATGCCGCCATGCGCCAGGTGCCCGAGGCCGGGCGGCCTGCGGTACGGGCCTGGCTCACCGAGCACAGCTACCCGCCCAAGCTCCCCGTCGTGGTCCGGGCCGAGCACGTCGCCGAGGTGGAGAGCGTGCTCGCCCATGTGCTCGTGCCCGAGCCCGGAGGCGAGCCCTTCGAGGAGGGCGCCGAGACGGGTAGCTCTGGCCCCGGGCTCGCTTTGCCCCTTACGTCCCGGGGCAAAGAGGCGGTGGCGTAGATGGTTACCAACCCGGCCTTCCCCTGGCCGCCCGAGGACGAGGAGCCTCGGTACTTTTGCCCCCACGGGGTCGAGGTGCCGACACCCGGCGGGGCGTGCGACCGCTGTGCGCAAGAGGGCGCCGACGACACGCCGGGTTACTTTTTCGAGAGCTGGGACGAGTGGCCGTGGTGAGCCCCTGGCAGCTGCTCCCCGACCTCACGCCCGAGGAGTACGAGGCGCTCAAGGCTGATATCGCCGCGCACGGCCTCCGGGTGCCTATCGTCGTGGACGCCACCTCGGGCGAGATAGTGGACGGCCACCACCGCCAGCGTGCCCTCGACGAACTGCGGGCCGAAGGCGTGAAGGTTGGCGACTACCGGGACGTGCGGGCCTTCGCCGACGACGAGGAGCGCCTGACGTACGTGCTGGCGGCGAACCTGTTCCGCCGGCACCTGTCCCGAGCGCAGCGAACCGAGCTGGTCGCCAAGCTCCGGGAGCAGGGCTGGTCGCTCCGGCGCATCGGCGAGGTCGTCGGCGCCCACCACGAGACGGTACGGGCCGACTTGGCAGGTGTCGAAAACCCGACACCTGAGCGGGTAGCCGGCCGGGACTCCAAGAGCTACCCAGCACGCCGGCCCTCGGTCATAGTGACGAACCGGAAGGCCGAGGAGCGAGCACGCCAGGCCCTGGCCACATTGGGCGACGACGCCCCCGACCGGTTACTGGCCCTGAAGGACGCCGAGAAGTTGGCCCGCAAGGTCGAGTGGGAGCGCAAGTACGCAGCCATGGAGCCGGTGACCGCTGCCGCGGGCGAGCGCTGGGAGCTGCGCCAGGGAGATTTTGCCGACATGCTCGGGGAAATGGAGCCCGAGAGCGTGGACATGGTGCTCACGGACCCGCCTTACACGACCGAGTTCGTAAGTGAATGGAGCAGATTAAGCGAAGCCTGCGCCCGGGTGCTGAAGCCTGGTGCCGTGGCCGTGTTCTACCAAGGCGACGTTTACTTGCCCGAGGCCATGGCCCAGCTCTCCGAGCACCTGAGCTGGGTGTGGCACGTGGCCCTCGTGCAAAACGGCCGTGACGCAAAGGTGCATGGCACCATGGTCAACAACGGCCACCGGGACCTGCTCGTGCTCTCCAAGGGTGCCTACGAGCCTCGGCGTTGGCTGCGAGACACGATCAACTCGCCTCTCGCCGAGCAGGCGGACAAGTCATGGCATCCCTGGCAGCAGGCGGCTCTGGCACCCAAGTACTTCGTGGACATCTTGTGCCCCGACGGCGGGCTCGTGGTCGACCCCTGTTGCGGTTCGGCCACCTTCGGCGTGGCCGCTCTCGCCTCCCAGCGCCGGCCCCGGTTCTTGGGTATCGACGTGGACCCGAGCACCTTGGCCATCGCGGCCGAGCGGCTGATCAAGTGGCAAGAAGAGAGCGCGTCGTGAGGCTCTATGCGGCCCGCCCGACGAGTGCCTACGGCACGGCGCTGGACAGCCGCCAGCTCGCCGTCTTGCGCCGGCGCTTCCCAACGGCAGAGCTGGCGGACCCGGCGAAGCTCTGGACATCGAACGAGGCGTGGCTCGGCGAGTGGCCAGAGGTGCTCACGCAGCTCGACCTACTGGCCCTGTGGGCCGGCGAGGATGGCCAGCTCGGCGCCGGCGTGCTCCGCGAGCTTGCCGATGCCGTCGCCGCTCGCCTGCCTATCATGGCCCTCGACCCCGAAGGCCGGCTCTGTCACTTTGGCGGCTTCGAGCGTGGCTGGGGGCTGTACGTGCCCCGCCGGCGCGTCGGCCAGCTCCTTTACGGCCCGCGGGTTGCGAGGGCCGAGCTGGCAGCGTTCTGCCGCACCCACCGAGCATGACCGGGACGGTACGCTTCTTGAAGTGGCGCCAGGGCTCCGCTCTAAGAACCTCGCCGGGGCAGCCGTGCTCGCTTGTACAGCAGTACTGGAACTGTGGCGCTGGCTCTCACGCTCGAACACCATGACTTGGGAGCAGCTCGCTCGCCGGCTGGACGCCGCCGGTTTGCCACGCACTGTCGCTGGCGTAGCAGCACTACGCCGCAGCAGTGAGGCCGACGCGCTCGCTTACTTGCGGTCCTTGCCCGAGACGGCGGAGACGGCGGAGATCCTGTCCGACCCCTGCACGATGGCAGATCTGGCGTCGTCAGACGAAGATGAGAGAACGGGGCGCCGGGGCATCCCCTGGGAACAGGTGAAGGCCGAACTTGCCCGCCGCCGGGGGTGACCTCGACGGCTGGGAGCTGGAACTGCGGCCTGCCGCTCGCCGGGCGCTCGGGAGGCTGCCAGAGAAAGTTGTGCCCGCCCTGAGCGAACTGCTGGATGACCTGGGGCGCAACCCTCGCCGAGTGGGTAAGCCTCTACGCCTGGAGCTGACCGGGCGCTGGGCAGCCAGACGAGGAGCGTATAGAGTCATTTACTCGATCGATGGCTTGGCCCATCGAGTGATCGTCGAAAGCGTCCGCCACCGACGCACAGCGTACGGCCACCGCTGAGGCCCAGATGGAGCCCAGCACAGCCGTTCGGCCGAGAGGTACGCTGTGGCTGTGACGGTAGTTACTTGCCCAGCGTGCGGGCTGAGCTTCGAGACGGCGGCGACGACGAACACCCGCTGCCGGCGCTGCCGCAAGGTCGTGAACATCGGCCCCCTGGTAGAAGCCGTAGTCCCACGAGGACGGACGACGGCAGCTGGGACGAGGACGAGGCACCAGCAGGCGCTGGCTGGGTCCTAGCTGGTCTCGCGGGTGCCGCGGCACTGGCTTTCTGGCTTTTCGGACGAGGGGGGAACCAGCCCTAGGCGCTGGCTGGCCGACGGAGCTAGAGCTACGCTGGCCAGCGACAACATAGGTGCCCCCCGCGCAGCGCCAACTGCCGAGGGGCTGGCCCAAGGAGGAATCAGCTCCATGAGCGACTTCAAGGCTAATCGCCCCAGCTCCCCTGCCAGTAGCTCTCCCGGCCCTGGCGGCTGCATAACGATGCGCCTCGACCGTGAGGACGCCGGACGGCTCGGCCGGATGGTGCGCGACCTGCTCTCCAGCGAGGCCCTGGCGTCCGTCGTGACGCCGATCGGCTTCGACGAGCAGGCCACGCTCACCCTGGCCCTCGCCCAGCTCCGCCGCCAGCTCCGCGAGCTGTAGGCCATGGGCGCCCTCAGCGACGAGGATGTCGCCGACATCCTCGAAGGCGTCATGGCCACCTATTCCATGCCCGGCGACCCCCACGTGGCCGTGGCCGAGGGCTTCGGGCTCCGGGTCAGCGTCGAGCGAGGGGCTCTCCGGGTCGAGGACGGCATCGGGGCCGACCGGCGCCGGCGCCCCTACGAGGTCGTGGCCCCGCCCGAACGGCTCGTGGTCGTCGGCGAGGGCACCCTCAGCACCGACGCGCTGGCCTGGTGCCAGAGCCAGGGCACGGCCGTGGTGGTGCTGGCACGAGACGACGTGCTGCTCGCCGGGTCGCCGCCGGGCCGCAACGATGCCCGCCTCCGTCGAGCACAAGCGCTCGCCGCCGGCTCGCGGGGCGGGCTCGTGGTGGTGCGCCGGCTGCTCGGGGCCAAGCTCGCCGGGCAGGCGAAGGTGCTGCGCGACGTGCTCGGCGAGCTGAGCACCGCCGAGACGCTCGGCGACCTCGCCCGAGGCGCCGAGGTCGCCGCTGATATGGAAGAAGCCAAGGGCTACGAAGGCACGGGGGCGGCTGCCTATTGGGGTTGCTGGTCGGGCCACCCGGCCACCGCTGTGCGCTTCGTCGCCCACGACCGCAAGCGGGTGCCTCCGCACTGGCGCAGCTTCGACACCCGCCGCAGCGCCATCACCGGGGCGACCAACACGAACCGCCTCGCCGACCGGCCGCTAAACGCTCTGTTGAACCTCTGCTACAAGCTGGCCGAGGTCGAGGCCCGCTTCGCTTGCGTGCGCCTCGGCCTCGACCCCGGCCTCGGCGTGCTCCACCTCGACGCCCCTGGCCGGGACAGCCTGGCCTGGGACCTGCTGGAGCCGCTGCGCCCCGTCGTCGACCGCTTCGTGCTGGAGCTGGTGGCCGAGCGGAGCTTTGCCAAGCGGGACTTCGCCGAGCGCGCCGACGGGCACGTGCGGGTGATGCCGCCGCTCGCCCACGAACTGGCTGCGGTGATGCCGGCCTGGCGCCGGGCCGTCGCCCCGCACGCCGAGGCTATGGCGCACATCTTCGCCGAGCAGGTAGAGGGGAAGCTCACCCTTACGACCCCGCTTACCGCCTCCAAGGGCATCGCCGCCCAGGCCCAGGTGCGCCGGCGCAAGGCAGCCGAGGCAAGGGAGCGGGCCGAGGCCGAGCACGCCAAGTACCGGAACGCCAAGCCCGTGCGCCGGCCGGCGCCGGCCCAGCCCGAGCGGGCGGCGACGCTGTTCGCCACCTGCGTGGACTGCGGAGGCCCGCTCGCCCGCTCCCGCCATGTCCGCTGCCCGGCGTGCTGGGAGCGCCAACCGGCGCAGTCACGCGAGGCACGACGCCGCCGTGGGCGCTCCATCGCCATGGCCCGCTCGGAGCTGGAGCGGTGGAAGGCCGAGCACCCCCAAGCGGTGGCGCACCCGTCCGAGTTCGACCCGATCCGCGAGCGCATGGCCGGCGTCACGTTGCGGGCGATCATGGCCGCCACGGGAGCGAGCAAGCCTGCGGCTTCGGGGTGGCGGAGCGGTCGTCACGTACCCGCGCTCAGGCACTGGGCCGCATTGGCCGACCTTCTTGGTATGGAGCCGGCTGACGAGCTAGGGTGTAGCGAGCGACCTCATACCGCCGAGAACGGCACGGCGGCCGTGGCAGCGGTGCCCGACAGGGAACAGCGCGCAAGCGGGAGGAGGTGAACGCATGACTGACCGTAAGCCGCTTTACGTCTATGAGTGGGGGAGCTTCCCGCTGTCGTCGGGGGCAACCTGGGCCTTCTCGGGCTTCTGGCGCGACGTAGCCGTGGCCGTGTTCCTGCCCTTGGCGCTGATAGGGCTGCTCGTGTGGCGCCTGGTGCACCTGGCCTGTTCGGGGCGCCGGGGCAAGGTGACGAACTTGGCGAGGTGGACCTGTCCAATTGCTTTGCTTGCGGTTCTCGGCTTGCTCAGCCCCAGCGTCGCTGACGGGCAGCAACTGCCCGCGGTCCTAACAAATGTCGCCACGGCTATCGGCCTGTCCGCAGTGCGCCCTCGGGCCATCGCAGTTAGTGCGGACGGCAATGGCGGGCTCTCGGATCTGCAGTGGACCAAATGGGACGAGTCTGTCGCTCTGGCTACAGGGGTACAGCACAACAGGATATGTTGGGAAACCTGCGACAAGTGGAAGGAAGTCCGCGTGCATGTGGAGTTGAGTGCTCCAATTTTCGCGGACCATAAGCTGCTGTTTAGCAAACTGACCGTACGGTACCCTGGGCACGCCAGCACCTATACTGTCGCATCGGCAAAGTGGTGGGCTGCGACCACCCCGACCCTGCCGCCGGCCACCCTTGCTGGGGCGTGGTGGTACGTCGGCCACTCGTCAGGTGGTCACATTGTTGATGTCGTGCGCCTTGACTTAATCGACTTTCCCGCCGGCACCCTTCATGGCACATGGACCGAGACGGTTGCGCCCGGTTACCAGAGCATCGGCCTCAACGGGACGGAGTGCCTTGGCTGCGGCGGACCTCCCGGAACCTACTGGAACTCCTTTTCCGTGGCGGGCAGCGGCGGCCCAAAGTCGTTCTCGATCCAAGTAAGCAACAATTCCTCACCACAGTTCACAGGAGGTTTAGGGACTCTGCCGGCAGGGGCGGCCAAGTGGTACGGGTGCACACCTCTCGCGGGTGCGTTGATGCCCGAGGGTTACACGCGCGGCAATTCGGCTGACCTATTCCTCGTGGACGGTTCCAACCTTGTGGTCTTCTATCGCCCGGCTGCGTATCGGGGTGCCACCATTGGGGTAGGAGCGAAGGCGACCTGCTACTAACCTGCCAAGCGCTCCCGCCGGCGCCGGCTGGTGGCCTGACCGGTCCCTCTCCGTAGCCCACCTCCGCCCCATGGACTACGCCGGCGCCTGGGATGTCGTCCGGGGCCGCTGCCACGGCCTCGTCTACGACGCCGACGGCAAGCCGGTGGGCTGCCCCAAGCCCGCGACCGCTTCCGGCTGGCGCTCGGACTACCGGGGCCGCTGGTACTCGGTGGACGCCTGCGCCCGACACGCCGACCGGCTATCCACCCGCCCTGGCCGAGCGATAACACCCACGAGCCCGTAGGCGCCCCCCTAGGCCCTCCGTCGCTGGCGCCCGGCTAGCTGCCCTCCACGAGCCCATCAGCCCCGCAACCAACGCCCCAAAGTGGCCTCGGGTACTCCAAGCCCGTCCCCGGCCCTACAACCCCCCTGTTGGGCAATACGTTGCGGCGCTCCCGGGCCGTTTGGTGGCCCTCAGGACGCCCACGAGCCGGCCCGTGGCCTCCCACGAGCCCGCCGGCGAGGTGCCGGCAAGTATGCCTAGCGGCCGTCGAGCCCCGCCGAGCCAGCAGCCAGCCCAAGGTGCGCCCGTCGAGCACGGACCCGGCGCCCGGCGAGCAGCCCTGGCCGCCTACCTTGCCGGCCAGGCCGGCGAGCCCGGCCCGAGCCTCCCACGGCCCCTAGCCGTGACAGCCCGATGTCACGGCTAGCGTCACGTTTCTTCTACTCCAGCACGGACATTGACCTGCAAAAACCCTAGGTAATCCGGACATAACCCGGACACAGACCCTCCGGGTCCTCCCGGTTTGGGCGGGCGGGCTGTCCGGGTTAGGTGCCACTTGGGCGGCCCTGCCCTCCTAGCGCTACGACGATGTGGTGGGCGCTAGAGGACTCGAACCTCCGGCCTCAGCCGTGTGAAGGCTGCGCTCTAACCAACTGAGCTAAGCGCCCGGTGCGCCGGCAGGAGCCGGCGGCCAGCCAAAGCTTAGCCGCCGGCCGGTCCTGGGCCGAACCTCGCGCCCGCAACGGCCCCCGGCCGGCAGGCCCCTCAGGAGCACAAAGAAGCACGGAGAAAAGAAGCACGGAGAGGGGAAGCACGGAGAGGGGAAGCACGGAGAGCGGCGGTGGACGGCCCGGGCCGCGACCAGGCCGCGACTAGTAGGGACCTGACACCACATCCCGGCCGCCCCGGGACGGCGAGGCCCAACCTCCCCGAAGCGGTAGCTTGGAGAGGTGGACGAAGTGAGCCAGGAGGGCCACGTGCCTGAGGCCGACGCCGGCAGGGATACCCGTTCTTCCCTTTCTCCTTGGGCTGCCGACGAAGGAGCCTTCACCGAAGAGGCCGAGTTCTTCGAAGTGACCGACGAGGAGCTGGACGAAGGGGCTGGCGAGCAGGAAGAGACCTTCGACGAGCAAGGACGCCGGCACGTGCGTCTGGCCGCCCCCGAAGGCACTGAGGAGCTGCTGGAGAAGGAAGCTGCCCGCCGGACCAGCCTGCCCGACTGGGCCGAGCGGTGGCGGAGCCGTAGCGCAACCGGGACAGTGCTGACCGCCGTCGCGTTCGGCCTCAAAGAGGTTTTCGAGCCCGAGCGTAAAGAGCCGGCGATCGTCATGGAGACCTCCGGCGAGCCTCCCAAGGACCTTCCCGTCGAGGCCCAGCTGGAGCAGCTCGGGCCCCGCCAGAGCTCGGTCACCGTCCGGCCGTGGCTGCTCGCAGCCGGGGACGATGCGGCTGCGGGCGACCAAGCCGCCGCCGAGCGGAGTGGCGAGCCTTCGGCCGGCAGCCATTTTGGTGGCACCGGCTCAGGTACCGGTCGTGGAGAGGGTGGCGCCGGCGAGGAAGAGGCCGGCGGGGCGTGAGCCTCCTGCGGCGAGGGCAGTCCTCGCCGGCGACCGAGGCGGAGCGCCGGCAAAGGGCAGAGGAGCGGGCAGCGCGCTCCGAGCTGGTGAGGCAAGCGCGTGCGGCCAGCAAGGAGATGAGGAAGCCCGAGCCCGCGTATGGCCTCTACACGAGCGCCTTCCTCCTGCTCGTCGGGCTGGTCTCGTTCCTCAGCACCGACGTCGTGCACGGACAGGTCAAGGGCAGCGACGGCAAGTTCCATGCCACAACGACAATCGTCCCGCCTTACCACTCGCAGGAAGCGATCATCCTCGTCGTCCTAGCCGCTGCGGCAGCCGTCACCATCTACTGGCGCCGGCGGTTGGTAACAGGCATCGCCTTCATGCTGGCGGCAGCCATCGGGGTGGGCACCCCGCTCCCGAAGGGGTTCTCTGACGGCATGTGGCTCGCCTTCTTGGTGCCGGCCGCGTACGTGCTCTGGATGCTCATTTTCCGCATGAACAAGGAGCAAAAGGCCTGGCTGGACCAGCACCGCCCGGCCCGGGCGAGCGCGGGCGCCGGCGCCGCTCGCAGCGCGTCGCGAAATGGCGCGGCGCCCAAGGGGACCCGCGCCCGCTCTGGCCGGAGCAAACAGGAGGCCAGGACCGCCTCTGGGCGCCCGTTGCCCGCGGCCAGCTCCCGCTACACGCCGCCGGCCCAGAAGACCCGCGCCGGCGGGCGCAAGCCCTGACCGCCCGGCCCAGGCCCTAACCGACCAGCCCGAGAGGGGTGATGCCCGCTGAGGCCGCGCCCCGACCATCGTCGGGGAGCAGCTCCACCAGACAACCCGGGGTAGCCCCACGCCGGCGCCTTCCTGCGGAGCGTGCCGGCCGGCGTGGTAGACACGAGGGGTGCTGCGAGAAGCCCTCGAGGGCCGGCGTATCGCCATAACCGGGGCCACCGGTTTCCTAGGAACGGCCCTCACCGAGCGGGTGCTGCGCTGCCTCCCTGAGACAGAGGTCGTCCTCCTGGTCCGGCCGGGGCGGCGAGGGGCCGCGGAACGCGCACGGCGCGACGTGCTCGCCAATGACTGCTTCCGGCGGTTACGTCGCGAGCTCGGCCACCGGTTCGACGAGGAGGCGTCGCGACGGGTCATACCGCTGGCCGGCGACGTCACGGTCGATGGGCTCGGGCTCGACGCAGCGGGCCGGGAGGTGCTGGCCAGTTGCTCCACGGTCGTGCATTCGGCCGCCACAGTCAGCTTCGACGCCCCCCTCGACGCGGCGGTCGAGGTCAACCTCCTCGGCCCGTCGCGCGTGGCGGCCGCCCTCAGGCAGGCGGCTCGAGAACGGGGGCCGCAGGGCGACGGACCACCCCGTCCGGCCCTGCCCCACCTCATTGCCGTGTCAACCGCCTACGTCGCCGGCGGCCGCCGAGGCCTAGCCCCTGAGGCAGCGCTCGCGGAGACACCCTTTTCCCCCCAGGTCGACTGGCGCGCCGAGGTGGCGGCCGCGCGCCGGGCACGTTCGGACGCCGAATCGGCCAGCCGCGCCCCCGAGATGCTCGCCCGCTTCCGCCGACAGGCGCGGGCCGAGCTCGGCGCGGCCGGGGTCCCCCTCCTGGCCGAAAAGACCGAGGATCTGCGCGCGGAATGGGCCGACGACCGCCTGGTCGAACTCGGAAAGGCCCGTGCCCAGGCCCTCGGCTGGCCCGACGCCTACGCCTACTCGAAAGCCCTGGGCGAGTGGGCGCTGCTGGAAGAGCGCGCCGACCTCCCGCTCAGCCTGGTCCGACCCTCGATCATCGAGGCTTCGTTGGCCGAGCCCCACCCTGGCTGGACCCGTGGCTTCCGCATGGCCGACCCGGTCATCATCAGTTACGCCAAGGGCCTCCTAAGAGAGTTCCCGGGCATCCCTGAAGGCGTCATCGACGTGATCCCGGTGGATCTCGTGGTGTCGGCGATCCTGGCGGTGGCCGCCCGAGGGCCTGTCGCCGGGCCCGACATCGTGCACGCCGCATCGGGCGCCCGCAACCCCTTGCGCTACGGGCAGCTGGTCAGCTTCGTGCGCGAGTGGTTCTCCGAGCACCCGCTCGCCGACGACAAGGGACAGCCGATCGAGGTCCCGCAGTGGACCTTCCCCGGGCGCCGGCGGGTGCAACGCCAGCTGCGCCGGGCGACGAACCTGCTCGAAGGGGCGGAACGGGCCCTGCAGGCCATGCCCCTCCGAGGCAGCAAGGCGGATCTGGCGGCACGGGTCGAGAAGCGCCGGGACGACGCCGAGCGGGCGCTCAGCTATGTCGACCTTTATGGTTCCTATACCGAGACCGAAGCCGTTTTCTCAGTCCAAAGGCTGCTCCGGCTACAGGACTCGCTATCGCCCGAAGAGCGCCGGGAGTTTTGCTTCGACCCCGCCGTCATCGACTGGCGGCGCTACTGCCAAGACATCTACCTCCCAGCCGTGGTAGCGCACGCCCGGGTACCTCAGGCCGACGGCCGCCGCCGGCCGGCGCCGGCGGGGCGCTCCCGGGAACAAAGGGCTCGCCGTGCCGTGCTCTCCCCCGACCGCCAGCTCGCCGTCTTCGACCTCGAGAACACCTTGGTCGCGACCAACGTGGTCGACAGCTACGCCTGGCTCGCGACGAGGCAGATGGGCCTCGCCGAGCGCGCCCGCTTCACGGCTCGCACCCTTCTCGAGGCGCCTCGCATGTTGAGGCTGGACAACCTGGACAGGGGCGACTTCCTACGCTGGTTCTACCGCCGCTACGAGGGGGCAGACCCCGGGGAACTGGAGGGGGAAGCCTGGGAGATGACGAGCGACCTGCTGCTCTCCAAGGCTTTCCCGGCCGGTATCCGGAGGGTACGCGAGCACCGGGCCCTCGGGCACAGGACGCTCCTCATCACCGGCGCCCTCGACTTCCTCATCGAGCCGTTCAAGCCTCTGTTCGACGACGTCGTCTCTGCCCACATGCGCAGCGCCGGTGGGGAACTCCTGGGGGAACTGGACGAGGCCCCCCCCACGGGGGAAGCAAGGGCGCTCCTCATGGCCGATTACGCCGCCGCGCACGGCCTCGAGCTCGCCCAGTGTGTCGCCTATGCAGACTCGACGAGCGACCTCCCCATGCTCGAAGCGGCAGGGTTCCCGGTCGCAGTCAACCCCGAAACCAAACTCGCCACCGTCGCGCGCAAGCGAGGCTGGCCCGTCGAGCACTGGTCGCGAGCCCCTGGGTTCCGGCGGCCGCTGCTCCCCTTCGGGCCGCTAAAGCTGGGCGCTCGGCACGGTGACAACTACCGAGCGGACAAGCCAGGCGCAACGGGGCAGCAGGGCGCCACGGCCCCGCGAGAGCAGGGAGCAATGGCCCTGCGAGAGCGCCCCCCAAGGACTGTGAGCCCAAAGACGGGCTCCGGAGGTCTAAGGAAGATATGAAGGCCCTCCAGGTCGAGCATTCCCTGGCCCGCTTCGCCGCGGCGCGTATCGCCTCGGGCTGGAAAGCCGGGGCCGGCGGACGGGTGGGGCCCCTCCGGCTGGTGGACGCCGACCCGCCGGCGCTGCCCGGCCCGGGCTGGCAGCGGCTCTCGCCACGGCTCTCGGGCATCTGCGGGAGCGACCTGGCCACGGTCGACGGGCGCTCGTCGCGCTGGTTCGAGCCCCTCGTCAGCTTCCCCTTCGTGCCTGGCCACGAGGTCGTGGCGGACACAGCTGACGGCCGTCGCGCAGTCGTGGAGCCCGTGCTCGGCTGCGAGGCGCGCGGTATCGACCCACCCTGCGCATCTTGCGCGGCAGGACGGCGCCGGCAGTGCACCAACCTGACGGGAGGGCACCTCGCGCCCGGGCTCCAGACCGGGTACTGCCGAGACACGGGTGGAGGCTGGTCGCACTCCTTCGTGGCCCACGAGAGCCAGCTTCACTTCGTGCCCGAAGGTATGCCGGATGAAGCTGCGGTCCTCGTCGAGCCGGCCGCCTGCGCGGTGCATGCCGCGCTCAGCGCGCCCGCCTGCGGCGCCGGCCCGGGCGACGAACCGGTCGCCGTGGTCATCGGAGCTGGGACTCTCGGCCTCTGCGTGGTCGCCGCCCTGGCCCGCTGGCGCGAGGACGTCACCCGGGTCATTGCCGTGGCCAAGTACCCCCACCAGCGCGAACTGGCCACCAAGCTCGGGGCCACGTCGGTTGCCTCACCTTCGGAAGTGCGCCGCGCCGTCAGGCGGGCCACGGGCTCGTGGATGCTCGACAACGGCCAGCTCTCCGGGGGCGCCCCCCTCGTCATCGACTGCGCCGGGACCGCCGACTCGCTTGCCGCGGCCCTGGCCGTGGCCCTGCCGGGCGGCTACCTCGTGCTCACCGGCATGCCGGGGCAAACCAATACCGACCTCACCCCGCTCTGGCAGCGCGAGGTCCACCTGGTGGGCTCCTACACCTACGGCCCCGAACCGGCGGTCGGCGGCAGGCACAGCTTCGACCTCGCCTTCGAGCTTGCCGAGGCGGCTCGCTTGGAACGCCTGGTATCAGCTACCTACCCTCTCGAGCGCTCGGCGGAAGCGGTGGAGCACGCTGCGAGCGCGGGCCGACGGGGAGCCGTCAAGGTTGCCTTCGACATGCGAGGAGAGCCCAGGAGGCTTTCGTACCTGCAGGCACCCGGCTTGCCGGGTGGAGGTTCGGGGGAAGTTTTGGGGGAAAGTCCGGAACGCCTGCCGGCTAGCGGGGAGGCTGGCTGAGCCATGCCCCGCCCTGGGTTCGTCCTCGAAGTTGACCGCTCCACTCCCCCTGCGCTCATCTGGCACGGGGAAGGTTTCCGGCTGGAGCGGCTCCCAGCCGAGCGCAGCCGCATCGTCTACGCCCCCGAGCCGCTCGCTCCGCTCCCCGACCCCGACGCCGCCATACGCGCCGCGCTCCTCAACCCCCTGGGAGACCGCCCGCCCCTGCCGGAACTCCTGCGACCCGGGATGCGCCTCACGATCGCGTTCGACGACCTCTCCCTGCCGCTGCCCCCGATGCGCCGGCCGGACAACCGCCAAAGGGTGATCGAGGCCGTCTTGGACTTGGCCGCCGACGCCGGGGTCGACGACGTGGTGCTCATCGCTGCGCTCGGGCTTCACCGGCGCATGACCGAGGCCGAGTTGCGCCACGCCCTCGGCGACAGGGTCTATGACGCCTTCGCCCCTTCCGGCAAGCTGCTCCAGCACGACGCCGAAGACCCGAAGGGCCTGGTGATGCTCGGCAAGACCGACCTCGGTGAAGACGTGGAGGTAAACCGCCGTGTCGCCGAGTCCGACCTCCTCGTCTACGTCAACATCAACCTCGTCGCCATGGACGGTGGTCACAAGTCGACCTCCACCGGGCTCATGAGCTACAAGAGCGTGCGCCACCACCACAATGTCCGCACCCTCCAGCACAGCCGTTCCCTCATGGACCGCCCGCATTCAGAGCTCCACTCCTCCGCTTGGCGGATCGGCCGGCTCCTCAACCAACACGTAAAGGTTTTCCAAATCGAGACCACGCTCAACAACGACGCGTTCGGCTCACAGCTCGCCTTCCTGCAAAAACGAGAGTGGGAATGGGGCCTCCGGGACCGCGCCAGCTTCATGGCGGCCAGCCGGGGCGTCGAGCTGCTCTCACCCCGCGCCAGGCGCTCCCTTTTCCAGTCGGTCCTCGCCCCCCACCAAATGACAAGCGTCCACGCCGGGGAGGTCGAGGTGGTCCACGAAGCGACGATCGCCAACCTGCACCGCCAGCAGGTCGTGGACGTCGAGGGCCAGAGCGACGTGGTCATCTTCGGCCTGCCCCATGTCGGGCCTTACAACGTGGGCTCGATCATGAACCCGCTCCTCGTGATGTGCCTCGGCCTCGGCTACTTCTTCAACATGTACATCGGGAAGCCCCTCGTACGGCCGGGCGGCGTGGTGATCTTGTCCCACCCCACGCCCTGGGCCTTCCACCCGGTGCACCACCCCTCGTACATCGACTTCTTCGAGGAGGTCCTCGCCTCCACCACGGATCCCGCCGAGATCGAGAAGACATACGAAGAACGCTTCGCCACCGACGACTGGTACCGCCACCTCTACCGGACGAGCTACGCGTACCACGGAGTCCACCCCTTCTACATGTGGTACTGGGGCGCTCACGCGCTCGAGCACGCGAGCAGCACGGTGATCGTCGGCGGCAACCGCCGGGCGGTGCGCCGCATGGGCTTCCGGCCCGCCTCGACCCTGGCAGACGCCCTCGAGATGGCCGAAGACCAGGTGGGGCGGGATCCGACCATCACCTACTTCCGCTGCCCTCCCCTCATGCTCGCCCGTGTCGAGTAACAACGCAGCAGCTGGCGACCCGGCCCGTGGCAGCCAGGCCCCGGCACTTGACGCCGGGCGAGCCTGGGCCCCCCGCCTGCGAACGGCCAGGCGCCCCTCCCTCGGTTTCCCCCTGTCGTTCCCCTTGGGGGCCCCGAGCTGGCCCGCCTCCGTGCCCCGTCCCCCAAAACGTTCGGCACTGGGGGTCGATTACGAGACAGCTTGGGCGCGGCGCTACCCCGTGCGTCTGGCAAGGGCCGCCTACACCGAACTGGTCACCAAACCGGTGATGGCCGCCGTCGCCCAACCCTCCGTCGTCGGCACAGACCGCTTCGAGGCGGTGCACGGCCCGGTCATTTTCGCGGCCAACCACGCCAGCCACCTCGACGCCCCCCTCGTGCTCTCCGTGCTGCCCGACCGCTGGCGCAACAAGACCGTGACCCTGGGGGCCGCCGACTACTTCTTCACGTCCCGCCTGCGGGCGCTTTACTTCAGCTTCACCACCAACGCCGTCCCCATAGACCGCGTCAGGGTGAGCCGGCGCTCCGCCCAGCAGGCGGCTTTGCTCATCGACCAAGGGTGGAGCCTTCTCATCTTCCCCGAGGGGGGGCGCAGCCCCGACGGCTGGGCGCGCGAGCACCGGGGTGGCGCCGCCTGGCTGGCCGCCCGCAGCGGCCGGCCCGTCATCCCCGTCTACATAAAGGGGACCGGGCGCCTGCTCCCCCGAGGGTCCAAGCGCCTCTACCTCGGCAAGACAACTGTCACCTTCGGCGCCCCCATCCCGCCCGACGTACCCGCCCGCCACCTGGTGGGCCGCATCGAGGCTGCGATCGCGGCACTTGCCGACGAGGTGTCCACCGACTGGTGGTCCGCCCGGCTCCGAGCGGCCCGAGGCGAGACGCCCAGCCTCATGGGGCCACAGGCCTCCGAGTGGCGCCGGGCCTGGGCGCTCGGCCCCTCCCCCAAGGACTCTGCCCGGCGGCCGCCCGGGGAGAGGCGCTGGCCCCCGCGCCCCTGAAGGCTCGGCCAAGCGGGCAGGCCCGGACGCCGGCTCCCAACCCGGGCCCGAGCCGGCCCCAACCAAGCCGGACGCCCGGCAGCGGGCGCCCCAACCGACCGCGCGGCGCCTCCGAGCGGCCCGCCATACTGGCTTAGTGGACCTGCGCCAACTGGCGGCCCTGGTGGCGATCGCCGACCATGGCAGCTTCTCCGGAGCCGCTGCCGCTCTCCATACGGTCCAGTCCAACATCTCCGGCCACATCAAGCGGCTGGAGCGCGAACTCGGCGTCGAACTAGTCGACCGGCGCACGGGCCAACTGACCGAGGAAGGCCGTGCCGTAGAAGCGCGTGCACGGGCGGTCCAGGCGGAGCTCGAGTCCGTCACTTCCGACCTGGCCGCCCTCCGCCAGGAGGTCACGGGCAGCGTGCGCCTCGGGATGATCTCGACCACGGCCCGCTGGCTCGTCCCCCTGCTCCTCGACCGCTTGGCCGTCACCCACCCCGGGGTGAGACTGGTGACCACGGAAGCCACGTCGTCGGCCCTGGGCGTGCTCCTGGCCAGCGGTGGCCTCGACTGCAGCGTGGTCAACCTGCCGCTCAACAACCCCGACCTACGGCTGCGGCCCCTCTTCGACGAGGACATCGTGCTACTGGTGGCACAGGACCACCCGCTCGCAAGAAGCGCCACGCTCCACCTGAAGGACCTGGAAGGCGTCGAGCTCATCTTGCCCGCCCCTCACACCGGGTTCAGGGAAGAGCTCGACCAGGCGGCCCGCAACGCCGGCATCGAGCTCCGCTCACGAGCCGACATAGACGGCCTCCGGCTCTTGGGGTTCCTTACGCTCCGCGGCTACGGCCCGGCCCTCCTGCCCGCCACCACGGTCGCCGATGTCCCCACTGGCTACAGGGCGATGAGCGTCGAAGGCCTGCCTCTGCGCCACGTCGGCATCGCCCTCAGAAAACGGGGAAACCCGAGCGCACCTACCCGGGCGCTCATGGACGTCCTGGGAACCGTGATATCTGCTTACGTTTCGAGCCACGGGCACCTCCACCCGGCGTCTTGGTGAAGATAGGGAAAACTGAGAGCCTTTCTGAAGGCCTCTTTCCGCCCGGCCGAAGATAGCCCATAACATCTATTTGTGGCCGGATGACCACGAGGAGGGCGGGTGCGCAGCGCGAGAAGGTTGGCAAGGACGGCTTGGGCCATGCTGGCGGCGGCGGGGCTGACCCTCACGGCAGTTCCTGAGGTTGCAGGAGCCGCGACCGGCACCCAGGGCATCTACGCACTCCCGGGCGTTCGGGCGCTTCCCATGGCCGCGGCGAGCCCGGGCCAGCCGCCCAACGCCGCTCTTTGCGAAGAGTACTTCGGGGTCACCTGCTACGGCCCGGCCCAGTTGGAGCGGGCCTACGGGGCCACTTCACTTTTCAGCGTCGGCATAGACGGGACCGGGGAGACGATCGTGGTGGTCGAACCTCTGGGCTCCCCGAGCATCGAGTCCGACCTCACCTCCTTCGACCAAGCCTTCGGGTTGCCCAACCCGCCGAGCTTCGAGGTCATTACGCCCGAAGGGGCACCGCCGCCGTTCACCCCCAGCCCTGCAGACGAGGGCTGGGCCGAGGAGACTTCGCTCGATGTCGAGTGGGCGCACGCCATGGCGCCGGGCGCCGACATCCTGCTCGTCGAAACCCCGGTCGCAGAGACCGAGGGCCTGGCTGGCTTCCCGCAGATACTGGGGGCGGAAAACTACGTTATCGACCACAACTTGGGCGACGTGATCAGCCAGAGCTTCGAGTCGACCGAAGAAACGTTCCCCTCGCCCTCCACACTGCGGGCGCTGTCGCTCACCTACGTCAACGCCTACCTCCACGGCGTGACAGTCGTGTCGGCGAGCGGTGACAACGGCGTGGCCGGTTATGCCAACCCCGAGAGCACCGCTTTCTACCCCTTCAGGGTCGTCCAGTGGCCAGCCAGCGACCCGCTGGTAACTGCCGTCGGGGGGACGGCCATCTCACTGGACAGCTCCGGCAACCGCGTCGCTCCCGACGTCGCTTGGAACGACACCTACAACGCCACCGTGCTCCAGCACTTCGCTGACAGCGTGCCCCCGCAGCCCTTCGCCAGCGGAGGTGGGGTGTCGGCGGTCTTCGGCCGCCCCCGCTACCAAAATGCCGAAGCCTCGCTCACCGGCGACCACCGCGGCGTCCCCGACATCTCTATGAGCGCCGGCTGCACGGGGGCCGTGGAGATCTACTCGGGCACCGCCGGCGGGTGGTTCCTCATCTGCGGGACGAGCGAGGCCGCCCCCCTGTTCGCCGGCGTCGTCGCCCTGGCCGAACAGGTGGCAGGCCACCGCCTCGGCCTGGTCAACCCCGCCCTCTACCGCCTGGCGGCGGAGCACGCACCCGGCATCGTGCCCATCTACCAGGGCAACAACACGGTGTCGTTCCCCCTCACCGAAAGCGCTAGCACCCTCACCCAAGACCCGAGCATGCTCACCGGCAACGCCGGGACGCTCACCGGGGATGCCAGTACGCTGGCCATGGCCACAGCAACGACTACCGCCACACTCGGCCCCGACACTGCTCTCGGTGCCGGGCAGGGAGCTGCCGGAGGCGCCGGCGGCGGCCTCGTCCAGGTCACGGGGACCTTGACCGGCAACGCCGGCACCCTCACGGCCAACACCGGCACCCTCACCCTCCCGGGCTACTCTGCCAACGGCGGCTACAGCCTGGTGACCGGCCTGGGTACGGTCGACGCAGCCCAGTTCGTCCCCGAACTGGCGAGCGTGGCCGGTTGCCCCGGCCCCGGGCACGGCTGGTTGCCGGCGAGCCAGTGGTCGCCGCCATGGGGCTGGTCCCCACCGTGGGCGCGCGGGCCCGCTTGCCGACCGGGCGGCCCGCCGGGGCACGGGCAGGCCGGGCCGCCGGGCCACCGCCGCCCTCCCGGACATGGAGCCGGACATAGCGAGGGTGGGCCACCGGGCCGCGGGTAGCGTGTGCCCGTGAGCAACCGGCGCTCGCCCAGTCCCAACCTTCGGCCGCCGCCCGCCGGCGGCGACCCGGCGCCGGCCGTCTGCGCCGGCGACGTGTGCATCACGTGTTCGGACGAGGCCGTGCAGGTCCGTGTGGTCGAGCTCCTCCCAGGCGGGCTCGCTCGCGTGTACACGGGTCACGCAACCGAGGAGGTCAGCGTGGCGCTGGTGGACGCCGCGGTAGGAGATGTGGTCTTGGTCCACGCCAAGGAGGCGATAGCGCTACTCCCGGGCAGCGCACACTAGGGCGGCGCACACTAGGGCAGATAGTCTGGAGCGTAGTGATCGGTGCTCGCCCCCGACGGCCAAGACTTCCTTGGTGCCGGCGACCGAGAGGAGCGCGAGCATATGTGCTTAGGTATCCCCGGTGAAGTCGTAGAGGTCGGGGCCGGCCGGCCTGACCTCGCGAAGGTCGACGTGAGCGGCGTACGCCGGGTCGTCAACATCGGCCTGATCGAGGAGGAGGGAGTGCGGCCGGGCGACTGGGTCCTCATCCACGTGGGCTTCGCACTTTCCAAACTCGACGAGGAGGAGGCCCGGCTCACCCTCTCGTACCTCGAGCAGATCGGCCAGGCGTACGAGGACGAACTGAAGGCACTTTCGCGGTCAGAGATCGAGTGAGCTGACCGGTGCGTTTCGTCGACGAGTTCCGCGACCAGGAAAAGGCCCGCGCCCTCGCAGCCGACATTGCGGCCCTGTGCGAGCCCAGGCGTCAGTACAAGTTCATGGAGGTGTGCGGGGGCCACACGCACACGATCTACAAGCACGGGCTCGAGGACTACCTGCCCGAGGCCGTCACGATGGTGCACGGCCCCGGCTGCCCGGTCTGCGTCATCCCCATGGGCCGGGTGGACGACGCCATCTCGATCGCACGCCAAGAGGACGTGATCATGACGTCGTTCGGCGACATGATGAGGGTACCGGGGAGCAGGGGCTCGTTTTTGGACTCCAACGCGGCAGGCAGCGACATACGCATGGTCTACTCGCCGCTCGACTCGCTGAAAATCGCGCGCGACAACCCCGCCAAGCGGGTCGTGTTCATGGCCATCGGTTTCGAGACCACCGCCCCCTCGACGGCAATGACACTTTTACGAGCAAGCGACGAGGGGCTCGGCAATTTCTCGGTCTTTTGCAACCACGTCCTCGTCAACCCGGCGATCAAGGCGATCCTGGGCTCACCTGGGATGGCCCTCGACGGCTTCGTCGGGCCAGGGCATGTTACGACGGTAATAGGTTGCGAGCCTTACGGCTGGATCGCCAAGGACTACCGCAAGCCGCTCGTCGTTTCGGGGTTCGAGCCGCTGGACATCCTCCAGTCGGTGCGGATGTTGCTCCTTCAGCTCCGTGAGGGCCGATGCCAGGTCGAAAACCAGTACACGCGCGCCGTCGCGTGGGAAGGAAACCCGCGGGCCCGGGCGGTCATCGACGAGGTGATGGAACTGCGCCCGACTTTCGAATGGCGGGGCCTCGGATCCATCCCGCGCTCGGCGCTCCGGCTCAAGGAAAAGTACGCCGCTTTCGACGCTGAGCGCCTTTTCGACGTCCCGGGGGTGCGGGTGGCCGACCCCAAGGCCTGCCAGTGTGGTGAAGTCCTGAAGGGCGCCATAAAACCCTGGGAGTGCAAGGTGTTTGGCACTGCCTGCACGCCCGAGACGCCGATCGGCACTTGCATGGTGTCTTCGGAAGGGGCGTGCGCCGCCTATTACAACTTCGGCCGCTTCGACCGCCGCAAGGTCCGCGAGGCCAGCCGGGTGTGAACGGGCCGCACACGCCGGCAGCCGAGCGAGGCGTCGGAGAAGTGCCCGACGGGCCCGGTGACGCGCCAACTTCGCCAGCACCGTCAGCCGAACAGGCGGTCTTGGAGCGTATCGAGCGGGCCCGCCGGCGCAAGCCCCGCGTTGCCGAGGAACGCATCACGCTCTCGCACGGCTCTGGTGGAAAGGCGACCCACAACCTCGTCGAGGCGCTGTTCCTGGAAGCATTCCGCAACCCTCTGCTCGAGCCGCTCGAAGACCAAGCCCTCCTCCACCTCGACGGCGAGCACGTCGCCTTCACCACCGACTCATTCGTCGTCTCGCCGCTGTTCTTCCCGGGCGGCGATATCGGTGAGCTCGCTGTAAATGGCACGGTGAACGACCTCGCCGTCTCGGGTGCCAGGCCCCTTTACCTCTCCGCCGGCTTCATTTTGGAAGAGGGCTTCCCGGTGCAGGACCTCCGCCGGGTCATCAACTCGATGGCCTCGGCCGCCCAACACGCCGGCGTGAAAGTAGTAACGGGCGACACGAAGGTGGTCCAGAGGGGTAAGGCCGACGGGTGCTACATCAACACCTCGGGCATCGGCGTGCTGGAGCGGCCCGAGCGGCTTTCGGCCTCGGCCGCCCGCGAAGGCGACGCCGTGATCGTCTCGGGGCCGATAGGCGACCACGGGGTCACCGTGATGCTGGCCCGGGGGGAGCTGGACATCGAATCGGACGTGCGTTCCGATACAGCCGCGCTCACCCCTCTCGTGGAGCTCCTCTTGGACGCCGCGCCCGGCACACGTTGCATCCGTGATGCCACCCGGGGCGGGGTCGCGACTATCTGCAACGAGTTCGCCCAGGCGTCGGAGGTCGCCCTCGTCTTGGACGAGCACCGCGTGCCCGTCCGGGCCGAAGTGCGGGGGGCTTCGGAGATCTTGGGAATCGACCCGCTCTATGTGGCGTGCGAGGGGCGGTTCGTCGCCGTCGTCCCCGGCGACCAGGCGAGGCCGGCGGTGGATGCGCTGCGTTCCCACCCCCTCGGTGAGGGCGCAGAGATAGTCGGGCGCGTCCTATCCGAACCACGCGGGGTCGTCCTCTTGAACACCGAGTTCGGAGGGTCCCGCATCGTCGACATGCTGGTCGGAGACCCCCTCCCCCGGATCTGCTGAGAGGATCCGCTGAGCGGGATCTGCTGAGCGGGATCTGCTGACAAGGGTGGGCGAACGGGGCAGGCCGGTGGCCCGCGCCGGGTTACTGGTGCCGGGTTACTGGCGCCGGGTTACTGGCCGCCCGCTTTTCGCGCCCCGGCCACGACGGCCTGCCCGAGGCTGATGCCCCCATCGTTGGGCGGCACGCGCGAGTGCACTAGGACCTCGAACCCTTGGCGCGCGAGGCCGTCGAGTACACGCCCGAGCAGGAGCACGTTTTGGAAAACACCGCCCGAGAGCGCCACTTGGTTGATGCCGCTCCGACCGCGTACCCGCTCGCAACCGGCGACCACGGCGCCGGCCAAACCGTTGTGGAAACGGGCCGCAATGAGAGGGAGGTCCACTCCGGCCGAGAGATCGTCGACCGCGGCCCGCAACAGGTCGGCGCCGGCCAGGCGGAACGGCTCTCCCTCCCCGACCGAGCACGGGTAGACGCGGTGCTCCTCGGGGTCGGCGAGCTGCTCGAGCTCGACCGCGGCCTGCCCCTCGTAATTGACGCGGTAACGGATCCCGAGCGCCGCCGACACGGCGTCGAACAGCCGTCCGGCCGACGACGTCAGCGGGCTGTTGGTGCCGCTGCGGGCGAGCGAGAGAACCTGCTCCCAGCGGGCGGCGTTGTCGCGTGCCACCGCGAGCCCGCCAGGCGGGTCGCCGGCAAACGCGAGGTCCAGGTAGACGGCCGCCATCCGCCAGGGCTCGCGTACGGCCGCGGCGCCGCCGGGCATCGCGACGGGCGAAAAGGAACCCGCCCGCTCGAAGGACAAAAGGTCCGCCACGAGGAACTCGCCTCCCCACATGGTGGCGTCGGTACCAAAGCCGAGCCCGTCGAAGGCCACCCCGATCACGGGGCCCGTGCTGGCGTTGTCCGCCAGGCACGACGCCACATGGGCGTGGTGGTGCTGGACTCCCACCAGCTCGACCGGCTGCGCGCCGGCCAGCCGGACGGCGTACTTGGTCGAGAGGTACTCGGGGTGCAGGTCGTGGGCGACGATTTCGGGGCGCACGTCGAGGAGCCGCTCGTAGTGCGAAATGCCCTCCTCGAAGGAGCGAAGGGTCTCGTAGTTTTCGAGGTCGCCAATGTGGTGCGAGACGAAAGCCCTCTTGCCCTTCGCCAAGCAGAAAGTGTTTTTCAGTTCGGCGCCGCAGGCCAGCACGGGGCGCGAGAGCGGGCGGGGCAACGGCACGGGCTCGGGTACGAAGCCCCGGGAGCGGCGGAGGACCATCTCGCGGCCCCCGAACGCTCGCGTGACCGAGTCGTCCGTGCGCGTGTGAACGGGGCGGTCGTGGGCCAAAAACGCATCGGCGATGCCCGACAAGCGCCGGCGGGCGTCGCCGTCCAGGTAGGCGATCGGTTCGTCGGAGACGTTGCCGCTCGTGAGCACAAAAGGCGCGCCCAGCTCCCGGGCCAGCAGGTGGTGGAGGGGAGTATAGGGGAGCATGACCCCCAGGTACCTGTTGCCCGGGGCCACCGCCGGGGCCACCTCGGCACCCGGCCGGCGTCGCAACAGCACGATCGGCCGGCGCGGGCTGGTGAGCAACTCCTCTTCGGTGGCCCCGATCTGGCCCACCTCCCGGGCGGCGGCGAGGTCGGCGGCCATGACGGCGAAGGGCTTGTCCTCCCGGTGCTTGCGCGCGCGCAGGGCCTCGGTCGCCAGTGGCGAGGATGCCAGGGCCGCGAGGTGGTAACCGCCGAGCCCCTTGACGGCCACCACCTTCCCCTCGAGGAGCAGGGCGGCGGCGGCCTTTATCGGGTCGTCACCGTCCAGTGCGGCCCCGCCGCGCCCCAGGAGGCGCAAAGACGGGCCGCAAGCCGGGCAACAGGTCGCCTCGGCATGGAAGCGGCGGTCCGTCGGGTCGCCGTACTCGCTCTCGCACTCCGGGCACATGGGGAAGCCCGCCATCGTGGTCGAAGGCCGGTCATAGGGGACGTCACGGACGATCGTGAAGCGCGGCCCGCAATTGGTGCAGTTGACGAAGGCGTAGCGATAACGGCGGTCGCCGGGGTCGAAAAGTTCCCCCAGGCATTCCTCGCAAGTCGCAGTGTCGGGGGAAACGAGGGCCCGGTGCTCACCGGCCGCTTCGCTCGGCACGATCACGAACCCGCGGTCGCCGGCGGCCTCCACTGCCTCCACGCTCACCTTGTCCACGACAGCGAGCGGAGGCGGGCGCGCTCCCAGGTCGCTCACGAACCGCTCCACTTTTTCGGCCGGCCCCTCCACCTCGATGAACACGCCGGCGGTGTCGTTGCCCACGAACCCGGCCAGCCCGAGCGAACAGGCCAGCCCGTGCACGAAGGGCCGGAACCCCACCCCCTGCACGATGCCCTCCACTCTCACGCGCAGCCGTACCGGCGCTGGCCGTCCTGTGCGAGCGGGCACGTGAGCGACCCGGCGCCTACGCGGGCCTTCCCCGCCTCTCCAAGTGGCGCACCACGTAGGGCAGGATCCCGCCGTGGCGGTAGTACTCGGCCTCGACGGGCGTGTCGATCCGGAGCAGCACCTCGAAGGACTTGACGGCGCCCCCCGCCGGCGCAGTCGCCTGCACCGACAGCCGGGCTGGGAGCGGGCCCTCGCCGGTTCCTTCCAAGCCGCTGATGTCGAAGACCTCCTCGCCGGTCAGGCCGAGCGAGGCCACGGAGCTACCAGGCAGCAACTGCAGCGGCAGGATGCCCATCCCGACCAGGTTGCTCCGGTGGATGCGCTCGAAGCTTTCGGCCAGGACGGCCCGCACCCCTAGCAAGACGGGGCCCTTGGCCGCCCAGTCTCGCGAAGACCCCGAGCCGTACTCCTTACCGGCTAGCAAGACGAGCGGCGTGCCTGCGGCCTCGTAACGCACGGCGGCGTCGTACACCGTCGTCTGTTCCCCAGTGGGGAAGAAAGTGGTGAACCCGCCTTCGGTGCCGGGGGCAAGCTGGTTGCGGAGCCGGACATTGGCGAACGTCCCCCGCATCATCACCTCGTGGTTCCCCCTCCGGCTCCCGTAGGAGTTGAAATCCGCAGGGGCCACGCCGTGCTCGACGAGCCACGCCCCTGCCGGGCTTTCCTTCTTGATGCTCCCCGCCGGCGAGATGTGGTCGGTCGTCACCGAGTCGCCGAGCAGGGCGAGGGCTCGGGCGCCGTGGATGTCCGCGAGCGGCGCCGGCTCGGGCGCCATGCCCTCGAAGAACGGCGGCCGCCGGACGTAGGTCGACGCGGGTTCCCACTCGTAAAGCTCACCTTGGGGGATCTCGAGAGAGGACCAGCGCTCGTCGCCGGCGAAGACCTCCGCGTAGTTTTTCTCGAACATGTTCGCCGCGATCGCCTCGTGCACCACCGCCGCCACCTCCTCGGTCGTGGGCCAGATATCCTGCAGGTACACGGGTTTGCCGTCGGTCCCGGTGCCGAGGGGCTGGGCCGTCATGTCGAAGTCCATCGTCCCGGCCAGTGCATAGGCGACGACCAGGGGCGGGGAAGCAAGGTAGTTCATGCGCACGTCGGGGTGGATGCGGCCCTCGAAGTTGCGGTTGCCCGACAGCACGGCCACGACCGCTAGGCCCGCCTCGGCCACCGCCTCCGAGACGCCCGGGAGAAGCGGGCCGCTGTTGCCGATGCAGGTCGTGCACCCGTAGCCGACCAGAGAGAACCCGAGCTTGTCGAGGTAGGGCGAGAGCCCCGCCCGTTCGTAGTAGTCGACCACGACCTTGGAACCGGGGGCGAGCGAGGTCTTCACCCAGGGCTTCACCGAGAGCCCCTTCTCTACGGCCTTTTTCGCCACCAGGCCCGCCGCCACCATGACGTCGGGGTTGGAGGTATTGGTGCAACTGGTTATCGCCGCGATGACGACGGACCCATGGGCCAGCTCGTAGTTGCTCCCGCCCGTCTCCACCCGAGCGCGCCCGCCGGCAGCGCCCGCCGGCGCTTTCTCCAAGATCTTGGCGAGGGACTCGCCGAAAGCGGCCTTGGCACGGCGCAAGGGGACCCGGTCCTGAGGCCTGGCCGGGCCGGCCAGGCTGGGTTCGACGGTGGAAAGGTCGAGCTCCACTCGGACCGAGTAGGCCGGTTCGACGGAGGGCTCCAGCCAGAGGCCCTGCTCCTTGGCGTACGCCTCCACGATCTGCACGTGCTCCTCCGAGCGGCCGGTGAGGCGCAGGTACCGGAGGGTCTCGTCGTCTATCGGGAAGATCGCACAGGTCGAACCGTACTCGGGCGACATGTTCCCGATCGTCGCCCGGTTGTAGACGGGCACCTTGGCCACCCCTTCCCCGTAGAACTCGACGAACTTCCCCACCACCCCCTCCCGCCGGAGCAGCTCGGCGACCGTGAGGACAAGGTCGGTGGCCGTCGCCCCCTCGGGCAGTTCGCCGGTCAGGCGTAAGCCGACGACGTCTGGGATCAACATGGTGACGGGCTCGCCCAACATGGCCGCCTCGGCCTCGATGCCCCCGACCCCCCAACCGAGCACGCCGAGGCCGTTGACCATGGTGGTGTGGGAGTCGGTGCCGAGCAAGGTGTCGGGGTAGGCCTCGCCGTCGTCGGTCGTGAAGACGACCCTGGCCAGGTACTCGAGGTTGACCTGGTGGCAGATCCCGGTGTTCGGCGGCACCACCCTGAGCGAGCCGAAAGCCTGCTGGCCCCAACGCAGGAACCGGTAGCGCTCCCGGTTGCGCTCGAACTCGAGCTCGGCGTTGCGTAGGTAGGCGTCGGGCCGCCCGGAGACGTCAGCAACTATCGAGTGGTCGATCACCAGTTCCGCCGGGATCTGGGGCCGGACCACCCGGGGGTCGCCCCCGAGGGTCGCCATGGCATCGCGCATCGCCGCGAGGTCGGCCACCGCCGGCACGCCCGTGAAGTCCTGCAAGAGGATCCGGGCCGGCGAGAAGGCGATCTGCACCCGCTCCGGGGCCCCGCCGGCACTCTGGCCCGCACCGGCTGCCCACGACCCGAGGGCTTCGATGCTCTCGGCGGTGACGGCCTGGCCGTCTTCGTTGCGGAGAAGGTTTTCCAGTAGCACCTTGAGCGAGAACGGGAGCCGTCCGAGGTCGAAGCCGGCCCGTCCCGCGAGCGAACCCAACCGGTAGATGCCGAACGTCCGGCCGCCCACCTCCAAGTTGCCCCTCACGCCGAAGCTGTCCCTGGACCTCGCCATCTGCAACCTCCTGTCGTCTCGTTCCTGGCCCCTAACCTCGTGGCCTGGACCCGACCAGCCTAGGGCCAGGTAACCTCGACGGGTCATGCCCGAGACCGAAACCAGCGCTACGGGCCCGACCGGCCCCACGGCCGACGTGCCCGAAGACCCCGACCCCCCGACGACGCCGCCTGTTCCCCTGCCCCCCAACCGTTACCGCGACAGGCGCTGCGGCAGCCTCCGGGCCAGGGACATCGGCTCCGAGGTCCGCCTGGCGGGCTGGGTGGCGGCCAAGCGCGACCACGGTGGGCTCCTCTTCATCGACCTGCGCGACCCCGTCGGGCCCGACGCCTACCTGCCCGCCGCCGACGGTTCTCCAGACGGGGCCACCGGTCTCCAACGGGGCCACCACAACGCCCGTATCGTGCAGTTGGTCTGTCACCCGGGGAGCGAGGCCTTCGAGGTCCTCTCGCGGCTCCGGCCCGAGAGCGTCATGAGCGTCGCCGGCCGGGTCGTCGGCCGCCCTCCCGAAACGGTCAACCCCAAGTTGGCGACCGGAGCCGTCGAAGTCGACGTTTCCAGCGTGGAGGTACTGTCTTCAGCCGACGTGCTGCCCTTCCCAGTGGAGCGCGACAGCGACGCCGGCGAGGAGGCCCGCCTCACTTACCGCTACCTCGACCTGCGCCGCGGCCCCCTGGTCGAGAGGCTCGCCAAGCGGGCCCTGCTCACCCAGGTGGCGAGGAGGCACCTGGCGAGCCGTGGTTTCCTCGAGGTGCAGACACCGGTCCTCACCGCTTCGTCGCCCGAGGGGGCACGCGACTACCTGGTGCCAAGCCGGCTCTACCCCGGCGAGTTCTACGCTCTGCCTCAAGCACCTCAGCAGTTCAAGCAGCTTTTGATGGTGAGCGGCATCGAGCGCTATTTCCAGATCGCGCCCTGCTTCAGGGACGAAGCGTCGCGCGCCGACCGTAGCCCGGGCGAGTTTTACCAGATCGACCTGGAAATGGCCTTCGCCACTCAGGACGACGTGTTCAGGGAAGTCGAGCTCCTCTTTTCTGAGGTCGTTTCCAACCTCACGCACAAACATGCCCCGGCTCCCTACCCGAGACTGCGCTACGCAGACGCGCTCGCCCGCTACGGCACGGACAAGCCGGACATCCGCTTCGGCCTGGAGGTCGCCGACGTCACCGCGAAGCTGGGCGGGCGCACCGAGCTGCCGATGTTCACCGAGGCGCCGGCCAAGGGCCACGCCGTGCGGGCGCTGTCCGCACCGGGGGCGGCGGGCCGGCCCCGTAGCTGGTTCGATGCCTTTTCCGAGTCGGCGCGGGCCTTGGGCATAGCTGGGAGCTGGCTGCAGCTCCCGCCCGACGGCTCTGAAAAGAAGGGGCCACTTTCCCGCAAGCTGACCGAGGAGGAAATTGCCACGCTGGCCTCTGCCGCCGGCGCCTCGCCCGGGGACGCGGTCCTTACTTGTGTCGGGCCGCCTCCATCGGCGAGCGTCCCCCTCGGGCAGGTCCGTTCTGCCCTCGGGCTCGAGCTCGGCCTGGCCGACCCCGAAATGCTCGCCTTTTGCTGGATCGTGGACTTCCCCATGTTCGAGAAGAACCCCGAGACCGGCGGGTGGGACTTCTCGCACAACCCGTTCTCCATGCCCCAGGGGGGTCTCCAGGCCCTCTTGGACAAGGACCCCGGTGACGTCGTCGCCTACCAGTACGACGTCGTGTGCAACGGCCTCGAGCTGTCGTCGGGCGCGGTGCGCAACCACCTGCCCGAGGTGATGGAAAGGGCCTTTGCCATCGCCGGCTATTCGCGCGAACGGGTCGCCCGCAGCTTCCCGGCGCTCTGGAACGCCTTCCGCTACGGCCCGCCCCCCCACGCCGGCATCGCCCCCGGCCTCGACCGGCTCTTCATGCTCTTGGAGGACCAGCCCAACCTGAGGGAGGTAATCGCCTTCCCGCTCGCCCAAAACGCGCGCGACCTGCTGATGGGGGCGCCGGCGCCGGTCACGCCTGAGCAGCTCGCCGAGCTCCACCTTCAAGTGGTGCCGCCAAAAAAGGTGTAGAGGTCGAGCCGGCGCCCTTTCACGGCTCCACGGCGCCAGTGTGCCCTCGCCGGCGCCGGCCGTGCCCGTCACGGCGCCGGGTGCGCCCCCGGAGATGCCCGCTGTGCTCTTCACGGCGCCGGCAGTGGCCTTCAACGGCGCCGGGTGTGCCCGGGACGATAAGAAGTACTGCCCCGACGACGCCAGGTGCGCCCAGAAACGCGCTGACGAGCCCTTCTGGGTGCGATCTCGCCTTCTCGGTACGCTTGGCGTCCCTGTACAGCGGGAAAGCGCGCCGAGAAGACAAAACCGCGCCCAGAACGCGCTGGCACCCCGTCCCTCTGCTCCCCGTTCCTCTGCTCCCCGTCCCCCGCTGCCCGACTGCTCCCTCTGCCCCCCGCCCCCCGCTGCCCTACTGCTCCCTGCTCCCAGAAGTCCCCGGCCCCGTTCAGGAGCCCTCGATCTGCGCCAAACGCTTGGTGAGCGCCGGCAGCGCCGGCCCGTCCCATTTCGCGTTGAGCACGCCGTAGGTTTCAGGCGCGCCATAGGTGCGGCTGCGACCAGTGGACTGGGTGCCGTTGATGGGCCAGTAACACCAGTTGACGTCGTAGCGCTGCAGGAACGTCGTCAGGATATGGAACCAAAAGCCGTTCGACCCGCTCGTGCTGTCCGAGACACAGCTCGCCGCCGTATCACACGTCCCGAACTCGCCCACCCAAAGCGGCTGGGGTTTTGGCCCCGTGACCAAATAGGCCCACTTCGGGTACACCTGCTCGTACCACTGCTTGTAGCTCGAGAAACCGGGCTCGTACCACGCGTAATCGTGCGCCTCGTAGACGAGATGGTGGGGGACGTCCAAGACTACGGGGAGATGCTTTACTCCCGACAAGTCGCCGGCGTAGCTGATGCCCTCGACGAAAACAAGCAGGTGGCGGTTCACCGACAGGACCGCGTCGCCGCCAAGCTCGGCCGCCGCCGGCCAGTTGGTCGACGAGGGGCCGCCCCAGGTGGCGGCGCCACGCGGTTCGTTGCGCAAGTCGGCGCCGATCACCAACGGGTCGTTACGGAAAGTCGCAGCCATTTCCTTCCAGTCCGAGAGCCATGCCCGCTGCGGGTAGCGCGAGTTGTACCAGAGGGTGTTGCCGTCGGTGGCACTGCAGCACCACTCGGCGTTGCTGTTGTGGTCGTCGAGGACCACCGCTATCCCCTGGCCGGTAAGGGCGTGCACCACCCGTTCGTAGACCTGCATGGCGTGAAGGCCCTCGAGCTCGGGGTTGGCAGCCACGGCATAGCCGGGCACGACCGGGTCCTGCTCAACCATTTGGTTGGAGTAGGGCAACCGCACGGCGTTGAAACCGAGCCGGCGGATCTCGCTCACGATCTGTTTGAGAGGCTGCAACTGCAGCCCACCCGGTGCGAAATCGACCGATTCACCCCCGTACCAGTTGACCGCCGCCAAGTGCACCGGCCGGCCGAACCGGTTGACGATCCGGGCACCAGCCGTGTGCAGCGGCAGACTGTCCCTCGCAATGAGCCTGCCTTGGCCCGCCGGCGCCATAGACCGCTCTGCCGCCGGCGCCACAGGTCGCCCTCCAACCGTGGCCACAGGTCGCCCTCCGACCGTGGCCACACGTCGCCCTCCGACCGGCGCCACAGGTCGCCCTGCAACCGTGGCCACACGTCGCCCTCCGACCGGCGCCACAGGTCGCCCTGCAACCGTGGCCACACGTCGCCCTGCGTCCGGCGCCACAGGTCGCCCCGCGACCCGAGCCACACGTGGCTCCGCCGCGCCATGCGCGGCAGCGAACCCCAGCCCGCCCCCGCCCGCGCCGGCCTCTCCCATCCACAACAGCCCTACCGCCACGGCCGCCGCCAGCACCACCTGGCGCCACCCTCGTGCCGTGTAAACGCTCACGAGACGTACCCGCATAGAAGTCCTCCCCACTTTGTCGTTCGTCCCGCGGCTTGCCCCCGCCCCGGGCCAAAGCCGGCGCTCTCGTCTCGACAATAGGGGGTTCCGCGCCCGTTCAACCTTGGGCGACCTCTGCCAGCCGGCCCTCGACGAACCTCCTCTCGGGTTCGGTGCCCACGAGGGCGAGCGCCTCCCGGTAGGCGGTAGCCGCTTCGGCCCTCCTACCGAGGCGCCGGAGGAAGTCCGCCCGCGTGGCCGCCAGCAAGTACCAGCAAGTAGTAGCCCACGAGGGCGCCGTCAGCCACCAGCCGTTCGGCCACCTCCAGCCTCCTCACCGCCCGTCTATCGATCACAAGAATACTCTTGACAACATATCTTGTGATAGTTACCATCGTGACAAGAGACCTTGTGATATGAGGAGAGCGTCCGATGTACCCCAACCCCGAGCTCGTCATGGCCCAGGCCAGGGCGCACATGGCGGACATGACGAGCCACGCCCGGACCGCACCTGCGTTGGCCCCTTCCAGGCCCGCCCTGCACCAGCGTCTAGGTTGGCTGCTCGTGGAACTGGGCCTGCGGCTCGCCATGAGCGGGAGCCCCAGCCGGCGAAGGGTGGCCCGGCGAGGGGTGGCCCGTCTGGGGGCAGTCAGGCGGGGGGTGCGCCGGCGTTACCTGGCCCGGCAGGTGGCCCCATGAACAGGGACGAACCCCGCGAGGACCCTGGTACGGGCGCCCGGGCTGGTGCGCAACCATCGACGCTGGTTGCCCGCGACGCCGGCGTGCGCCAGCTCGCGGACCCGAAGTCGATGCGAGCGCTCGCCCACCCGACCCGCCTCGCCCTGGTCGAGGCGCTGGTCCGCGAGGGGCCCCTCACTGCGACGGAGGCCGCCAAACTGCTCGACGACAGCCCCGGGAACCTCTCCTGGCACCTAGGGGTCCTGGCCAAGTACGGCTTCATCGAGGAAGTGGTGGCCAAGGGCCGGCGGAGGCCCTGGAGGCTAACCGCCATCAGCGCCAGCTTCTCGAGCGCTAGCGGGGACACGCCCGACCTGACAGCCGCCCGCGAGGCCCTGGACGCGTTGGCCACCGAACAGGCGGTCGCGAGCCGGCGAGAGTGGCAGTCCAGGCGCCACCACTTCGAGGAACCGTGGCGCGAGGCCGCTTACTCCTCGAGCACCATCACCTACCTCACGCCCGACGAACTGGACGCTGTCGGCGCAGAGCTGAGCGCCGTCATGCACCGGTACCGGGACCGGGCCCTGGACAAGGCCCAGCGGCCCCCCGGTTCACGGCCGGTCCGGCTGACGGCCTGGGGCCATCCCCTGCCCCCTACTCCCTCGGGCAGCTGAACCGGCCCCCGCACGCCGGCCACGTGCTGGCGCGCCCAGCCGGGGCTCAGCACGGCGGCCGGCCTTGCGCCGCCTTACGGGCAGAGGGCCACGGCCTTGCCGTTGGCCATGAGCAAGGCGGTGCCGGGCCCGACCCGCAAGCTCTCGAGCTCGCCTCGCACCTCCAGCCGGCGCCCGTCGATCAGCGCTTGCGAGGGGTCTTCCACCACCACCAGCGTGGCACCCTCCCCCCCCGCTACCACGACCTCGTCCCCCCGCCTGACCATCACCGGGCCGGTGGGAGAGTCGGAGATCGCCACCGACCCGGCCCGCAGCGCCTCCACGATGCTCCAGGGTGAAGGAGACGGGCCCGAACCGTCCGCCGGCACCTCGGCCCAGGTAGTCGGTGCTCCGGGGTAAAGCGCGGCCCCGGTGGCGTCGATGTCGCCTGGACGGTGGAAATCGCTGCCGCCGACGGGCACCGGGGTGCCGAGCGACGCCCAATACTGAAAGGCAGTTGCGCTCGAGCGGTCCCAGCTCGCGTGCCAGAGCTCCATGAGCGCCGGCTTGCGGCTCAAGGGCTGGCGCCAGGAAAGCGAACCGAGCACTGGGTGGTTGAGAGACGCCAGGCCTCCCTCTGACCCGGCCTTGGCCATCCAATCGTCTGGGGCTGAGCGGAAATCCGCCCACTGCACCTCGCCTATGCAGTTGGCGTGGCCCTCGGGCGTGGTCACTTCCTGGCCTGGCACAAGCGTCACGCCGTAGGGGAGGCCGGCAGCCTCGAGGTGCGGGAAATGGCTCACCGTGTTGTGGTCGGTCACGGCCAGGAAATCGAGCCCGCGGTGCCGCGCCAAGGCGGCGAGCTCCGGCAAGGTCGACGAACCGTCGGAATGTTCGCTGTGGCAGTGGAAATCGCCTGCCACCCACCGGTAACCAGGCCTGGCCGGCGGGCGCGCCAAGGCGGGTGCATCGCTCGGGACGGGCGGCCAAGCCTTGGCCGGCGGCGCCTCGGAAGGGCCGGCATCAACGGTGACCGTGACCTTCACGCCCTCCTCGGGTACCTGGTAGAGGCCCAAGAAGACCGACCAATCACCCACTAGCGGCCCGGGCAGGTACCCCGGCGTGGCCCAGCGCTCCGCCACCTGGACCGAGGTGCGCGCTCCTCCCGACCAGCCGCGAAAGCCCTCCGGTCCCAAGAGGCCGAGGTCGACCACGGCCGAGGAGCGGTCGTAGGCGAGCTCCACTGCGACCGAGCGCCAGTCTTTCGCTACCGAGAAAGGGACGTACTGGTAGTAGCTCTGCTCGCGTTCGGTCGGGCCGAAGTTCAGCTCGAGTTGCATAGCGCCTCCATATGCCTAACAAGAAATTTGCCGTTCCCGCCGGCGCCGGCCGCCTTGGCCTTGCGCGCCTTCCTCCCCACCGGAGCAGCCCTAACGGGAGCTACGACGCAAGACGGCCGCTCCCAAGATCACTACCAGCGTGCTCGTAATTACCGCTAGGTCGTCCCCGACCTGGTCGGCCGCGGACAGGTTGGCCAGGCGGACCAGCAGGGACATCACGAGCATGGTCAACCCTATGCCCACGAAAAAACGACCTACGTCAACCGTCAACTGAGGCGATACCTCCTGCGCGCACGTCGCCCGTGCTGCCTCCAACCAATTTCGCGCCTCCCTCGTGAGAACGCACGTCTAGGGGACCACCACTGCCTTCGCCAACTGGGGGCACGCTGCCCACAGCGGGGACTCGTTCGGGGAAGTAGCAGGCGACCCAGTGGCCCACACCGACCTCGACCGCCTCCGGTCGGCTGTCGCGGCACTTGGCCTCGGCAAAGGGGCACCGGTTGGAGTAAACGCACCCCGTACCGGAGGGCTCCCCTTCCAAGACTTCCGAAGCGCGTGCCGCCGCGCGCTGGCGAGCCAGCCCCGGGTTGGGGACAGGGACGGCCTCCAAAAGCAGGTAGGTGTATGGGTGCCTGGGGTGCGCGATTACTTCCTCGGTAGGCCCCTCTTCCACGACGACCCCATAGAACATGATCAGGATCCGCCCTCCCTGGCTGAAATAACGGACCACACCCAAGTCGTGACTGATGAAAAGCGACGCGACTCCCCGTTCCTCGCTGAAAGAGCGCAACAGGTCCAAGATGGACACCCGGAGGGACACGTCGAGCATGCTCGTCACCTCGTCGGCGACAACCAACTGCGGGCGTACGCTGATGGCCCTGGCGATGGCCACCCGCTGGCGCTGCCCGCCCGAGAGCTGGTGGGGGTAGCGGCGGAGGAACTCCGGGGTCGCGTCGAGGCCGACCTGGCGCATCAGGGCCACCAAGTGCTCCTGCAAGTCGTGGTGCCGGGCGAGCTTGTTGTGGACGAGGCCCGCACCCAAGGTGCTGCCGATCGTCAGGCCGGGGTTGAGCGAGGCGTAAGGGTCCTGGTGCACGAGTTGGACCGACAGGCGCCATGCCTTGGCTTCCTTGCCCCGCAGTGACCAGATGTCCCGCCCTCCGAAACGCACCCGCCCGGAACTCGGCCGCTCGAGCCCGGCGATGAGCTTGCCGAGGGTGGTCTTGCCGCAGCCCGACTCCCCGACCAACGAAACGACCTCACTAGCCCTAATGGCCAGGCTCACGCGGTCGAGCACAGGCCTGGCCACGGCCGCACTGTAACGGTGGGTCACGTTGTCCACCTCGACCAGGCTCACTTGCTCGGGACCCCCAGGAGCCGGTTCGCTACGTGGCAAGCCACCAGGTGCCCCCGGTCGTCCTGGAGGAGGGCCGGCTCTTGCTCCTGGCAAATGGGTTCCGCCAGGGCGCAGCGAGGGGAGAACCGGCAACCCGGCGGGAGCTGCGCCAGGTTGGGCACCTCGCCCGGGATCGGCCGGACGTCCGACACTGCCCCTACGACGGTTGGTATGGCGGCGGTGAGCGCCGTCACGTAGGGGTGCCGCCGGCCGCCACTGGCGAAGATCTCGTCGACCGTGCCGGACTCCACCAGCCGGCCCGCGTACATGACGGCCACCCTGCCTGCCAGTTCGGCCACGAGGGCAAGGTCGTGGGTCACGAAGACGATGCTGACGCCGAGCGAGCGATGAAGGTCGGCCAGGATGTCGATCATCAGGCGTTGGTTCAGCACGTCGAGGGCGGTGGTCGGTTCGTCGAGCACCACGACCGACGGCTTCAAGACGAGCGCCAGGGCTATTGCCACTCGCTGTTTCATCCCCCCCGACAGCTGGCTTTCATAGGCATCCCAGGTGCGCTCGGGCCGCAGGCGCACGAGGTTCAACAGGTAACGGAAGTACTCCCGCCCCTCGCTCCGGCTGGCGAAGACCTCTGGGTGGGCCTGAAGGGTGTGGTCGACGTGGGCACCGATCGTGATCACGGGGTGGAAGGCGTTCATCGCCGCTTGGAACACCATGGCCACTTCGGCGGCGCGCACCCGGTTGAGCTCGCCTCTCGACATCTGCGAGAGGCTCCTGCCCTTGAAACGGACCTCCCCCGAGGTCACCCGCCCGGGCGGTGGGATGATGTCGAGCAGCGCATAAGCGAGCGTCGACTTCCCGCAGCCCGACTCCCCCACGATCGCATAGATGTCGCCGGTCTCCACGGCCAGGCTCACCTCGTCGACGGCCCGCACCGAGCCAGGCCCGTCGCCAAAGGTCACGGTGAGGTTGTCCACCTCCAAGATGGGCCTCGCGAGCCCGGCCGCCGGCGAGGTCCCGGCCCCTGACGCCGGCTCGCCTCGCCCAATGCTCATTGCACCCGGAGCCGCGGGTTGAACAACGCGTCCAGCACCCTCGTGAAGAACACGAACGCGACCTGCAAGATGACTATCGCCACCATGGGCGAGAACAAGTACAGCATGCTCTTGGTCGTGAACAGCGCGCCCTGGCCCATCGCCAGGTAGATCATGATCCCCCAGTTGGTCCCGCTGATCGGGACGACGCCGAGGACGAACAGGCCGACCTCCGCGTAGATGGCCCCAGTGACGTCCAACAGGAAATGGATGGCGACGTAGGGGCCGACGTTGGGCAGCAACTGCCGCCCCACCATGTTGCGCAAGGGCAGTCCCTGCTGCCGGGCGGCCTCCACGAAGTCGCTCTCGCGCAAGCTGAGTGCCTGAGACCGCACCGCCCGGGCCAAGCCCGCCCACGCTGTCACCGACAAGATGGCGGCGAGCACGACAGGGCTCGAAGTGCGGACCAAGCTGGCGATCACGATAACGAGGGCTAATCCCGGGATCGTGAGGAAAACGTCCGTCACCCGCATGAGCACGCTGTCGGCAAACCCGCCCAGGTACCCGCTGACCAGGCCGATGACAACGCCGACGGACACCGTCATGAGGGCAGCCAGGATGCCAACCTCCATGATCGGCCGCGTGCCGACCACCAACTCGGACAAGATGTCCTGGCCGAGGGGGCCGGTGCCGAGGGGGTGAGCGAGCGACGGCGGGAGATAGGCGTCCGCAGGGTTGGTCACACGGCTCAGATGCGCCACGTAAGGACCGATCACGGCCACGACGCAGTACAGCGCCACGACCGCGCCGCCCACCATGGCCCCCTTGTCGTTTTTCGAGAGGCGCCAAAGGTCTTTCCAAAATGCCCCTAAGCGCGAGACGAGGTCCCTCATGCCGTCGACCCACCAACCGGCATCGCCTTGGTGCCCTCGGCCCGCCGGTCAGCCACGCTCCTGGCGCCTCCGGGGCTCGCTATCCTCGGGTCGACGAGCGGGTAAAGCAAGTCCACCAGGAAGTTGGAAACCACCACGGCCACCGTGATGAGGATGAAACACCCCATCATCACCGAGTAGTCCCTCGAGTTGATGGCCTGGTCCAACTGGTAGCCGATCCCTGGGTAGCTGAAGTACGTCTCGATGAAGATCGAGCCCCCGAACATAAACCCGACCGATAGGGCGAGCGTGGTTACTTGGGGCAGCATGGAGTTGCGCCCCACGTAGGTCTGCGTGAGCCTACGCCTGCTCAACCCTCGCGACTCGGCCGCCCGCACGTACTCCGAACCGAGCACCGAGACCGCACTGCCCTTCATCCCGAGCGCCCAGACGCCAAAAGACGTGATCACGTACGCTGCGATCGGCAGCACCCCGTGGACGATGACGCTGCCGATAAACGCGATGTTGAAGCCCACGGTCACGTTGACCGAATAGGCGGCACCCGTCGGGAAGATGGGATGAATGTCTGCCAGCAGGTACAGCAGCACGATGGCCACGAGGTAGTTGGGGATCGAGCTCAACACCGACACCACGAAGCTGACCGCCTTCGCCGCCCTGGTGTGCTGGAGCGCGGCCAGCGCGGACCCGATCGCGATGCCGATCACGAAACTGATGATGAGCGATGTCCCGACGATGAAAATCGTCCACGGAAGCGCGTTGGCTATGATGTGCAGAACCGTCTCGCTCTGGTTGATTATGGAGCGACCCAGCTTTCCTTCCAACACGTGCCCTATGTAGGTGAAGTACTGCCTCCACAGGGGCGCCTTGGGCGTGACTGCGTAGATGGCATTGACCTGCGCGTCGATCTGCTGCGTGGTCATGCCCTGGACGGACAACTGGCTCTCGAGCGCCGACACCGCATTGCCGGGCATAAGCCGGACGATGAAGAACGAGAGCGAGATGACGATGTAGATGATGGCGAGGGACGCCACCACGCGCCTAGCTATGTACCGGCTCACTGACGCCGCTCCTCACGACCGAGCCTGGCGCCCTTCGCCGGCGCCCGCTCATGGCGCCGGCCGCACCCCGAGGGGGCCCATGGCCCCCTCGGGGTGCAAGCTACGAGCGCCACGGGTCGCCCACCTAGCACCCTCGACGCACGCTTACCGAGTTATCGCCTCAGGCGCGCGGCCGGATGTAACCGTGCTCCATCATGAGGAGCAAGCCCGGGTTGCCGTTATAGGAAAGGTCGTTCCACAAGGCGGTCGCCTGCCCGTTTTTCCCGAGCGGCGGCCAGTCCGTGTAGCGGGTCGTCGAGAAGGCGTACTGGTGGAGCTTGTTTTCCCACTGGATGTAGGGCACCTGCTGGTTGACGAGCCTGGCCCAGTCCCAGACCAGTTGGTCCATACGCTTGCCGGGCGCCACCGTGGCTGCCTGAGTGTCGATGGTGTTGGGGACATTGACCTTGCCCAGCCCCGGCACGTTGGCCACTGGGCCGAAGCCGAGCCCCTTGTCGCCGGCATAGGTGCCGAGGACCGGGAAGTTGTAACCGCCGTTGGGCCCTTCGCGGCCGAGCACGTCCGCGAACTCGAGCAGCGGGTCCAGGTTGACCGTAGTCACCCACGACATGTCAGCGGTGCCGGTTTCGAGGTCCGGCACTATCTCACTTCCAGGGATGGCCAGGAGCGTCGTCTGGATCCCGAAGCTGTCCAGGGCGTTGACGGCGACCTCCATCGACTGCACCACGTCCGTCGCCGAGCTCTGTATGTAGATGCTCAGGGTAAACGGCTTGCCATTGGGCATGATCCAGTTGCTCCCCGAAAGATGGAACCCTGCCGACTTGAGGAGCGCTGTAGCCTTTGCCGGGTCCAGGTTGTAGGGGTTGAGCTGCTTTATCTCGGCCGGCGTCAGGTACGAGCCCTCCATCCAGGGCGAGAGCCCGTCCGGGTGCGGCTCGACGGCAGCGCCGGGGCCCACCGTGCCGTACGTGGCCGTCACCATGGTGGCCCTCGGGAACACGTAGGCGATGGCCTGGCGGACCTTCGTCAGGTTGAACGGGTAGCGCTTGTTGTTGAAAAGCAGGTTGAACTCGAACGAGTTCGCAATGGCTACGTGCCAATTGGACTTGTTCTTGAGCGAGCTGATGATCGTGGGTGGGAGGTACGCGTTGGAGAAATCCGTCGTGTTGCCGATGAGCCACGGGTAGATGAGGTTGTTGGAAGAACCGTTGCGGAATATGATACCCGGCTGCTGGACTTTGGACGCGTCGAAAAACCCGTCCCACTTGGTGAGCTTGATCTCGCCAGTCGTCATGTTGACAAGCTGGAACGGCCCGTTGCCAACGAGCTTCTTAGGTGAGTACTCGGACAGCTTGGAAAAGACAGCGCTCAGCGCCTTGCCTGCCGCCGAGTTGCTCGCCGCAGACTGGTTTTTGGCGGCCTCGTTGTAGTACGCCACCTCTTCCTGGTCGAGGTTGGGCGTCACGAAGCTGCCGTAGACGCTGGCCGGGAAGATCCTATGTATCAGCACCCCTTGTTCCAGGGTGGCCATCGGCACGCCCGGCCGAGCCGTGAAAACCACTTCGTCCGGCGTCGGTGCGGTCACGTTGGTGAAGTCCGACCAGTTGAAGTTGCCCTCGGTGCCCTGGAGCAACGCCGTGTCCAACACGTCCTTGCTCGTGAAAGCCGAGCCGTCCTGCCACTTGAGACCGCTGCGCAAGTGGACCACCAGGTTGTTGCCCTGAGCCTGCCAGCTGCTGGCCAACTGAGGCACGAACCCCGTCATGCTGGGCGGCACCTGCACGGCCAACGGCAGGTACACCAAGTCGTTGAGCTGGCCTGGCCAGGCAGAGCTAAACGGGTTGTACGACCAGGTGCTGCCCCAGCCGCAGCACTCGCCCATGTTGAGGTAGGGCGCGGCGTTGAAAGCCGACACCGGAGCGGCCTCGGCCGGCGAAGTCAGCAACCCGCCGCCCAACATAGCTGCGGTGGCCACGAGAGATGCTGCAACAACGCGCCGCGGTTGCCTGAAGCAGGCGCCTCCTCCAGCGGCAGGTTGGGCGCTCCCACCTCCCGCACCTCGTTGGTTTGTACTATTCACACTGGGTATTTTCCCCATGGGGTTTCGTGTGCCTCCTTTTTATATTTGGTCATAGCCCACATTTCCCCTTCTGCCACTTGTAATCGCCAAGAAGTGTAGCTTTTTTGTTCACACTTGTCAAGTTTCGCAGCCGCGGCGCGAGCCACCAGGTGTGCGCCGGCGCGCCTTATCGCTATATGAACTTACTGTGTCGTGGCCCCCTCCCCCGCTCGCGCAGCGCACGATCTCGCCCGCGCCTCTGCCATGCCTCTCGACCCAGCCGGCGGGGCCGCGCCAACCCGGGCATCCCGGGCAGGCCATCTCGGCAGGCCATCCCGGGCAGGCCATCCCGAGGCTCCGGTGACTTCATGATGGTACCCATCTACACAATGGCGTTGATTGCATGCATCCCCTTTCACCTTCGCGCGCAGACGCACAGGGACCGGGAGCACGGGCACCGACCTTCGGTCACCCGAACACAAGAGAAAACGTCCCCGGGCCTTCGCCGCACACGGCACTGGAGCTGGTCGTCGGCTTGGACAGCGGGGGCGGGGAAGCAGGCGGGGCGGGGAAGCAGGCGGTGCGGGGAAGCAGCGCGTTCTGGGTGCGGTTTTGTCTTTTCGGCGCGCCTTCCTGCTGTACAGGGACGCTAGGCACACCGAGAAGGCGAGATCGCACCGAGAAGGGCTCGTTAGCCCGTTCTGGGCACACCTGACGTCGTCGAGGCCGCACTTGGCGTTGGTGCGAGACTCGACTCTGAACAGGACCTTCACCTCCTTTTCACCGCGGCCCCGGTTCCTAAGCCGGCAGGTTGGACCGGTTCCCGGGCCAGGCGCCCTCTCCTACAATCGACGCGTGGAGGTCGTCGTTGACCCGCGTGACACGCGTTGGCAGGACACGCAACCTCGCCGTTCGAGAAGCCTCTTGTGACAATTCATTGCGTCCGGCGCTCATGTAGATGGCAGTCGACGCCATGACGATCGACTCGACGCAGCGGCTCCAGTCCCTGTACGTGCCGGTCAGCGACGGCGTCAGCCTGGCCATCGACGTCTGGCTCCCGATCGAGCGCATCGCCCAAGGTGAACGTGTTGGCACCGCGTTCCGGGCCACCCGCTACCACCGGGCCGAGCAACCGTCGAGCCCCGAGCCCGAGGCGGACAGCAACCGTGCTGCCGGTGAGCTGTGGACCGGCGCCGGGTTCGCGCTGGTCGTCGCCGACGCGCGCGGCACCGGCGCTTCGTTCGGCTCGCGCACGATCGAGCTTGGGCCGCGTGAGATCGCCGACTACGGCGAGCTGATCGATTGGGTCGCCGCGCAACCGTGGTCCAACGGTCGGGTCGGTGTATACGGCACGTCATATGAGGGCCAGGCCGCCGAGCTCGTCGCCGGCCTGGCCAACCCCCACGTGGTCGCCGTCGCCGCGCTGTTCAGCCCGCTCGACCCGTACCGGGAGCTCTTCTATCCCGGTGGCTGCGCCACCAGCGGCCGCTTTGTTCGGTGGATGTGTGCGAGCCAGATAAAAGACGGCGTTGCCGGTGCGGTCGAGCGGCTGTCGGAGCTCACTGGCCTTTCGACCGAGGAGCTCTCGCTCCCGCCACCGGTCAAGGCGGTTGACGGGCCGGACGGCCCCGCCTTGCTCGAGGCGGCGGTCGACGACCACCAGCGCAACGTCGACATGCACAAATTGCTGGTCCTGGCGCCGTTCAGCGACGACCGCCTACCCGGCCTCGACTGGCAGGCCACCACGCCGGGGGCGGCGCGCCGGAAGATCGAGGGCACGGGCGTGCCCATGCTGGTCCGTGCCGGGTGGCTGGACGCTGGGTTCGCCGCGGGGGCGTTGCGCCGCTTCGCGACCTTCGCCAACCACGAGGAGGTCGAGATCGGTCCCTGGGGCCACGGCGGCGGTACTTTCGCCGACACGCTCCGGGCAGGCGGGACGCTCGAGGGCAACCTGCTCACGCAGGAGAGCCAGGACCGCCGGCTGGTGGAGTTCTTCACCAGGTACGTCGAGCATGGGGAAACACCCGATGGCAGGCACAGCTTGACGTTCGCCACGCTCGGGACCGATCAGTGGCAGGCGGTCGGCTCGTGGCCTCCCGAAGGTGCAGAGGTGCAGACCTGGTACCTCGCTTCCGGGTGCCGGCTCGCACGGGAGGCCGGGCCGGCGACAGAGGTGCGCTACGTCACCGATCCCATGGCATCGACTGGGCTCAGCAACCGATGGCTCGCCGTCGACCTCGGCCGGGGCGCGGGGTACGCCGATCGCCAGCACGCGGACGAGGTGCTGCTGACCTTCACCTCCGAACCGTTGGCCGCCGACCTCCACCTTGCAGGCTTCCCTGTGGTCTCCTTGCGTCTGGCCACGTCAGGGCCCGACGGGGCGGTCTACGCCTATCTCGAGGACGTCGCGCCCGACGGTGTGGTGACCTACGTGACCGAAGGCTGCCTGCGGTTCGTCCACCGCGCGACGACCGGACGGGCGGAGCCCTCTGGGCTTGGGGTACCGCGAAGCTTCGCCAGGGCTGACCGCTTGGCGGTCACGCCCGGGCAGGACCTTGACCTTGTCGTGGAGCTTCTGCCCGTGGCCGCGCTGGTCCGGGCGGGCCACAAGGTCCGGGTCGCACTGGCCGCCCACGACGCCGCCTGTTTTGAGCGCTACGGGCCGCCAGACGAGACCTTCGCCCTCCACCTCGGCGAGGACTCCACGCTCGACCTGCCGGTCCTGGCTCCGTGAGCGTGATGCCCACAACTCAGACGTGGCCTGCTTGGGTGGTTCTTGCTGGTTGCGCTCTACCTCGACGGAGTGGGCCTGCGCCTCACCCAAGTAGCGCCAAGCCTCGGGGGCTTGGTCGAAGCGTGCGCCGGCCTCTTTCAGGTCTCGGCCCGCTTTGTGCCTCGCCCAATAGCCCGGGACCAGGAGCTTCAGCTCAGACCTTATCGCCCCCTCGCCAACGCAGTTTCGTAGGCATTACCAACTACTTCAGGTCGGCCTTCTCTGACCCGACATTTCTGTCCAGCCTGAAGGTCAGTGCCTACCTGCCGACGGTGCCGGTCCTCCTCGAAGTAGGTGTCGGGTTGGGCGCACGCCAGTGGCGTTTGTTGAGGTGGTAGGCCGGGCCGCACCGCCTACCTCGAGCACGGCGACGTCATCGCCGAAAAAGAACGTCGTCTTTGCAAAAGGCTCTGGCGCGCACGTAGTCGACCGCGGTGCCTCTGGCTGTCCATTGACTTCCTTTTCGTCGGGCCAAGAAGCTTACTGGCCCACGCAAGGTCGCCCGTTTCCTCCCACGGCTCGCCCTGGTTTAGCGGCGAAGGGGTCACCGCCTCGCCCTCATTGGGTCCCACGACGCCCTCACGGGCTTCGACCATCCAGAAGAAGGAGAACGACCCGCCCTCTCTGCAAAGACGGGGACGGCAGGGCTGCTGGCGAAACCGTCCCTCACGGCGAAGGCCCTCTGCTCAGCCCACTCCAAGCGCCGCTCAACCGGCCACTTCAAGAAGGCAATGACGAGGAGGATCATCAGGTCCACCACAGGCACGGCGAAGAGCAGCACCAACCAAGTGGGGTAACCAGCCTTGGCCACTGCCCGCATCCCTGCGAACGTGAGCAGAGCGAACAGGACAAGTGCGAAAACTACGAAATCTTCGGGCCGCGGGCTCAATGTCGTACTCCTTCTCCGTCCGCCGGCTGCTGGCGCAGTTACGGCTCTTTGCAGGGCTTCTATGCAGTATCGTGACTCTCCGTGGCGATGCTGTGCGCGAACAGTGAGGGTTTTGTGAAGCGCGATTGGCGAGACGCTTATGAGGCGGCGCCTGCCCGCGCGAGGGGGCGGAGCGGCAAGTGACCCTCGAGCCCGATTGTTGCAACCAGGGACCGCCAATGACAGTTATTGGAGCATGACGCGGCGATTTCGGCTGGTAGCGATGGCGCTGGGTCTCGTCACCGTAGTGCTGTTGCCATTTATGGCAAACAGCGTGGCGGCCCAGGCTACTTCGGTGCTGTCGGCGATCCCGGCGGGTTCGGGAGCACCCGCCGTTCTCGCGCTGCCTGGCGGAGTCGTCTGGGACTACGACGGTTACCAGATCCTTCGGAGCACCGACGTTGGTGCCAAATGGAAGGTGGTGCTGCCCACCTGGGAGCTGACGCCGGTTTCGCTGCAAGTGACCGGGGCCTTCTTCCTGAACGCGAAGGACGCTTGGGCCGAGACCGAGCACCAGTGGCCGGCGCAGCCCGGCGCTACCACGACATGGGAAACGACCAACGGGGGGCAACCTGGCACCAAGGCACCTCGCTTCCTGGCGCGCCCTCGTACGGGACGCCAGGCTTCGACGAGTTCGCCTTCGCGGACGCCGAGCACGGCCTCGGCTTCGGGGTGGGAGCCGGGAGCGCGCCCAGCGGCAGCAACTCGCTCCTCTGGAAGCGCCGAGACTACCTGTGGGCCACTTCGGACGGTGGCATGCACTGGAGGCGCCAGCCGGCCGTGGGGCTCCCCTGGCAGGCCAGCACCTACTCCGCTGGCGCGGCTGGCGGGTGCCCTCGGGCTGACCCGTTCAACCTGACGATGGAGTCGGCGTCGGCGTCGGTCTTGTGGGACGCCGGCTGCCCGACGAGACAGCCCGGCCTCTGGCAGAGCACCGACGGTGGCCGGCAATGGTACGCACTCCGCCTCCCGGCCCCACCGGGCGGGTGGCCAGCCGCCGAAGCTTGGCGGTACCCAGCCCGAGGCGTGGCCGGTGCCGAGGTACTGGCCTTCAGGTACTTCGCCAACGGTGACAGTGTGATCGCCATGACCACGCGCCCTGGTGAGCTGGTCGTCTACACCTCCATCGGCGGCGGAGGCACTTGGTCGCTGGCGTCGGTGCTGCAGACCGGTTCGCTCGCGAGGCCCTCCGGGTTTTGGGCGTCCTCTCCGGACGAGTGGGAGATGCCAGCGCCAGCCGGCCTGTACGTGACGGCTGATGCCGGCCGGCACTGGCGGCTCCGGCGTTCTGCCTCGAGCCTTCCGGCGTGGACCGAGGTGAGCTTCGCCTCGCCGGCGACCGGCGTCGCTTTCGGGACCTTTCCAGAGTTGGGCTTCGCGAGTAGTGGGGCGGCTGGCATGCGCACCAGCGACGGGGGGCAGTCGTGGGAGACGGTGCAGTTTTCGACACCGTCCTTTGTCGGCTACCCGTCAAGCGAGATCCCCTTCGACACGGTCGACTTCGCCAACGCCCGAGACGGCTGGGTAGGAGGGGCAGACGGGGTCGAGGCCACGACGGACGGCGGGACCAACTGGGCCTCTCAGCTGTCCACGCCCGAACCGGTCGAGGAACTGTCCTTTGCCGACGCTGAGCACGGCTGGGCGCTCACAACCGACGAACTGTTCTCCACCTCCGACGGCGGGCGTCGGTGGTCGGTAAAACCGCAGACTGACCTCGGGGCTTTCAGCCATGTTCAGCTGGTAAGCCCGAGCTTCGGGGTAGGCGTGATCTGTGGGCAGCCTGGGGGTACGCGTGTGCTCGCTACCGACGACCAAGGGCTCACCTGGCACCTTCTCCATGTCCCCGACCACAACGGCCTCGAGTGCGGGTCTGTCCCGCCTTCGCCGGGGGCCTTTCCGGCGTGTGCTTCGGCACGGCACGAGCCGGCTGGGCCGTCGGGCACCAAGGGGCCGGGTCACCTGCCGTCGTCGAGAGGACCGGCGACGGAGGCTTGCACTGGTCGGTCGTCGCCACTTTCAACACCCCACCGGGCGCTCTCGCGTGCGCGGGCAGTTCCGACGCGTGGTTCGGCTTCACCTACGGGGCCGACGGCACTGGCGGCGCGGTTGCGGGCACGGTCGACGCCGGGAGGACCTGGCGCGTCAGCGTGAAACCCGCCCCTCATGGCCCCCTCTTTGTCCCCGAAGTCATGCCGGCGGACCGGACGCCCGTCGGCACCCTGGGCGCAAGGCAGTCCCCGGCGGGGGTGCTGGAGGAGCCGGTGGCCACGCTGGCCGCCCCTGGCGCTGGTGCCATCGTCGACCTGTGGCGAAATTATGGGCCCGCCTGTGCCAACGGCTTCGGCATCGCGCTCAGCACCGATGGCGGGACGACTTGGTCAGGGACTCCAGGCCGGAGCCCCTACGCTCCGCCCTGCGGCACGGTCGCGTTGCCGTTCCTCAGCGCGACGGCCTTCCTCCTGCCCTCTCTCTCGTTCCCCAGTGAAGACGTCGGCTTCGTGCTCGGGCCCATTGCCGGCACAGCGACCGTGCCCAAGGGCGTCGCCCAGCAAGTCACCATGGCGCTCATCGCCACCAGCGACTCAGGCCGAAACTGGCACCTTCTCGCGCGCTTCCCCTGGCGCCCGCTTCACCTGCTCGCGCGCGACCTTCCACGCAGTACGCCGCGCTAGGTGTGGTTGCGCCGGACGTAGCGCTACCGTGAGTCACCTCTTCCTGACCGCTTCGCTCACCCTGGCGAGCGTTTTGGCTGCGATCGTCGCTGCTGCCACCGGCGGGAACGGCCAGACGGCGCTCACATTGATCTCGCAGAGCACGAAGCCATCTTCTCCTGCCTCGTCCTTCGGCCCGTAGAGGAAGTCCGCGTCCCAGATCACAGGCAGCTCGTGCGGGCGGAGGTCGAGCAGGCGCGCCATCTCGGGGACCCACTCGCGCTCGGCTCTCCGCCGGAGCCGCTGGTAGGCGGCAACGCCCGGGCCCTCCCTGGTGGAAGCCACAGCCTCGCGCCCCGGCGTGCCCGGACCGAGCTCGAGCAGGCCCTTCGGCCACTGACGGGAGAACCCGACGACCTCGTCGTGAGAGAAGTAGCAACGGACCATCCCTTCGCCGAGGCGGTCCTGGTACTCCTGGTCGACCAGGAACCCGGACCAGGCGAAGTACCCCGCGCACCGCTCGACGAACGCGTCGAGCGTGATTAGCTCGACAGCGCCATCACGAGCGCTCGCGTCCAGGACGCGCAACCGTGAGCCGGACGACGGTGTGATGGCCGGCTCAGCCAGTGCCACGCCCCAGACGCCGTTCCCCCCGTTGCCGCGGCCCTGCTTCACGACGAGCCGCCCATGGTGTGCGAGCCGGGCCGGGAAGCGCGCGGCGAACTCGTCGACCGAACTATAGATGTCGCAGTCAGTCCCCCAACCGAGGTGGCGCGTGCGGTAAAGGACCTCCTTCGTCCCCATCTTCCTGATCACCTCGGGGTGCGCTGAGACCCAGATGCCCTTCGCCGAGGCCTCCTGCAAAATTTCGTCGACGCGGCCGCGGGTGACGCCGTCTTGGACCGGGTTGACCCACACGAGCACCCCGTCGAGGCCCAGCAGTTGCGAGCTGACGGCGCTGGCTCGGTCATCGCTGAACGGTAGGGGGACAACGTCGACTGGCAGCTGCTCAAAGGCGTCGAAGAGCGGTGCAAGGCCGCGGTCCTCTGCTGGTCGAGCCGCTCCTCGATCGCCACGCCAAAGGACCCCGATGCTCACCGGCCGCTGCGTTGTGTTACCCACCCCCTACCAGCTCGAGGCTCTTGCGCCGGCATGAGGCCTCACCGCAGCAGGCCGCAAGCGTGCCATGGCGCCCGTCCCCGAAAATGGCACCCAAAAACGCACCCAAGCTGCTCTCCGGAGCCTTGCCCCGCCACAAACTCCCTCCTCGAAGCCGGTGGGCGTAGAGGGAGTCGAACCCCCGGCCTCATGCGCGTCATGCATGCGCTCTAACCAACTGAGCTATACGCCCGAGCGACCCCTACTTTACCAGCGCCGGTGCCGTCCGCCAGCTCCTACCGCAGACCCCTCACCGTCGAACCGTGGCGCGCCATACCCCGCCTGCTAGCCTGGCCGCCCGTGCCGGACTCCCTTGCCGAGCTAGCCACGGCGGGGGCGGGAGCATAAACCTGCGGGGAGCGACACTGGAAGTGGTCGTCACAAGACGTACTTCTACATGAAGCCCGACGCCAGCAGCTGGAAAACGCTCTCCGGCGGGCCGAGGTCAGGTGGCGCCGCAGCCGCACTACCGAAACGCTACCGAAACGCTACCGAGCCGTTGCGGCCGCCCGCTGCAGTGGCCCAGGCAGGCGTTACACCACCAGGACCTTCAGTGCTCGACGACGGCAACCGAACACGCCGGCAGCCAAACCTCGCCCCCAACCAGGCGGGCCTCGGCCCCTGACGCCAAAACGACCGACCCCCCAGTGTGGAGGGGGACCTCCCGGGGCCCGCCGGCCAAGTTGGCTGCGATACTGAACCGGCCCCGGCGCACAACGAGCCAGCGCCGGTCCTCGTCGAACGAGCAGCAAGTCGCGCCCCGCTCGTGAGAGGCCAGGTCGGGCTCCGACCGGCGCAGGGCAATGAGCCGGCGGTGCCACTCCAGGAGCGTCCGGTGCGGTTCCCTCCCGAGCTCGGACCAGTCCAGCTTGGAGCGCTCGAAGGTCTCTGGGGCCTGCGGGTCGGGCACCTCCATGCCGGCGCCCACTCGGTGCTCGCGCCTGCGTCCTTCGGTGACAGCTCGCCCGAGGCTCGGGTCCTGGTGGTCCGTGAAGTACAAAAACGGCGTGGAGGCGCCCCATTCCTCGCCCTGGAAGAGCATGGGGACGTAGGGGGACAGCACCAACAGTGCCGCCCCGACCATCAAGAGCCCCGTCCCGACGAGCGCGGAGGTCCGCTCCCCGAGTGCTCGGTTGCCGACCTGGTCGTGGTTTTGCAGGCACACCACAAACGAAGAGCCGCCGATGCCCTCGGCCGGCCGGCCGTGCCGGCGCTGGCGGAACTCCGAGAACTGCCCGTCATAGACGTACGCGTCCCGCATCGCCTTGGCGAGCTGGCCCAAGCTGCCGAAGTCCATGTAGTAGCCGGAGCGTTCCGCGGTCAAAATCGTGTGCAACGAATGGTGGAAATCGTCGTCCCAGCAGGCCGTGGCACCCCAACCGTGCTCTTGGCGCGGGAGGACCACCCGGGGGTCGTTGCGGTCGCTCTCCGCCACCACCCAGAGCCGGCGCCCCAGGTCTAGAGCCAAGCGGTCCACGGCCTCGCACAGTTCCTCGACAATGTGGCGCGCCCCTTCGTCGTGGATGGCGTGCACGGCGTCCAGG
>JAJYMB010000035.1 GCA_021787365.1 Actinomycetes bacterium | reverse complement strand
CTAGGGCTCCTCTGGTGCCCTAGGGCTCCTCTGGTGCCCTAGGGGTTAGGGCTCCTCTGGTGCCCTAGGGGTTAGGTTTGAGGCAAGTTTTTACGCGGCGAGTGCCAATTGGGCACGGGCTATGTAGTCGGTGCAGGTTCGGTCGATGGTCGCGAGGGCAGCGCGCAGTGGCGGTGGGGCGGGCGGCTGGTCTGCGGCGAGGAGAGGGTGGAGAAGGCGGTGGTCGAGCTTGGTGTAGAAGATCGCCGCTTTTAGGCCGTCGGGGGTGAGGGTGTAGGTGTTGGTGTGAGGGACCCGCACGACGAGGCCTTTGAGCCGGAGCCTTCGCAGGTCGTAGGTCATCTGCGCCCGGCCGTAGGGGCCGCCGAGCAGGCCGCTCACCAAGGCGCGAAGGCTCTTGTTGGTGAAGCCGACGGTGGCAACTAAAGCGACGCAGAGGGCGCCGGTCAGGGCCATGACGCGTGGATCGCCGAAGCGTAAGGCTCCGGTTCGTTGGCCCTCCTCAAGCGAGGGCTGTGAGATCCGCTCGAACAGAGCGCTCTCGATGGCACAGCCCTGACCGGCACGTTGCACCTCGAGCAGACGGCGGTTGGCCGCTCGGGCCTTGGCCTGCAGCTCGGGGAGATTGACGAGACGCCGCTGACAGCCCAGGTCGGTGGGCGAGTTGACGACGGTCTCGACTCGCAGCGCACGTCCTTGCTTCAGGTACTCCTTGATGCGGGAGTGCTTGTAGAAGGCGTTGATCGTCACGTCGGTGCCTCTGGTGACGACCTTGGTGGCGAACTCGCCTTTGGTGTCGGATCGGATGCGGCGGTCGAAGATCACCTTGATCTCGTCGGGTCGGCCGATGTCGATGTTGTCGGCTACGGTGGCCTCGAAGAAGGCCCGGGCCCGCCGCGGCGCGTCGAAGACGATGGTGCGGGACGTCTCGACTTGGCGCATGGACAGCTCCCACCAGTAGCCCGCTGCGCGATCGGCGTCGTCGAGAGGGGTGGGGACCGCTCGCATCCACCGCTCGAAGAACACCTCGATGTGCGCGGGACCAAGCTGATCGCAGACCGCCTGGAGGCCAGCGGGGTCGTCGCAGCTGGCGAAGCCGTTGGCGAGCTCGCTGAAGCCGATGCCGGCTTTGGCCGCTTGACGTTTGGCCCACTCATGACCGTTGACCCAAACCTTCGCCGGGTACGGGAAGTACGAGCACATCTTGATGAACCCCGGCCCGAAGTCTGCGTCGCGGACATAGAAGTAATAGACGGTGACCCGCCGGTCGGCCTTGTCGAAGCCGAACAGTCTCACCTTCGGGTCCCGGCTCGGGCGCTGGCGGGCGGTGAAGACCCGCTGGAACTCCTGTGCCACCCCGATCGCCACCACTCCCGGTCCGGTGGCGTGCTGCCAGTAGGGCCGGACCAAGTCGATCTGTCGGTCGTCGCCTTTGAATCGCAGCACGGGGATGTTGCCCGACTCGGCGAACGCCGCTACCGCTGCGCGGAAGCGCTCCCCGATCTTGGTCATGATCGCCGGGGAAGGTATCGGGCAGCGAAGGTGGTCGCGCATGAAGGTGACGACCTGGCCGCTCACCTGCAAGTTCGGGACGTAAGCGTTGAAGTAGAGCCGGTCCAAGCACTCCAAGTCCAACACCACATGATCGTCGAGCAACTCGCTCACCGTCACCGCGCCGGCCATCGCAAGACCCCCATCGTGAGGACAGGCTCGGACCGCTGCCCGAGCCACCAAACGCTACGTCAACCCACCGGCCCCAGCAACCTTCAGCGGTCCGAGGCTGGCCTCACTGGGCGGGTGCTACGCTATGGCGCCAGAGCGCTGCTCCCGCGGCCCGTCACGGGAATTGGCCTAAGGAGGTGCCCGATGGGTTTCCCGACAGAAGGGAACCCTCCCGGGGAGCTGTCGACCGTTCCGTGTGCCACGGCCGCAGGCGAGCCGTCACCCGCCCCCGGGCCGCACGCCTCCCGTCGGGCCCCGACGGCGTCCCAAGGCGCCTACGCGTTGGAGACCCCGTTCATCGGTCGTAGGGCCGAGATCGCAGACCTTGCGCGCCTTGCCGAAAGGGCCCGCCTGGTCTCTGTGGTCGGGCTGGCCGGTAGCGGCAAGACCAGGTTGGTGAGCGAACTGCTGCGGCAGTCACCAACCCCGGGACGGCACCAGGTCGTCTCGCTCGGCCTCGAAGGCTGCTCCGGGCCCGGGCAGCTGACGCGGGCGCTGCTGGCAAGCGCCTGTGCAACCTACGACCCCATCGACAGCACCGGCTGCTTTGTCGGCACGGGTCCCGTCCCGCTCCGCGCCAACATGGCCTCGCCCAGGACCGACAGTCGAGAGCTCAGTGGCGGCCCGGGCAGCCGAACAGCCGTCCGGCCAGGCGCAGGTACTGAAGGAACCGCCATGGCCAGGGAACTGCTGCGGGTTTTCCAACTATCCGAGGCACTTGTTGTGCTCGACTCCTGCGATGCCCTCGGCCCCGAAGCGCTCCAGCTCCTCGGGCGTCTCATCGACACGTCCCGGCACCTCTGCCTGCTCGCCACGAGCCAGTGGCCGCTGCGCCTTGCCGGGGAGCACGTCCTGCGCCTACACCCCCTGGCGGTACCGGAGCAGGAGCACCTCAGCCCTGACGAGCTCTTGCGGTACGAGGGGCCACAGCTCCTTCTCGCGGCAGCCGGGGCTCCCGCGCGGCCGGCTTTCCGGGTCGAAGACGACGCTACCGCGGCGACAGTCGCCCGCCTGTGCCGTCACGTCGGGGGACTGCCCCTCGGCCTCGAGGTCGTCGGGCGGATGGTGGCGACCGAGGGCCTGGAGCCGCTCGCCGGCCGGCTGGGCCAAGGGAGCCATTGCCTCCGCTGCGGGCATGGGTACGAACCGCAACGCGCACGGCTCGTCGCGTCCCTCGACCGCTGCTTGGGCCGCCTCGGCCCGCTGCAACGCCAGCTCGTGGACCAGCTGGCGGTCCTGCCGGCCGGCGCCGACATCGACCGGCTGGCCAAGGGGACCGCGAGGTCGGACCAGGACGCAGTCGTGGAGGCCATGGTCGGAGCGGTCGCGAGCTGCCTGGTCGACTTCGAGGTCGACCACGGGACGGGCCGGTACCGACTGCCTCCCATCGTGCGTCACCACGTGCTGGGAGACCTCCGCCGCCGTGGAGACCTCGATGGCCTGATGGGGCGTGTACTGCAAGCTTCCCTGGAGATCGTGACCGGCGCGACCGAGGCGCTTGTCAGCGGGGTGCACCGGGACGGGCTGCTCGACCGGATGGCGGCAGAGCACCCCAACCTGTGCTCCTGCATGGAGCACGCCCTCCAGCACGGGCTCGCCGAGCAGGCGGCACGGCTCGCGGAGAGGCTCTGGCGCTTCTGGGAGCTCCGGGGCCGGCTCTCGGAGGGCCGCGCCTGGCTCGACCGTTGCCTCGGTGCCACCCTCGCGCTGGGCGATGCACTACTGAGAGCGCAGCTGCTGGACGGCCTGGGGATGCTGGCGTGGCGGCAGGGCGACCTGGCCGTCGCCGTCCCCGCTTTTACGGAAGCCCTTGCCTTGGTGAAAAGCGAGCAGCATGGTGGCTTGGCGATGACCGGTCGGCTGCACAACCACCTCGGCCTGGCGAAACTGTTCGCAGGCGACGTGCAGGGAAGCATGAGCGCCTTCGAAATGAGCCTCGTGGAGCTCGAGGCAGCGCGGTGCCCTGGCGAGGCGGCCGCAGTCAGGGCGAACCTCGCCCTCGCCGCCATCGAAGAGGGAAGGCTGGCGGACGCTCTCGCCCTGCTGGAAACGGCCCTCGTGGTGCAAGCCGCCGTGGGTGACCTCCACGGCCAGGCGATATGCCTCCTGCACCGCGCCATCGCGAGGTATTACGTGGGCTCCTGGTCGGGCGCTGCCAGGGACGCCAGGGAGGCAGCCGGCACTTTCGACCATCTGGGTGACCAGCGCAACCTGGCGTTCAGCATCCTCGTGCTGGCGGCCTGTCTGGCGGACCAGGACCCCGGGTTGTCCCTCGAGCTGGCCGGCTTGGGCAAGGCCGTCTGCGCCCGCCTCGAGACGCACCTGCCCGGCGCCTGGGCGGGCCGCCTGGAGCAGGCCATGCGCCCCGCGGAGGCCGCCCTGGGCCCCAGGGCTGGCCACCTGGAGCGCCAGGGAGCCGGCCTGGCCGCCTCGGTGGCCCTGGAGATCGCGGACGCGAGCCTCGTCAGGACGGCTGCGGCCAGCCCCGGCTCCTCACCACTCGCCAGAGCTCGGCATACCTGGGCTGGGGTGCAGGTGCTCGGCCGCTACCGGGTCACCCGCTACGCGGAGACCGTGAAGCTCCCCCCTCAGGTCGCCAACCTATTGAAGCTGGTCGCCTGCCACGGCGGTTCGGCACACGTCGAAGAAGTCATCGAAGCGCTCTGGCCGGAGGTGAGCCCCGGGCTCGGCCGGCGCCGGCTGCGTAACGTCCTGGCGAAGCTCGTGAGCACGGGAGGGCCTTTGCTAGAACGCCGGGGCGACCTCATAGCCCTCGCCGAGGGGGTTGACCTCGACTCGGCGACCTTCGAAACCACCGCCCGCGAAGCGCTTAGCCTGTTCGCGGACGCCGACTACAGCGCAGGGTCAGCCGCTGCCCGCGCCGCGGAGGCGCTCTATAAAGGCGATCTCCTGCCTACCGACCCGTACGCGCCCTGGTCAGAATGGCCGCGCCGCCGGCTGGGCGCCCTTAGGTTGCGCCTGCTCGACGCTTGGGCAGCGGCCGCCCAGAAGACCGACCCCCCTGCCGCGGAGGAGTGCCTGCGCCTCGCCATCATGGCCGACCCGGCCGACGAGGCAAGGTACCTCATGCTGGCCAGGCTCCTCCAAGGCGCCGGCAGGAGCGGGGCTGCGCTGGAGGTGCTGCGCCAGGCAAAGTCGTGGGCAGAACACCTTGGGCTCGCCGCCTCGGCGGCGCTCCTGGGGGCGGAGGCCGAGCTGGCTGGTGAGGGCCGCTCGACATGAAACGACCAGCGACGGACCAGTGCACCCTCGCCGGCCGGGCCCGCCTCAGCCCCCGGCATCCTCGGCAGGGCCTTCCCCCTGGTAGCGAGCGACGGTGAAGGCCATCACCGTGGGCACGTCGACCGCGAACACGACCAAGGTCGCGACGAGCACTGCCAGGGTCGCGCCAGACGTGCCGTCCTTGACGAAGACGAACATGAGCATGCCGGCGATGACCGCATAGGCGAGCAACGCCCACCGCACCACGAGGAAGAACGCCCCCCACGCGAAGGGACGGGCCCGGCTCAGGGCCACGACGGCCACCGTGGTGAGCACGGCGCCCGCGGCCAGCAACCCGATGGGCGGCCCGAGCGGAGGACGGTCGGGGAGGTGGGCGGCCATGAGCACGCCTCCCGTCAGCATCAACGCCAGGGATGCGACCACCAGCTCGGTGACCGGGGGGAGCCGGTCGCCCCCCCGGGCCGTCGCCCCCGCCACCCCTTGTGGCCGGGCATAACGGCTCTCCCCACCCGGGGGGCCGTCACCAGGCGACAGGCCGCTGCCACCGGCCGTACCGACATTGCCGCCATCGGGGGTCTCGGGAGGGGTCATGACGTCGCCAGCCTCGTCATTATCACGAGCGTCGCCACTTGCATGGCCCCCGTGATGCCGGCAGTAGCGATGAAACGGCGCATCAGACGCCCGATCACCTCGCCGTTGGGCCGGGGCTTTTTGAGCTCGAACAAGACGGCAAGGTTGGCTGGCTCTAGCAGCCCGAGGGCGATGACGGCCATGATGGCCACGACCACGAACGAGGCGACGACCCACCCGTGGTAGGGGTACGTGCTGGAAAGGTAGCCGACGTACCGGGCGAGCTGGAACCCGCTGGCGAGCGTGCACAGCACCACCGTCGGCATTATGAGTATGAGCTTGGGCATGAGCCTCGTCGTCAGCTCGATGCGTGCCGGCACCGACAGGCGGCCCAGGATAGGGCCGAGCACGAAGCCGAGGAACAGGTCGAGGGTTGTCCATATACCCCCGCCGACGACGTGGAAGAAGTCGATGGCCCACAGTTTGTTGGCCGCTATCGCCACCACCAGCCCGGCCAGTACCGCGGCCACGACGGGCAGCGCGCGCAGCGGGATGATCTGGAAGTCACGAGGCACCGGCACGTCCGGTGCCCCGGCGTGGACCGACCTGGCGAAGCGAGGTCCCGCCTCCTCGAGCGTCACGGCCCCAGGCTTTTGTGCGACGTCTGCCATGGCCTAGCTACCTCCCCCATAGTTTGCCCTCATAGTCAGGTCAGTCTCCCTCATCCTTCATGGCCCGGCTGCGTGCCGGCACCTGGCCCAGCCAGCTCTGCCGTGCCCCGACCAGCACCTTGGTGCCGTGAGCAGCACCCGTGCACCTCCCTCACTGCAATATGGTGCTCCTAGACCTTGCGCACGGCTAGACCTTGTGCACGGCGGTTTGCACTCCCCGGAAGGAGTTGGTCGTCGCCCCGAGCACGTTGACCGGTGCCGAGTACCAGATCCCGTAAGTGTCACCAGAGATGGTGTTGCCCCGGACGGCGATTGTCAAGGGGCCGATGGAACCTACCAGCACGCCGGTCGTGACAAGGTCGGGAGGGCTGAAGTCGTGGTCGCCTGTGAGGTCGTTCACGCCGATCGCGTTGCCCTCGACCACGTTGCCGTCCAGGTACTGGCCAGGCGCGTGCATGTGGACGGTCACGCCGCTCTGGCCGTTGCCTTCGATCGTGTTGTCCTCGACCGTGTTGTTGTAATCCGCACCCCCAGGCAGCGCGACGGCAAGCAGTACCCCGGCCCCCTGCCCCCTCGTGCCGTTGCCGATCACGGTGTTGTGCTCTACGACGTTGTCGTAGACCCCGCCGGCCGCGGGGACCAGCTTGCCCTTGACGAACGCCGTGGTCGAGTGGCTCGGCATGGTTATCCCGCAGTCGAGCACGTTGTCCCTCACAATGTTGTACTCGATCACGTTGTGGTCGGACGGCCCGAACTCGTCGGTGACGAGGATGCCGCCCGAGTTGTCCTCGACCAGGTTGCCCGACACCACCGAGCCCACCGCGACCATCAGGTGGATGCCCTCTCCGCAGTCGCCCGGGACCTTGCCCGAAGCGTTGCACTCGCGATAGTGGGAGGAGCTGATCGGCCGGCCGGTCGGGTTGCCGAGGTCGTTGCCTTCCACCACGTTGCCGCTCACCGTGACATCCGCGACCGGGGCGCCGGGCCTGCCGACCACCAGGATCCCCTCACCGATCGCTCCTTCGACCGTGAAGCCCTCTACCGTCGTGTGCGGCACCGGCACAGTTATGCCGTTGTCGGAACCGGCAGCGTCGATCGTCGCCCCCACGCCGAGAAGCGTCAACGGCTTTATGACGGTGACCTGGCCACGGTAGGTCCCCGGGCAGGCCACGACCGTGGAGCCAGGCGCAGCAGCTTTTATGGCCGCTTCTATGGACATATAGCGGGCGGTGGCGCAGGACGTCCCCCCGGCTGTGGCCTTGCCCGACGGGGAAACGAAGACGTTACCCGGCGCCGATGCCGCGGCTGTGCCAGCCAGACTGGCGAGCGCCACCCCTGCCAGGGCGGTTGAGGAAAGTGCCGCCGCGAGGCCCTGCAACCAGGCCCGGCCCGCCATTGGTCCCGTACCTCTCGACCACCTGCGCCCCATCAATTGCTGCTCCTTTCTTGGTCCCGTTGGCCGGCCCTTATTAGTAGCGGCCACCACCGAGCCTCACTGTTGCGCGCACCCACGGCGCACCCACGGTCTTTGCAACCGTCCGCCGGCGGGTCATGGACGACGGGCGGGCTCGCCGCGCCATTGCAGGCTATTGCAGGCGTCTGCTGGCGGCCCCCCCAGGAGCCTCGGCTACACAGGCGGACCTGCTTACCTCGTTCCCTTTCCCGATAAACGGCAATAAACAACGGCCGGACTACCCGTGATAACCCCGAGCTAAATTAGCGACCCCAGTCGTAATAGCGACACTGAGCACCCCAGGGTTTCCAACCGCGTCGCCTCAGCAGCCAAGGGGCCGCTCGAGCAACGGGTGTCCAAAACCGCACTGGGCTTGGAACCCCCGCCGGCCCGCGCTCTGGCACGGAATCCTTGCGGCGTCCTCGGTCGTATTGCCTTATGGGTCCCTGGAGCCGACGGGTCGAGGCAGTGCGCCCAACCCCGCGGCAACTAGGCCCGTGCACCGCGCAGTTACGACGACAGGAGGCAATATGACGGAACAGACAACGAAGGTACCAGGCAACGATGCGCCCGTCCGGCGACATCGCGACGGGCGCCGGCGCCTGCGTGGCCGCGCCTTGGCTGTCCCGGCGGTAGCCGCCCTGGCTGTCGGGATCCTGGCGGCGGTGCCCGCGGCCAGCTATGCAGCCGGCAGCGGCGTCGTCTTGACAACCCACACGGCCCGGGGGTACGGGCAAGTTCTGGCCAACCGCCAGGGCTTCACGCTCTACAGTCTTTCCTCCGAAGGCGGCGGCAAGGTGACGTGCAAAGCCACCTGCTGGAAGTTTTGGCCACCAGTCCTGGTGCCCGCCACGGCCAGCGTCAAGACGGTCTCCCTGGGGGCGGGCGTCGAGGGTACGATCGGGTTCACGAGCCAGCATGGCAACACCAAGCAGCTCACCTTCGACGGCTACCCGCTGTACACCTTCGTGAAGGACACAAAGCCTGGCCAGATAACCGGTGAAGGGATCGTGGCATTCGGGGGCACCTGGGGCATGCTCCACGTCTCCAACTTGATCATGCCGGCCAAGGGTGCCACCGCGAAGCCAGGTGCCGGGACGACGTCGAGTTACGGGACCAAGTCGGGCGGGACCAGCAAGGCCGGCTCTACTAGTGGCAGTTCCGGCGGCTGGTGAGCGGCCAGGAGCCCCCTTTTTTGCCCTCTTTTGGGACGAACACGCACTGAACAGGAGGGACAGGGAGTAGGTCCCGGTCGCGCACGGGTGCGCTCTACGGGAGGCTCGCTCCGGGGCGACGCTGCACCCGCACGACGACGGCGACGAGGATGACCCACAGCAGCGCCACGAGAGCTAGCAGGACGGCGACGACCACCCTGCCGATCATTCCGTCTGGCCGGGCCGCCTCGGCTCTCCCGGCAAGAGGGTGCGTTGCCGCAGTCGCGAGGTAGGTGGTCGTGGCGGTGGCGACCGTGGCGCCGGCGGCGTCGGTGGCGGTGGCGACGAGGGCCTGGCGCCCGCTGAAGGTCGGGGCGTAGGCGAGGCTGGCCTCGCCTGCGGCGTTGGTCGTCGCCGAGCCGAGCGTGAGCAGTGGCGCCCCGGCAAACTCGTCGAGGTGGATGGCAAAAGTGACCGTCACCCCTCCGAGCGCCCGGCGCGCGGCTGCGCTCGGGCCGCTGGGCGAGGCGAGACGGGCGACCAGGTCGACCTCGGGGGACTGCCCCTGGGCCTCACGGGCGCGCAGGGTGAGCCGGGGTGCCGGGGCGACGGCCGCGGCCGGGCGGGGGCTGGGGACCACGAGCACTCCGGCGAGCACCAGCGCGGCAAGCAGGGCCCAGACGGTGGTCCGCAGAAGGGGGGCCAACCAGCGGCCCGTCCCGCTCACCGTGGCCACCCAAAGGCGACGCCCCGCCCCGGTGCCAGCCCGCCGACGTCTCCGGGTGGGGAGCCAAGCCGGCCGGGCGGCGTCGTGGCAGTGGTCAAGGTGGCCGGTGCGCACGCCGAGGCAGGCGGGATGAGGGGGCGGCTGGCGGCCCCGCGGGGGGAGGGCTGCGGAGTCCTGGCAGTGATCTCGACGGCCTCGGCCAGTTCCTCCTCGTAGGACTCGAGTTCTTCCATCTCGGCGATCGGCAGGATGGGCACGAAGCGGAACAGGACGAGGAGGAGGAGCGGGACCGCCGCGGTGGCTGCCAGCGTTATCGAGATGGGCACCCAGGTGAAATGGTAAGTCCCCCAGTCCCCGGTGAGCACGCCGCTCGCGGCGAGGGGGGAGCGCACGAGGGGCTCGGTGGCGGGCGGGATGACGATAACGAGGCGCTTCACCCACAAAGCACCGACCACAAGGCCCGCTGCCGTGACGACGCCGCCCATCGTGCGGGCCCGCCGCACCATCATGATCACGAGGGGCACGACGCCGGCGGCGACGAAGTAGAACCAGAACGGCACCCAGTAGCGGCCGGTGAGGTCCTGGCGCACCCAGGCGGCGAGGCCCGAGGTCCCCGAGTACCCGTCGATGAGGTACTCGGTGAAGGTGAGGTAAAGGTAAGCGGCGCCGAAAGCGACGAGGAGGAACCCGAGGCGGACGAAGTGGCGGGGGTGGATGAAAGCCTCGAGGTGGAACAGGCGCCGGGCCGCCGCCACGGTCAAAACGACCAGCGCGATGCCCGAGTAGAGCGCGGCGACCACGAAGTAGACGGGGAAGATCGTCTCCAGGTAGCCCGGGCGCGACGAGGAGGCGAAAGCGAAGGACAGCACCGAGTGCACCGACACCGCCATCGGGATCACCATGATCGCGACGAGGCCGATCGAGCCCTCGATGAGCCGGCGTCGGGGCACGCTCACCTCGTGGGCGCCCCCGAGGGCCCGGTAGAGCAGGCGGCAGCACCGGGCGCGCAGCCCGGGCCGCCCGGCCAGGCGCTCGGCGGCGACCGGCAGGTCGGCGATGAGCGGCAGGTAGAAGAAGACCGCCGTCGCCAGCAGGTAGGTGCTCACCGCGAAGAAGTCCCACAAGATCGGCGAGGACAGGTTCCAATACGGCGGCCAGGCGAGCTCCCAGATGCGCTGCGGGCTGCCGAGGTGGGGGACGATGAAGAGCATCCCGACCGGCAGGGTGACGAGCGCGGTCGCCTCGGCGATGCGGGTGAGCGGGGCACGCCAGGTGGCCTTCGTGAGCCGCAGGACGGCCGAGACGACCGCCCCGCCGTAGCTCACCCCGATGAAGGCGACGAGGTCGGCCTCGTAGACCGCCCAGAACGCCTGGTCGTTGTAGCCGGCGACGCCGAGGCCGTCCGCGAGCTGGACCGCCCAGGCGACCACGCCCAAGACGACGACCGCCCCGAGCACGACCACGGCCGGCCACCACCACCGTTGCCTCTCGAGCACCGGCCGCATGGCGGCGCTGCGAAGGTCCTCGCGGGCGCGGACGCCGTCGTCTAGTGGGGAAGGGACGCTGGCCTGCTGGTCTGACATGATGGTCCTTTCTTCGGGGCGACGGCCGTGGCACCGGCACGCCGTGAGGCCCCGCCGAGCCGCCGTACCCACGCCCGCACCATCTGGCCCACCTCAGGCCGTCTCGGTGTCTGTCTCGAGGTCCTGGCCGTGGCCCGGGATGTAGTAACAACGGGGATGGGTCCCGTAGGACTCCTTGAACTTCACTGCGTCGTTCTCGGCCAGGAAGTCCGACAGCTTCACGGTGGCGCCGAGCCCGTTCACCGCGACGTCGCTCTCCAGGTCGCCGAGGTAGAGCACCCCCATCGGGCACTTGGCGACGCACTCGGGCACCTTTCCCGACGGCAGCATCGCCGCGCAGAAGACGCACTTGCCGACCGTGCCCTTCACCTGGGGGACCGGCCAGGACGGCTCTTGGGGGAAGGGCTGGCGCGGAGCGGGGCGCGGGTTGCCCCAGTTGAAGTAGCGGGCCTGGTAGGGGCAGGCGTTCATGCAGATGCGCGTCCCGATGCAGCGGGACTGGTCGACCAAGGTGATCCCCTCGGCCGTGCGGAAGTTGGCGCTCACCGGGCAGACCGGTACGCACGGCGGGTCCTCGCACATCATGCACGGGCGGGGCATGAAGTAGTTTTCGCCGGCCGCATTGGTCATGGTGAACACGTCGATCCAGGTCTGGTCGGCGTGGAGGTAGTGGGCGGTCTCGCAGGCCGTCGTGCACATCTTGCAGCCGTTGCAGTAACGAAGGTCGACCACCATCGCCCACTGGTGGGCTGCCGGCACCGAGGGGCTGCTCTGCACGGCCACCGCCGGCTGGGCCCCGCCCGCCAGCCGTTCGCCCATGGCGCCGAGGGCGACCACCCCGGCACCCCCGGCCAGCGCACCGCCGAGGAACCGCCGCCGCCCCATACGCACAGGTGCCTCGGGCGGCGCCGGCTTCCTGGCGGCCCGCGGCTCGCCTCCCGACGGGGCCTCAGGCCTCTCCGGGCCAGGCACTGGCCGGTCCTGCTCGAAGGGACGTCTCGTCATGGCAGCACCTGGACCTTGCCCTCCATCCACCCCATCGTCGCCATCGGGCCGCCCATCAGGTTGGGGCCCGAACCGCACGGCGCGTAGCACTGCCACACGAAGCTGCCTGCGCGCTGCGCGACGAAGCGGGCCACCACCGTGACGCTGCCCCCGCTCGGCGCCGCGGGGATCGGCAGGTTGAGCCCGAGCCCGACGACCGTGAAGGTGTGGGCCACCTCGTCGTTCGGGACCGCCTGCACCGGCCTGCCGTCGACGGTCTCGGTGCCGCCGAGGGTGCCTTCGACACGGTCGAACATCGTTTGCGCACCGGTGAGGGGGGCGGCCCCGTCGTCGTAGCTCGTGATCCGTACCACCACGGTGTCGCCCACATGCACGCTCCAAAAGGCGTTCGTGTACATCGGGCCGTAGCCCTGCCCATAGCGGGTGACGATGTGGCGTTCGCGCTGCACCTTGCCGGTCAGGATCTCCATCGCCTCGGTGACGGTGCCCGACCGCGCCGCTCGGGTGGGCGGGGCTGAGGTCAACTGGTTGGCCGCGGCGCGCACCCCGACGGCCACCGCGGCTACCACGCCGACCGACACCCCGAGGCCCGCCAGCACTACTACCAGCGCAACGAGGACGACGACTGCGAGCCGGAAGCCCGAGGGGCCGCTCCTGTTCACCGCGGCGAGCCCCCATGGCTTGCCTGCAGCGTGTGCCCGCCCGCACCGGTCCGACCGAGGATCTCTTCGAGCACCTGGTCGAGCTCTTCGGAAAGAGGGCTCGGCCGGGGTCGCCGGCACACGGTGACCACCGACAGCACCAAGAAGCCGGCCACGTAGGCAGCGGTTGCGCACAGCGAAACCACCACGGCAGCTGTGAGGAGGACCCACAAGACCTCGACCATCGGTCCATTCTCGACTGGCCGCCCTCGTCGCGGAACCCGGAGACCACGGGCCAGCGGCCCGCAATCCCACTCGGCCCTCGCCTCCGTGGGATCCCGGGGCGCCCGGGAGGGGCCCCCTTACTTACCGGGCGGAGGGGTGGTCAACAGCCTCCAGAAGCCGTCCCTATCTGTCGACGAACATCTGTGCTGGTCGGTAGGTGTGCGGTCACCGGACTGGGCTGAAGCCCAACGCGTCCACTACCAGACGGCCTCGAAGTGGTACCCGGGTGCCGCTCGGCGTGGCGAGCGACTACCATTGTGAGGAGCCCGTCAGTTCGAGGTGGGGGTACTCTCTGCCTCGTCTACCTCAGGAGCGTCATGGCGATCGGTGAGAAGGTAATGCATTTCCAGGGTAAAGGGAGCGACCTCGGCACGGTGCAACTAAAGATCGAGAACTATCTGAAAAATGAGGGTTTCTCCATCCAGTCTTCGCAGCGCAGCACACAAGGTTACGTTATCCAGGCCAAAAAGGGTGGTTTCCTCAGAGGAGTTGTGGATGCCGACCGCGCGCTCTCGATCGTGGTCTCCGGCAATCCCGATGATTTCACAGTGAGGATCGGCATCGGCAAATGGTTGCAGCACCTAGGAGTGGCCATGTTGGAGACCCTGCTCATCTCTGACCTGTTCCTCGTGGTCGATGTGGCAGAAAGCGCATGGAACTTCGAGATCGAGGACAAGCTCGCCAAGCAGGTCGAGGCGTTCGTCGCCTGACGCCTGGCCATTGACGTCGTCGTCGCTCGGCCCTCGGGCAACGCGTCGGCTGCCTCCTCGGCATCCCCGCAAGCACGGTCGAGGTCGGCCAGGTGCAACCGGCGAGGGACCGTCCTCTCACGGGTAAGCGCAGGCCGTCGGAAGAAGACGGCGTCCCACCGCCCCAGGCAGCCGGCAGGGGTGGCGGTGGTGGGCGTTCACGATGGCGGTGTTGGCTGCCCGCAGGGTTTGTTCGCGCAGGTGCCACTGGGCGGTCCAGTCCAGGGAATCGAGGGGGGTCAGCTCGGACATGCGGGGCGTTGCCGTGGTTGCAAGCCTCAGCCCCCCCCATTTTCGCTGCAACAGCCCACTGCCGTTTACCTGGGCTCTACACTACGCCCTTTTCCTCCTAGCCTTCGGGGTTGGGATCGCGGTAGGGCGGGACGGCAGATCTACTCGGCAAGGTGGCCAGCTCGGCTGAAGCTGCCGGCAAGGTGAAGCACGCCCGGCAATGGAAGAGAACCGCGGTAGCGAGGGCGAGGTAGGCGGGGGGCAAGAGGCGCTGGCCGCTGGAGGGGCTCGGCGGAGAGTGGTTACCATGGACAATGTGAGCGCGGCACCGACCAGGTCAGAGAGCGAACTGACCGACGAGGAACGCGCCCGCCTCGAGGCTGCCAACCGACGCTTGCATGAGGCAGTGCAAGCCTACGAGCAGTTCCTCGGCCGCCCTCTGAGGCCAGGCGAACCGCCGCCGGCCCACGACTTCGAGGAGGTGGCACGCGCCGAGGCGGCGGTAGAGGCCGCGGAACGGGAACTATGGAAGGTACGCGAGGAAGTCCTCAACTGGCCTCGGCCTCCTTGGGCACCCAGCGCGACCCACGTGGCTGACTGGTTCTCTCCTGAAGACGCAGTGTACGACGAAGCTCCAGAGCCGGGTCAGCCATCGCGGCCTTAGTCTTAGAGCGGGGGCGGGTGGTCCTCGCTCCCTTTACTTACTCGGATCTCCAGGGTTCGAAACGCCGACCAGCCTGCGTGGTATCCGCTCGGTCCTACAACGACAACAACCCAGATGCCGTGCTGGCCATGGTTACAAGTAGCCGTGCTCGTGTCGAGAGCCCGGGACAAGGCGACTTCGTAGTGAATGACTGGCAAGCAGCCGGGCTCATGCTGCCGTCGGTCGTGAGGGCAGGGCGGCTGCTCGTCTTGGAACAACGTGTGATCGGACGAACGCTCGGCGACCTGGCAACTACCGACCTTCAGGGCGTTGACGCTGCGCTTCGCCTCGTGCTTGGTCTCTAACAAACCTCCGGGTACCACTAATTGGGGGCTCTCTATGCTCTGCGCCACGGAGGGACTCGGCCTGCACAATGGGGATCCCGTCTTCGGTCACGGGCAACTTTCAAAACGCTCAGAATGCCCTGGCCGCCGGCCAGTACATTGCGGCGTACGGCTACGTCGCCTCCTGCTACCAGGAGATGGCGTGAAGCACAACTAGGTCCTCAGTCACCTGCCTATGGGGACTACGCAAGGTACGAAGCGACGGGGCAGCCTGTCCCGTCGGGCCCGGGCCCGCATCTGGCGGGCCGGAGCGGGCTTGGCCCTCGGCTTGGGCCTCGTCGGTGCGGGTACCGTGGTCGGGGCCCACCTCCACGGGGCGACCAACCCCGCCGGGGGCCGTGGCGTTGTGCGACACCCGCAACAAACAGTCCGGACCAAGACAGCGGCAACGGAGGAGCCGGGTAGTACGCCCACGACAGTTGGCCAGGCCGCCCCCGGTCTCTCGATCGACATGAGCCAGGCCACGGGGGAGACGTGCAAGCCCCCCGCCGCCCCCTGCCCCGGCCACCCTCAGGGCTCGGGGGCAAATGCTGTGACGGCGCCGGGCAGGGCGGTGCCCGCGGACGACCCGTACCAGCGGGCGTTACCGAAGTTGAACACGTTGCCCTTGTTGGTCACGGCCCAGTAGCCCTGGCCGCTCGGCGCCGCTGCAAAGGCCACGACCGGCGGGACCTGCCGCTGCGCCAGCGAGCCGTACCAGCGTGCGTCGCCGTAGTTGAACACGTTGCCCTTCTTGGTCACGACCCAGTAGCCCTGGCCGTCGGGGGTGGGCGCGAAGGCAGCGACCTGTGGGATCAGGTGGTCCGCCGGCGAGCCCTCGAAGCGGGCGTTGCCGAACCCGTAAATGTTGCCGTAGATGCTCACGAGCCAGTACCCGAGACCGTCGGGGGTGAGCGCGAAGGCAGCGATCGGGGGCGCATGCCGGCCAGCAGTCGAGCCGTACCAGTGTGCGTTGCCAAAGTTGAACACGTTGCCCGCCCGCGTCACCAGGTAGTACCCCCCACCCGACGGGGTAACCGCCATCGCGACTGTCGGGGTGGAAAGGTGCCTGTTGGCAATGGAGCCGTACCACCGGGCGTCGCCGTAGGGGTACACGCCGCCCGAGGAGCCTGCAAGGTAGTAGCCGAGATGGTCGGGCGTCGTCGCCATGGCGACCACGCCGCTAGGGTGCTGCTCGCTCTGCGGGGCCACCGGGAGTGCTGAGCCCTGCCCGATCACGTCTCCCCCCGAGGTCGTGTACCAGTAGCCGGCCCCGTAACTGGTCTCGGCCACAGCCGGGCGGCCAACTGTCAGCTGAAGGACTTGGCTAGCCGAGGTGGCGGCGCCGTTGGAAGCGGTCAACGTGATGAAATATTTGCCGGCCAAGCCCGGCGGCGTCACCCCCGAGATCGTGGCGGTGCCATTACCGTTGTCGTGGAAGGCCATGCCCGCAGGCAGCACGCCGGACTCGGTGATGGTCGGCGCGGGCGAGCCGCTAGCGCTAACCGTGACGACCGCGTTGGCCCCAGGTAGCACGAGGGTACGCGAAGGGCTCGTGAATTTGGGCGGGCTCACAACGACCCGGGCGGCGGCCACCGTTATCACGAGTTGTTGGGTCGCAGGGGTGCCGACGCCGTTGGAGGCGGTGATCGTCACCACGTAGCTCCCGAGGGCGCTCGCTGCCGGCGTGCCAGAGACCGTGGCTGTCCCGTTGCCGTCGTAGACGAAGGTCGTCCCGGTGGGCAGTGCGCCGGACTCGGTGATGGTCGGTGCCGGCGACCCGGTAGCCGTGATGTTGAAACTGCCGTACTTGCCAGCCGTGAGCGAAAGGCTCGAGGGGCTCGTGATCGTGGGGGCGCCGGGGGAGCTGGTCGACACGATGAAGAAAAGCTGCTGCACCGCCGGCGTGCCGACCCCGTTGGAGGCGGTGATCGTCACCGGGTAGGTGCCTGTCGTGCCGGCCGGCGGCGTGCCGGAGACCGTGGCTGTCCCGTTGCCGTCGTAGACGAAGGTCGTCCCGGGGGGCAGTGCGCCGGACTCGGTGATGGTCGGCGCCGGCGTGCCCGTCGCAGTGATGCTGAAGGTGTTGAAGCTGCCCGCGACCACGTCGAAGGTAGAGGGGCTCGTGATCGTGGGGGCGCTGGTCGTGCTCGTGGGCTCGTAGAGCTCGGCCTCGGGCGTCGGGCCGGTTGCGGCCTGCCCGCCGGCGACGAGCACGGGCCCGTTGCCGAGCTCGGTAGCCGTACCGAAGCCCTCGGCCACCAACAAAGAGCCGGTCGTGGCCCAGTTGCCCGTAGACGGGTCGTAGAGCTCGGCTGCCGCGCTCGGGCCGCCCGTCGCGCTCGTGAGCCCGCCAGCGTAGAGGACTTCCCCGGAGCGAAGGAGGGTCGCCGTCGCCCCGTAGCTGGACGCGGGCAAACCACCCACCGACTGCCACAAGTTCGTAGAAGGGTTGAAGACTTGCGTTGCCGCCGTGATCGCCCCTGTGGGGGTGGTCTCGCCGCCTGCGACGAGCACCCCGCCGTCGGAGAGCACGGTGGTGGCGCCGAAGGCCACCCCAACGGGCATTGGCCCCACAGGCGACCACGCGCCCGACGAGGGCGTGTAGAGCGCGGCAGTGTTGGTGACGGAACCCGAGGGCCCGGTTTCCCCGCCAGCTACCAGTACGTCCCCGCCGGTAAGCACCGCTGCCTGAGCGCCGGCCACCCCCACGGGCAAGGGGGATGTGAGCGACCAACCGCCCGTCGTTGGGTCGTAGAGCTCGGCAGTCTGAGCCGCGGTGGCCGTGGTCGAAGTGTCGGGGAGGCCGCCGGCGTAGAGGACCGCGCCCGAAGGCAGGAGAGCCGCCGAGGCGTCAAAAGTCGCTTGCTGGAGGGTACCCGTGGTGAGCGACCACTGCCCCGTAGAGGGGTTATAAAGCTGCGAAGCGGCAGTGGGGACCAGGGCGCCGGCGCCGCCCGTGAGGCCCCCGGCCACGAGCACCTCCCCGTTGGCAAGCAGCGTGGCCGCCGCGTCGGTCACCGGTACCGGCATGAGGGCGGTGGTCGTCCAAGAGCCGCTCGCAGGGTTGTACAGCTCGGCCGACCCGAGCGCGCCCCCCGCCGCGTCCTCGCCCCCGGCCACGAGCACCTCCCCGTTGGCAAGCAGCGTCGCGGTGGCCCGGGCGCGTGCTGTGGTGAGCGAACCAGTGGCCACGAAACCCCCGGCCGCCTGGGCACTGGCCGGTCCCGCCGCGAGCACCGGCCCAAGCAACTGCACCGCCAAAACCACGGCTGAGAAAACCGCGGCGCGGGTGCGAACCCGTCTCTTGTTAGCCCTAACCATCAGACCTCCTCGTCACGTGACCTTCGAGCCCTGCTTGGCCCGCACATAGCGCAGCGCCCCAGCCCGACGGGGCTGTCGGTCATATCCCGCCGTTCCTTTCGCCGTACCACCTCGCAGCCTGCCACGCCTTGCCCCCGACGGCCAGTCACGTCCCACGGGCGTCGGGACGGCCCCTTCAGGCTCCCGCCCGCTCTAGGTAAATGGACTGGCCGCCGACTCGCGCGCGCAAAACCACCCCGGGCGGGGGCCTACCCGGGTCCCCCTGGCCGCAACAGACGACGACTTTCACCTGAGCGGGCTCTGTCGGGGAGAAGGACGGGTCGAAGAAGTAAAGCGCCTGGCGGTTGACCTCGACATGGCGGCCGTGGCGAACGGCCTCGTCAGCGATGGCCGCCGCCTCGGGCATGGCCTCGTTGGCAGCGATGACCACGTAAACGGTCCGCACGCTCGGGGACAGGACGGTCCCGCTCACCGCCTCCCAGGAGAGGCGGCCGAGAAGGGAAGGGGTCCCTGCCATGGGTGAAGGCGACGCTGCGAAGCCCGCGGTCACGGCTGCCGTTGCCACCAGGGCGACCGGCGGAAGTACGCGGCGCCCGAGCCGGAGAGCACGCGCCCCCAGGCTGGGGGCGAAGGCGAGCGCTGCTGCGACCCAGGCGGGGACGGCGAGGGCCGTCATCCATACCGCGATGTAGGGATAGAGGTCGCCGTCGGCGAGGTGCACCGACCAAGCAGCAGCGAGCAAGCTGACCAGGCAGGCCGTGGCGAGGACGGCGGCCTTCCGGCGGCGGCGCCAGAAGGCGAAGGCCCCCGCGGCCACGGCGCCCAGCACGTACACGAGGTACCAGGGACGGCGCCGGACCGGGACCGAAGCGAGCCACGTGAGCTTGGCGTCGAGGTTCGTGCCGTGCGGTCCTCGCTGGAGCGGGAAGGTGCCGAAGAGCGTAGAGACGACCCGCAGCGCCTCGTGCCAGGAGCGGTGAGGAGAATGCGTCGTGAAGAACCTGAAGACCTGCGCCAAGTTGCCGGGTTCGGTCGTGAACTGCTGTATGAGAGGAGGCAGCCATGCGAGAACGGCCACGGCCCCCAGCGCGCCGGCGCGTAGCTGCCAGCGGCCCGTGCTGAACTGCCCGAAGCCCCGAGCGGAGCGGAGCACGAGCGCCAAGGCGACGAGCCCCACCACGACGACACCCGTGCCGACGTCGGTTTGCACGAGGAACGAAGCGCATACGAGCACACCAAAGGCCGCCGGCCAGGGGTCGTCGTTCGCGACCATGTCGGCGGCCAGCAACACGAGCAACGCAGCGGGAAGGGCGATGGCGTAGGGCGCCCACACTGTCCCGAAGCGCCCCGGCCCGAAGTCCCACTCGTAGGCCACTACAACAAGCGCCGTCCACCACAGGACTAGCCGGCCAGGCTGCAGCCTGGAGGCGACCAGCACGACCAAGACCGCGGCAGCCGCCTGGAGGAGGAACCAACCCACCACGAGCGCGTCCGGCGACCCTCCTCCGGCCCAACGGGCGAGGCCGAGGCCAAGCAGCCAGAGCGGCCCCAGGTGGTGCCAACCGTAGCGGTCGTAGACCCCGAGCAAGTTACGGCCGAGCAGGCTATCGCGCGCCTCCAAGTCGATGACCGCCTGGTCGCCCCAGAGCCAGATGCCTCCCCGAGCCAGCAATGCTCGTGCTGCGCCCGCAGCAAAAGGTGCGACGGTCAAACATAGCGGCAACACCCTCGAGCGGATGGGCCGGTCCAACCACGGCGCTTTGCGAGCATGTCGAGCCGCGCCAAACGACGGAGCGCGGCCCCCCGGCGCGGGTTCGGCGTCGTCGGGAGGGACCGGCGGGGCGGAGCTAATCGTGCTTCGCCTTCGACGAGCTGCGGTGCCCGACCCTGGTAGCAGACGCCCGGTGACGGGTCGCAGTGGTCGTCGACGTGGCCTCCGACAACTGGAGCAGGGTCACCGAGTGGGCTGGAAAGGTCCAGGTAAAGCTGCCTATGCCCACCTCTTTCGTAATGGCAGTCGTAGTGACCTCTCGGGGGTGCGGGGCCGTGTTGTAGGCGGTTGCGCTGGGGCCGTCCAGCACAAGAGCTCGCACTGAACGCGAGTGGCGGAAGCCGCCCAGCAGCACCCTCGCAGTAATGGCGCGCGCCGGGTCGGCGTTGATGCCCACAAGGTAAAGCTTTCCCATAATTGGCGAGACGCCGGCTACTACCCAGAGGGCAGGGACCTCACGCACCCCACCGTTCATCAATGGGCCCGCGTGGACCGAGACCCGAAGGCGTTGGGAGCCCGCCAGGTGGGCCATGAGCCCGATCACCAGGCCGCTGGGCTCTGGTACGAACTTGTCACCCTGGTGGGCGACCATGGCGCTCGCGACGCTCAGGCCTGTCCCGACCATGGACGCGTCGGCCCGGCGCACTGCCTTCAGGCCCGACCTCCTCAGGCTCAGCGCGGTGACTGCTGGGACAGGTCGGAACAGGGCCGAGTCGAGCAGGTACTTCTCGGCCACCGGGACCCCGTGGTCGGCCCACTCCACCAATTGGGCCCCGATAAGCAGGCCCTCGTCCAACGACAGGTTGAACGCCGGGTCGGCAGCAGGTACCGGCGCCGCCAGTTGGCCGTACTCCGTTATGAAAACGGGGACGTTTTTGCCCGAGTAACGACGGACCTTGCTCTGCAGTTCGGCCAGGGCCGCCCCCTCGCGTGCCGGGAACGCCATGAGCCGCTGCTCGTACTGCCGGAGCGGTGCCAGCACGTCCGGGGGCCTGGCATAGTCGTGCAACTGCACGCAGTCGTAGGGGTACTTGCGGCCCATTATCTGCAAGAACGAGACATTGGCCCCTTCGCTCTCGCAGATGCTTATGTGCGCGGCCATGGCTTTCATGGCCCGGTAAAACTCGACGAAGCCACCGTGGGGCCCGGACTCGTAGCTCGCCGTCACCTTGGCCCCTCTCGGTGGGACCTGCCCGTGGGCACCGTCGCCGAAGGTGATCGCGCCCGTTGCCGGGTCCAGGGCATAAACGGGGGCCCCAGGGCGCGCTCGGGAAAGGCTGGCCACCTCGACCCAGGGCCGCCCGGCCACGTAGACCGTGGCGCTGTGGGGGACTATGGGCGGGAAGTAGACATAAAAGGTCTGGTCGGCTGCTCCGGTCGAATACGAAGCAGAGGGCAGCTCGTCGGCCAAAGTCCCCACGGGCTCGTCCGAAAAGGCGGTCGTGCCCCCGAAGGCATAGAGGCACGTGGCCAGCTCAGCTGCCGGGCAGGGCGTGGCGTGGGGGCCGAGGCTCACCGGGTGGCCCGAGCGCCAGCCGGACTGGCCCCGGAAGTACTGCTCATTGCCGACCTCCCAGTAAGGCACGTCATAAGGGGCAGGGTGGCCGTTTCTGGCACGCAGGCCCGCCCAGTAGCTTGCCTGGGCGGGGCTGGAGGAAGGGTGCTTCGTGCCCGGTGCTGTCATGTAGGCCACGAAGTCGGCCGCCTCCTGTGCCGTGCCGGTCGCGAAGTTGACCGTTATGGTGCCTACGGCGCCGGTCGCATCGAGGAGGCGCCCGAACTCGTCGGGCCCGACAAAGGAGGGGGCTGGGCCGTCCAAGACACAGCAGGCCGAGGAGAGCTTGGCTGCCTGCATGCCGTAGGGCTCGTTCGGCAGACGCTGCGCCTGGGGACCGATAGCCCGGAGCCAGTCGAAGCTGTCGGAAGTCGTGCCCCCCGGGTAGCGCAAGATGGTGACCCCGAGGCGCCGGACCGTGGAGATGAACCCGGGATCAAAGGTGCCGGTCTCCGGGTTGAAGGCCCCTTCGGCACCGTAGGCCCAAAAGAGGTTGGCGCCGAAAAGGTACTTGCTGATCGTGCCGAGGTGCTGAGGCGTTACGACGATCTCGGTGGTGGGGGGCGCGGGCCCTGGGCGCGGGCGCGAGCTCTCACCGACCATGGCGTAGGCCGGGAACATGCTCACGGCCATCAACAACACCATAAGGGCCCCTACAGCCACCTGCTTCGGCCACGGCACAGCCGGGGGCCACCGTAATGAGGTCCTGCTCCGCCGGCTCGCGGTCGTCGTCAGGACGTAAGTCAAGCTCTACAGCCCGTTGTCCCGGCCATGAGCACCCTGTCACCTCGCTCGATCGTCGTGGCTAGCAATGACCCTAGCGACACCCGCCCGGTCGCTGTGCCGAGGCCGCGTCTTGCACGCTCGCCAATCGCACTGGCAGCCAGACGGAGTTGTCTGTTGGGCACTTAGGGAGCCTCGCCCGCCGGCGAGGCTCCCCAGCACCCCCCCTCCCTAGGAGAGAGCCGCCAGTGGGTTACTTCTTGGCCGTCTTCTTGGCGACCGGCTTGGCCGTCTTCTTGGCCGTCTTCTTGGCAACGGGCTTGACAGCCTTCTTGGCAACCCACTTGAAGCTCTTGCCCGACTTTTCGCAGGCCAGGGTGGTCTTCCCGCTCTTTGCGGTCTTGCCCAGTTCGGCCTTGGTGCAGGGCTTCCCCGCTTTCGGGCTGGCGACCTTCTTTGCGGGGGCAGTCTTCTTTGCCGTCTTCGCCTGCTTGACCGCGGTCGCGTGGATCTCGTGCGCTGGAGGCGAGGCAAATGCGGTAGCCGTGGAGAGCCCGAACGCCCCGCCAGCGAGCCCGAGAGCGAGGGCCGTGGTGGCCAAACGCTTTACAAGGGAGATTTTCATCTATGCAGGTCCTTCCTTTGAACTGAATTGCCCGGTTTTTGCAGCTCTTGCCTACTGCAGAAGTCGTTTTCAGCGGGTGCCGGGCTGAGAGAGCGCTGAGGCGATGTGGCCTGAGGACCGGGCTTCAACACCCTGATCTGCTGGAAGGGACGCAAGTCCCCCTGAGGGAACGCTGAGAAGTGGGAGGCGTACCACAAAGCGCGCACCGGGACGAGCGTCGTCGACCCACACCTCGCCGCCGTGCGCGGCGACGATCTCCCGGACGATCGCGAGCCCGAGGCCTGCGCCCGCACCTTCATGCGGCCGGGCCGTGTCGAGGCGGACGAAGCGTTCGAATATGCGTTGGCGGTCGGCCTCGGGGACCCCTGGCCCATCGTCGGCGACGCCCAGCTCGCACCAGCCCCCCTCCTCGCTCACGCTGAAGCTCACGCGTGACCTGGCGTAGCGGAGGGCATTGTCCGAAAGGTTGCGGACCACCCGGGCGAGCTTGGCCTCGTCGCCGAGGACGCGGGCAGCGCTGACCCCCCTCAGTGAAATCTCGATCCTGGCGTCGCGCTCCAGACGTCCCGCTTCGGCCAACACGAGCTCGTCCAAGTCGACCTCCGACAGGCGCAACCGTTGCATGCCCTCGTCGAAGCGGGCCAATGTGAGGAGGTCCTCAACCAGCAGCCCCATCCTGTCGACCTCGGCGACCGACCCGGCGAGCATGCTCGGCCCTGCCCCTCCGGGGTGCTCGGATGCCACCTCGAGCTGCGCCTTCAACGCAGCGAGAGGGTTGCGCAGCTCGTGGGATACGTCGGCAACGAGCTGGCGCTGGCGCCTGCTCGAGGCTTCGAGGCGCGCCAGCATCTCGTTCATGGTGCGGGCCAGCCGGCCGATTTCATCAGATGCCGCCGGCTCGGGCACCCGCCGGCGCAGGTCGGTGGCAGAGAGCTCTGCCACCTCCGAACGGATGGCTTCCACCGGCCGGAGAGCCCATCCGGTGAGGGCCCACACCACCAACCCGACGAGGAGTGCGAGGAGTGGCAGTGCTACCGCCAAGGAGAGGTCGAGCACGTGCACGGCGTGGTCGGCGGCACCGAGGGAGTAAGCCACGAGCACTGCCCCGCGCTCGCGACCGGCGGCGAAGCCCACAGCCACGACGACGAAGCGTTCGTCGAGGTTCAGGTCGACGTGCCTCGGGTGCCTCACCCGGAGCACCACGCCCATCGCCTGGTGCGAACCCCCAGGGGGAGGGAAAAAGTTGGCCATCACCGGCTGGCCCGCGACGTCGCGGCTCGAACGGAGGACCTTGCCCCCGGGGCCGACCACCTGGGCAGCCATCTCACCCTCCGAGATCGGGAGGAAGCGCCTCGCACTATGGCCGCTCACCGGGAGGCCTTGGTTGCTTATCACCGAGGAGATTGCCATAGCCTCGGCGCGCGCGGTATTGGCGGCGCTCTGGTAAAGAGAGGCTCTGAGCACCGACGTGACGCCCAAGCCGAAGAGCGAGAAAGCGGCACCGACGATCGCAACCGAGACGACGGCGGACCGCGCCCGCACCGTGCGGGACCAACCGAGCAACCGCCGAAAAGCGTTGTCAGCCATGGAGAGCTTCATCTTGGACGGTCAACCTGTAGCCGTACCCCCGTACCGTCTCGATCGAATGCCGGCCGAAGGGGACGTCCACCTTTTTCCTCAGGTACCCTATGTAGACCTCGACGATGTTGGGGTCACCCGCGAAGCCGGGGCCCCAGACCTTTCGCATGAGCTCGTCCTTCGCCACGGCCTCGCCGCGGTGGGCGAGGAGCTCGGCCAGTATGCTGAACTCCCTCTGCGAGAGCTCCACCTCGGTCCCGCCCCGAGCGCAACGGCGCGCCCGCAGGTCCAAGATGAGGTCACCCGAGCGCAGCACTTCGGAACCCACCGTGGCCCCCTTCGACCCGCGGCGTGCCAACGCTCGGAGGTGCGCCTTCAGTACCACATAGGAGAACGGCTTGGTGATATATCCGTCGGCCCCGGCATCGAGCGCCTCGGCCTCGTCCCATTCGCCGTCCTTGGCCGAGAGCATGAGCACCGGCGTCCAGACGGCTTGCTCACGGAGCCGCCGTACGAGCTGGAACCCGTTGACCCCGGGCAGCAGGATGTCGCACACGATGACGTCGAAGCTTTGGTGTAGGGCCAGCTGGAGCCCCTCGGTGCCCGTGCCTGCGCCCACGGCCTCGTGCCCCTCTTCACTGAGACCCCGGCACAGCGCCTCGCGGAGCCTCGGCTCGTCCTCGACGAAAAGAACCCGCATAGCGCGTCAACCTAGCTGTCAACTAAGCAAACCCAAAGGGCCGTCAGGGCACAAGCACTATATCGCGGTATCGGAGAAGTCCCAGGCCCGGAGGTGGCCCGGCTCGAGGACCACGATGTCCACCAGGTCGCCAAGGTCCTCGATGCCCAGCCCCTTGCGCACTGGCGCCGAGGTCACACCCCGGCGCGTACGCGCGCTCGGGTGCTATCGCGTGTCAGGACGGGGCCTTGCCGAGCTCGACGTCGAGCGCCAGCGTGAGGCAGCGGCAGCCGCCGCCGGCCTTCAACAACTCCGACACGTCGCACTCGACCGGGTCGAAGCCCCAGGCCTCGAGCGCCCGGCCTAGGCGGGGCGGGCAGGTGGGCATGACCACGGTCGTGCCCACCACGACCGAATTGGCGCACAACGAGAGCGCCTCGTCGTCTTCCAAGAAAAGCGGCTCGGGGACGAGGGAAGCGAGCACCCGGAGCCCGTAGCGGTCCCAGCCGAGCGGCGCCACCATGGCGCGCCGGCTGTCGAGCGGGCAGAAAGTCATGTCGAGGTGGTACAAGCGAGGGTCAACGAGCTCGACCGAACGCACGGCGGCGCCGGTCAGGCGGGAGATTTCGGCGTGCGAGACAGCGTCGGAGCGGAAGCGGTAGCCCGACACGAGGACAGAACCGAAGGGGAGGGCGTCGCCGGCGCCCTCATGGTTGGTGCCGGGAGGTAGGTGGTCGACCCGGTAGCCGTGGGCAGAAAACCATGCCACGTCCTTGGCGCTCTCGCCTTGGCGTTGGGGGTGGCGGAAGCGGGCGGCAACGAACTGCTTGCCGTTGACTATGCCGGCGTTGGCGGTGAAGACCAGGTCTGGCAGGCCTGGCGCCGCCTCGAGCAGCTCGACCTCCGCCCCCGCTTGCTTCAGCGTGCTTACGAGCCCTTCCCACTGCCTACGCGCCCGCTCGGCGTCGACCTGGACCTCGGTGTGCATCCAAGGGTTGATCTCGTAGAAGACGCCGAAAAAGTCGGGCGGGCACATGAGGTAGCGCCGGCCCCACCCGAGCCCAGGCGTGGCGTCCGGCGCCGGCTCGTTCACGCAGCGCCCGAGCAGAGCTGGTCGGCGAGCGTGCGCAAGAAGAGCCCTACGTCCGTCACGAGCCCGAGGGCTTGGTGGCTGCCGCGGTCAGCGAGCTTGGTGACAACCGCTTGGTTTATGTCCACGCAATAGGTCTCGACCCACGCCGGCAGCAGGTTGCCGGTGGCGATGGCGTGCAGGGTGGAGGCGAGCATCAGGGCTACCGCCACGCCGGGGAGGGCGGCCCGCATGGCGTCGGCGGCGTCTACGACGTCGGAGATGACGTCGGGGAGCGGCCCGTCGTCGCGCACTGACCCGCCGAGGACGAACGGTATGCGCCGGCGCACACACTCGAACATGACGCCGCTTTTTACGTAGCCCGCCTCGACCGCGGCGGCGATCGAACCGTAACGGCGCACCGAATTGATTACCCTCAAGTGGTTGGCGTGGCCGCCTTCGACCGGGGCGCCCTCCCGGACCGATATGCCAAGGGAGGTGCCGAAGACATTGGACTCCAAGTCGTGGGTGGCGAAGCCGTTGCCGGAGAAAAGGACGTCGACCCATCCGTCGTGGACCAGCCTCGCCACCTGAGGGCCGGCGCCGGTGTGGACCACGGCCGGGCCGCACACCGCCAGCACCTTTCCCCCGGACGCTTTGGCCGCTCGTACCCGCTCGGCCACCTGAGCGATGAGCGTGGCCTTGGGCTTTTCCGAGGACACGTCGGAGGTCATGAACTCGAAGCGCACCCCGTCCCTAGGCCGCGAAGGCGCCTCCACCCGCACGCCGTCGTGGCCGACGACGAAGCGGTCTCCCGCACGGGCACGGTGCACGGGCACGGTCCTCACCGCGCCGTCGGGGAGGACGACCAAGCCACAGTCCATCTCGGGGTTTTCGACCTCGTGCCATTCACCGCCCAAACGCACCGACGTGGGCAGGTTGGTGGTCGAGTAGAAGCCCTCGGGGAAAACCCCGTCGCAGTCGGCGGCCACCAAGGTGGCGTCACCGCCCGAGGCCCGGTTGACGCCGTGGACCTGGAGCTTGTCCAGGAGCCGGGAAAGGCTCGCCTGGTCGGCGGCACGGACCTCCAGGCGGGCGTGGCTCTGGTCCACGTTGCTCCGGCCGATCTCCACGTCGAGCACCTGGTAATCGGCGCCGGCCGCCACTATCAAGTCAAGCACTTTGGCCAGGATCAGCGAGTCGATTATGTGCCCCTCGAGCTCGACGACCTCCCTGGCGGGCAGCGCTTCGCCGGTCATCCGAGGGTCAGGCTAGTTCCAAGAGCCGGCGGGCGGCCGCTTCGATGTCCTCGACCTGAGGCAGGGTCGCCCGTTCGAGGCCCGGTTCGTAAGCGATGTGGGTGTCGGGGGTGCCGACGCGCATGACGGGCTGGTCCAACGCCCAGAAGCAGTTTTCGGCCACCCACGCAGCCACTTCCGCCCCGAAGCCGCAAGTCAGGTTGTCCTCCGAGACCACGAGTGCCCGTCCCGTCCGAACAACCGACTCGGCCACAAGCGCCTTGTCCCAAGGCGTTATCGAAACGAGGTCGATGATCTCGATGCTGGCGCCGAGGGTGGCCGCGGCCTGCCTGGAGAGCTCGACGGTGGCGCCATAGGTCACGATCGTGAGGTCGTCGCCGCGCTGTAGGACCCGGCCGCGGCCGAAGGGCCAGCGAAAGTCCGCCTCGGGGAAGGGGTCCTTGGTGTAGGCCTGGCGCAGCAGGTGCTTGTGCTCGAAGAAGAGCACGGGGTCGTCGCCCTCGAGGGCCGTCCGCAAGAGCCCGACGGCATCTCGCGCCCGCGACGGCATGACGACGACCAGGCCGGGGATGTGGGCGAATATCGAGGCGCCCGACTGGGAGTGCCACACCGACCCGCCGGCGAGGTAGCCGCCGATCGGGACCCGGAGCACCATCGGGCACGTCCAGCCGCCCGCAGAGCGCCAGCGCAGCGTGGCAGCCTCGCTCTTCAGCTGCTGCATCGCCGGCCAGATGTAGTCGAAGAACTGCACTTCCGGCACGGGCCGGAGCCCCCGCAAGCCCTGCCCGATGGCGCGCCCGACGATGTTGGCTTCGGCGAGGGGGGTGTTGTAGCAGCGCTCCGTTCCGAACCGGCGCTGCAGCCCGAAAGTCGTCCCGAACACGCCACCTTTTCCCTCGAGCTCGCCGAGCAGTTCCTCGGGGCCGTCGGCGACGTCTTCGCCGAAGACGCGGACCCGTTCGTCGTTGGCCATGGCCTCGTGGAGCGCGAGCCGGATGGCCTCTCCCATGGCGACGCCCTCGTTGGCCGGCGGGGGGCCGGCGGGTGCCACGTTGGCCGGCGGGAGGCCGGCGGGTGCCTTACCCACCAGTAGCGCGTCCGCGGCCTCGTCCGCCGGCGGGGGGCCGGCGCGTGCCTTACCCACCGGCAGCGCGCCCGCGACCTCGTCCGCCGGCGGCGTGGCGGCGCCGTTGTCGCCTGGTCGGCTGCTCAGGTGGCCGCCCTCTCGGCCGCCTTCGGCTTCGAGGACACGGGCGCTGAAGAGGTGTCGCCGGATGGTCGCCGGGTCGGGCCGCGGGGCTCGGAGCGCTTCGGCGGCCGCTTCGGCCACGAGCCGGCGGGCGTCTTCGCGCATCGTGGCGATTTCTTCTTCCGAAACGAGGCCGCCTTCGGCGAGGGCGCGTTCGAGCAGGGCGATGGGGTCATTTTGAATTTCGTCGTCCAGCTCGGCCCTCGGCCGGTACTTGCTCTGGGTATCGGCCGACGAGTGGGAGTAGGGCCGTGTCACGGTGGCGTGCAGCAGCGCCGGCCCCTGCCCCTGGCGGAGACTGGCCACTATCTCGGGGACACTGGCCCGGACGTCGAAGTAGCGACGCCCGTCGACGCGATGGACCGAGAGCCCGGCGAAGCCCTTGACCAGCTCGGAAATGGGAGCCGGGCTCTGGTCCTTCACGGGGACCGAGATCGCGTAGCCGTTGTCGGCCACCACGAACAGAACTGGCAGGCGGAGCCGGCACGCGGTGTTGAGGCTTTCCCAGAACTCGCCTTCGGAAGTCGCCCCGTCGCCCAGGGACACATAGGTCACTTCGTCGGGCTCGGCGCCACAGCCGGGCAGCCCGGCCCGACGCCCGATGTAGCGGCCGGCTTCGGCACAACCGACGGCGGGGAGGCACTGCGTGGCCACGGGGCTGGACCCACTTACCACGTGCAGCCGGGGGGACGAGAAATGGCAGGGCATCAGGCGGCCCGCCGAGGCCGGGTCTGTCTCCGCTCCCACCGCCTGCAAGAGCATCTCGGTCGGGCTCACGCCCAAGGCGAGCACGAGCGCCCGGTCACGGTAGTAGGGGAAAAACCAGTCGTGGCCCGGCCGGAGCGACCTCGCCAACCCGAGCCCGAGGGCTTCGCAGCCCGCCCCCGAAATCTGGAAAAAGGCTCGGCCCTGCTTTTGCAGGGCTATCTCCCGGTCGTCGAGGCAGCGCGACACCAGGGCCAGCTTGTAGTCGGCGAGCGCCTCCTCGACCGGCACGCCGCGAAAAGTGGTTCCGGCCCCCTTTGTGTCCTCCTCGGCTGCGTCGGCCCGCTGGGCGGCAGAGTTGCGCCCGATCGGTACGACCCGGCCCTCCCCGAGGTGGGCGCCCCGGCTCCGGCGTGAGCCTGGGGGCCCGCCCCCGGCTGTTGGCACGGGCACGGCCATCTATCCCAAGGTACCTGTGCCGGCCCTGCTTGGACCGGAGCTGGCTCCAGGAACGTCTGCGGCAGTTGGCCGGTCGCAACCGAGCCAACGTTTCCCGTCGTGGCACCAGGAGCTGCAGCGCTGCACTAGCCTCCGGGTCGTGGACGTGGCGGTTTGCGTGAAGCAAGTCCCGGCGCCCGACACGCCCTTAGAACTGGAGCCGCCGGCCTACCACCTGCGCCGCAGCGGGAGCCTCGTCCTCGACGAACCCGACAGCTTCGGCGTCGAGACCGCGCTCCGCCTGTCCGAGCAGTCCGGTGGCGGCGAGGTGGTCGTGATCTCGATGGCGCCACGGGGCGAGACGGCGGGGCTCCGGACGGCGCTCGCGCTGGGAGCGACGCGTGCTCTTCTCGTCTCGGACGAGGCGCTCGCCGGCAGCGACGCCCTCGGGACGGCGCGAGTGCTCGCCGCCCTCGTCAGGCGGGCGGGGGCCGCCCTCGTCGTGGCCGCCACTGAGTCGAGCGACGGCTACAGCGGGACCGTGCCGGTGCAGATGGCCGAGCTGCTCGGGTACCCCGCCGTCACTTTCGCCAAGCACGTCGAGACGGACGGGGCGCGCATATTCGCTGAACGCCAGACCGATTTCGGCTCCGAAGAAGTCGAGTGCCCGTTGCCGGCGGTGCTCACGGTGACGGCCGGCGCGGTGGAAGTCCGCTACCCGTCGCTCAAGGGCATCATGAGCGCCAAGTCCAAGCCGGTCGAGATCCTCGCCCTCACTGACCTCGGCATCGACCCGAGCACGGTCGGGAGGGCGGGGGCGCGCCAGGAGGTCATCTCCCTCGAGGAGGCCGAGCACCGTTCCGGGGGGACGGTGGTCGCCGGCGACGGCCGCGGTCACGAGCTCATCGTGGAACTGCTCGAGAAGCGGGGCGTGCTCTAGTTCGATGGCCGTCCTCGACAAGGTGTTCGTCATCGCCGAGCAGCGTGACGGTGCCGCGACCAGCCACGCGCTCGAGCTTTGCGCCGCGGCCCGAAGCATCGCCGGCCAAGTGACCGCCTTTACCTGGAGCGCCGGTCCTGGGGGTGACGGCCCTGGTGGTGACGGTCGTGGGGGTGACGGTCGTGGGGGTGACGGTCGTGGGGGGGTGCCGGCGCAGCTCGCCGGGCACGGCGTGAGCAAGGTATGGGATCTCGGGAGCCTGGGGGACAGCCTGGCCGGCGCCAAGGTGGCGGCGGTGGTGGCGGACGCAGTGGCGGAGGAGGAGCCGGGTGCCGTGCTCGGGCCGGCGACCTACGACGGCCGCGACATCGCCGGCCGCCTGTCTGCCCGCCTCGACCGTCCGGTGCTGGCCAACGTGGTGGGCGTGGAGCTGGCCGGCGACGGGGCTCTCGTGAGCTCGCACATGCTCTTCGGCGGGGCGATGGTCGCCCGCGCCCGCTACACGGGCGCGCCGCCGGGGATCTTCCTGGTGACGGCGAAGTCGTTCAAGGCCGGCAAGCCCGTGGCCGGCGCCACCGCGGAGGTGGTGCACGTGACGGCCCCCGAGTTGGGCCAAACCGACGCGGCGCGCGTGGTCGCACGTCACGCCGGCGAGCGCCAGGGCCCGAGCCTGGAGGACGCCAGGGTCGTCGTGTCTGGGGGCCGGGGGCTAGGTTCCCCGGAGCACTACGAGCTCATAGAGGAGCTCGCCCGGCTGCTCGGCGGGGCGCCCGGCGCCACCCGGGCCGTCGTCGACGCCGGCTGGGCGCCTTACGCCTACCAGGTCGGCCAGACGGGGAGGACCGTGAAGCCGGAGGTGTACTTGGCGTTCGGCATCTCGGGGGCGACTCAGCACCTGGTGGGTATGAAGGGCGCCGGCTGCATCATCGCCGTCAACAGCGACCCCGAGGCCCCAATCATGAAGGCCGCCGACCTCGGCATCGTGGCCGACGTCCACGAGGTGCTGCCGAAGCTCATCGAGGCGGTGAAGGGCGCCCGTTTTTGAGCTACTGGGCAGCGGGGGGCCGGTGGACGCGCCCGAGGCTCGTTTGGCGGGCCCGGAGGTGCTTTGCGCCAGCCGGGAGCGCCCTGGCTGCCCGGAAACTGCTGGATGTGGATCCGGATAGGACACTTTCACCAGTTTTGAACGATAAAAGTGGCCAGCGTTCTGGTGGATGTGCCCTCAGCGCGATCACGTTCCTCAGTTTCCGCGACGTTCACCTCCGCCACGTCTACGCCCGAGGCCTGAGGTGCCGGGCAAGGCCAGTCCCCTAGGAACTCGTGCCTTCGATGCCGACCTTGGCGACCTTTCCAGAGCCCCGGAGCCAGCCGAGCACGCTGGCATGGCCAGGAGGGGTGGCGGAGAACTGTTGCCCACGCCGAGCAGACCGCCCGGGGCGTCCACGGCCGCAGCCACATTGACGGCGAGGTGGGTATCCACGCCGCCGGCGACAGAGCGCGGTGGGCCTACGATCGTCATTGCCATCCCTTCCTCTCTTTTGGCTAAGGGGTGGCACGCGCGGCCCCATGTGTGCGGCGCCGGTGTGATCGCCCTGGTGGGACAGGGCGATCCGCCGCGCCTAAGCACGGCTTGTGCCACGTAAACCTGGGTGCCGGCTGGCAGATCGTTATGAATACAGGCTGACCGTTAGCCGGTCCTCGAGCCACGGGGGTGACCAGGTTGAGGCCGACCATAATCGGCCCCACCCTTCAGGGGGTGCACCCTCCAGAAGCCTCCCGCTTATACTCCCTGGCGATTCGACGCTCTTCGAGTCGTGGAGGCCGAGCTGCCCCGAAATTCCCCTGTTCTGGGCTTCCGAGCTGCGCGGTGACCTTGCGAACCCCGGACAGTACTGGACATCGAGTTACGGGCCCCGATCGGCCGCCACCATCACACCCTCGAGCGGAGGTAGGGCCTCGCAGAGGGCGGGGCCGCCTGGCTCGCCTGCCGCTGGGCGCCGGAGAGCCTCCCCTGTCGGTGGGCGCCGGCGCGCTCCCTCCTCAGCCCGGGCACCGCCTGCCCCATGCCGGTCGCCCTGGTGGGCCACGGCACCTTCGTGACAAGGGGGCACTGCTCGCCGCCTTGTGGCCGGCTCGGTCGCCGTCTTCGCCTACAGCTTGGTCGCCATAGCCGTCGCGACCCGCCGGGCCGGGCGCCTGGCGTCTATGGCCACGACGAGTGGCCCCGGCAACGCCCGAGCGATGGACGACGTGGCGCCGACTGGCTGGAACGCATCCAGGTCATCGGCACCTCCCGCCAACACCGCTTCGGCGTCTGGCGACGGTTCTCGCGCCGCCGCTGACAAGGACCGTGACAACGTGAAATGCTAGGCTTTCGCCCATTGGGGTGAACAGTCCGCTCCAGCCATCTAACAACTAGGGTAGCGAAGGCCACGGTGCAGGTAAAAAGGCACTAAGTGCTCGTCCGGTCACCAGGCACGTCGCTGTCCGGCAAGAAAGGTCAGGTCAGCTGTAAATGCAAACCAACAGAAACAAGATAGGGCGTAACCGAGCGACGGCCATGGCCGCGATCGGCGTGGCCGCGCTCTCCGCTGGTAGTGTCACACTGCCGAGCGCCGCCTCGGCGGCGACCACGGGTATTTCCGGGCCGCTCAAGATAATCACCTGGGTCAACCCGCCGGCCGTGAAGGCGCTCACCACGATCGACAGCGAGTTCATGAAGAAGTACCCCAGCGTGAAGGTGCAGTTGGAGACCGCAGCCAACGACCAGGCGGGGTATGCGACGCTGCTTTCGACCAGCGTCGACTCGGGTACAGCAGACATCGTCACGGACGTCAACTCGATCCAACCCCTACCGCTGCACGCGACCCGTGCGGAACTGACATCGACTGAGCTGTGGGCCGAGAGTAACGCCTACCTGCCCCTCAACAGCTATCCGTGGATCCACGACTTCACGAAGGGCGCCCTCAGCCTCGAGAGCTACAACGGGAAGATATATGGCGTCCTGTCCGGGCAGTACCAGCGCGTCGTCTTCTACAACAAGGCCGACTTCGCCAAGTACCACTTGAGCGTCCCCACTACCTACAACCAGTTCCTCACTCTCCTCTCGACCCTGAAGGCCGACCACGTGACCCCGCTGTGGCTCGGCGCAGGAGGTGGAGCGCCTTTCTACACCACCGACTTCATCACCCAGCCGCTCATGTCCGCTGTTTGGGAGCCCCACGTACCAGGCCACAACCTCACGACCGACCTCCAGACCGGTAGCGTCAAGTGGACTAACCCCGACATGGTGCAGGTCTTCAAGGAAGAAGCGGCCATCGGCAAGTACCTGGAGCCAGGCTACGCAGGCGTTTCTTGGGAGGGCATGCCAGGGGCGTTCGCGGGCAACAAGGCTCCCATGCTCCTGGACGGCTCCTGGGACCTCGCAACAGTTCACACGGACAACCCGAAGCTCCAAGTGGGGAGCTTCCCTCTCCCTGGCAGCAATGTCGCGGCAGACAACCAGCCCATCCTCCAGCCAGACCTGAACTTCGAGATCCTGCGCAAGGCCCACAACGTCCCCGCGGCCCTCGCTTGGCTCAAGTTCTTCGCCAGCAAGCCCATATACGAGCAGTACGTAGACATCACCGGCATTTCGCCCAGCGAGACGGGCGGGACCTACACAAGCTTCGCGGCCGGGGTGCTCGGCAAGTGGCTCGGCAAGGGCATAGCGCTCGACACCATCATGCCCGCTCCGACCCCCAACCTGGGGTTCTACGACTCGACCACCGAGTGGGGGGTATTGCAGGAGTCCGTCATCGCTGGCAGCAAGACGCCGGCGGAAGCTGCCAAGCTGACCCAGAGTAGTTGGAAAAAGTAGTCCCCAAGCAGACCCGAAAGCAATAGCGGTTACCCGATGAGCGAAGCGGGCGCCCCTTCGGTGACGTCAGGGGCGCCTCTTGGCCTGGAGGGGCGCAACCCGCCACGCCTCGGGAAGCCGTCGTCAAAGCGGCGCCGGCGGCGGGAAGCCTGGCCCGCGCAGTACCGCCCGACGGCGGCACACAAGGCCCCGTACGCGCGGCTTTTGTCCAGGTCCTCGCGGGCCTGGATGTGGGGTGGTGTGGCGGTTGGGTTGGCGTTTTACGTCCTGTTTGGCATAGTGCCGACAGCGGCCAACCTCGTCGTCTCCTTTACGAACTACTCCGGGTTCCCCGGTTCACCGACGTCGTTCGTCGGGTTCTCCAATTATCATCTCCTTTTTACTAGCCAAGCGCCGGGCCTCATCTCCAGCATCGAAGCCACCGTGATCTTCGTCGTGGGTGTCACGCTGGTCCAAAATGCGATAGGGGTGGCGCTCGCACACCGCCTCCAGAGGGACACCAAGACAGCATCCGTGCTGCGCGTCCTCGCCTTCTTCCCGATCGTGCTCGGTGTGACTGTAGTCGGGATAGTCTGGCTCCTCCTTTTCGACCCGGTGTCGGGCCCAGCGGAGGCGGTCTTCGGAGCCTTTGGCATCCATTCGGCCTTCTTCGGCGCGGGCAACGTGGCCATGCCCCTGGTCATAATCGTGCAGGTTTGGCAAAATCTAGGCTTTACCATGGTAGTTTATATCGGGGCCCTGAAGACGATCCCCCAATCGGTCTATGAAGCCGCTGCGCTCGACGGCGTCTCGGCCTGGCAGAGGTTACGGTCCATAACGTGGCCCATGATGGCGCCAGCGGTCTCGGTCAACGTATTGCTCGCCGTCGTCGGCTCCCTGACCACGTACAACCTCATCTACATACTGACCGACGGCGCCTTTGGTACCAACACCCTAGGGATGTTCGCCTTCAACACGGCCTTCGGGGCAAGTGCCGACCTCGGCCTTGGGGCCGCAGTCACGATGGCACTCTTCGTCGTGGCTGTCGGTGTGGCCATCCCGCTGGCGGCACTGCTCAGGTCGCGCGAACGTAGGCTTCTGGTATGACAGGAAGGTGTGGCTAAGTGCAGTTCAGCAACGCTCTGCGTATGCGGCGCCTCGCCACGGGCATACTGATAGCGCTGGTTTTTCTCGTGCCGATCGTGTACGTGATAATGATCTCGTTCGAGTCGCCCGCGCAGTTCGGGGCCCATCCGCTGCAGCCGCCAGTGCCGCCCAGCTTGGGCAATTTCGGGTCGGCGTGGCAGCAGGGGGACCTCGGGCCAGAGATCGTCAACACGGCCATCTACGCAGTTGCCGCGGCGGGCATCTCGACCGGGCTCTCGCTCCTAATAGCGTTCCCTGTCGCCCGGAGGCTCGTCCGCTGGTCCTCTTCGCTCTACCTGTGGTTTGTCGTTGGGCTTGCTTTGCCCGTCTCTTACATCCCCTTGTTCATCGAGGCGCGCGACCTCGGTTTGTACAACAACCGAATCGGTTACATCCTCCTGCACGTGGAGCCAGGGCTCCCGTTGGGCGTCCTATTGTTGACGGCATTCGTGTCTTCGATCCCCCAAGAGCTGGACGAAGCCGCTTGGCTCGACGGGGTCAGTTACCCGCGCTACATCTTGTCTTTCGTCGCGCCGCTCGCCTGGCCGAGCATCGTCATAACCTTCCTCTACTCGCTCTTGTTCGTATGGAACGACATAATAGGCCCCGTGGTCTTCCTCGCCAGCCCGAGCTTGTTCCCCGTGGCAAGGGGCGTTTACAGTTTCTACAGTTCCAACGAGAGCGCTTATACCTTGCTCGCGGCCGCCGTCATGATCGTGAGCGCGCCGGTCGCGTTGCTTTTTGTAGTCTCTCAAAAGCAGTTGCTGCGGGCGACTATGGGGCTGCGGTGAGGGATGACGCGAGCCCTACCGGTCACGCTCACGTGTCGTTGAGGCTCATGACTTTGGACTAGGTAATATCGACGGCGGGCAGGAGGACGACCAGGACTGGCACCCCGTAGAGGCCAATGAGCTACTTGTTGCTTGCAGATGTCGGTGGCACGCATGTACGGCTACGGCTACTGCGGGCCACCGGCGAGGTCATGAAGGAAGTGAACGCTGTTGGCTCAGGAGTTGGCGACGGGTCGTTCACGGCTCTCATCGAAGAACTGAGCTCAGTGCTTCGCCGCACCGACCTCAACCCTTCTTTTCTGAGCTTGGGTACCCGGGTCGTGCTGACGGGCCGAGCGGTACCTTGGTCCCAATCGGCGAGCGCGCATGCGGCCATCTCTGCGGCGTTAACGGGCGCGAGTTCGGTCACCCTTGTACCTGATGGTATTGCCGCCTACGTCGCGTGCCTCGGCGGCAGCCCCGGGGTGGCCGTCACCGTCGGCACAGGCACGATAGCCATTGCCGTCGGTTATGATGGCGAAGTGCGCAGGCTGGACGGGAGGGGGCCACAGCTAGGCGACGTGGGTAGCGGTTACCGCGTGGGGTTGGAGGGCCTAATAAGCGCGTGCCGGTGCGCGGACGGCAGGCGCGGCGGCTCGCATTTGCTCCTCAGTGCGGCCGAAGAGAGGTTCGGCAGGGTCGAAGAGCTGCCGCGGGCAGTGCTCGCTGGCGGCCCGCTGCGGGATATCGCACGGTTTTCAGAAGAGGTGGTCGCAGCCGCCCGCATGGGTGATATTGCGGCGGGACAGATCCTCGACAGAGCAGCGCGTGAGCTGGCAGAGCTGGCTACCGACGCGGCCGCGCTGGTGTCCGAAAGCTCGGAACTCCCAGTAGTGATCTGCGGTGGTTTCGTGGCTGCGGTCCCCGAACTGCAGGAGCGCCTCGCGGCATGGTTCGCGGAGAACACTCGCCGAGTACCCTTGATTGCACCAATCTCGTCCGCACTGGACGGCTGTTACGCGATCGCCGTGGGCGGCGTCCCTTTGCCGTTTGCCCATTGGGTAAGCGAGCTGGGCAACGGAGAGCCGTCGCGGGCCCCGACGGGCAGGGCCGGCTGAGCAATTGTTGAGGACTGGTTTTGGCGCTGCTTGCATAACCCCGCCTCTACCTTGCCGCCTGGCCGGTTTTGCGCGGCGCGAAGACCTGAGCCGGTGGGTCGCACAACAGCTCTGGGCGCGTTCGATGGTGTTGGACGACGGCAGGAGCCGCCTCGGCTGGGTGGTCTGCGACCTGCTCGAAGTCCCCCGGGCTCTGGTCGGCGAAATCCGTGCCGCCGTAAGCGCCACAGGGTGCCTTGATGGCCAAAACGTGATTGTGAGCGCAACGCACACCCATGCCGGTCCCGACCTGGACAGCGAATGGGCAGACGGGACTCATTCTCATTTAGAAGCCATGACCTCGTACTGTAATTTTCTTGTTTACGCTATAGCCAGCTCTTTAGTGGCCGCGGTGTCAGATCTGGCGCCGGCATCCCTGGCGTGGGGGGAGGAAGCCGTCTACGGGGTCGGGAGCAGCCGGCGGGGCGGCGGGGCGGATCCGCAAAGGCTCGGTGCCCTCACCGCAACCGACGGCGCCCGGCTGCGAGGCATGAGGGTTATTTACCCGTGCCACGGTACCGTACTGGGGCCGGATAACCTCTCGGTGTCCGGTGACATAATCGGGACGACCGTGGAGGTACTGGAGCGAGGCACGGGGGCGGTCGGACGGTGCTCCGGGGCCCAGGGAGCGGCCGGGGACGTGAGTACGCGCTTCACCCGGCGTGATAGGACGTTCGTGGAACTCGGACGCCTAGCTCAGGTAGTCGCAACGGGCGCCCAAGGCGCTGCTGGCGCCGCCAAGCCCCTGTCCGGCGACTTGCAGGTGCGTCTTGGGCGCACGACCACACGACTCCCGTTGAAGAACGAAGGGGCGCAGCCGGCTCACGTCGAGGTGGCGCTGCTTTCGGAGCGCGCCCCGGGCGACAGGTCGAAGGCTGCATTGGACGAGGAGGCGATGGCCGCTCGCACGGCTCGCCGAAATGGTGGGCGCCCACCAGAACACCAGGCTGAGATTTGCGCGCTTAGCATCGGCCAACTGGACCTCTGTTTCGTGCCGGGGGAACCTTTCCACTCGATCGAGCGCGCTCTCGTGCAACGAACCGGCCTACCCGGTCTCCGCGTCGTCGGTTACTCCAACGGGGCGCCCGGCTACATCTTCACCCCCGAAGAAGAAGTCGAGGGTGGTTACGAAGTAATGGCGTCCCCGCTCACCGGTGCCGCCGGGGAGGCGATTGTGAGGGTTGCGGCCACCCTTATATCCCAAACACGAACCTAGACCCAGGAAGGACCGAAATGGACAACCAACAACTCGAGTACCTGGAAACGATCAGAGCGTTGCTCGACGAACTGAGCGGTGATGCCGTGCAGATCAAGGAGGCTGCGGGTTGGTGCGCAGACACGGTTGCTGCTGGGGGCCTTATACACGTGTTCGGCAGTGGGCATTCCCACATGGCAGCCGAAGAGGCCTTCCACCGCGCCGGTGGCCTCGTGCCGGTCAATGCGGTACTGGTCGAATGGCTCATGGTCCACCAGGGGGGCAGGAGGGCGTCGCTCATGGAACGCCAGCCGGGGCTCGGCGAGCTCATAGTGGGGACCGAACCGGTCGAGGCGGGTGACGTCTTTTTCGTCGTTTCCAATTCAGGCCGCAACCCGGTGCCGGTGGAAGTGGCCCAAGCTGCGAAGGCCCTCGGCGCAAAGGTAATCGCGATAGTCTCCCGAAAGCATTCCGAGGCCGTTACGGCACGCGGCGGAGGGGGTGTCAAACTGGGCGACGTCGCGGACTTGGTCCTCGACAACCACGCACCGCTCGGTGACGCCGCGGTGGCGGTCGGCGCCGACCTCCGTGTGGGAGGAGTGTCCAACGTGATGTCGCTTGTCATCATCCAAACGATCGTCGTGGAAACGGTGAAGATGCTCGTCGAGCGGGGGATCCAGCCGCCGGTGTTCAAGAGCGCCAATGTCGACGGCGCTGACGAGTGGAATGCCGAACAGCTGAGACGGCTCGGACGGCGCGTCCCCACCCTGCTGCGTTCCTCAGTGGGCTAAGGGGCCCGTGGACGCTGGGCCGCTCGGAAGCTTGCGGGTCTCTTCACTCAAGCTCCCAGGTACTGTCGGGTACCAGGCCGGCACTAGCCCTCTGCGCCAGGCGGACCGCCCCCGCCACCGGGGGCTGGTGGAGGACTTTGACAGCGCTTGAGGGCTTCGCCCGGCGCAGTTCGCCGGTTACCGCCGAGCGGAAGCGTTCGCTTGTCATGAGGCCGCCGGCAAGGACGATGGGCAGCCCGGAGGGATGCCCGAGCCTCTCGAGGACTGCGTCGACGAGCAAGTGCAGGGCGCGGACCGCCTCTTCGATGATCGCAGCGGCGGCCGGGTCCGGCGATCCCAGTACGACCGGGGCGTAAGACGCCCACCGTCCGGGGCGCGCATCCTCGTAAAACTGGCCAATAAGGTCCGCAAGGCAAGGCATCCTGGCAGCGTGAAGTAGTTCGGAGCCGAGCGGTCCGAGCGGGCGGCCCCGGTCCCTCCGGTCGAGCACGGCGCGAACAGCGCGGCACACGAGCCAGTACCCGCTCCCCTCGTCCGCGAGAAGGTAGCCCCACCCCCCCGCTCGGGCTGCTCGCCCATCCTGGCGCCCCACGGCCACGGTGCCGGTGCCGCAAATGACACCGATGCCTTCGTCGAGACCGGCGGCGGGCAGTACCAGGGAAACGTCACCGACAATGAACACACGCCCTTCAGCGGCAAAGGGGGCCAAGCGCTCTTCGATCAGGCTCGCGGCAACCCGCCTCGTTATGCCCGCGGCACCCACGCAGATGGCGTCCAGGGGGCGACGCTCGTCCAAGGGTAGCTGGGCAAGTAGTTCGTCGAGAGCTGCCAAAGCACCAGCGAGCCCTTCTGCTGCCACGCTGGCGCTGCCGGCCGTCGCTTCCGCCACCACCTTCGCGCCTGCCACCAAGCGGGCCCGGCTATGGGTCGCACCAATGTCTATACCCAGCACCTGGCTATGTCGTGCGACCGCCATGTTCCCTTTTTGGCTAGCACACCGCAGCCTTCGGCCGCAACCAGAGAGCCATTGTGAGCTGACAACGGTTGGTGGATAGGACCCGGCCGGTTTGCGCCGACTTGGCACGCGCCGACCGCCACTACACGGCCAGCTCCAACTGCATCGACGAGGTTGCCTCTCCATCCACTCGCCTTAACCTGTAGGGTATTGGGGCTAGGACGGCATAGGCGGCGCCGACGCAAACTACCGCTGGCCTCGGGTGGCGACGCCCGTGCGCACCGTCTTCGACCAGCCCGACGCGACCGAGGTGGGGGGCCCAGTTCGGGCGGGGGGTGCCAGAGCCGTCGGCCAAGGTGCCAGAGGTGCTTTGCGCCGGCCGGGAGCGCCCTGGCTGCCCGGAAACTGCTGGATGTGGATCCGGATAGGGCACTTTCACCAGTTTTGAACGAGAAAAGTGGCCAGCGTTCTGGTGGACGTGCCCTCAGCGCGATCACGTTCATCAGTTTCGTGACCGGTTCATGACATGACGACTCAGAGCCGGGTGCCCGCCGGCGCCGGCAGGGCACCGGGCCCGGTCACTCGCCGGCGAACTCGGCCTTTCCCGGCCCCTGCTCCAGGAAGGAGCGCACCCCGATCTCGGCATCGCGGGTCTTGAAGACCTCGACGAAGAGCTCGCGCTCCAGGCGCAGGCCCTCGGCCAGGGGGAGCTCGGAGCCCTCGTCGACGGCCCGTTTGGCCAGGCCCTGCGCCAATACGGCGCCGGCGGCGAGCCGGGAAGCGAGCCCGAGGGCCTCGTCGAGGAGGCCGGCCGGCGGCACCACCTGGTCCACCAGCCCCATCTCGAGGGCCTCCTCGGCACCCACGTAGCGGCCGGTCAGCAAGAGCTGCTTGGCCTTGGTCGGCCCGACCAGCCGAGCGAGGCGTTGGGTCCCGCCCCCGCCGGGGATGACCCCGAGGAGGACCTCTGGGAGGCCGAGGCGCGCCCCCTCGGCGGCGATACGGAAATCGCAGGCCAGGGCCAGCTCCAACCCGCCGCCGAGCGCCGCCCCGGAGATAGCTGCGACCGTCGCTCGGGGGAGGGCCGCCAAGGCGTCCAGGGGGGCGGCGAAAGCGCCGGCGAACTCCCTGGCGCGCTCGGGCCCATCGAACTCCGAGATGTCGGCTCCAGCCGAAAAAGCACGCGCGGTGCCGGTGACGACGAGCGCCCCGGGGAGGTCGGCGGCCAAGGCGCTGACGGCTGCGTGCAGTTCGGCCAGAACGCCGAGCGATAGAGCGTTGACCCGGGGCCGGTCGACCCGCAGGAGGGCCACCTTGCCTTGGCGTTCGACGGTTATGGCACCGGCCCCCACGCCTGGAGCGCCAGCCTGAGCGCCGCCCCGGTCGCCGGCCCGGTCGCCGGCACCGCTTTCGCCCGTCACAGCGCCCGCAGTACGACGGCGTCGCCCTGGCCACCCCCGCCGCACAGCCCGGCTGCGCCGAGGCCGCCACGATCGTGCAGTTCGTAGGCCAGGGTGAGGGCGAGGCGCGCCCCCGACATCCCGAGGGGGTGGCCGAGGGCGATGGCCCCCCCGTTGGGGTTGAACATTGGCCTGCGCGCCTCCACCGGCACCCCGAGGTCCCTCGCCGAAGCCAGCACCACGGCGGCGAACGCCTCGTTTACCTCTATGACCTCGAGGTCTCCCACCGACAGCCCGGCCCGGGCGAGGGCGGCCGCGACGGCGCGCGACGGCTGGGTGAGCAGGTTGGTGTCGGGGCCGGCGACCTGGCCGTAGGACACGACTTCGGCCAGGGGCTTTGCACCCAGGCGCCGGGCAGCTTCGCGGGAGGCGACCACGAGGGCGGCCGCTCCGTCGGAGATCTGGCTCGCGTTGCCGGCGGTTATGGTGCCGCCCTCGGAGAAGGCTGGTCGCAGCGCCGCCAATTTCTCGAGCGAGGTCTCGGGCCTGATGCCCTCGTCCTGGCTGACCTCGACCGCTTCGCCCCGCCGGCGAGGGACGCTGACCGGCACCGTCTCCTCGGCCAGGCGGCCGGACTTGGTGGCCGCCGCCGCCAGTTCGTGGGAACGGGCCGCAAAGGCGTCCTGCTCGTCACGCCCGACCCCCGCCGCGGCGGCGTCCCGGTCGGTGGCCGCGCCCATGACGATCCCGTCGAAGGAGCAGGACAGGCCGTCGGACGTGATCACGTCTACCAGGGCGGCGTCCCCGTAGCGGAGCCCGGAACGCAGGCCGGCCACGAGGTGGGGCGCCTGCGACATGGACTCCATGCCGCCGGCCACCACGACGTCGGCTTCGCCGGCTGCGATCATGAGGTCGGCCAGGTGGAGCGCCGCGAGGCCCGAGAGGCACACCTTGTTGAGGGTCATGGCCGGAACGTCCATGGGCACGCCGGCCCGCACGGCCGCTTGGCGGGCCGGGTTCTGGCCCTGGCCGGCCTGGAGCACCTGTCCCATGAGGACGTGGCCGACGGCGCGCGAAGGGACGCCTGCCCGCCGTAGCGCCTCGGCGATCACTGCGGCCCCGAGTTCGACGGGGGACAATGGAGCGAGCGCGCCGCCGAGCTTGCCCATGGGGGTGCGGGCTCCCGAGAGGACCACCGAACCTGCCAATTTTTTCTCCTCTCAAACTGCAGCGTAGAAATTACTTGGACATCAAACTATCGTTGTTCTTATGAGTGCCACCCTGGCACCTGCCGGAGAGCGCCGGCGCCAGCTTCACGTCCCCCGCCACCCGGTGCGCTTCGTGACGGCGGCCAGCCTCTTCGACGGCCACGACGCGGCGATCAACCTGGTCCGCAGGCTGCTCGTCTCCCAAGGTGCCGAGGTGGTCCACCTAGGCCACAACCGTAGCGTCGAAGAGGTGGTGGCGGCCGCGGTCGAAGAAGACGTGCAGGGGGTCGCCGTGAGCTCGTACCAGGGCGGCCACGTGGAGTACTTCGAGTACCTGGTGGACCGGCTGCGGGCGGAGGGCCGGGGTGACGTACGGGTGTACGGCGGCGGGGGAGGCGTGATCGTGGCGCCGGAGATAGCCGAACTGGAGGCCTACGGCGTGCGCCACATCTTCTCGCCGGCGCACGGCCAAGCCCTCGGGTTGGCGAGGATGGCCAATGTCCTGGTCGAGGAGTGCGACGTGGACCTGGCTCGCGACGGCCGCCCGTCGCTCGACGACCTCTTCGCCGGCCGCAGCGCGGCGCTGGCCCGGGTGATCACGGCGCTCGAGGCAGGCTCGCTCGGGGAGGCCGAGCTCGCCCGGCTCCGGGCGCGGGCGTCTCCTTGGCCGGCGGTCCTCGGGGTCACGGGTACGGGCGGCTCTGGCAAGTCGTGCCTGGTGGACGAGCTCTTGAGGAGGTTCCATGCCGACCAGGGGGACCGGCTCCGCATAGCGGTCCTCGCGGTCGACCCGACCCGCCGGCGGGGTGGGGGAGCACTGCTCGGCGACCGGCTCCGGATGGGCTCGATCGGGCCTCCCCAGGTGTACTTCCGTTCCCTGGCCACCCGGGGCAGCCCGTCCGAGTTGCCGCCGGCGGTGCCTTTGGCCGTGGAGGCGTGCGGCGCAGCTGGGTTCGACCTGGTAGTGGTGGAGACGCCCGGCATCGGGCAGGGAAACTCCGCCATCGTGGACCTGGCCGACGTCTCGCTCTACGTGATGACGCCGGAGTTCGGCGCTCCTTCCCAGCTCGAGAAGACCGACATGCTTGCGCTGGCGGACGCCGTCGCGCTCAACAAGTTCGACCGTCGCGGCGCCGCCGACGCCCTTCGCGACGTGCGCCGCCAGTGGGCCCGGGAGCACGGGGCGTCCGCCGTTGCCCCGGAGGAACTGCCCGTGTTCGGCACGATCGCCTCGCACCTGGACGACGACGGCGTAACCGCCCTCTACCAGTACTTGCGGGACGAGTTGTTGCGGGACGGGCTGGAAAGGCGTGGTTTCGGCGCCGGCCAGGGTTCGCTCCCTCCCGTCTCGGGCCGGGTCTCGAGCGGCTCTGCCGCCTTCGTTCCGGCGGAGCGGGACCGGTACCTGGCCGAGATAGCGGCGACCGTAAGGGCCTACCACGCTCGGACGAGAGAACTGACAGGCGCGCTCCGGCGCGCCGACGCGCTCTCCCTGGCGGCGGGCGTGGCCGCCGAGAACGGGCTCGAGACCAGGGACCTCGAGGCACTCGCCGGCGAGGCGAAGGCGGCCGTCGACGACGACGCGCTCGGCCTCGTCGAGTCCTGGCCCGAGACGGTACGCCAGTACTCGGGTGAGGAGCGGGCGCCAGAAGGCGCCGGCGGGGAGGCTGGCGCCGGCGGGGAGGCTGGCGCCGGCGGGGAGGCTGGCGCCGGCGGGGAGCCGGCGCTCTACCGGGTGTCGCTGTCGGGGACGAAGGTGCCGAGGGTGGCGCTCCCACGCTTTTCGGACCGGGCCGAACTTCTGCGCTGGCTGCGCTCGGAGAACCTGCCTGGCAGGTTCCCTTTCACCGGCGGTGTGTTCCCCCTGAAGCGCGAGGAAGAGCAGCCGACCCGGATGTTCGCCGGCGAGGGCGACCCGAAGAGGGCCAACCGGCGCTTCCATCTCTTGGCCGACGGCCAACCCGCCACCCGCCTCTCGGTGGCTTTCGACCCGGTGACGCTCTACGGCTGCGACCCCGACCCCCGCCCCGACATCTACGGCCGGATCGGGACTTCGGGGGTGTCGGTGGCAACTCTCGAGGACATGAAGGACCTTTTCCGCGGTTTCGACCTCTGCGACCCGAGGACTTCTGTGTCCATGACGATAAACGGGCCGGCGCCGGCGATATTGGCCATGTTTTTCAACACCGCCATAGACCAGCAACTGGAGCGCTTCGCCGTCGAGCACGGGCGGCCGCCAGGGGAGGACGAGGCCGAGGAACTGGCCGGTTCGGTGCTGAGGCGGGTGCGGGGGACCGTCCAGGCCGACATCTTGAAAGAGGACCAGGGCCAGAACACCTGCATCTTCTCGACCGAGTTTTCGCTCCGGGCAATGGGCGACGTCCAGGAGTACTTCGTGCGCCACGGGGTCCGCAACTTCTACTCGGTCTCGGTCTCGGGCTACCACATCGCCGAAGCCGGCGCCAACCCGGTCACCCAGCTCGCCTTCACCCTGGCCAACGCTTTTACCTACGTGGAGGCTTACCTGGCCCGGGGCATGGACATCGACGACTTCGCCCACAACCTGTCGTTTTTCTTCTCTAACGGCATGGGCCCCGAGTACACGGTCATCGGCCGGGTAGCACGGCGCATCTGGGCCATAGCCATGCGCGACCGCTACGGCGCCAACGAGCGCTCGCAAAAGCTGAAGTACCACATCCAGACCTCGGGCCGGTCGCTCCACGCCCAGGAGATGGCGTTCAACGACATAAGGACGACCCTGCAAGCGCTCTGCGCCGTCTACGACAACGCCAACAGCCTCCACACCAACGCCTACGACGAGGCGGTGACCACCCCCACCCCTGAGTCCGTCCGCCGCGCCCTCGCCATCCAGCTCATAATCAACCAGGAATGGGGGCTGGCCCAAAACGAGAACCCGCTGCAGGGCAGCTTCATAGTCGAGGAGCTCACCGACGCCGTCGAGGAAGCCGTGCTGGTCGAAATGGAACGCATTTCCGAGCGAGGCGGGGTCCTCGGGGCCATGGAGACCGGTTACCAGCGCGGCCGCATCCAGGACGACTCGATGCTCTACGAACAGAAAAAGCACGACGGCACCTTGCCCCTTGTCGGTGTCAACACCTTCGTCGCCTCAAACGGCGGGGGCAAGCCGGACCGGCTCCTCCTCGCCCGCGCCAGCGACGAGGAAAAAAAGGGCCAGATCGCCCGGTTGCGCGCCTTCCAGGCTCGCCATGCGGCCGAGCGGCCGGCCGCGCTCCATGCCCTCCAAGACACGGTGCGTTCGGGGGGCAATGTCTTGGATGAGCTGATGCGCACGGTACGTTCGGCATCCCTCGGGGAGATCACGGCAGCGCTCTACGAGGTCGGCGGTAGCTACAGGCGGAGCGCTTGATGGCCGCACCTGCGGGCAAGGGCGAGGGCGAGGGCGCCGGTGGGCCGCGCCGGCGGAGCGCTCGATGGCGGAGCGCTTGATGGCGGGCGGATCCACGAGCGAGGGCGCCGGCGGCTCCTCCTACCGGGCGCCTGTGGCCGACATCACGGAGGCGCTCCAAGTGGCAGGCGTTTGGGACCTGCTCCAGCTACCGGACTTCGCCCACGTCGACCGGCCGACCGTGGAGCAGGTGGTCGTGGAGTTCGGGCGGTTCGCGAGCGAGGTGATCTCACCGACCGACGCCGCCGGTGACTCGGCCGGCTCGCGAAGAGATGACCGGGGCGGGGTCGTCACGCCGACTGGGTTCAAGGAGGCCTACGGCCGTTACGTGGAAGGCGGCTGGGGATCCCTGCAGTTCCCTGAACGCTACGGGGGTGGTGGCTTCCCGTGGGCGGTCGCCGTGGCGCTCCAAGAGATGTTCGCATCGGCCAACATGGCGCTGTCGATCAACCCCGTCCTCACCCAAGGGGCCGTCGAGCTCCTGCTCCAGTGGGGCGACGACCGCCAGCGCGACACCTACCTCCCGCGCATGGTCTCGGGGTACTGGCCGGCGACCATGGAGCTCACGGAGCCCGACGCGGGGTCCGACCTTGGGGCGTTGACGACGAGGGCCACCGAGCAGCCCGACGGCACCTGGCGGATCTCCGGGACGAAGATCTTCGCCACCTGGGCCGAGCACGACCTCGCCGACAACATCGTCCATTTCGTGCTCGCCCGCGCCGCCGGTGCCCCGGCAGGCACCAAGGGGCTCTCGGTCTTCCTCGTCCCCAAGCGCCCGCCGGGCCCTTCGGGCGAGCCGGGCGTGGCTAACTCGCTCCGTTGCGCCCGGGTCGAGGAAAAACTCGGGATCCACGCCAGCCCGACTTGTGTCATGGAGTACGACGACGCGGCCGGCGAGCTCGTGGGCGCGCTGCATGGGGGCTTTCGCGTCATGTTGACGATGATGAACATGGCCCGCGTGTCCATCGGGGCGGAAGGCCCGGCCGTGGCCGAGCGGGCGTTCCAGCAAGCGTACGCGTATGCGAGGGAGCGCCTCCAGGGACGCCGGCCCTCGACGCCCCCGGGGGAGCGGGCGCCCATCATCGAGCACCCCGACGTCGCCCGGATGCTCCTCCAGGTGCGCACGCTCACGCTGGCGTCGCGCATGGTCGTCTACGCCGCATTTGCACAGAGAGACCTGGCGCGCCACGGCGCCGGAGAGGCCGAGCGCCGCCAGGCCGAGGCGCGCTTCGGCCTGCTCGTGCCCATCGCCAAGGCATGGGCCACCGACCAAGGGTTCCTCGCCACCTCGCTCGCATTGCAGGTGCACGGCGGCAGCGGGTACTTGGAAGAGGCCAAGGTGGCCCAGCGCCTCCGCGACGCCAGGATCGGCCCGATCTACGAAGGGACCAACGGGATCCAGGCGATAGATCTCGCAGTTCGCAAGGTGAGCCGGGACGGGGGCCGCGCCATGAGTTCGCTCTGCGACGACGTCATGGCGACCGTGAAGGTGCTGCCCCTGCCCGAGCTCGGCCCGACGGCCCAGGCGCTCGAGGAGGCCCACGGGGCGCTCACCGAAGCCACGGCCTGGGTGGCCGAGAAGTACACCTCGAGCCCTGATGACGTCCTGGCCGGTGCTGCCGCCTACCTGCAACTGGCCGGCGTCACCCTCGGGGGCTGGGTCATGGCGAAACGAGCGCTCGTTGCCTGGCGCGGGCGGCCAGGGGGCGGGGCCGGCCAGCAGGAGGGGCAGGCAGAGGTGGCGGCCGGCGAGAGCAACTTCTTCGCGCTCGAGACGCTGTCGGACGCGCCGGCCCTCCTCCGTCGGGTGACGGCCGGCTCCGGACGCCTGACCCCGCTCTGGAGCTCGCGCCCCGGGCTCGCCTAGTTGTCGGGCCCGTCCAGAAGCTGGGCGATGTCGAGCACAGCCACGTCCTGCCTCGCCTTGGACTTCACGGCGTCGTCGAGCATTATCAGGCAAAAAGGACAGGCCGTTGCGAGCACACCGGCACCGGTAGAAAGGGCTTCTTCGGCGCGCGCGTGGTTGACGCGTTTGCCAACAGGCTCCTCCATCCACATGCGCGCGCCCCCGGCACCGCAACAGAAACTATTCTCCCGGCAGCGCCCCATTTCCACCCGCCTGGCGCCGGGCAGCGAGTCGACGAGCGAACGGGGCTCGTCGAAGACCCGGTTGTGCCGGCCGAGGTAGCAGGGGTCGTGGTAGGCGACCGAGGCGTCGAGACGCGCCGGCGAGATGCGCCCTTCCGCCACGAGGTCGGCCAGCAACTGCGAGTGGTGGACGACTTGCAGCCGCCCTCCGAGCGCCGGGTACTCCTGGCCGAGCGAGTTGAAGCAGTGCGGACAGGAGGCGACGACCTTGTGTACCCCCGAGGCGGCGAAGGTGGCCAGGTTTTTCCTCGCCTGCTCCTGGTAGAGGTACTCGTTCCCGAGCCGGCGGGCGGGATCTCCGGTGCAGCTCTCGCGGGGGCCGAGCACCGCGAAGCTGGCCCCGGCAGCGTGGAGCAAGCGGGCCAGCGCCTTCGTGGTCTTCTTGGCCCGGTCGTCGAACGCGCCAGCGCACCCCACCCAAAGCAGGTACTCGGCTTCGACGGCCGCCCCCGGGGCGACGACGGGCACCTCGAAACCGAGGCCGTCCGCCCATTCGAGGCGCTTGGCGCTGCCGAGGCCCCAGGGGTCGCCCCGGCTCTCGATGTTGCGCAACATGGTCGCCGCCTCGCTCGGGAACTCCGACTCCATCATGACCTGGTGCCGGCGCATCTCCACGATGGTGTCGACATGGGCGATGTCGACCGGGCACTGCTCGACGCAGGCCCCACAGGTGGTGCAGGCCCAGAGGGCGTCGGGCGAGATGACGTCGGGGACGAGCCGGCGTTCTGGTTGGCTTTCGCCTCCCGGACGGCCGAGCAGGCGGGGCGCAGATGCGAACAGCTCGTCGCGGAGGTCCATCACCACGAGCTTCGGCGAGAGCGCTTTGCCGGTGAGCCAGGCGGGGCACTGGCTCTGGCACCTGCCGCACTCGGTGCAGGTAACGAGGTCCAAGAGCCGCTTGCGGCTGAGCTGTTGTATGGCGCCGGCGCCGAACACCGAGTCCTCGGTTATGTCTTCGGGGGCCATGGCAGGGGTCGAAGCGAGGGGGCCGAGGGCGCGGGGCCGCCGCGAAAGGGCGACGTTGAACGGGGCGAGCACGATGTGGAGGTGCTTCGAGTAGACGACGAAGACCAAAAAGGCCGAGATGATGACCACGTTCAAGTCGACGAAAACCGTGGCCAGGATGGCGTTGGCGCTCCTCCCGAGGGGCGCGAGGGCACGTCCGATGCCGTGGGAGGCGAAGGCCCACCAGTCGTAGGGGAGGTCGCCCGTGTTGGTCTCGGCGGCGCGGTAGAGGAGGAGGGTGACGACCACGCCGGCGATCAACCCGAGCACCAGCCACGCCGCTTGGGTGTGGGAACCAAAAAAGCGTGACCCCCGCTCTTTGCGCCGCGGGCTGGCCGTCGCCCTAATGACGCCGAAGGCGCACACGGCCACGAGCGCGGCGCAGGCAAAGAAGTCCTCCAGGAACCCGACGGCGCCGTTGTGGCCGATGGCCGGGATGGCAAAGGACGGTGAGAACAGGTTGCCGAAGGCCTCGATCACCGTGAGCAGTAGCACGACGAAGCCCCAGAAGGTGGCGGCGTGCGCGAGGCCGGCGCCCCGCCAGCGCAAGAGCTTTTGCTGCAAGAGCACTTCGCGCCCTACCGCGGCCAGGCGCGCCCGCCAGCCGGGGAGAGCCTCGGCGACAGGGGCGCCGGAGAGCAGCAGGCGGCCCAGCCAGAACAGCCTTCTCCCGGCGACGGCGAGGGCGATGGCCAACGCAGCTAGGCCGACCGGGTAGCGGCTCAGCACGGCGCCGGCCCCGCCGCCGGCCCGCCGGCTGGAGGCTCAGGCACGGGTACCTGGGCCGGCGGGCAGGCCGAGCTCGCGTGCGATGACCAGGCGCAGGACCTCCGAAGTGCCCTCTCCGACCTCCAGGATCTTGGCGTCACGGTAGAAGCGGCCGACCGGCGTCTCGTTCATGAAGCCGTACCCGCCGAAGATCTGGGTCGCTTCGCGGGCGTTGACCATGGCCGCGTCGGACGCCAGCAACTTGGCCATGGCGGCCTGCTTTTTGAAAGGCTTCCCCTCGACGAGCCGGCGGGCGGCGTCGTACCAGGCGAGGCGCGCTGCGTGGGCCCGCGCCTCCATGTCCGCCAGCTTGAACTGCAACGCCTCGTACTCGGCGAGCTTCCTGCCGAAGGCCTCCCGCTCCGCCATGTAGGGGAGGCACTCGTCGATGCACCCTTGGGCGAGGCCAACGGAGAGGGCGGCGACGGCCACCCTGCCCTCGTCGAGGATCTGGAGGAACTGGGCGTAGCCGCGCCCCTCCACGCCGAGCAGGTTGTCGAGCGGTACCCGGCAACCCGAGAAGGAGACCTCTCGCGTGTCCGACGCCGACCAGCCCACCTTGGAGTACTTTTTCGATACCGAGAGCCCGGGCGTGCCGGCCGGGACTACGATCGCCGAGATCTCGGGGCGCCGGCGGGATGCGGTAGCGCCGGCGGTCACGGCGGGCCCGGCTGCGCCGGCCCCAGTCACGGCGTCCCCAGTCACGGCGTCGCCAGTCACGGCGGCCCCAGTCACGGCGGCCCCAGTCACGGCGGCCACCGTTACGAGACCGGTGATGTCGGTGCCGGCGTTGGTGATGAACACCTTGGTGCCGTCGATGACCCACTCGGCCCCGTCTCGTCGGGCCCTCGTGCGGGCGGCGCCGGCGTCCGAGCCACCGCCGGGCTCGGTGAGGGCAAAGGCGCCGAGTTGCTCCCCGCGGCAGAGCGAGGGCAGCCAACGCTGCTTTTGCTCCTCGGTGCCTAAGTGGTAGATGG
>JAJYMB010000084.1 GCA_021787365.1 Actinomycetes bacterium | reverse complement strand
GCGAGGTGTAGACCGCCCGCCCGGTCGGTACCCCGAGGAAGAACAGCATGTAGGCGGTCGGGATGCCGAGCATCACGAGGATGAGCACCCGCCGGCGCTTGTCCTGGGACGACCTCGTGCGCGGCGGGTGAAGGCTGTGCCCGCCGAGGCCCACCGGTGCCGGGCGCTCCACCACAACTTGGCTCACGTGACGCTCCTCAGCTCAGGCCAAGTCCGGACGTTGTTCTTCTCGCCAACTCAACGCACATCCTCCCGCTTTAGGCTGGGTCGGGGAACTGCTAGCGCCGGGCCCGTAGCTTCCGCCGAAGCCAAACCCGGGCAGCCCCTCGCCCAAGGGGACTAGTTGTGCTTTGACGCCCACCTACGGCGGGGCCTCGTGAAAATCAAGCTACCCCCCGGACTGCCTTCGTAAACGTCGCCCCGACCGCGGCCGTTACAACTGCCGCGGAGCCTCGGTGTTGGCGGGTTGGCAACCCAGAGATCTGTGGCCTTAGAGTTGAAGATCGTATGAAAGTGACAAGCGTGAGGCCGGTGCTGGTGGACAGGTACCTCCTTGTTGAGGTCGAGACGGACGAGGGGCTCACGGGGGTCGGCGAATCGGGCACTTGGGCCTTCCAGCGCGCTGCCGCAGAGGTGGTGCGCTACTTCGGCGAATACCTCGTTGGCAAGGACCCTCTTCAGATCGAGCACCACTGGCAGTACCTCTACCGGGCGTTCCATTTTCGCGGCGCGGTCATCATGGGCGCGCTCAGTGCGATCGACATCGCCCTTTGGGACATCGCCGGGCAGTACCACGGCGTCCCGGTGCACAGCCTCCTGGGAGGCCCTACCCGCGCCAAGGCCAGGGTATACCGGCACGTTTTTGGCGCGTCACGCGAGGACCTCGTGCGAGGCTGTGCCGAGGCAAAAGCAGCCGGCTTCAACGCCGTCGGCCACCTCACGCCCTTCGTCGACGCACCGAGGTCCGAGCCCTTCGAGACGACCTCGGTGGGCCAGCTGGAGTGGGCCGTCGAGTCGGTACGCCAGTACCGCGAGGCCGTGGGCTCCTCGGTGGACCTCTGCATCGAGATCCACCGCCAGCTTTCCCCTGCCCAGGCGATCGCCCTCGGCCGTGAGCTCGAGCAGTTCCGTCCCATGTTCTACGAGGACCCTGTGCTACCGGACAACTTTGACGAGATGGCCCTTGTCGCCGAGAAAGTTGCCATCCCGATAGCGACCGGTGAGCGGCTGCACACGGTCCAAGAATTCGAGATGCTCCTGCGCCGGGGCGCCGTACAGTACGTCAGGCCCGACGTCTGCATGTGCGGTGGCATAACCGGCGCGCGCAAGGTGGCTGCAGTGGCAGAGGCCAACCACGTCGGTGTCGTGCCCCACAATCCCCTCAGCCCGGTGAGCACCGTGGCCTGCCTCCACCTGGCTGCCGCCATAGCCAACTTCGCCATCCAGGAGTACCCTCTCGCTGAGGACGAGGCCCCAAAAGCCGAGATCGTCTCGCCTGTGCCAAAGCGGGACGGCGCTTACCTGCTCGTCCCGACGGCCCCTGGGCTTGGCATAGCCCTCGTCCCTGGCGGAGAGCAAAAGTACCCGTTCCGGGACCGCGAACTCGTGACACGGCTCCATGCGGACGGCTCAGTAGTCGACCAGTAGGCGGGTGGCATGAAAGGCCTCCAACCAGGTACCCGTTTCGCCACTTGGCCTCGAGCAGCATTCTTACCCGGTTGACAAAGCGCGATGCGCTCGGCGCGCTCGAACGGGTGGTTCAGGGCCGTCTGGTCGCCGAGAGGGCGGCGAACCCGGCCCTCGCTGCGATGAAGTCGCTCGCCGGCGCGATCTCGTAGTGGTCAAGGCCGGGATGGGGTGGCCCTCCTGGCCGAGCGGGCGTAGAGGTCAGCCCAGGGCGTCCCCCGCGGCAAAAAGCCCCCCACCAGCCCCGCTTGGCTGGCCAACAGGCGGCGGGCTTCGGCCAAGGCGGACGGGCAGGGCTTGCCAGTCGCCAGGGGGGCAGCTGAGGGCCGGCCCGCTATTCGCCGAGCACCGGCCGGCTCCCGACTTGGGTGAGGGCCGAGGCGCTCGGACAGGGGGCTCCACGGAGCAGTCTGACCGCGAAGAGCCCTTTGGGGCGTGACCTGGGCCACGGGGCAAAGGGCGGTTCACCGGCGCCGCCTGGTAGGGGCCCGCAGCACCGGCAGGTCACGGAGGACGACTTGGAGCTCCGACATGGTCTTGGCCTCGGTCGCCTCCCCGACACGGGCCTCGAACTCGTCCAAGGTCAAGCGGCCCTCGCCGGCGTGACGCCGCAGTTGCGCTATGACCTCGTCACGCTCGGCGTTGGACACCCGGATGTTGCCAGGGGCGGTGTTGGGCCCTATCGCAGGCGTGTCCCCGGGCCAACTCGCAATAGGTGGGCGCCCGAAGTGGCGTAAGCGGCCGCGAGGCGGCCCGGCCAAGAACATCCGGACCATGAGACCAGCAATTGCGACTACAACGACGACGCCGACGATCGACATCGGCCACCAGGGGCCCGGGCCGCCACCCCACATCATCTCGGTACCGCCTCGGGACCCAGACTTTCCGTACCAGCCACTTCTGGTCATCTGAGCCCATCCACTGAGGGCCTACTAAGGGCCTTCGTTAGAGCCGACCAGGGCCCTTCGACCTGATCCTTGGAGCAGCCGAGCGTCCCGGCAGGCAGCCGTGATGGCCAGCCACGGGTAAGCCTCGAAGGCGTGGCCCGCCTCACTGGGGTCAGCTCGCGGTGCGGTCCGTATAAGGCGCCATCGGATGTCGCCTTCGCCAGCTAACGGCACCCACCTAAAAGGGCTAATCGCTTGAAAAGTTCGCCGAAGATCGCGTCCCGCTCAACTGCTGTCACTTCGGCGACGACATGCCTACCAGCGTCACGCGACCAGGTCAGCTCGTTGGTCAGGATCGGGCTGGGCGTCAAGACGGTACTAGCCCATGCCCTGTCCAAAACCCAGCCCGTCGCAGCGAGGTCCCAGATGACCTTGGAAACTCCGGGACCCGCGGGGACGTACTCAGCGTAGCGCTCCGCTAACAACGCTCCAACCTTGCCCGCTGGCTGGTTTGTTGAGCGTCCGAAGTCGAGCGACGCGCGTTTTGCAGCACACGCGCAGCTGGCGCCAAGTTCTCGGTCAGCTCGGCATCGTTGGCATCCGCTCACGCCGGATGGGTGCGCGAGCGATGTTCGCTTGGTGCTGACGGAGGGCGTCCTCGTAGGTCGTGGCAGGGTCGAGGAGGAAGGCTGCCCCTTCGAGCAAGTCGGGGATGCGGGCCCGCAACCGTTCGGGCTGCATGTCTGGGATCGTCGGGCCATCGTAGTCGTGGCCATATGCGCCGAGGTAGGGATAATCGGGGTTGTCCGGCAGGACCGAGTAGAAGGGCACACCGTTGTTGAAGTACTCCGGCCAGTTCCCTCCCGAGATCGTGAGCCACGGGGTTCCGACGCAGAGAGCGAGGAACGAGAACCCGCTGTGCGGCGAGACGAGGAGGTCGCAGGCTTCGAGGAGGGCGACCTGGGCCCACAGCCCAATGTCATAGCAGTCGACCACGTCGTCGCCCGACGCGAGGATCCGGGCGAGGCCCACTTCGTCGTAGCGGGTGGTCGTGAGGCGGCGGTGCCGGCCCGGCACCCTTGTCCCCGTCAGGTAGAAGCGAGCTCCAGGGAACCGGCCCCGTAGTGCGTCGAGGATCTCGGCCCAGCTGTCGGGCCTCGGGTACTGGGCCGCCGGCCCCGATCCGGCGGGGAGCACGCAGATCTTCGGGCCGTCATGCGCGTACCGACGCGCAAAGGCACGTGCTTCGGCGGGGACCTCGAGCCTCATGCGCGCGTGGGGGTCGTAGCCAAGCCCTTCGGGGAGGGACAGTTCCGGGAAAAGGAGACCTCGGCCGCGGCGCACGACGAGCTCGGCGTCGGTCCGGGCGTAGTAGGCCAAGGTGGCCTCTTCCTCCCAGCCCAGCTCAGGCTTGTGACCCTCCGGGCGTTCACCTCGTTCGACCATCCTGTCGGCCTGCTCGAACTCGCAGCGCATGAGGTTGTTGTCCACCACGTAGTCCCACTCCCGGGGCATCTCGGGGACCGAAAGGTCATACGATCCCGGCTCGGCTACCGGGACCCGGTAGAGACCGACGACCCAGGGCGCGCCTTCGCACAGTTCCCACGGTGAGCCGTCCGAAAGGGCGATGTGCACCTCGCTGCCGGGGTTCGCGTCGTGGAACCTCTTCGCGTACTGGATGGCCTCTAGGACGTGGCCGAGAGGTGAGTAATAGACGTGGTTCACCAAGATCGTGGGCACACCAGTTCCTCACACTCGAAGGCCCCGCCAGGCTCGACGAGCCCAACGGGGCGGCCCAGGAGTACATTATTGGCGATATGTCCTAGAGCGTTTGCTTTACCGCTTCACCAGGATGCCTTGTGGGCTGGTCCTGAAAGGAGGCATGCTTGGCGCCGAGCGGCCGACGAAGTCGGACCCACGGGCTACTTGCGAACCGTCTGCGGCTTGAAGTTACCTAGCAAGGCCAAGGGGCACAAAGGTCGACGAGCTTCAAGGCCCGGTGACGACGACGCTCTGCCCGGCGCGTCTGGGCCCTACCTGCGCTGTTCTCTTCGACGGCTGCCACCGGCCGCTGACACGCCAGGTGCCAGACTGACAGCCGAGCCGCCATGACCGAACTCCTCATCGCCGCCAACCCCGACCCCAGCTCCAGCCTCGCCTACCTTATGCGGGTCCCGCTCGGGGAGGGCATGGTGCTACGCACCTCGGGGACCTGGCCGCGCACCAAAGCCCTCTACTGCTACCCGGTGCCACCCGAGGAGTGGCCCGAGGACCCTGCCATCGTCGAGCGGGTACCCCTACGCTCCTGCGCCCGGCGCGGCGCAGCCATCGACCTGGTCGCCGCTCGCGCCCGGGAGAACCGCTCACAGCTCGTGTTCACCGCCGCCAGAGGCCGCGACGCCGTGTTCTGGCAGTCGCCGCGCACCCGCAAACAAGCCCGCCCCCGGGTCAACCTGCCGACCGCCCGCGCGGCAAGTATCCCCGGGCTCGAGATCATCGTCGACGCCCACGAACACTACGCCTACCGCTTCAACAACCAGCAGGCCCGTACCACCAGCCGGGCCCTTCCCTGCGGCGACTACGGCATCGCCCTCGACGGTACGCTCGTCGCCGCTGTCGAACGCAAGTCGCTGCCCGACCTGCTCTCGAGCCTCACGAGCGGCCGGCTGCGCTATGCGCTCGGCGAGCTCGCCTCGCTGCCCCGCGCCGCGCTGGTCGTCGAGGACCGCTACTCCCAGATCTTCAAACAAGAGCGGGTACGCCCCGCGCTCGTCGCAGACGGGATAGCTGAGTGCCAGGTCCGCTGGCCCACCATCCCTATCGTCTTCTGCGAGACGCGCGGCCTGGCCGAAGAGTGGACCTACCGCTACCTCGCCGCAGCCCACGCTTGGGCCACCGCTGAGCCGGCCGCTCTCGGACGCGTGAACGCCTACACCATCAGCCCACCGGCTCCTCCTGCAAAAGAGCCCGGCACCTCCCCCGCGGACATCCGTGCCTGGGCAAGGGGCAATGGGGTGCACGTACCCGAGCGCGGCCGCATCCCGGCCTCGGTCCGCCAAGCATGGGACAAATCCCGCGAGCCCCCCAGCTGACAGTTCCGCCACAAGTCCGGCCCTATGTGGGGGCCGAGGACAACGACAGGAATGTGGGTGTCGATGAGCGTCCCCTGCAGCGCTATTCTGCGGCGCTCGCACCGCGCCCTGGGAGAGTCGACCAGGCCGTCGAGATCCCGCTCCCCGACGCCGGCGCGCGCCGGGCTCTTATCGAGCTCTACTGTGGGGACCTCGACCTCGACGTCGGGGACTACGGGCCGGTCCTGGCCCGCACGGCCGGCGTGACGGCATCGTTCCTGAAAGAGCTGCTGCGCCGTGCTGCCATGGTGGCGATCGCCAACAACGGCCACGGGCGCATCAGCGTCAGCGACCTGGCGGGCATGTGGGTGGTAGACGAGCACGGTGCCGGGCTGGTCCGCAAGCAAGTAAGCGTCGTGCGGGCCGTGCTCACCGGAGCAGATCCAAGGGCGCCGACAGATCAGGTAGCTACCCCAGGGCCTCTTGGCGGGTCGCGAAGCTCTCCATGCGCACGACCCTGCCGTCTCCGAACCAGAGGGCCAAGGTGCGTGGCCCTCCGATCGGCTCGAGCGCGGTACCCGCGGGGCCTGGGCCGAAGTCTGGCCCCTCGACCGTTACGACCACCCGGTCGCCCGCCTCTTCTGCCTCCATTCGAGTGACCCTCGGCAACCGACCACCGCGGGCCGAGCCGAGCACGCCGGCAACCTCGTCGCGGCCATGGCAGGCAAGTTCGGGCAAGAGCCCCTGCCACACAACGTCCTCCGCCAACACCTCTAAGAGAGGTGCCATGGTCTGGCTCTTGGACATCTCCGCCCAGAGCGCGAGCACCCGCGCCAGGTTGCTCCCGGGCTCGGTCGTCTCATCCTCCCCTCGTCTGCTTCATAGTACCGACCAACACCTTGACGGCCAAGGCCACTCGGAGCCAGACCAGCACGGTGAGCGCTGCCCGCTCCGTGCCCTCAGGCCTTCAGGCAGCCCGCTCGGGAAAGCATCCTTGCCAGCCGACAAGGTGGGCACGGCTCGGGTAGGCGGGCCCTAACTGGCGTAGCGCCAGAAGGACCGTGCGTAACGGTAGCGGTCACGGGCCGAGAGCGGGTAAGAGCCAGGCACCAAGAACACCGCGCTCCCGCCCGGTACGAGCACCCTCCGCACCTCGCCGAGCACCGCCTCGGCCGGCTGTGCCACCATCAGCGCCATCGAGCAGGCCACCGCCTCGAAGGTCTCGTCGGGGAAAGGGAGGGCCCTCGCGTCGGCACGGGCCACGGTAAGCGCCCCTTCACGGCGGCCAAGGCCAGTTCGGCCGCAGACCTGTCCACACCGGCCCACTGTCGTTCGCTGCCAGCACCGATGAGCGGCCCGCTCCCACAGGCCAAGTCGAGCACCCGGCCACGGCTAGGCACGGCCTCCTCCAGCCACCTGTATGGGTTAGACCCGAAGTCCTCGGCAAATGACCTGGAGAGGACCTCTTCGGTGCTGCCGGCCCGCCGGTCGTGGAACCAGCCCACGTACTCGTCCCAGGAGCTCTGGCGCTTGCCAGCCGTCACCACCGTCATAGCCTGCCCCTGCCGGCTGGGCTGCGACCAGGCCATACAGAGGGGAAGCCTCGAGCTGGCAGGGCATCAGTCGAAGCCGAGCAGCTGCTCGTGGCCACGGGGCCCCGTCCGGTGGCCCAAGGCCTCGACCCGGGGGCCGCTGGGGTCGAGCTCGAGTCCCGTGGTTTCGTCCGCACCGGCTCGCGGCTGCGCACCAGTGCGCCAGGCGGTTACGCTGCCGGGGACGTCACCGGGCGCTCCGCTCCTCACCCACGCCGCCGGCGAGATGGGCCGCTCCGCCGTGCGGAACGCTTTTTCCCGGCTGCCCCGTCGCCACTTTGACGTTTCTATGGTCCCCCAAGTCACCTTCACCGACCCAGAGGTGCCTCGGGTCGGCCTCACCGACGCTGAGGCGGCAGAGAAAACGGACGGGGCGCGTATCGCCTTCTTACCGATGAACGCCATCGATTACCGATCAACGCCGTCGACCGAGCCTTGGCCGCCCAGCGCACGGAGGGCTTCGTGAAGTTCGTCGCCGGACGTCGCTCGGCAAGACGGGAGGGGGCGTGGTGCTCGGCGCAACGATCCACGCCCCTCGTGCCGGCGAGATGGTGCACGAGGTGGTGCTAGCCATGAGGACGAGGATGTTCACCGGCCGCCTGGCGCAGACGGGGCACGCCTACCCCACCTGGTCGATGGCTGTGCGCCAGACCGCGGCTCACTTCTTCTTTGAGGTCGACGGGAGGCGGGCCCGCCCGGCGCGCAGGGCCGGCACGCCCTGATGTGGCCCTACCGAGCAACGGTTGGCGGCGCTCGTGGCTGGCCAGCAAAGCTCGACCACGTGAGCCGCAGCGTCGACGCCAAGACCGTGAGCAAGGCAATCTGCCCGCACCATCGGGCCCGGAGAGGAGAAAGGCATAAGCATGACTGTTGAAGTTGACCTCATTGTCGTGGGCACGGGCTCTGCTGCCCAAAGCGTGGCCTTCCCCTGCCGGGAGGCGGGCTGGAGCGTAATGGTCGTCGACTCGGACCCCTTCGGCGGCACCTGCCAACTACGTGGATGTGACCCGAAGAAGGTCCTCGTCGGCGTCTCCGAGCTCATCGACTGGGGCCGGCGCATGCAAGGCAACGGCCTGTCTGCGCCGGCCCCGGCGCTCTCATGGCCCGACATGGCCCGGTTCAAACGGACCTTCACCGACGGCGTGCCCGCAGCCATGGACCAACGCTTCAAGGAGGCGGGCGTGCTCACCGTCCACGGGCGCGCTCGCTTCGTCGGCCCGACGAGCCTCCGCGTCGGTGACGATACCTACGCCGGCAGGCACGTGGTTATAGCCGCCGGGGCCCGCCACGCCCCACTCGGGATCCCGGGTGAGGAGCACCTGACCACCAGTAGCGGCTTCTTGGCGCTCGAGGCGCTGCCCCGCCGGGTGGCCTTTGTCGGAGGTGGGTACATCGCCTTTGAGTTCGCCCACATCGCCGCGCGTGCTGGCGTAGAGGTGACCGTCCTCCACCGCGGCACTCGCCCCCTGGAGGGCTTCGACCCCGACCTCGTCGCTCAACTGCTCGAGGGCACACGAGGCCTCGGGGTCGACGTGCGCCTGGGAACCTCGGTCGGCGCCGTCGAGGAGCGCGGGGACGGGCGGGTCGTCCACGCCGGCACCGCCACGGGGGAGGTCGAGGTCGGCGCCGACCTCGTCGTCCATGCTGCAGGGCGCGTGCCCGAGGTCGACGACTTGGACCTGGGAGCGGCGGGGGTCGAGCGCGGGGAGAAGGGTGGCGTCGCCGTCAACGAGTACCTCCAGAGCGTGAGCAACCCCGCCGTGTACGCGGCAGGCGACGCCGTCTCGAGCGGCGGGCTGCCTCTCACGCCGGTGGCGGGGATGCAGGGCCGCACCGTGGCAGCCAACCTCCTGGACGGCAACACCCGCACGCCGGACTACCTGGGCATCCCGACGGTCGTTTTCACGACGCCACCGTTGGCCCGGGTGGGCCTCGACGAGGCCACAGCCCGGGCGCAGGGGCTCGGCTTCAGGGCGCACCACGAGGACACTTCGGGGTGGTACTCCTCGCGCCGAATCGGCCTCACGCACACGGGCTTCAAGACCCTGGTCGAGGACGGCACCGAGCGGGTCCTAGGCGCGCACCTGCTCGGCCCGCACGCGGAGGAGACCATCAACATCTTCGCTCTGGCCATCCGGAAGGGACTGAACGCGAGCGACCTGAAGGACATGGTGTTCGCCTATCCGTCAAGCGCGTCGGACATCGGCTACATGCTGTGAACACCCCGCCGGCGTTGCCGGCGGGGCTCTACCTGTCCACGACGCCCAGGCACGCCCGCGAGCTGTGGGCCAGGCGCCAGCTCGCCACCGTGAAAGTCGGGCGCAGCGTCAGGTTCGCAAAGAGAGACCTCCACGCCTTCATAGCAGCCAATCGCGTGGGCGCCGTTCGCTGGACGCCAGGCTGGCCGCCACGGGACCTCGAAGGAAGTGGCACCAGCCATCTCTATTTCTCGGGGCTCGGCGGCAGAGACCCCCAACTCCGCCGGGCACAGTCCTACCCGACGATGGGCCGCCTCTCAGGACAGCTCAACACGCCGCGCGGGCACGGCAGTCGGCCGGACCGCTTCGTCGCCGACAGCTCACATGCCCGTCGCCCCCCTGTTCCAGTGCACACCGCCGTCCGTGGTGGTGAACACGGCGGAGCCGTTGTCCCACCAACCGTCGCGGGAGTTGACGAAAGCGAGCGTGCGTTGGGCGCCGATGGGCAGCACCGCCTGGCCGGATGGGAGCGTGGCGCTGCGCCACCGCCGCCCACCGTCCGAACTGATGTCCAGCCGCTGCGTCGTCCCGTTCCCCGTCCCAACCCAAGTGGCGACGAAACCCCCAGGCAGAGCGTCAGCCCCGCCGAACCCCTTCGCTCCGGGGAGAACTGCCCAGTGTCGCCCACCGTCCGAAGTCATTTCCGCGCCCGAACCGTCAGAGACGACACCCCGCCACTGGCCGTGCTCCCACAGGAAGGCAGCCGGCCCAGTCGTCCCAAACTGCCCGAGCGGCACCTCCGCCTCGCGGGACCAGTGGGCCCCGCCGTCGCGGGTCTCCCAAAGTCTCGCCGGCGCGACACCGACGAGGTCATAGACCCCGGCCCCGGTGACTGTCAACACCAGGGCACGGTCCCGGCCATGCGCCCAGAGCCCGACGATGCCTGAGTAGTACGAGGAGGTGCTGGGCCGCGCTCGGGCCCTTTCCCATTTCTTGCCACCGCTGCTCGTGGTGTAGAGCGCCCAGGTGCCTCGGGCCGCGTCGAGGACAGCCGCCTCGGCGCGACCCTTGCCGGCCAACGCCAGGCTGGTCACGTCGCCGGGCAGGTGGCCGACTACGGACCAGTGACGCCCGCCGTCGCCGGTCCTCATTACCACGCCCGGGTCAATGGCGTCGCCGGCCCCCAACGCCGCCGTCCCCGACAGCGGGGCCAGAGGGCCGGTGGGAGCCAGCGCCGGCCACACCTGCACCCAACTGCGCCCGCCGTCGGAGGTGCGGGCCACGGCGCCGTTGACGACCACGTAGCCTCTCGTCTTCGCAGGCCAACTGATCGAAGCCAGACCGCCGCCCAGCCAACTGGCGACATGGGCCCATCGGTTGGCGTGCCAGGTGCTCAGCCAACTGCCGGGCGGGGAACATGCGGCCAGCGGCACACCCGCGGCTTGGTAAAGGACGCCCGCGGGCGAAAAGGCAGCAGGGTTGTCCAAGGTGGGCCCGCAGCCCGTCTGCCCCGCCTGGGAGTACGGCAGTTGCGCCCAGTGCTTCCCGCCGTCGGTGCTCTCCCAGGTTGCCGCCGTGCCGCAACCGTGCATGGCGCAGCTGTCCAGGCCGGCGTAATTGAGCAACAGCGTGGCACCGTGCACGACGAGACTGGCGGTAGTGCGCGGCCCGACCGCCGGGCTGTCGGGCGGTAGGGGCACAGTGCCGGCCCAGTGCCAGTGGCGTCCCCCGTTGCTGGCGAGCACGTCGAGGCGCGACGCGAACAAGTGTTCTTTAGGCGCCCCATGGCGGAGCCAGGTGCCGGGGTGAGCAGGCGCAGCCCCATTGCCACCGGGTTCTGGCGAGCAAGTCAGCCGCGAAACATGGCCACCTCGGCCCCAGTAGTCGGAGACCCGAACCGGGGGGCCCGACAACCGGAGGCCAAAAGTGGACAAAAAAGAACGAGCGGCGAAGACGCATCGCCAGTCAAGATCACCAGGCAGCAGCCTGGGGTCCGGCATGGCGGCCAGGGTGACGTGCAGAGCTGCGGCAGTCTCCTCGACTACGAGGCGGCTGCGCGTTACCTATGCACCACCCCGACGCATGTCCGCGAGCTGTGGGCAAAGCGCCAACTCGCCGCATCAAGGTCGGACGTTGCGTCCGGTTCGCCAAGTCCGACCTGAATCCCTTCATAGCCGCCCGGCGCGTTGACGCCGTTCGTTGACGGCCACACCCGACGGTGCTCGCTATAGCTGCCCGCCGGCTTACCGCATGGGGCGACACCAACGTTCGCCGCACCAACCTGCCCCTGGACGCGCGCTTGCACCTCGTCGGTTGACGCCAGCCCGGCCGTCCGGCTCAAGGCGAAACTTTCCCTAGCTAGCGGGCACAATCTGCGTGCACGTTTCTAGGCACGCCCGAAGAGTTATAGGCACGCAATAGGCACGACAGCTAACTCGTCGATCTCCCGCTTCCCGGCGTACCGCCTCTGACCTAGATCCGCGAGTTACAAGGCTGTAAGCAATAGCAGCTCTCTGGGGCGTTGTGCTTAACGAAATTCGTGCGACTCAGGAAGCGACAAACTCCGTTTTGGGCGCGTTGGACTGCGGTCGTGAAT
>JAJYMB010000139.1 GCA_021787365.1 Actinomycetes bacterium | reverse complement strand
CGTCTCGCCGTCGCGGACACGGACCGTCGTGGCAGTGTCCTTGTGCTGAAGAGCGTGCCCGAGCACCAGGAGGCCGCGTGCCTTCAAGTCCTCAGCCCAGGCGGTCCCCTCGCGCATGATCGACTCCCCTACCTGCGGCTCGGCGGGGATGCCGTCCAGGCGTATCGGTTCGCCTCTCGCCCGAAGAGCATGCACGACTCCAGCGCGCCGCCGACGACGCGAACCTGCCGGTCTCCACGCTCATCCGTGTTTGGGCCATAGATCGACTGCGCGCCGAGGAGCAGGGAGGAAGCGCCACCGTGTCTGAACGTCTGGCCCGGCTGGAGAGAGCGGTCTTCGAACGTTCAGCGTGATGCATGGAGGCATCGATGCATCTGCACCGGCGCAGGGATGCTGAGTAGCGCCCGTGTACCGGCGGTATGAGGCAGGTCTGCGGAGTTCAGCCCGCAGCGAATAGAGGATGGGCAGCCCGTGCGCGATGAGTAGACCCTATGGCTACCGTCTACGGACATGCCCACTACGGAGCCATCCATTTCGGTGTCGCGGGACGTCGATGCCCCCACCGACAAAGTGTTCGACTACCTGGCCCGGCCGGCCAACCACGCCACCATCGACGGGAGTGGGATGTTGAGGGGCACAGCCGATGATCGGGTCCTGTCCGGGGTCGGGGAGATTTTCGAGATGGAGATGCACAACGACCGCCTCGGCGACTACGTGGTGGAGAACCGGGTCGTGGAGTACGAGCCAAGTCGACGGATTGCCTGGATGCCAGTCCTCAAGTCCGTCGCCCAGCCCTCCTCGGAGGTTCAAGTGGGTGTTCCGGCCCACAACGTCTGGGGGTGGGCGCTCAGCCCCCTGCCCAGTGGCGGAACGAGGGTGACGGAGTTCTTCGATTGCTCGGCGTCGCCCGAGTGGTTGCGCGAGGCCACCAACGAAGGCGAGAACTGGCGGGCGACCATCGAGGCCAGCCTGGCAAACCTGGCACGGGTGTTCGCCGACTCGACTGCATAAGTCGCTGCGGAACCAGGGGGCAGCCCGCCAGCCGGCGTTGGAGGACACCCCGGCCGGAACATTCTGGGCGGACAATATCGGGCACCTCTCGACTCGGCCGGTCTCCGGCCGGGAGCGCATCACCGTCGATCTGCTCGCCTTCGACGGTCCCGAGTTCCCGTCCGCCTCGTGGTCGGTCGTGCGAGCCGAGTAGTGCCAGGCCGTGCGCGTCCCCGCCACTTGGGGGCACCATGTGGGCATGGTTCGTACATACGGCACAGACGACCACCTGATCCGCACCTTTGCCCAGGATGCGGGCTCAAGCGACCCTGCGGCGATCGAGGAGTTCTTAGAGCGCTACGAGGCGACGTGCTCGCATCCCGACGACGAGGCACGGGCACGCGAGCTCGCAAGGGAGCGCATGGTCGAGTGGCTCGACGCCAAGGAGGCCCACGACATCCCCGAGGCGAGCCGGATCTTCACCTACACCCAGCTCGAGCTGGCCGACTACGCCAACAAGGCCGCGCTCGCCATCGCGGACCGCGTGGTCGACGAGGCAGTCGTCGCGGGCGCGCTCGAACGCAAGGACATCGGGACCGCGGTCTACCGCGTCGCCGGGGACACCGTCGTCGACGCTCCGGACTTCGCCCATCAGTGCTGGGCGGACATGGCCGAGGTGCTCGCACACGGACGCGGCAACGTCCATCCGGCCACGGTGATCGTGGACTGCTGGCACGTGGTCTGGATGGTCTCGCTGATCGCGACCAGAGGCGGAGCGCCGCTCGCGTCGCTGTTGCGGCGAGTGGACCTCGCTGTCTCGATCCAGCCAGGTGAGCGACCGGGGGACCCCGTACCTGGCACGAAGGTCCGGATCCCGAGAGGGACCCGGATCTTTTCGGACGCTGGCGGCTGGCCCAAGCGCGGCGTGCCGATCGAGCGGGCGAGGACCGTCACGCTGCGTTTCATGGCAGGAGAGCCGGAGGAACCGGTTGTTGCCTGGTTCGGCGAAGGCGGGCGCACCTACTGGTCGAAGGTGTGGGAGGTGGTTCACTGACGGAGACCATCTGCCATCATCCGACGCTCGTGAAAGACTGTGGGCTCACTCGGCTACCGACAGCGCGCGCTCACGATCACTACGACAGCTGCCTCTTCGAGGTCAAGCTCGGCAAGCTCGCAAAAGAGATCGGCACCGTGGGCACCGTCTGCCACCTCCTTCCTCTGACCTCCAAGTGGATCGAGATCCTCCTTCTGCGTCGTGACGCACTATCCCGACGCTGGCTTGTAGCTACGGCTGCAGCGCCACCTGGAAGCCGTCCTCCTCCAGTAGTCGCACGGCCAGCCAGGTCCCCAGGGGCGTCTCACGCAGGACTTCGCCTTCTCGAACCACCACACCCATCTCGACGAGCTTGTCGACCACCATCCCGGCGTCTTCGGCTATGGCCTCTCGCAGGTCCTCCGTCGCGCCACCGTTGGCGGCATCGAACATGAGCAGTTCCTCTTCTTCCGAGCAGAGCCTTTCGACCACGTCGGAGAGGGCGAGGGGCTTGCCGGCGACGTTGGCCAGCACGACGACGTCGGCAATGGCGGCATCGACGGTCTCGCCCCACGGTGGCCCGTTGCCTTCGGGGTCTGCTACGCCGAGCTCGACCATGGCGTCGAACACAGCCCTCCAGGCGCCCAATGCGTCAGCGTGCATGTCGTGCCCCTCGGCGGTGCGCAACAGCCTGTGGCCTCGTCGCTGAACGAGGCCCGCCGCATCGGCCCACTCGGTGAGCAGGAACGCCTGCTGTTGGTAGGGGCCGAGCTCGTCGTCGGATTCCAGCCATGCCTCGGGCTCCAGACCGAGGCAGGCGGCCAGGTCTTCCTGCTCGGACGCCTCCAACTCGCCGTCGTCCCCCAGACGCCGACCCGTGCCGACCCAGTCCACGAACGAGCTGAGCTGCACGAACGCAGGAGCAGCGCGTGCGGCGGCTGACAGCTCATCGGCTGGTGCCAGACGCAGCGGCGGTACCGAGAAGTCCTCGGGCAGGTCGAGCCGCCCACCCAGCTCGAACACGACGCCCTCCCACTCCTCGTCACCGAACGGACCGATCCCGTCGTGGCTGCCGCTCACCGATCCCACGCTTGCACACTCCGAGCTGTGCCCGCACGACGAGGACCTGACTCGACCCAACGGCACACACCGAGCAGATGGACGGGCGGCTTCGGCCGGCCGCGAGACACGTCTGGTCCAGCCGTCAGCGGCGCCCGAACCGCTTGGCGTGGAGCTCCTCGATGAACTGGCGCAACGGCGCCTTCCACGGCTCCTGGCGGTGGTTGTCCAGCGAGCCCAGCTTCCTCGGGTTGAGCCCGAGCTCCCGTGCCATCGCCACGTGGCGCTCGGAGAGGCGGTAGCGACGCCGGGCCACCTCCCACGCATCGGTCGGTGCGGGCTTGGCACCATTCTTCTCTTCTTGCCCACGCTCGAGCCTCGGTCGATCTCGCGGCGCGCTCAGCTTCGCCACTGCCGGTAGGCGTCGATCCAGTCGGCGCCCTCGGGGGTCTCGGCCGGCAAGGGCAGGTCGACGACTGCGATGGGCTGTCGGTACTCGCCCCGAGAACAGATGGCAACGATCTCACCGGCTGCGTTCAGCTCGAGACCTTCTACCGTCACCTCGACTCCGAGAACCTCGGTTGGAAACGGCACGACCAGATCGTCCTGCATCATCGTGAGGAAGCCCATGATTGCTTCCTCCTCGTTGTAGCAGTCGGCCGTGGCCTCCTCAATCAACGACCGAAGGCGTGATGACCGGCGCGGGGCACTCACGCCCGAAGACTACCGACACCGTCGGCCGTACCTCTGAGCCGTTCCGTGAGCAGTACCGGTAGCACCTACTGCGCGCCTCCCAACGTTCCTCGTAAGCCCCCCTCGCCCCGAACGCCGGCTCGGTGGCGATATTCTGCGTCCAGTCCGAGTGGACGGTGGCTGTCCGCAGGGGCGAGCAGAGCGCCGGATCGGCTCGGGGGCGGCCGACGACCAAACAGGTGCCCGCCCAGCACAGATCACCCTGTTCTGGATCCCTCCCGCCAGCCGGAGCCGCTTGCGGGAACAATCGCTGTCGTACGTCCGCAAGGGCATCCGCGTCTGGCGAGTCCGCAGCTGCTAGGAAGGTCGAGCGGATCGGCGAGCTGCGCGGGCAGGGGCGCTCCCCCAAGGAGATAAGGAGATAGCCCGCTCGTTCGGGATCAGGCCCGCAGCCGTCGCTCCCCTCGTGCGCCGCCTGGCCGTGCAGAACGCCGCCGACGCGCCCGAGCCGGCGCTCGTGGGGTGCTGGGAGAACCAGGGCTGGAGCGAGGGGCTGGGCGTCGGCGGGCAGCGCGGATGGCCCCGTGGGGCGCCCTCGCACGGCAGCGTGGGCTTGGCAACGGAGGTCGTCGCCCGTGAGGCTCGCGGCATGAGGGTCTCGGCGTGCTGCATTCTCGTCGACACCCACTGCATAGGGGTGAAAAGCGCCATCGGGCCTCGGGTCATGGGCCGAGAAGGGCTGGTCGACTTCAAGCGCGGCGCCTACGGCGGCTACGAACGCCCCTCCCCTCGACGCCCCACTCGACTCGCGCAGCACCTGGTCTTCGGCGCTATCGAGTACGCCCGCCGGCTGGGCTTCGAACCGGCCGCCGACTTCGACGCCTGCGCCGGGCACCTCGGTGCCTGGTCGGGTCCGAGCGCGATCCGCTTCGGGCGACACGGCAAGCCGATGTACGTCGCAGGCCCCTACGACGACGCCAGCCGGGTGATCTCGGCCCTCGAGCGCTCGGTCGGGCAGGGAAACTTCGACTTCGTCGTCTGCCTTCCCGCGTAGCGTTCCCGGGGCCGAGCGGCGATCGCCTCCGGCGGGCGGTCGCCGGCCCGGTGAGCCTCTCAGCGAGCTCGATCTGCAGCGTTTCGCCGAGCTGGTCGATTCGGGCGTCGCGGTCGCCGGGCATCGGCATCGACGGGGTCGTCTTCGTCATCGACCGAGATGGCGACTGCACAGGCGAGGAAGGTGCCGAGCGCGCTGAGCTCGACGGTGTCGTCGCTTCGGGCGACGACCCCCAAGTCGGCGAGCGCGGACAGCATGGCCCTCACCAGGGCGACCACGTGGCGACGCTCGGCCTCGTCGCCGAGGTCGTAGCCTTCGTTGGTGGCGACGAGCGCCCAGCCCTGGCCCTCGACCGCGGCGAGCGGGGCCGCCCCGTCCGCCGAGACGAGCGCGCCGAGCAGACCCGGTGCTGCTGAGTCGAGCAGCTCCACGTAGCGCTTGCGCCAGCCCTGGCGGAATCCGCCGAGCAGGCCGCTGTCCAACAAGGTGGTGGCAGCGCTCATCCAGGCGGAGAGGGGGTCGCGCTCGATGTCGCCTGCCAGAGGCCCGGCGACGACCTTGGTGGCGCTCCGGGCGAGAAAGCCGGCCGCGGCTGCCCACGCGAAGTCGTGCGCGGTGTCGGGCAGGTCGTCGAGGGAGCGGACCCGCTCGGGGATCTCTTCTCCGGTGTCGAGGCGGCGCGCGAGTGCGATCGCGTCGGCGGTTCTCAGGTTGCCGGCCTGGGTTGCCGGGCGCCCCGAGCCCACGAAAGCGACCACCTCGGCGAGCCGCGACATCGCCGGGGCGGCCGCCGCCTCGGTGCCGAGCTGTTGCGCGTGCGCCTCCTCGGTGCCCATGAGCGCAGCGAGTGGCGTGTCGAGGATGGCCGCTACCTCAGCGAGCTCCACGTCGCCGACGCCGGGCACCCGCGACGACGACGCTCCGGACCTGGCCCGGCGCGTCATCGCGGGAGGGTGTGGTGGGTGCGGAGGGTCTCGTCGGCCATGCTGCACTCTACGCGCATGCCCAGGGCAGCCACTGCTCCTGGCGACCGGGTCGTCGGCACGCACGAGCGGGCACACACGAGCGGGCCCCACTTGGATAGGGGCGATACTGGTCGTCATGGCCGGCACCGATCGCAGATGGCTCGTCCTCGCCCGCGACGTCTCGCACGCTGTCCGCGTGCCTGGCCACGCCGAGCTGCGAGCAGCCCTGGTGCTCGACGTCGCTACCGGCCTCGCCCTTGGGGTCGCAGTGGCCCCGAGCGACTCAGAGGCGCTCGGCTCGGCGTGCGACACGGCGCTTGCCAAGCCCGCCGGCCCCCTCCCACCCTTGCGGCCCGACGGCGTGCTGTGCGGCCCGGGGCTCGCAGACCTTCTCGCCGAGTCGCTCGGCGCGCTGATGCCCGCCAGCGCGCTGCCGCCGATCACCGAAGTGGTGCCGGGGACGGAAGCCGAGGACGTCTTCGACTGCTTCGTCGGGCACATGGCCGGCCGGGCACAGCCTGAACAGCTCCCCGACCCCGAGGACTGGCGGGTGCTCGTCGCCCAGGCGCTCGCCCTGTGGCGGGCCGAGCCGTGGGCTCGCTGGAGCGACGAGATCGACCTGGCGCTTGAGGTGAGCGTCGAGGAGGAGAGCACCCGCCACTCGGCCGTGGTCATGGGCAACGCCGGCATACAGCGTGGCCTCGTCGTCTACCCCGGCGAGCACGCCCCCGCGGGCCTGCGTGACTGGCAGCCGGGCGAGGCTGTACCGGCGCCGGCGGGCACGCTGCTGTGCTTGCTCGACCCGCCGGCTGAGTCGCCGCGGGAGCTCACCGCCAAGGCGTTCCGCTACGGCTGGCCCGCCGAGGCGGAGCTCGTCCCGGTGTTCCTCAGGCTCGGAGCTGAGGAGGCAGGCGAGCTCGACCGAGGCGAGGCGAGGCGGATGACCGCCGCTATCGCCGCGCTGGTCGCCCACGACGCTCGAGGCCCGGCCCACGCCGACCCTGGGCGGGAGGCCACGTCCGGCACGGTGCGTCTCGGCGGCGGCGGGCATGCGAGCTTCGCCATCTACCAGCGTCCCCCTTCGGTCTAGCCTAGCGAGCCCGTCGGGTCTCCGGGTACGGGCTTCGACCTGGTGCCAATCGGAACCCCGGTCGTCCTCGACCACCTGACATGGGCGGCGCTTGCCCGCCTGGGGAGCACAGCGCGGCTCCATCGGCAGCCTGCCCCGCCCGACGCGCCGGACCCGCGGGCGAAGAGCTCCCCGTGGTCGCGGTCCTGGCAGGGCGCCAGCAGGGGGATCGCATCTCGGCCGAGCTCGCCGGGCGCGATGCCCACGGGATCGCCGTCGTCGAGACCGGCGACGGGCAGTCCGTCCTCAGCGTCGTCGGCGCGACCGGGGCACAGCCGGTCATGGAGCCTGCCGCCGACAGCCCCGCCCTGGCGAAGCCCCGCCGCCTGCGCCAGAGCAAGAGCCGCCACGTGGTGATGATCGCCGACGAGGAGACCAGCCGGGGGAGCCCCACGGTGCACGGCCCTGTTCGAGTGCCAGCAGCCGCCTGCCCCGTGGGGGGGGCATCCACCCCGGGCGTCCAAGGAACGCCCGAAGCGCCGCCGGTAGGGGAGCGTCGAGGGGAGCGCCCGGCGCTGCGGGAGCAGCACGCAGCGCCCCTCCGGTACGAGCTGCGCCAAGGCCGGGGCAACGGATCGATGCGAGCGACGGACCACCGCCCGGCGTTCACGACCTCCTCCGAGGCGGCCCGCTACTCTCCTACGACACACAGACCCAGGAGTCCATCGCCACACCCGGCGCTGGTATCGGCGGCCGCAAGGCGAACGCCCGGCGGGCACCCGTCCGCCGGCGAGAGGGGGAACGCATGTGCGTACCGCAAGCGGATCGTCAACCGGGACAACGCCCCCGGCGGGCGACGGAGCGCAGATTGCCGAGTCGGCGCGCGTTGCGAGTACGACCGCGGGTGTCAACCTGTGCGTCCCCCGAACCGGCGGTCGGGGATTCACCGCCGTCCGCTATGACCTCGTCGTTCGGGGACATGGCAGTCCTGTCGGGTCGTCGGACGCGTTGAGTGTTGCCGCGCCCGGGCGATGACCGCCAAGGCGGGGCCGATGACGGGGCTCGATGACGGGGCCGGCGCCGTCGCCATGGTCGGGTGGTCCAACGGTTGCTGATCGGGACGCTCAGGCGCTCGGGGTGCGCTCCGTCCACCCATTGACTATTACCATCCGGTGATATAATCTGACGGTGATGGCTAGTGAGGATCCCGTGAGTAGGGCCTTCGCCGCCCTTGCCGACCCCACCCGTCGGGCGATCTTGGAGCGCCTGGCGGCCGGCGAAGCTGGTGTGGTCGAGCTCGCAGAGGCCTCCACGCTGACGCAGCCTGCCATCACCAAGCACCTCAAGGTCCTGGAGCGGGCCGGCCTGGTCGGTCGGGCCCGCGACGGCCAGCGCCGCCCGGCGCGACTCCAGCTCGAGGGCCTGGCTCCGGTGGACGACTGGCTCCGGCGTGCGCATGCCCAATGGTCCGACCGCCTCGACCGTCTCGAGGCCCATCTTGCTACGCAAACCCAGAGCGACGATTGAGGAGAGCCCCGATGCCTGAGTTCCGTACCGCCGTGGACGTCCGATCGGCGACTCCAACCAAGCAGCTCGTCATCGAGCGCACCCTCACGGCCCCGCCGGAGCGCGTCTTTGACGCCTTCACCGATCCGGACCAACTGAAGAAATGGTGGTGGCCCAATGGCTTCACCTGCCCCGCCGCTGAGGTCGATCTTCGCGTTGGCGGAAAGTACCGCCTCGCCATGGAGTGGCCGGGTTCCATTCCCGCCGCCGCCCAGTTCTCCCACCATATGGGCGGGGAGTATTACGAGATCGATCGTCCGCATCGCCTCGTCATGAGCGGCCGAGCCATCAACGACGAGCAGGGCGAGCTCTTCGCAACGCTCATCGAGGTGACCTTCGAAGCTCGCGACGGGGGTACGGCGCTCACCGTACGACAGTCCTACTTCGAGCCGCTGCCGCCTGCCGAGGCGATGGCCGGTGCCGAGCAGGGCTGGTCCGAGCAGCTCGAGAAGCTCGAGCGGCTTCTCGTGGACTGACCGGCAGATTGGCATGAGGACACTCGTGCTTGTGCCCGGCGAGGCCGGACGCTGCCCTGCACGCCGATCAGCATCTGGATGGTGGTCCCGTCCCGGCGTTTCGGGTCACATGGTTTCGCCGACGGCGTGATCTTCGGAGCAACCTCAGTGCGATCTGTACACGTCGGCACGGTGGTCGACACGCAAGACACTGACGATCCTGGCATCGTCGTCGATCTCGTAGATCACCCGGTACGGACCTCGACGGGCTGCCCACAGTCCGGTTAGCTCCCGCTGCAAAGGATGTCCCACCGCACGAGGCGCCTCGACGAGTGCCCCCGTCATGAACTCGACCACGGCCGCAGCGGCCTTCTCGGGCAACCGTGCCAAGGCACGCTCTGCGCCGGAGGCCATGACGAGCCGGTACGCCGGCTCGCTCACCGTCGCACGTACTTGGCGCGGAGCTCCTCGGCGGTTACGACCTTGCCCCGTGCGACGTCTTGTCGTGCGCGGTCGATCTCTTTGAGCGCCGCCGGATCGGACAGCAGCTCCAAGGTGTCCTCCAGCGCCTCGAGGTCCTCAGGGCTCATGATGACGGCGGCGGCGCGACCGTTGCGGGTCAGTACGACGCGGTCGTGCTCGTGCTCGACGCGGTCCACGATCTCCGAGAGGTGTGCCTTGATCTCGGCGAGGGGCAGCGTCTCTTGCATGACCATGATTATAGTCACATCGCTCAGCCGCGTGGCCCCGCCAGGTAGCCCCTACCGCGCCGCCGCGATGTCCCAGTCCCGCGCCGGGCCCCTGCCCTCGAAGATAAGTGCCGATCAGGGACGCCCAGAATGGTCACGCCGAACCGCAGAACCCTATCGTCCGGCGAGTCCCTGCGGCGTCGAACGACGGTTATCGCGCCCCCCGACGTCGACTCCCGGTCGTCCTGCAAGCTGAACCTGTTACGGCAATCGCCGGGCCGACGGAGGAGCTTGGGCCCCGGCGTCCCGCAGGGGTGTGCGCTGCGGGACGCCGAGCCCACTGTTGTCAGCTGGCCGTGACGAGGGTCCCGTTGTCGGCACGGGCGCGGTCCCGTTCACGTTCGATGGCCCGATAGACGGTGGAGCGGGCCACGCCGAACAGCTCGGCGACCTCGGCGGTGCGGTACTCGCCGCTTCGGATGAGCGAGACCAGGTGGGCTTCCTGGCGGCGGCTGAGCTTGGGTTGCTTGCCACGCAGGTGCCCCTTGGCCTTGGCGACCAACATGGCCTCCCGGGTGCGCAGGCGGATCAGGTCGGCCTCGAACTCGGCCACCATTGCCAACACGTTGAACAGTAGCCGCCCGACGGCGTCGGTCGGGTCGTAGACCGACCCGCCCAGGCAGAGGCGCACGGAGCGGGCGGTGAGCTCGTCGGCAATGGCGCGGGCGTCGGGCAGCGAACGGGCGAGCCGGTCGAGCTTGGTGACCACCAGGGTGTCCCCGGCCCGGCACGCGGCGAGGGCCTCGCGCAGCCCGGGCCGCTCCCGGTTGGTGCCGGTCAGGCCGTGATCGACGTAGATCCGCTCCGCCGCCACACCGAGGCCGCCCAGCGCATCCCGCTGCGCGGTCAGGTCCTGGGCGTCGGTTGGAGCATCGGGCGTACCCGACGAGTAGGGCACTCATGGCGCACCGCCTTGATGGGCCGGCCCGCAGACATCTTCCCGGTCACCGGCCGCAGCCGCCGGATTCGGTAGTACACTCAGCGGTAGTGTGTAGTACGTGTTGGTGTGGGAGGCGGTGGAGTGGGATGAGCACAACGAGGCCCACGCCACCCGCCACGGCGTCAGCGTCGCCGAGATCGAGCAGATTCACGCCGCCCGTCGGGCCGGAAGGCCCGGCGGGCGAGGCAGCGGCGACTTCCTCGCCGAAGGAACCACCGACGGTGGCCGGCGACTGGGAGTGGTGGTAGCCTACGACCCGGTCAGACGTGTGCTGCGCCCAATCGCAGCCTGGGAGATGAGATGACTGACGACGCCCAACGACCCCCCGGAGAAGCCGAGCGAGCCGAAGACTATTACCGCCACCGCGACGAGGACGACCGTTGGGGTGACCCCGTCGAGGTCCGAGGGCCCGAGACGCTCTCGGTGATGGTCTCGGCGCGCTTCAGCCGTGCCGAGGCCGACCGCCTCGCCGAGGCCGCCGAGGCGGCCGGCATGAGCCGCTCTGCCTTTGTCCGCCGAGCCGCACTGTCCTCGGCGGCAGGCAAGGTCGTCGACGTCGCCCGAGTCAGGCGCAGCGTCGATGAAGCCGAACGCCAGCTGTTCGCAGCCAAACAGGCTCTCGGCTGAAACACCGTCCGGATGCCGATCCCGTTGTAGGACAGGCGTCAGGTGATGAGCTTGACCGGTAGGCCGGCGTCGGCCGCGTTGCGGGCGAGAGGGCCATCGAGAGTCCACACGTCCGTGTCTAGCCGTTGCGCCAGTCGAATGTAGGTCGAGTCGGTGGCGTGGCGGCGCCGTAGCTGCGTGGTGATCGCGGCGACGGCGGGGCCGTCCCTGCTGAGGTCGAACGGGTGGAGCTCGATGCCGAGGGCTACCAAGTCCGACCAGATATCGGTGATGCCGTCGGCTTCCAGGTCGCCGGCGAACACCAGCCGCGCAAGGACGTTGGCCACCTCGTAGGGCAGTACCGCCGGTGCGTGCAGCTCCTCGCCGGAGTCCACCCAACTCTCGAGCTGACTCTGGGCCGCTGCTTGACGTTCGTCCGCGACCAGCAGCGCAACGATCAGGCTGGCATCGACCACGACGCTCACCTGCGTGAGCCGAGCGCGCCACGTGCGTCGCGCACCAGTGCTACGGCGTCGGCTGGTGGCCGCTGCCGAGAGCGTCGCACCAGCCGGGCAATGGCCGCCCGAGCGTCCCGTTCTACGGGCGTGCGCTCCTCGAGGCCGGCGTGGACGAGCATGCGTGCCAGCGTGCCCGGCGATACCCGTAGCTGGTCGGCCTGACGGGCCAACGCCTGGTGATCGGCGTCGTCGAGGCGCAAGGTGATGGCCTTCGTCATGCCTCCACACTACTTGGGCCGATGCAGAACGATGCAGCCTGCACCACCTGTCTCGGTAGTCGATCGGCTTTGGAAACGAGCCTCCAGCATCGACCTGGCCGGCAGCAGCGGATCTGGTGAGCGAGGGTCCCGGGGGATCTTGACCCGACCACCGTCGCGGGCCCTTCGATGGTTGGCTCGAAGCGCCAGCGCGGGTGTGGCGCGAACGATAACCTCTCGGCTGTGGGACGTTCCGACGATCGAGATAATACGACCGATAAGGCGCTGCGGCTGCGCCGGTCCGTTGGGATGTCGCTGCGGGTGCTCGGCTCGGAGATCGACCGTCTCGACGAGGCGGTGGCGGCTCGGATGGGGCTGCACCGCAGCGACCTGCGCTGCTTGGAGATCGCGGCGCGTGCAGGTGGCGTTTCGGCCGGCGAACTGGCCGAGCGCGCCGGGCTGAGCACGTCCGCGGTGACGAGCGTGGTCGACCGGGTCGAGCGCCTCGGGCTCGTGCGCCGGGTCCGCGACGCCACCGACCGGCGCCGGGTGTGGGTGGAGGTGACCGACCTCGGCCGCAGCCGGGGCTGGGAGGCGTTCCAGGGCCTGATGGAGGGCACCCAGGCTGTGCTGGCGGGCTACTCGGTCGGGGAGCTGGCGATCTTGGAGCGCTTCGTCGCTGAGATCCGGGCGGTGCTCGTGGCCGAGGCGGCGAAAGCCGCCGGCCGCCTCGAAGACGAGGGGGATGGGGCGTGAGACGCTGGCTCGGCTTGGAGCTGGCCCGCAGCCTGCGGGACTTGCGCTACGTGGCCTTGGCGGTGGTGGCACCGGTCGGTTTCTACCTGCTGTTCGCCGGGATCTTCTCTGCTCGGGCGACGAGCCCCGGCGAACTGCCCGCAAAGGTGGAGATCATGGTGGCGATGGCCGCGTTCGGTGCCATGTGGGGGGCGCTGTCGGCGACCGCACCGCGCCTGGCCCGAGACCGCGAGACCGGCTGGCTGCGAGCGTTGCGTCTCACCCCGGTCCGCCCGGGTCGGGTCATGGCCGCCCGGGTGGGCGCCGGGATGATCGCCGCGCTGCCCGCCCTGGTCGCGGTCGGGGTGACCGCCGCCGTGGTGCACGGGGTGCGCTTGGAGGCGTGGCAGTGGGCGGCGGGCCTCGGACTGTTGTGGGTGGGAACGGTCCCGTTCGTCGCGCTCGGTATCGCCATCGGGGCGACGACGTCCTCGACGACGGCCTACGCGCTGAGCAGCGCCGCGTGGTTCGCTCTCGCCGCTCTCGGCGGCCTGTGGGTGCCACCGGCCCAGTTCTCCCCGCTGCTGCGTGACATCGCTCGGGCGCTGCCCTCCTACGAGCAGGCCGACCTGGCCTGGAAGGTCGCCGCCGGGATGGCACCCTCGGTCGGCGACGTGGTCTCGCTCGCTGTCTGGGCCATTGTGCTGACCGGTCTCGCCGTGGCGCTCACCGCCCGCTCCGGTTTGCGGAGCCGGCAGGCAGGCCACGGGAGCGAGATGACCGATCCGGTCGGCGCGGGCGCCGTGTCGCTGCGAGGCGTCACCAAGTGCTACGGGCCGCTGCGAGCGCTCGACCGGCTCGACCTGGACATCCCGGCGGGGGCCACCGTGGCGATGCTCGGCCCCAACGGGGCCAGCAAGTCCACCACGATCGAGATCCTCCTCGGCCTGCGCCACCCCGACGAGGGCGCCACCAACCTGGCCGGGATGACCCCCGCCCGGGCGGTCACCGCCGGTCGGGTCGGCGCCATGCTCCAAGACGGCCAGCTCATGGCCGGCGTCAAGGTCGCCGCCCTGGTTGACGCGGTCCGATCCGCCTACCCCAACCCTGCCGCCGCAGCCGACCTCGCCGCCGCGGCCGGCATCGCCGACCTGCTCGACCGGCGCAGCGACCAGCTCTCGATCGGCCAAGCCCAACGGGTCCGCTTCGCGCTCGCCGCTGCCGGCAACCCCGACATCCTCGTCTTAGACGAGCCGACCGTTGCCATGGACGTCGAAGCCCGAGAAGCGTTCTGGGCCGCCTTGCGAGCCGGTGCGGCGGGCGGGCGGACCATCGTGTTCTCCACCCACTACCTCGAAGAGGCCGACGCCTTCGCCGAACGGATCGTGGTGCTGCGCGCCGGGAAAGTCGTCGCCGACGGCACCCCAGGCGACGTTAGGGCCGCGGCCGGCATCAGACGCCAGGTCACCTTTCGCTGCGCCGAGGCGAGGAGCGAAGCGTTCAGACAGCTTCCCGGCGTCACCCACGTCACCGTCGACCACGACCACGTGGTCCTCACCACCACCGAGGCCGATACCACCCTGTGGGCCCTCTACGACCATCGCCACGCCATCAGCGACATCGACATCACCGGAGGCGACCTCCAGCACGCCTTCCTCGCGCTCACCAAGGCCGACTGAGCCGAGCGACCCAACCCAGCGCTACCAGTGCCGCACGACGCCCCCTCGAGGACATCCTGCGACGACGCCGCGGTGGTCGTCCGACGATGGGGTCTGCCGCGTCCTCGGTCGAGTCGGTGCGACTCGACCCCGAACTCAAGCGCGACCTGCTGCTGCGGGCCGCCGCAGAGCACATCAGCGTATCGGCCGTCGGCTCGGAACCACCAGGCTCGGGGGTAGGCGCTCGTAAACTTAGCTTGACGCGTGGTCGTTGTCAATGTAGGTTTACAGTCGTGGAGTTCCCCGCCCTCGCTGACCTCGTCGACGTGGACCGTGAGGTCCTGGCGCTCCTGTTGGCGGACAACGCCGAGATGCTGGCCGAGAGTCTGCGGGACCCGCATCGGGGGGCACGTGCAGTGCTCGCGTCGTTGGGTGGGACGCACCGGTTGCGGATCCTGCTCGATGACATCGTGCGGACCCTCGCCGTCGAGGCCCGGGGCGCGGGCTGCACCTGGGCGGCGATCGGAGAAGCCCTGCAGGTCACTCGACAAGCGGCGTTCCAACGCTTCGGCGGCGAGGACGAGGAGACCGCCATGGACCCTCCCGCTGAGGCCATACCGGAGGCCAGGGAGCGGGCAGCGGTGCTGCTCGGGCAGTTCTTCGCCGGCGAGTGGGCCGAGATGCGCTCGGGCTTCTCTGAGCGGATGACCGAGGCGTGCCCGGCGGAGCTGCTCGACTCGGTCCGCTCGAGGCTCGACGCCGAGCTGGGCCGGCTCATACGGATCCGCAAACCGGCGGTAAAGGTCCACGGCGGGCACACCGTGGTCGACGTGCCGCTCGTCTTCGAGCGCGCCGTCCGCACCGGCCGGGTCGCCTTCGACGCCGAGGGCCGGGTGTCGGGGTTCTTCGTGCTCTTACCCCAAGCGGCGCTGTGACCACCCTCACCGCCACGGCGGTGCACGCCGGGTACCGGGACCGGGAGGTCCTCCACGGCGTCGATGTCGCCTTCGACGCCGGCGTGCACCTCGTGTTGGGGGCGAACGGCGCCGGGAAGACCACGCTGTTTCGGACCTTGACCGGGGTGCTGGCGCCGAGCGCCGGCCAGGTCCTCGTCGACGGGCGCGACCTGCACGACGACCTTGGGGCGAAGGCACTGATCGGGGTGGGTGCCCACCGCGCCGCGCTCGCCCCACGCCTGAGCGTCGTGGACAACCTCTCCTACTGGGCGCGGGTCCTCGCGCTGGCGCCGGGCTCGCAGCGCGCCTGTGTAGCGCGTGCCGTGGAGCTGCTCGATCTCGGTCCGATCGCCACCCGGCGCGCCAGCGGGCTCAGCCGAGGCCAGGCACAGCGGGTCAGCCTGGCTCGGGCGCTGCTGGCAGACCCGCCCGTGCTGGTGCTCGACGAGCCGTTCGCCGGGGTCGACCCCGGCGTCGGGAGGCAGCTCCGGGACCACCTGCGGCGCTTCGCCGACGAGGGGCGCACGGTGGTCGTCTCCACCCACGAGCTCGCCGAGGTGAGCACCCTCGGTGACGACGTGACGGTGATCCACGACGGCCGGGTCGTCGGCCATGGCGCCACCGACGCGTTGCGCGCCAAGCTCGGGGGGAGCCACTACCAGCTCCGGGTCCGGGCACGAGGCGACCTGACCGGTGCGCTCACCCGGCTCGGCTATGCGCCGGAGGCGGCTCGAGAAGACAGCGTCGTCGTGGACGTCGCCGACGAAGACGGCGTCGAGGTGCTCGTCGCCGGCCTCGTGGCCGCCGGGATCGGCGTGCGCGAGGTCGCCCCGCTAGCCAATCCGCTCGAGGAGCTGTACCTCCACCTCCAAGATGGCGCCCAGGACGGCTCGCCGCTTCGAGGAGCACCGGGCCCCAATGCCTGCTGACGGCGCCAGGGACTTCGGCGGCGGCTCCGGGGTGCTCATCTCAGCTTTGGCGTGGCGGGCCCGCCGGGAAGGGCTGCGCTACCTCTTCGTCGGGTTCGTGCCCTTCGTGGTCGCACTCGGCCTCACGGTCGTGCCAGCGACGCTCGGGGGCCCGGTCAACGGTGCGGGGACCTTCGCCCGCTTCGCGTCGAGCTACGCGGCACACGCCGACGGCGTCGGGCTGGGTGTCGTGCTGCTCCTCCTCCCGGGCCTGATCGCCCTGTGCAGCGCGATCGCTGTCGGTCTCGTGGTCCGCAACCTGATCGGCTCGGAGGCCAGCCGCGGTGGCATCGAGGCGCTGCTCGCAGGTCCCTACCGTTCCGGCAGCATCATGGTCGCCCTGCTCGGCTACATCGGGACGCTCGCGGTCTTCTACTGGGCGGGCATGAGCGCGCTCGGCGCGGTGGTGCTCGTGATCGTCGTCTGGGCCAGTGGCGCCACGCTCTCGCTCAGCGTCGCCTACCTGCTCTCCGTCCTTATCCTCCCGCTGCTCGCCGCCTGGTGCGCGACCGCCCTGTCGTTGCTGGTGAACCTCCTCTACCCCCGACTGGCCCAACCGGGGAGCTACGGGCTCAACATGGGTGGCGGCGGTCTCGGTGGCGGCGCCGCGATGCTGCCCGCCCTCGGCGTGTTCTTCGTGTTCACGTTCTTGGCCCCCGATATCGGAGCGGCCCGGCTCCTGGCGATCGCCGGTGGCGCCACCGCGGTTGTCGCCGTCGCGAGCACGGTTCTCGTCGCCCGCCGCTTCCGACCCGACGCGGTCCTCGAATCATGACGACCCACGACCAACAAGGAGGGTGACGTGCAGGATCACATCTACCGGTGCTCGGATGGGCACCTCTACACCAGCACGTGGCTGCGGGACCACTGCTCCCCGGTCCACCTCGGCTCAGGGACGCACCTGCATCGCTGTCCGATCGACCACCGCTGGCGCATCACGAGAAGAGTCGACGCCAACCAGCTGAGTGAAGAACAGCTCGACGACGCACGCCAGCACCGGCTCTGACCAGAGCAGCCGAGGCTGCCGGATCGGGCGGCTCGGCTACGACCCGAGGTGGTCGCTGACCAAACGCTTCGCGCTCCGGTCAACGACACCTTCGACTGGCTGCTTCGTCGCATCGGTGAGGTCGTCGCAGAAGCACAGCGAGCGGGTGAGCTGCCTGCCACCCTCGACGTGCGCGCCACCGCCGCGACCATCGTGCGGTCGTCCAAGGCGGCTACGTCATGGCACGAGCCGCCGGCCCCTCGAAAGCGTTCACCGACGCCATCGACGGGCTCGTCTCGCTACTCGAGGGATCGGCCCGGCGGTGAGGTGCACATCGGACGACTCAGTGCCGTCGACCCCGAGGCCGCCAACCGGGTCGATCGCGGCCCCCGAGGTGGATCCCATGGGCGCAGGCGGCGAACGGTCATGAGGCACGGTATTCGTTCCTGTGGCGGATCCGGGCGATGTCGGAGACCGGGCCGAGATGGCCGAGCTTGTCCGGGTTGACGATGCCACGCACCGTCTGGATCACGCCGTCGCGGATCTCGAGCCGGCGCTGGGCCGAGAGCTCGGTGGAGAACGGGTCGGTCAGGCGCACGGGAGGTTCGCCCGGACGGTGCCGAAACACGGCTCCGGACGCCGGAAGACGGACCGATATGCCGTCTACCTGGGCAAACGGTGGTCTCGTATTGTGCCACCCTAAGACCACCAGAAAAAGCGCTGATCAGGCAGGATATTTGGCTGGCGATGGCCTAACGGCTCACCCGCTGGCAGGCCCCAAAAGCAGCCGCTCGTAGCGCAGCATGACGACCCCGTTGCCGAAGTTGTGGGTCTCGATCAGCCGCAACGAGATCTTCGCGTCCGACGGCCGGAGCATCGGTGTGCCACGCCCGATCACCATTACGCCGTGTTGGTGCTCGCGGGCACGAGCGCCCTGGCACTTGTGCTGTAGCGGTTCCGCGCCGCTGGGGCGCTCTCTCACGACCCGGCTGTGACGGGCGCCGCCTGAGCTCTTTGGAACGACCGGCCGCCCCTGCCGGCCGGTCCCTGCACCGCCGAGGCCCAAGGGGCACCGCTCGGGGGAAGGTAGGACGGTCTTCAAGCCCGGTCGTCCACAGGCCGATACGACACCGATGCTACTTAGGGGCGAAAAGAGTGAACGCGCGCCGCGGGCCGGCGCCGGCGCACGAGGAGCCCATACCACGCCCGTGGATGACGTCGGCGCACCCATCGTCCCGGTGACCCCCGATGGCCACTTGGAGCGTGTGTGCCTGCGCAACCTCCTCGCGTCGAGCGATGAGGCCGTCTACTTCAAGGATCTCGCCAATCGCTTCGTCCTGGTCAGCAGGGGTGTCGTGCAGCATCATGCCGAGCGTCTGGCGAGGCTCGGGCGCGCGGAGGAGGCTGCTCGCCTCGGCCCGGAGTCCTTCATCGGCAAGACCGACATGGACCTCGTCGACGAACCCGTCGCCCTTTGCTGGATGGCCGAGGAACAGCGGATGATCGAGACCGGCGAGGGCATCACTGACGTGCTCGAACGTGACACCACCGACAACAGCGGCGGTTGGTTCAGGACGAGCAAGGGCCCCTTGCGTGACGACGACGGCCGGATAATCGGGACCTTCGGCGTCTCGAGGGACGTCACGGGCCAGGTGAGGGCCGAGCAGGCAGTCGCGCAGCGGGAAGCCGAACTGCGGGCGGTAGTGGACAGCTCGCCGGACGCAGTCGGCTTTTACGACCGGGAACTGCGCTATTGCTACGTGAATGCCAAAGCTGCCGCCATGGTCGGGGCGACGCCCGAAGCGCTGATCGGCCGGACCGACGCGGAGCTTGGCCGCCCGGACGACGTAGTGGCCCTGGTCGCCGCGGGCCTCGAGCGAGCGCTGTCTACCAGGCAGATGTGCGAGGTCGAGTACAGCGTCGGAGGAGGTGGGCGCAAGAGCTGGTTCCAGGTCCGCATGGTGCCGCATATGGACGCAGAAGGCTCCGTAGTCGGGGTCGTGGCCGCCACCCGCGACCTGACAGAGCTGAAGGAGGCGCAGGAAGTCCTGGCCCACCAGGCCCTCCACGACCCGCTGACGGGTGCCGCCAACCGCCTGGCGCTCATGGACCACCTGCAGGGAGCTTTGGCGTCCCTCGAGCGCGAGCCGGGGCGGGTCGCCCTCCTCTTCATCGACCTCGACAATTTCAAGCTCATAAACGACGCTCGGGGCCACGACGCGGGCGACGAGCTCCTCGTCGAAGTGGCTGGCCGTCTTGCGCAGGCGACGCGGGGGAGCGACACGGTCGCCCGCCTCGGGGGGGACGAGTTCGTGGTCCTCTTGGAGCGCCTGTCGCCGAGCGACGATGCGTACCTGTTCGCCGATCGGGTCATTGCCACGTTCTCCGACCCCTTCTCCCTCGGCGACGAGAGGCTTCGGCTCACAGCGTCTGTAGGTGTGGTGGTGACATCGGACTCGCGCGCCGAGCCTGGGGAACTGTTGCGTGACGCCGACCTCGCCATGTACCGGGCCAAACAGAAGGGCAGGGACCGCGTCGAACTGTTCCATCCCATGCTCCGGGGCCATGCCAGGGCCGCGAAAAGGCTCGCGGCCGACCTCCGAAAAGCCGTCGTCGAGGGCCAGTTTTTCCTGCTCTACCAGCCACTTTACGCTCTCGGGGACACCACCTTGGTGGGTGTCGAGGCCCTCGTCCGTTGGCGTCACCCGACGATAGGGGTGTTGGGGCCCGAGGAGTTCATCTCGCTCGCCGAAGAGCTGGACTTGATAGGCGCGCTCGGCTCGTGGGTGCTCGACGAAGCCTGCGGGCAGCTGGCTCGCTGGAAAGCGTCGCTCGACCTGGGCCCAGGTTTCTACATGGCGGTCAATGTGTCGACGCGCCAGCTGGCGAGCTCGGAGTTCGTGGGCCAGGTGGCAGCCGTGCTCGAGGCCAACCAGCTGGGCCCGGGAGAGTTGTGCCTCGAGATAACCGAGGCAGGGCTGCTCGAAGAACGGGCGCGCTGCGGGGAAACTTTGGACGCCCTGGTGGCAATGGGTGCCCGGCTGTCCCTGGACGACCCCGGGGCAGGGTACTCCTCGCTCGCCTACCTCCATGCCTTCGGGGTCAACACCTTGAAGATCGGCCGCGGCTTCGTGGAACGCCTCGGGGGCGGGACGGCCAACGCGTCGGTCGTCGCCGCCGTCGTGGCCATGGCCCACGCCCTCGGCATGTCCGTAGTCGCAGAGGGCGTGGAAACCGAGTCGGAGCTCCGCAAGGTCACCGAACTGGACTGCGACGAGGTCCAAGGCTTCGTGTTCGCCAAGCCGCTCACAGCGGAGGTTGTAGCCGGCCTCCTCGCCGGCCAGACGGGCAGCGCCCTCACGGCCTGAGGGCAGCCGGGGCGGCCCTGGCCTTGGCCCTAACCTAGTGTTCCTGGCCCAGCCATTCCGGTGCGGCTTGTAGGAGGTACTTGCTCACGTCGAGCGCATGGTCAAAAACCTCACAGAGCATTTCCTCGCCGGCCAGCACCCGCGCCAGGGAAATCTTCTGGTGGGCGATCACGGTGAGCTTGCGTTCCGGGGGGTCGGTGGCCGAAGGGTAGCTGTCTATGGCCGACACCTCGAGGGGGAAGTCGACGCCGCCGACGCCGGCCAGGTCGATCGCCAGCCGGAGCAAGTCGGGCCCGTGAGGCAACGGCGGTAGCGCCCAGGTAAAGGTGAGGGGGAAGTGGTAATCGTCGGGCGGGTCAGCACCCTCTGCCAGCTCTTCGACGGCGTCTTCGAAACTGAGCAGCACCCTCGGGTCTACCTCCAGGGCGAGGTGGAGGTCGAGCGGGCCGTTGCAGGCCTCCTCGGGGTGCAAGTCGACCTCCCAGGCCTGGTGGAGCGAGTAGGTTTCGACGAGGTGCCTCTCGTCGTGGACATGGAACCCGTGGTCAACGGCATGGTCTTTCAGCTCGGCGACATACCCGGCCACATCGATGACGGCCATTGCCACAAAGCTACTCGTAATGCCGCGACAGGCAACGTCCGCCTGGTTGCGACGGCTGTCCCCGAGGCGTGCGACAAGGCGGCTCTCGGCCGACAACCGGGCGGACGTTCCTGGAGGCAGCGTTAGTGGGGCCTCGAGCGCGGCCCCTCGGCTTTTGAAGCTCCTCGCCAAGGCGGCCGACGCCGCACTGGAGGAGCTGGCCGGCGAACTGTTGGCCGCCCGCCAGGCCTTCGACGCGAGAAAAATCAGTTGATTTCCCCGCGGCGACGTGGTGGCATGGTCAGGTAGCAGTAGAGCGCGCCCAGAAGGAGGACAGCACGGTGAGCAGCATGCAAGGACCGAGGCTGTTGGTGGCGCGTCCCCGAGCCACCCACCGCAATACCACCGGCCTCATTGGGGCCCCCGCCCGGGATCTCTTTATGTCCAAGTGGTACTGCAACCCTGAGCGGCCCATGAGCCAGAGCGAGCGATTACCGAGTTGACCTCCTGCTCGCTGCAAGGCTCTAAAGGCCGCCGGGGCGCACCCGGCGGCCTTTCTTTTTTCCCCAGGAGCCGCGCAGCAGCAGGACTTGAAACGACGAACAAGCGAAAGGAACCGTGAAGATGTTCGCCTATAGCTGGGACGTCAGCGACTACGACTTTGGTGAGCCGGAGGAGCCCGATTGGCAGGACGCGGCCTGCCGTGACGGCTCGGGGGCGCTCACCGCTGTTTTCTTCTCGGACGAGGTGGCGGACATCGAGTTCGCCAAGGGCCTCTGCGCGGGCTGCGACCTGGTGGTCCCGTGCCTAAAGGGCGCGCTCGCCCGGCGCGAGCCAGCCGGCGTCTGGGGCGGCCACCTCTTTGTGGAGGGCCAGGTGGTCGCGTTCAAGCGCAAGCGCGGACGCCCGAGGAAGACCACTTCGATTGCGCCGGCCCCGATTGCGCCGGCCCCTATTGCGCCGGCGCCGGCCGCCCTCGTCCGCCCGCCGGAGGAGAGGAAGAGCGCCTAAAAGGGGCCGCCCGGACAAGGCGGGCGCCCCTTGGCGCTCGGGCGCTACGATGAAGCGCTCGGGCGCTTAGCTCAGTTGGAAGAGCGTCGCCCTTACAAGGCGAAGGTCGCGGGACCGAGGCCCGCAGCGCCCACCACAAAGGCAGGCTTAGAACTGGCGAGAGCCGAGGTTACACCGGGAATTGTAATTGGTCGCGTTGTCCAGTACCCTGGGTATTGATGTCCGCGTGCAGGTGCGCGGCCAGAGCAAACCGAAAGGGGTTTAATAGTGGCCCGGATCACGCAAGTAGTGGTTACTTGCGACTTGGAAGACGGCGAAGTCAGCGCCTCGGATTCGATATCGTTCATCTACGGCGGAAAGACATACACGCTCGACCTTTGCAAGAAGCACCTCGAAGAAGTGAAGAGCGCATTGGAGACCTATGCCCAGGCCGGCCATCAGGTCGGTCGAGGCGGGCGCGGCCGGCGCCGTGCCGTTGGTGCAGGGCGCGGCGGGCGTTCGACGCGGCCGGCAGCAGCGGGGCGCGGTGAATCTCAGGCCGCTATCCGCGAATGGGCGCGAGCCCAGGGTTATGCGGTCGGGGACCGGGGGCGTATACCAGGCGAAGTTAGGGCTGCCTACGACGCCGCCCAGAAAGGTGGCCGGCGGCGCTGACAGCCCCGCTAGTTGCCGCCCGGTGGGAGGGGCCCACGCCATGATGCGCGTCATGGTGTAGGGTCCTTTTGGCTGGCATGGAGGCCCTCGTGAAGTTAGGTGTGCCAAAAGAAATAAGAAGTGGGGAAACGCGCGTAGCGCTTGTCCCGTCAGAGTTGTCCCGCCTTGGTGGCGTCGAAGTCCTGGTGCAGCGTGGGGCCGGTGACGATGCGCGTTACTTCGACGCCGACTACGAGGCTTCGGGGGCAACGATTTTAGCCACTGCTGAAGAGCTTTATTCCTCAGCCGACGTTGTTGCCAAGGTGCAGCCTCCCACCCCCGAAGAGGTGGGGATGTTGTCAGAGGGTTCGTCGTTGCTTTCTTTCTTGGCGCCGGCCGCTTACCTGGACGTCGTGGCGGCATTGGCGGAGCGCAAGGTGACGGCGTACAGCTTCGAATTGGTCCCCCGGACAAGTCGCGCCCAACCGATGGACGCGCTGTCGTCGCAGGCCACTGTGGCCGGTTACCGGGCGGCCTTGGTGGCAGCCAACAAGCTGGGCAAGTTTTTCCCCTTGCTGATGACGGCCGCAGGGACGGTGCCGCCGGCGCGTTGCCTCGTCATGGGGGCGGGCGTGGCCGGCCTCCAGGCTATTGCCACGGCTCGTCGGTTGGGAGCAGTGGTGAGCGCCTACGACGTGCGCAGCGCCGCCAAGGAAGAGGTGAAAAGTGTCGGGGCCACCTTCTTGGAGCTCGCTCTCGAAGCCCAAGAGGGCGAGGGCGGTTACGCTTCGGCGCAGTCGGAGGAGTTCCAGGCGCGCCAGCAGGAAATGATCGCGACTCACGTGGCGGGTTCTGACGTAGTGATAACGACTGCGGCGGTGCCGGGACGGCGCGCGCCGGTGCTGGTCAGCAAGGCAATGGTAGAGGCGATGAGGCCTGGGGCGGTCATCGTCGACCTTGCCGCGAGGAGCGGTGGCAATTGCGAGCTGACCGTGGACGGCCAAGAGCTCGACCATGGCGGCGTCTTAGTGGTCGGGGCAGGTGACCTGGCAACCTCGATGCCCACGCACGCGAGCCTCCTCTACGCGCGCAATGTGAGCTCTTTTGTGAGCCTGTTGGTGAAGGAAGGACGGCTGGCCCCGGACTTCTCCGACGAGATCGTCGACAAGAGCCTCGTCACCGTCGCCGGCGCGGTACATCACGAGCCCACCCGAGCTGCCCTGGAGGAAAAGCAGTGATCACGGACTCTGTCACCTTGCTGGTCATTTTCGTGCTGGCCGCGTTCGTGGGTTACGAGGTGATCTCCAAGGTCCCCTCGATCCTGCACACACCGCTCATGTCGGGCAGCAACGCCATCCACGGGATCATCCTCGCCGGAGCGATGGTCGTCGCCGGCTACGCTCACGGCACGTTGCAGACCATCCTCGCCGCTGTCGCGGTCTTCCTCGCCACGGGCAACATCGTCGGTGGAGCTGTGGTTACCGACCGCATGCTCGGCATGTTCAAAGGACGCCAGCCCGGACGGCCGGGTGGGGGTGCGGCCAAGGAGGGCGGTGCCGAAAAAGCCGGCGCTGACAAGGCAGCCGGCAGATGAACAGCTACCTGGCCGTCTCGGTCAGCCCTCACACCTTTACTTGGCTGTACCTGCTCGCGGCGGTGTTCTTCATCCTTGCGCTGAAGGCGCTGTCTTCCCCGAAGCAGGCCCGTTACGGGATGTGGATCGGGATAGTCGGGATGGTCATCGCCGCGGCCATTACCTGGGTGGCCCAAAAGGCGAGCCACGATTGGGTGATAGCCGTAGCGTTCGTGGCTGGTGCCGTGGTCGCGGTGCCGGCGGCGCGGTTCATACAGATGACGGCGATCCCCCAGATGGTCGCCATCTTCAACGGTGTCGGTGGTGGCGCGGCCGCGACGGTCACAACTGTCGAGTTCCTTCACGACGGTGCTTCAGGGATCGGCCCCTCCCATGCGGTCGAGGTGATCTTCGGCGTGGCCATCGGTTGCATCTCCTTCTCGGGAAGCATGCTTGCCTTCGCCAAGCTTCAGGGCATAATGACAGGCACCCCCATTACGTACCGCGGCCAGCAGTTCGCAAACGGCATTGTGCTGGTGGTCGTGGTGGGCGCCTCCGTGGCGACTGTCGCCGACCCTCGTGATATTTGGCTGTTGATAACTGCGCTTGCGGCACTCGCGGTCGGGGTGGGGATCGTGCTCCCGATCGGAGGCGCGGACACACCCGTGCTCATATCTCTGCTCAACGCGTTCACAGGCCTGGCCGTCGCGGCCGACGGTTTCGCGCTGGACAACCTGGTCCTGATAGTCGCAGGCACGCTGGTGGGCGCGTCGGGCAGCCTCCTCACCAAGCTCATGAGCGACGCCATGGGACGTTCGTTGCCCAATATCTTGTTCGCGGCCGTAGGCTCGACGGTGACAGCCGGCGCCGGGCCCGGCGCCGGGGGCGAGCGCAGCTACCGCTCCGGGGACCCCACCGACGTTGCGACACTGCTCGCCTACTCGCACAGGGTGATGATGGTGCCCGGTTACGGCCTGGCGGTCGCACAGGCGCAGCAAACGATCGTCGAGCTCGCCAAGGCGCTCGAGGCACGCGGGGTGAGAGTGACATATGGCATCCACCCGGTCGCCGGGCGCATGCCGGGGCACATGAACGTGCTGCTCGCCGAAGCCAACGTCCCCTACGAAGAACTTGAAGAGATGGAACAGGCCAACGGCGAGCTGCCCACGACAGACGTCGCCTTGGTGGTCGGAGCGAACGACGTGGTCAATCCTGCCGCCCGGGACGCCCCCTCGAGCCCCATCTACGGCATGCCGATCTTGAACGTGGACCAGGCCGAACACGTGGTGTTCTTGAAGCGCAGCATGCGCCCTGGTTTCTCGGGTGTCGAGAACGACCTGTTCTACGACCCGAAGACGGTCATGCTCTTCGGCGACGCCAAGGACTCCCTCGCCAAGCTCGTGAGCGCGGTCAAGGCCGCCTGAGCAGCCCGGGCGCCGGGCACCGCGTTGCTGGCTACCGGGCCCCCGGGCGTAGGATTGGGCCTGAGATGCGCGAGCGCTGGTTTTCTCGCCGGGCCTTTTTGCTCCACTTCCTCCTGGTGACGGTTGTCCCCGGCTGCCTAGCCGCCGGCTGGTGGCAAGTCCACCGGGCCCTGTCGGGCAACCTGCTCTCGTACCTCTACTCGATCGAATGGCCGTTCTTTGCCGTGCTCGGCGTGGTCGCGTGGTGGCAGTTGGTGCACGACGAGCCGGTCGCGCATTGGCTTCAAAGTGAGCAGGCTCCCGAGGGCCGGCGCAGGTCCTGGCTCTACCACCAGGACGACTCCGAAGGGCAGCCCGTGGCCCGTTACGAGGCGCTCGAGAGCCCGGAGCTCTCCGCCTACAACCGCTACCTCGAGTCGCTCGCCGCCGGCAAGGCCAAGAAGACCTGGAGCAACCCCCGAGGGCTGCCCACAGGCACGCTGGGGGGAGACGTGGAGGGCGAGCTGCCCGACGCGGGGAGAGGAGCGGCAATCTCGTGAGCGAGCACAACCGAGGTGCCGGCCTCTCCCAGCCGCGCGCCCCCTTCGGAGGCCTCGAGGGAGCGTTGAAGCGCTACCGCGTGATGGTCCTGATCGTCGGGACGGGGCTCGCCATCTTGTGCTTCGTCGGCATCCCCCTCCAGGTCATCGGCAACAACAAATGGCCCTGGACATCGGTGGTCGAGATCGTGGGCGTGGCGCACGGGATCTTCTACATGGTCTACCTCGTCACCTGCTTGGACCTCGCCGGGCGGGCGCGCTTCAGGCTCGAGCAGCTCCTCGGCATGGTCTGCTCGGGGTTCTTGCCACTGCTCGCCTTCTACATGGAGCGCAAAGTCGTAAAGCGCGTGACCGCCCAGCTCGCGCTGGGCCCGGACGCCCCGCCTGCGCCGGCCGTGGTCCTCTGGGCGTTCCTGACCGGGCGGCGCCAGCAGGTAGGCGGCCGTCCAAGAGGCCCGGAGCCCGCCAGCGCCGGGCCCGCCGGCGCCGAGCCCGCCGGCGCCGAGGCGATGACCGCCGTTACTGGCCCCGAGGCCTCGGCCGAGCCGTAGCCTTCCTGGAGCGATGCCCGTCAAGTCCCCGGACCCAAAGGCGGTCGTGTTGCTGTTCCACTGGCAAGCGACCTGGGTTGGCCTTCTCGTGCTCGGTGCGTCACTTGCGGCGCTCGTGTGGTACGCGGGTGCCGTCCGCCGCCTGGGGCGGGTGCGGCCCGGCGGGGAAGGCAGCCAGGCCAGGAAGTGGTCGCCGTACACGAGTGCCTCGTTCGTGGTCGGCGTGCTCATCGTGGCGTACGTCTTCGACGGGGGCATTGCCCACTACCAAGAGGACAACTTCACCACCCACGCCGTGCAACTGCTCCTATTGTTCTACGTCGCCCCGCCACTACTGGCCGCCGGCACCCCGGTCCGCCTGGCGCTACTGACGAGCCGGGGCGGCATCGAGCGCGCCTTGCTCCACTCCCTACACAGCCGTCTTGCCAGGGTGTTGTCGCACCCAATCGTGGGCTTCGTGGCGGCCGTCGCCACCTTGTACGTGTACCTCCTCACACCCGTCTACGCCGCCTCGGAGCGCCACCCGTTGCTGCTCGCCTATGCGCAAGTGCAGATCTTGGTGGTGAGCAGCCTCTTGTGGTGGGCCGTGGTGGGGCGCGACGCCCTCCCGCGGGTGCTCGGGTTCGGGTGGCGGTTCGCGCTCGTGTTCGGCTCCATACCCTTCGTAGGGTTCCTCGGGGTGGGCATCGCGGCGGCCACGTCCCCGCTCTACCCGGCCGGCAACACGCTCGTCGACACCCACCAGGGCGGCAACGTCTTTTGGGGCCTCGGTGTGCTTTTCGTAGTGGCCATGGCCACCTACCTGTTCGTGGAGTGGGCCCGCGAGGAGCAACGGCGGGCCGAACAGGGCGATCGCCAGCTCGATGCCGCCCTGGCCGTGGCTCGGTCGATGGCCCTGCCCGCCGAGGAGGGCGGTAGCGCCGGCGAAGGCGGCACTAGCGGCGGAGAGCCTGCTCCTGGCCGCCTGGCTCCCGGCTAGCGCTCATCCGCCGGGCCAGTGCTCCATGGCAGCGGCGAGGTCCAGGGCCGCGAGCTCGCGGCCCGGGGCGCTCACCTGGTAGACGTCGTGCCCTGCGTACCAGATCACGGCCGATGTCACCGCCGTCCCCGCCTGGGGCCCCCCCGGCACCGTCACCGTGACGACGCCCTGGGTGGCTTGCGGGAGGCTGTGGCCAGCCAACCATGAGGCGAGCTTCGCGGCCTGAGGGGTAGGCGTAGCCGTACCGCCCTGGTCGAGGACCTGTACTTTCCACGTCCCGGTGTTCCAGCCCACGGCCGGCCCCTGGGCGGTGCTGCAGGTCGTGGCGGCCGTGCCTGGGAGGCTCAGAGGTTTTTGCGGGCCGGCGCAACCCGTGAGCGCCGACCCGAGGTACGAAGCAGCAGCCTTGGTGGAGTCGACCGGGGTGGTCGAGAAGGTGCCGAGGTCCGAAGACGGGTTGGCGGCCGCCGGCCCGAGGTCGGGGCTGTTGACCGGTTCGGGTTTGGGGGTGGCGATGAGCGTCACCGAGTAGCTCCCGTCCAGGCTCTTGTTGGCTTCTGCGGAAATAGCGCCAGCCGTGGTGGCGGGCAGCGTGGCGGGTGCTTCCATGCCCGAAGGTGGCGGCTGGAGCGCCTCCATGGCCTGGTTGACTATCGGCGGGAAGCGCGAGGGGGCCGTCGTAGTGCTCGTGCTCGAGGTCGTGGTCGTGCTGGCGGCCGTGGTGGTCGTGCTCGAGGTCGTGCTCGTGCTCGAGGTCGTGGTCGGGGTCGTGGTCGAGGTCGTCGTCGTGACCACCCGTGTCGTGGTGGTAGCGGCCGGCGTTGCGGGCACCGCCGTGGCCGGCGTCGTGGTGGCACGAGGCGCGGGGGAGGTGGGGGTGACCGCCTCGGGCGAGTGGCGGCCGCCCCCGCAGCCGGACAGGCCGGCTGCCAGGAAAGCCACGGTCGCGGCCGAGACAACTGCCGGGGGGACATGCCGGCGACTCACGCGCCCATTAGACCAGGCCGGTCGCTCTACCAGTAGCAGCCGCACGCGAGTGGTGGAGGCCCCGTCGGGGTCAGCAGGAGTAGTCGCCGTCGTACCGGCCAGCGGCCAGCTGGACGAGGCTGACCGGCCCGCCGGCGAAACTGGTCGCCGAACACCACCGGTAGGGATGCGGTGTGGCGACGCCCGTCGGGTACCAGGCGCTCGTGCCCGGTACGTACCCGCCGGTGATGATGTCCCACATATAGGTCGTCGAATAAATGGCCACCCGGAGGTGCATCGAGCGCAGGGCGGCGATGGCGCCCGCGATCAAGCGGGCGTTGTCGCGCTGAGAAGCCAGCCAGTTGGGGCCGGTTTCCACGTCGAGCCACCAGGTCTTGCTCGTGGCCCTGTGCGCCCGGGACGAACGCACCGAGAACCGGGCCGTGTTGTACCCGTAGTTGTAGGACTCGCAGTAGAGGTTGCCCCGCGCGCACTTGCCAGCCGGCCCCCTCTGCCAGTCGGCGGCCTTGGGACCACGCGGTGAGTTGAGGTTGATATAGGTCGTCAAATTGTCTCCTGCCCAGCGCGCTTCACGGCTGAAGCAAGGGTTTCCCGTGAACGCCCACCCGCCGTTGACCCCGACGACCGCCACTTTGGCTTTTGGCGGCAGCGGGCCGCCGCATTGCGGCCACGAAATGTCGTAGCCCCTGGCCCCCGCGGGGTATGCCGCGGGGCCGACGAGGCGCTTCGGCGCGGTCGTCGCGGTTACCGGCTTTTTGGCCCGCGGTTTTGTTTTTGGCTTCGGTTTGGCCTTCCGCTCCGGCGATGGCGTGGTCGTCCGCGTCGTGGTCCTTGTCGTCGTCGTGGTCGTTGTCGTGCTCGTCGTCGTCGTGCTCGTCGTCGTGGTGCTCGTGGTCGTGGTTGTCGCCTGGGTGGTGGTCGTAGTGGTCGGCACCGTCGTCGTGGTGCTCGCGGGGACCGTCGTGGAAGGCGGGGCGACCAGCTTCGAGGGCGAGCCCTGCCCGAACGCCCCGGCGCTTTCTACCCCGCTGCCACTGCCGGCGCCAACGGCCATCGCCACTGCCTTTTGCCGGTAGGGGAGCGTGCCCTGCCCGCCACCTCGGTTGGGCGCGCTGCCGGCGCTCACCACGGTGCCGTCAGAGGCGAGGAGCCAGTAACCCTGGCCCGAAGGGGCGGCCGCGATGGCCACGACGGGTGAAGACAGATCTGCCGCCGGCGAGAAGTCCCCGGCGTCGCCGAAGCCGTACACCAAGCCGGCCGAGGTGGCGAGCCAGTAGCCCTGGCCGTCCGTCGTGGGTGCGAGGCCGACTACGGGGGCGACGTGGCTGGCGGGGGCGAGCGAGCCGCGGTAGTGGGCGTCGCCAAAAGCGAACACCCCGCCGTCTGCCGAGACGAGCCAGTACCCTCTGCCGTCCGCGGTAGCTGCGATCCCCACCACCGGCGAGGTGAGCTGCACCTGCGCGGCCGAGCCGTGATATGTAGCATCCCCGAACCCGTAGACCGCGCCGGCCGAGGTGGCGAGCCAGTAGCCCTGGCCGTCTGGCGTGGCGGCAATCCCCACGACCCGCCCCGCAGTACCCAAAGCGCCGGCCGGCAGCGAGCCGAGGCTCGGGGCGGTGCCGATCGGGTAGACGGCCCCGTTGGCGTCGGCCAGCCAGTAGCCCTTCCCCCCTGCTGCGGCCGCCACCCCGACGATCGGCTGGTGGAGGATCTTCCCGAGCGAACCCCGGTAGGCCACGCCCCCGAAGGACGCGACCGAGCCGGCGTTGGTGGTGACCCAGTAGCCGGGCGTGGCGGTCGAAGGGCCGGCACCGGCCGGTGCGCTAGTCGTCGTGGTGGGCTGGCCCGGGAGCGTCGTCTCGCCCGGCACCGTGGTCGTAGCAGCGGGCACCGTGGTCGTAGCAGCGGGCACCGTGGTCGTAGCAGCGGGCACCGTGGTCGTCGCTGCCGGCCCGGCCGTCGTCGTAGCCGCGACGGCCGAAGTCGTAACCGCCGCACCGGCCCACGGGGTCGTGGTCGTCGCCGCCGGCCCGGCCCACACCGCAGTGGTCGTCGCCGGCGTGCTTTCGGACGCGCTTCCATTAGTGCTGGCCGTTGTCGAAGTTGGAGCAGTGAGGGATTGTGCCGAGACGGCGGGGACCGAAGGCGCGCCAAATGTGACCAAAAGGGCCGTAGCGAGAAGCGCCACGCCGGCCGCGAGCGAGAGCTTCCGATGAGTACGGCCGAACTTCGGAAGTCTGACGCCAGAATTTAGCGAGCTGCTTTCGGCCTGCCCCGCTGCCCGAAACCTTCGGCATTGCGCGGTCGGCGGCCAGCCGCGCCCCAGCCGGGCGCGTAAACTCCACATAGCCACAACGACTTTAACGGCAATAACTGGCCGTTGCCAATGGCCCAAATGGGTGGTTTATGACGCAACGGCCACTGGTACAAAACGGGCAATTCGGCCGGGGTTGGCCCACCGGGGCGTCGGGGCATAGCGGCGGTGCTCGTGCGGCCAGGGGCCTCAGGCGGCGCCATACCGGCGTTCGCAGGGTCGGTCCGGGCGTCGGGGGGCGTTATCAGAACCGGAGCTCGGAGAGCTCGGGCAGCCACCGTAGCGAACGCGCGACGGCCTCTTTCCAGCGTTCCCGCCGGCCCGCCCCGCTCGGTTCCACGACGAGGCGAGGTGCCGCGAGCCCGGCCACTTCGTCCTCGTTGGACCAGGTCCCGACCGACAGGCCGGCCAGGAAGGCGGCACCGAGCGAGGTCGCCTCGAGCTCGGCCGAAATTTCCACCGGTCGCTGGCAGGCGTCGGCCAGTTCTTGCACGAACACCTCGTTGGCGGTCATGCCCCCGTCGGCCCTCAGCCGGGCCACCCTCGTGCCCGAGTCGGCCTCTGCCGCTTCGAGCAGGTCGGCGCCTCGATGGGCCACGCCCCTGAGGACGGCCCGCACCACCTCGGGCCGCCCAGTGCCCGGGCTCATGCCGATGAGGAGCGAGCGCGCCCCCAGGTCCCACTCCGGGGTGCCGAGGCCGATCAGGGCAGGCACGAACCAGACTTCTCCGGTGTCGTCGCAGCCCGCTGCCACCTGGGCCGACTCGGCCGGGTCGGAGATCAAGGCGAGGTCGTCGACCAGCCATGCGAGCGCCGAGCCCGCCGTAAGCATGAGCGCCTCCACGCCCCAGGTCAAGTGCCCGCCGCGTCCCCAGGCAATGACGGGCAGGCAGCCGTGCTCGCCGCTCTTGGCGGAAGCTCCGAAGGGCGGGGGGCTGCCACCGACGTTCATGTCCAAGAAGGCGCCCGTGCCGAAGGTGGCCTTGGCCTCGCCGGGGTGGACGCATCCCTGGCCAATGAGGGACGCCTGTTGGTCGCCGGCGATCCCCGAGATCGGCGGGCGGCCCGGGAGGGCGGAGGCCACCGCCACCGGCTCCGATGAAGCCACGATCTTCGGCATGGCGTTCTCGGGCACACGGAAGCGCTCGAGCCTGGCGGGGTCCCAGGCCAGGTCGCCCCGCCCCGCGAGGAGCTCCTCGGTCGGCAGCAGCCCGCTCACGCCGGCGTTGCCCGGGTCCGTGACGTGGGCTTGTCCTTCGGAGAGCACCCAGGTCGCCCAGGTGTCGAGCGTCCCGAAGCGGAGGTCGCGGTTGCGGCCGGCGTCGTAGGTGTCGAGCAGCCAGGCGAGCTTGGTGGCGGACTCGCTCGGGGAGAGCCGGAGCCCCTCGCCCTGTAGCGCCAGGCACGTGCCCGCTGTGCGCAGGTCCTGCCAGCTGAGCGCCGGCCCGACCGGCTCTCCCGTGGAGGCGTCCCAGAGCACCGTCGTGCCCCGCTGGTTGGTCACGCCCACGCCCTCGACCGGGCCAGCCTCGGCCAGGCAGGAGCAGGCGACGTCGATGATCTCCTTGGCAAGTGCGGCCGCGTCGACCTCGACGAGCCCCGGGAACGGGCGCAAAGGAGTGAAGGGTTGCTGGCGGCGGGCCGTGATGGAGCCGTCAGCGCGCACGACGCAGCCCCGGACCCCGCTGCTGCCTATGTCTACGACGAGGATCGCGATAGCGCGTGCACGTTAGCAGCTACCAGCGAGAGCCCAAGGCCCCGTACAGCCGCGCCAGCGCGCCGGGCGCCCGAGCGTTGGCCGGGGAGCGGTGGAGCGTCCTCCAGGCTTCGCTACCGTTGGGACGTGAGCCAGGTACCCCTAGAAAGCGTCGGCGGTTGGCCGGGAGTGCTCGCGAAGCTGGCCGCGCGCGAGGACCTCTCGCCGGCAGAGGCCGGCGCTGCCTTGAGCGAGATCCTGGAAGGGGCGGCGAGCCCGTCGCAGATGGCCGCGTTTATCTTCGGCTTGCGCTGCAAGGGGGAGACCGTAGAGGAGCTCTCCGCCATGCTCGGGGCCATGTTGGAGGTGGCCGAGACGGTCCCCCTTGCGCCCGAAATTGCCAGCCGGCTCGTGGACACCTGCGGGACCGGGGGGGACAGGAAAGGGACGATCAACATCTCCACCATTGCGGCCTTCGTGGTGGCCGGCGCCGGCGTGCCCGTGTGCAAGCACGGCGGGCGGGCAGCTTCGTCCCGTACTGGTTCGGCGGACGTGCTCGAGGCGCTCGGGGTGGAGATCGCTCTCCCGCCAACTTCGGTGGCGCGCTGCATCGAGGAAGCCGGGATCGGGTTCTGCTTCGCACCCCGCTACCACCCAGCCATGCGCCACGTGGGCCCGACTCGGGGCGAGCTCGGTGTTCCGACAGCGTTCAACCTGCTCGGCCCCCTTGCCAACCCGGGCCGGGCCCCTCATCAGCTGGTCGGCGTGGGCGACGGGCGGGTGGCCGGGACGCTCGCCAAGGTGCTCGCGTCCGCCGGCGCCGCCCGGGCCTGGGTCGTCCATGCCGACGACGGCCTCGACGAGCTTTCCACCGGGGCCCGGTCGCGAGTGGTCGAGTGGTGGGCGGGCGCTCCGGGCGGCGGCCAAGTGAAGGAGTTGTACGTCGAACCTGGCGAGCTCGGCCTGCGCCCCGCCAGCGTGGAGGCACTGGCCGGCAGCGACCCGGTGCACAACGCCGAGGCGGCGCTCGCCGTGCTCCGGGGCGAGGCGGGCCCGCACCGTGACGTGGTCGTGCTCAACGCCGGCGCCGCCTTGGTGGTGGCCGGCTCAGCCGGCGGCCTCGAGGAAGGCCTCGTCCAAGCGGTCGAGTCGCTCGACAGCGGGAAGGCGCTCCACTGCCTGGAAGCTCTGTCGCGCCTGTCCCAGCAGGAGGCGGCGAAGGAGCGGAGCAGCCGGTAGGCGCCAGGCCCTGGTCAGCGCTGGTTCACGCCGGCTCGCCGGCGCCGAGCTCCCACATCGCCTCGAGGTCCCTCTTGCTGTAGGACCGGAACGCCACCAGGGTCCTTGTGTCCTCGACCCCCTCGAGGCGGTGCAGGCGGCCCGTCACGACCTCTGCCAGCTCTTCGAGCCGGCGCACTCGCACGACCGCCACGACGTCGGCGTGCCCGGCTACCGAGTAACACTCGGCGACACCCTCGATGCCGGCCACCTCCTCGGCCAGGCCGGCCACCTTGGCTGGCGCGGCGTCGATCAAGACGAACGCTGTGACCACTGCCCTGTGAACATAGTGCGGCCAGCGCGCCGAGGGCGGCCCGACAGCTGAAGCGGCTGGCGGCTAGAACAGTGCGAGTGGTCCGCCACATCCTTCTCACCAACGACTTCCCGCCCAAGGTGGGGGGCATCCAGTCGTACCTGTGGGAACTGTGGCGAAGGCTCCCCCTCGACGACGTGACCGTGCTCACCGCGTCCTACCAGGGCAGCGAGTGGTGGGACGCCCAGCAGAAGTTCAGGGTCGTACGGTCCAAGGAGCCGGTGCTGCTCCCGCACCCCCTCCTCGCCCGCAAGGTCCGCCGTCTGGCCCAGGCCTTTGGCGCCAAGGCAGTCGTGATCGACCCGGCGTTACCCCTCGGGCTCCTCGGGCCCCACCTGGGGCTCCCTTACGCCTTGGTGCTCCACGGCGCCGAGGTGACCGTCCCGGGCCGCCTTCCCGCCAGCCGGCAGCTGATGGCCCGGGCGCTCCGAGGTGCCTCGCTATGGGTCGCCGCCGGCGGGTACGCCGAGTCGGAGGGCCGGAGGGTATTGCGGGCCGGGCGCAAGGGCAACGGCAGGGACGACGACGAGGGAGGGGACCTTCCTCCAACCGTCCGGATCCCTCCGGGCGTGGACCCGGAGCGGTTCCGGCCGCTCCCCCATATAGAGAGGTTGGCGGCGCGGGCGCGCTTCGGGTTGCCGGCGGGTGGTCCCCTGGCAGTGAGCGTGAGCCGGCTCGTGCCCAGGAAGGGCATGGACACTTTGATCGAAGCCGCCGAGCGCGCTTCGGCGCGCCTGCCGGGCATCTCGGTGGCGATCGCCGGCGACGGGCGCGACCGCGGGCGTCTCGAGCGCCTGGCAGGCGCCGCGACGGTCCCGGTCAAGTTGCTCGGCGAGCTGGCCGACGCCGAGCTCCCCGATTTCTACGCCTGTGCCGACTGTTTCGCCCTGTGCAGCCGTTCGCGCTGGGGGGGCCTCGAACAGGAAGGCTTCGGTGTGGTCCTCGTCGAAGCTGCTTCTTCGGGCGTCCCGTGCATAACCCTGGATAGCGGCGGGTCCAGTGAGGCGGTGCTCGACGGCGAGACCGGCGTGGTCGTGAAGCCACGAAAGCCCACGGCGCTCCTGTCGTCCCACCACCGGGAAGCCGAGGCCGAGGGCGTGGCCAATGCTCTCGTGGAAGTGCTGACCGAGCCCGCGCTCGCCCGCCGGATGGGGGAGGCGGGGCGCCGGCGCGCCGAGCGAGAACTTTCCTACGACGTCCTCTCCCTGCGCCTGGCCGACGCCCTCGAGCGCTTGGCGGGAGGCGGGGGCCGGGCTGGCGACGAGGCTGGCGGCGAGGCCGGCGGCGAGGCTGGCGGCGGCGCCCAGTAGGGCCACGACGGGCGACTTTTGCCCGGTAGCGGACAGCAGCCAATGGGGGGCAACAACGTGTTCTCAGCCCGGCAAGGGGGCGAGGGCCCCTATAGGCGGCACTAGATTCTTTGTCCGGGAGGTGCCAGGTGGAAGAGCAGGTAACCGAAAGGATGGTCGTCCGGGCCAGCCCAGACCACTGTTTCCAGGTGCTGACCGACTTCGAGCGCTACCCGGAGTGGGCGAGCGACATAAAGGCCGTCTCGATCGAGGAGCGCGACCTCGAGGGCAGGCCGCTGCGGGTGGCCTTCCGGGCGGCGGCGTTCGGGCGGAGCACCTCTTACACCCTCAGCTACGACTACAGCGGGGCGCCCTCGCGGCTCTCGTGGCGGCAGGTCGAGGGCGACGTGACGCGCCGCCTCGACGGCAGCTACGAGATCTACCCGACCGACGACGGCTCGGCGGACGTGACCTACAACCTCGTGGTCGAGCTGAAAGTCCCCTTGCCAGTCTTCGTGAAGCGCCGGGCTGAGGGCCGCATCACCTATACCGCTCTCCGGGAGCTGCGCGCCCGTGCCGAGGAGTGACACCGGCGGAAAAGGTTGTTTCGCCGGCCGACCCGCGCCTCCGTCCCTACCGTGACCTGAAGGACTCGGCCCTGCGCCGGAGCGCCGAGCTGGCAGGAGGGTACTTCATAGTGGAGGGGCGCTTCGCCCTCGAGGCGGTGCTGGCGTCGCCCTACCCGCTCGAGTCGGTGCTGGTGCTGCGCCGGCGCCTCCCCGCCCTCGCCGGCCTCGCGTTGCCGCCTGAGACGGCGGTTTACGTGGCAGACGACGAGGTCATGGCCGGGGTCGCCGGCTTCGAGGTGCACCGGGGCGTTCTCGGCCTCGCCCGACGGCTCCCGCCGGCGCAGGCGACGAGCCTGCTCGCTCGAGAGCGCCTCGTCGTGGTCGTCGAGGGGGTCACCGACCAGGAGAACCTCGGCTCGATTTTCCGCAACGCCACCGCGTTCGGTGCCGGCGCAGTGCTGCTCGACCCGACTTGCTCGGACCCCCTCTACCGCCGGAGCGTCCGGGTCTCGCTCGGGCACGTGCTCCGCATGCCGTTCGCTCGCCTCGAACCGTGGCCGGGCAGCCTTCAGTTATTGGGAAAGAACGGCTTTGTCGCTGTCGCCCTCACGCCGGCTGGTTCGGCCGAGGCGGTGCAGGACGCGGCTGACGCCCTCCAAGGGGAAAAGGTCGCTCTCATAGTGGGCGCCGAGGGGAGCGGCTTGTCGGCGGCGGTGCTCTCCGCCTGTCGCCAGGTACGGGTGCCCATGGCCCCTCGGGTGGACTCGCTCAACGTGGCCGTGGCGCTGGCGGTGGCGCTGCACCGCTTCGCCGGCCCCCACCCCTGAAGGCCAAGCGACCGGTCCTGCGCCCGCACCCCCTGACTGTGCCGCGCCCGGGCGCGTCCGCCTGGTCACTCGCCGAGTAGGGTGGGCTGAGTAGCCTCGACGGGGGCATACCGAGGAGGCCAGGAGTCCAATGGAGTTCCGACGTATAGGCGAGCTGCCGCCTTATGTGTTCGCGTCGATCAACCAGTTGCGCGACCAGATGCGCCGGGCCGGCGAGGACGTGATCGACCTCGGGTTCGGCAACCCTGACATCCCGAGCCCGCAGGTGGCCGTCGACAAGTTGGCGGAGGCCGCCCGCAACCCGCGCAACCACCGTTACTCGTCGTCGCGTGGGCTCCCCAACCTGCGCCTGGCCGTCTCCAGGCTCTACCGCCGGCGCTTTGGTGTCGAGCTCGACCCCGAGGCTGAGGTGGTCTTCACCATCGGGGCCAAAGAGGGCCTCTCCCACCTGATGTGGGTGCTGGTCGGGCCGGGCGACACCGCCCTCGTGCCCTCGCCTTCGTACCCGATCCACCTCTACGGGCCGCTCTTTGCCGGCGCGTCGGTGTGCCATGTCCGGGTCGGCCCGGGGGAGGACTTCTTGGCCAACCTCGTATCCGCCTGGGAAGGCGCGTCACCGAAGCCCAAAGTGGCCGTGCTTTCGTTCCCTCACAACCCGACGACCGAGTGCGTGGACCTGGCAACGATGGCCAAGTTCGTCGAGTTCGCTCGGGAGCGCGACGTGCTGCTCGTCCACGACTTTGCTTACGCCGACACCTATTTCGACGGCTACGAGCCCCCCTCGGTCCTCCAGGTGCCCGGTGGCAAGGAAGTCGCCGTCGAGCTGTACACGCTCACCAAGAGCTTCTCGATGGCAGGCTGGCGGGTCGCTTTTGCCGTCGGCAACTCCGAAGTGGTGGGTGCTCTCACCAAGCTGAAGAGCTACTTGGACTACGGCACGTTCCAGCCGATCCAGATCGCATCGATCGTGGCGATGAACGAGGCCCCCGACTACCCGCACGCCGTCAACGAGATCTACCGCTCGCGGCGCGACGCGCTGGTGGACGGGCTCAACCGGATCGGCTGGCAGGTGGCCAAGCCGGCCGGCACGATGTTCGTCTGGGCAGCCGTGCCCGAGCCCTACCAGGAAATGGGGTCGCTCGAGTTCGCCAAGCACCTCGTCACCGAGGCCCGGGTGGCCACCTCTCCGGGCTCTGGCTTCGGGCCGGGGGGCGAGGGCTATGTACGTTTTGCCCTAGTAGAAAACGAGCAACGCATCGCCCAAGCCGTCCGGAACCTGCGCCGCGCGCTCACCAAGGTCGGTTAGCGAAACCCACGCACCGGCACCTCAGCGCCGGTTGAGCTTCTTGAACCAGATCTTTTGGTAGCTGCGGCTCATCGGGTGGAGGAGCAGTGCGAGCAGGGCGGCGCCGAACACCAGGTTGAGCAGCAGGCCCAGGGAGACGGCTCCCCCGTGGAGGAACACGTAGAGGAGCATGAGCACGTTGACCACTGCCAAGGCGACGGCGGACCAGTAACCCAACCTCTTCTCGTTGGCGATGCCGAGCCCCGAAAAGAGCGCCCACAGGCCGAGGATGGCAAAGAAGGGGACACCGAGGAGCAGGTAGAGCAGCCACCATGCCGCATTGAAGTAGAGCAGCATGTTGCCGTAGTAGAGAGTCTGGGGTTGGCTCCGGTCGAGCCATCGGGTGTTTCCCATTGCCTCTCATTTTGGCACCTCTCGCGCTCCTAGCGCGACCGGGCTGGTGCCGGCCGGTCGCCCGCCCGCGCTCCCGGCCAGTTGCCCGCAGGCAGCTGCGATGTCGGTTCCCCGGTTGTCCCGGACCGTGACGTTCACGCCCTGTGACAAGAGGCTCTCCTCGAACGCGGCGACCCCCTCGGGCGGCGTCCCCCTCTCCGGGTAACCGGGGGTCGGGTTGAGCGGGATCAAGTTGACGTGGGCGGGCAGGGGCAGGGCGAGCGCCAGGCGAGCCAGTTCGGCGGCGTCGCGGGCCGTGTCGTTGACGCCGGCGATCAGTGCCCATTCGAACGACAGCCGCCTTCGCCTGGCTTCGACGTAACCGGCACAGGCGTCCATCAGCGCGCTGAGCGGGTAGCGGCGGTTGAGGGGTACGAGCTGGTCCCGCAGTTCGTCGCGCGCTGCGTGGAGCGACACGGCGAGGTTTACGGGTAGCGCCTCGCCGGCAAGTCGCTTGATCCCGGGCACGACGCCCACGGTGGACAAGGTGATGCGCCGGGCCGAGATGCCGAGGTGCGCGTGGATGCGCTCGACGGCCCCCCAGGCGCGCCCGTAGTTGGCGAGCGGCTCTCCCATCCCCATGAACACGACGTTGTCGAGCCGGCGCGGGAGGGCGGCGCGCCGAGCGGCGACCACCTGTTCTACGATCTCGCCGGAAGAGAGCTGGCGGGTGAAGCCGCCCTGGCCGGTGGCGCAGAAACTGCAGCCCATGGCGCAGCCCGCCTGGCTGGAGACGCACACGGTGGCACGGCGTGGGTACAGCATGAGGACGGTCTCCACGCGGGCTCCGTCGTTCAGCTCCCAGAGCCACTTGGTGGTGCTCTCGTCGGCCGAGGCGGACCGGGAGACTTCGTGGAGCGCGGGGCAAAGGACGCTCCCCAGCCGGTGGCGCAGGCTTTTGGGCAGGTCCGACATGTCCTCCGGCCAGGCCCCCCTTTCCCAGAGGGCGCGCCAAACCTGTCCGGCCCGGTAGCCGGGCTCCCCCGCGAGCAGCTCTGCCAGTTGCTCACGCGACAAGTCGTACACGGTCGGTCCCACCGCCACCCAGCGTACGGCCACCGCTCGAGGGCCAATACTTGGGCCCAAGTAGGGCTAGCCAGTACTGTGGGTGAGCTATGAAGATAATGATCTTGGGGGGCGACGGCTTCTGCGGGTGGCCGACGTCTCTGCACCTGTCGTCCAAGGGCCACGACATCTTGATCGTGGACAACCTTTCCCGCCGGAAGATCGACCTCGAGCTGGAGGTCGAGTCGCTCACGCCCATCCGGCCGATAGGAGAACGTCTGCGCGCCTGGAAGTCGGTCTCCGGGAAAGAGATCGGCTTTGTCAACTTGGATCTCGCACTCCAGTACAACCGCCTCCTCGACTTGCTGCGGGACTTCGAGCCCGACGCGATAGTCCACTTCGCCGAGCAGCGGGCGGCGCCGTATTCGATGCGCGCGCCGCACACCAAGCGCTACACGGTCGACAACAACGTCCGGGGCACCCACAACCTGCTCTGCGCGCTCGTCGACTCGGGCGTGGACGCCGCAGTGGTCCACCTGGGGACCATGGGGGTCTACGGTTATGGCTGGTCGGGGTCGGCCCCGATCCCCGAGGGCTACCTGGCGGTCAAGGTCCCGACGCCCGACGGCGACATCGTGCGGGAAATCCTCCACCCCGCCAACCCGGGCTCGGTGTACCACATGACCAAGACCCTCGACCAGCTTCTTTTCGCCTTCTACGCCAAGAACGACGGCGTGCGCATCACCGACTTGCACCAGGGCATCGTCTGGGGCACCCAGACCGACCAGACGGCGATGGACGATCGCCTCGTCAACCGTTTCGACTACGACGGCGACTACGGGACGGTGCTCAACCGGTTCCTCATGCAGGCGGCGATCGGCCACCCCCTCACCGTCCACGGCGTGGGCGGGCAGACCCGTGCTTTCATCCACATCCGCGACACCGTGCGCTGCATCGAGATCGCTATCAACAACCCGCCGGCGGCGGGCGACCGGGTGTCGGTGTTCAACCAGACGACCGAGGTCCACAAGGTGATCGACCTCGCCAACCTGGTGTCCAAGCTGACAGGTGCCCAGGTCGTGATGCTGCCCAACCCCCGCAATGAAGCGGCGGAAAACGACCTCGTGGTAAGGAACGACCGGTTCCTGTCGCTCGGGCTCGACCCGACCACGCTCTCGCAGGGACTGCTCGAAGAGGTCACGCTGATCGCCGAGAAGTACAAAGACCGCGTGGACACGTCGAAGATCGTGGCCCGTTCGGTGTGGGTGAAGGGCATGGAGGTGGCACCGGACCTGCAGCTCTCGCCGACTTCGGAGCGCCGCGGCGCCGCCGGCACCGCCAAGGCCGAACAACTCGGCACCCTCAGTCTCGACGGTGTAGAGAACCTGGACGGAGACGGGAAGGCTTCCCGTCAAGCAGCTAAGCCCCGCCAGGCATAGAGCCGGGAGGTAAAGGGCCTGGCGCGATGTCGCCGGTGTAGGCGCGGTCCATGTGGTTGACCACGAAGCCCAAGTCGACGTACATCTTGACCGCCACCGTGTTGGTCGCGTCTACGTAGAGCATGGCTTCGGTAATGCCCTTGCCCGACAGGTAGGCCAAGCCGGCCAGGGTGAGCTCGCGCCCGAGGCCGCGCCCGGCGAAGACGGGGTCGACCGCGACCACGTAGATCTCGCCCACACGCGCGGGTGGGGCGTCGTGGACTTTGGTCCAACAGAAGCCGGCCAGGCGGCCGCCGACCTCGTGGAGCAGGAACCCCTCGGGGTCGAACCACGGTTGGGACTGGCGCGCCTTCAGGGTTTTGGCGGTCCAGCCGCCCTGCTCGGGGTGCTTGGCGAAGGCTCGGTTGTTGACGAGGAGCCAGGCCTCCTCGTCGTGGCCGACCCGGAACGGGCGGGTGGCGATCGAGGGAGTTTCCTCCACCGGCAGGCCCCGGCGCATCTGGTAGAGCGTGCGCCCGGGTGAAAGCCCCACGCTCGCGGCCAGGCGGTCCTGGACCGAGCTCGGCTGGTTGACCCAGAGGTGGAAGTGCCCGCCCCCCTCGGACGCCACGAGGCCGAGGGCGCTGCGCAGGAGGTCTCCGGCGACGGTGTTCCCCGGGGTGCGGTGGTGGGGGTCGACGACCAGTTCGAGCCCCCAGTGGGGCCGTTCGCCGAGGTCTTCCCCCCTGGAGAGCTGGGCGTAGCCAACCGGGTGGGGGTGGCTCGGCTCCCAGGCGACCAGGCCGGCGAACCCCTCCCGGCCACCCTGCACGAGGTCGAGCCAGGCGTGCTCACCGAGGGCGGGGTGGGCGTCGGCCTCGGAGGCGGCGCTCAAAAGCTGAGACAGCGTCGAAAGGTCTTCGGGGCCAATGTGACGCTTTACCTCGATTTCGACCACACTTCGACGCTACTATCGGCTCCCTTCCGGCTGGCACTAGCGTATGGGCCGATGGCCAGCGCTCCCCGAGGTGCCGGCGGTGCCGGCCGGCAGGCGTCGCAGTCCGGGCGCCCGAGGACCCCCGCTGGTCGCACCAGGCTCACGGCCGAACGCCTGGCCACCGAGTACCCAGGTGCCGCCCCCGACCTCTGTGAGCTGGACTTCACCGACCCCTGGCAACTGTTGGTCGCTACGGTGCTCTCGGCGCAGACGACCGACGAACGGGTCAACTCCGTGACCCCGGCCCTCTTCAAGCGCTTCTCGAGCCCCTTCGAGATGGCGGAGGCGAGCCCGGACGACGTGGAGGACATCATCCGGCCGACCGGCTTTTTCAGGGTGAAGGCGAAGACCCTGGTCTCCCTCGCACAAGCAGTCAGCGAGCGCTTCGGGGGGCGGGTGCCGGCGTCGATCGAGGAGCTGGTGAGCTTGCCCGGGGTCGGGCGCAAGACGGCCAACGTGGTCCTCTCTGTGGCGTTCGGCGTGCCCGGGTTGCCCGTGGACACGCACGTGTCGAGGCTCAGCCGGCTTCTCGGGCTCACGACCAACACCGACCCGAACAAGATCGAGGCCGACCTCTGCGCGGCGCTCGCCCCGAAGGAGTGGGGAGCGCTCAGCCTCCGGCTGATCCTCCACGGCCGGCGCGTTTGCATCGCCAACCGCCCGCGCTGCGCCGACTGCCTGCTGGCTGACTTCTGCCCCTCGGCCCAGCTCCCGACCGGTGCCGCCGGGCTGCGAGCCGCCGGCACCGCCAGAGGCGCCCGCCTGGTTTAGCGGGCCGGTGAGACGAGGCGCTCCAGCCGGCGGGTGGCCGCCCCCAACGTGCGCTCGAGCTCGAGCAAGTCTGCCCCGTAGCGGTCCTCCTCGGCGGGCGTGAGCTCGGAGAGGATCCGCTCCACCCGTTTGGTGAGCTCGCTCAGGCTGCTCGAGACCGCGGTCAGTTCTGCGCCGGCGCTCATGGGCCCCACCTCATCGGCCCCAGCATGCCAGACGACGCGCCAGGAGCGTGTTGACGGGCATCGCCCCACCGCGTCGCTAGCATCTTGTCTTGTGAGCCCTTCAGCTGTGAGCCAGGTCGCCGCCGTGACGCGGAGCATGCCGCAGCCGCGAGCCGACTTCTCGTTGAGGAAGGGCTACCACTCGCCGCAGGTCCCGGTGGACGTGCGGCTCAACACCAACGAGTCGCCCTTCCCGCCGCCGGAGGGCTGGTTCGACGCGCTGGCCGAAGAGGTTCGCCGTACGAGTTTCAACCGCTATCCCGACCGGGCCGCCTACGCCCTGCGAGAAGCGCTGGGCGAGTTGCACGGGGTCCGGCCCGAGCAGGTGTTCGCGGCCAACGGCTCCAACGAGGTGCTCCAGAGCCTGTTACTTGCCTATGGAGGCCCGGGGCGTAAAGCAGCCCTGTGGGAGCCGACCTACGCCCTGCACTCCCATATCGCCCACCTGACCGGCACCGAGGTCGTGGCCGGTAGGCGCGGTGCCGGGTTCTCCCTCGGTGCCGACGACGCCCTCGAACTGGTGGGAAGGGAGCACCCGTCGATTGTCTTTTTTTGTTCGCCCAACAACCCGACGGGCAGGGCAGAAGACCCCTCCACGGTCTCCGCGGCCCTTTCTGCTTCGGAGGCTTTGGTGGTGGTGGACGAGGCCTACGGACAGTTCTCCTCCTGGTCGGCGCTCGGGCTCGTGGGCGACGATGTGCCGCTCGTGGTGGTCCGCACTTTCTCCAAGACCTGGTCCATGGCTGCGCTCCGCCTCGGGTACCTGGTCGGCCCGAGCGAGGTTGTGAGAGCCTTGGAGCGGGTGGCGCTTCCTTACCACCTGGACGCGCTGAAGCAGGCCGCGGGGCGGCTCGCCCTCCGGTTCACGGCCGAGATGGAGCGCCGGGTGTCCGCGATCGTGTCCGAACGCGAGCGTCTCGCCGGCGAGCTGTCCCGCCTGGCCGTGGAGCTCTGGCCCTCGCAGGCCAACTTCTTGCTTTTCCGGCCCCTTGGGCGCAGTGGTGCCGAAGTCTGGCAGGGCCTCGTCGAGCGCTCGGTGCTGGTGCGCGACACCTCGAGCTGGGCCGGCCTCGAGGGGTGCCTGCGGGTCACCGTCGGGCTCCCCGAGGAAAATGACCGCTTCCTGGCTGCCTTGTCGGAGGTGCTGGCGTGAGCGGGCCCGACCCGAGCCGGCCCAACCAGGGCGGGCCCGACCCGAGCCGGCCCGATCCGAGCCGGCGGAGCGCGACCGTAAAGCGGGCCACGAAGGAGACCTCGGTCTCGGTGCGTATCGACCTCGATGGCTCGGGCGAGGCGGAGATCTCGACGGGGTTGCCGTTTTTCGACCACATGCTCGCCCAGCTGGCTCGCCACGGCCTGATGGAGCTGGAGGTCGAGGCGGAGGGCGACCTCGCTGTCGACGCTCATCACACCGTCGAGGACACCGGGATAGTGCTCGGCGAAGCCCTCCGCGAGGCGCTCGGCGACAAGTCGGGCCTGCGGCGGTTCGGCTCGGTGGCCGTCCCTCTCGACGAGGCGCTCGTCGAAGTGGCGCTCGACCTCTCCGGGCGGCCCTACCTCGCCTATTCGGTGGGGCTGCCAGCGGACGCCTCCCCCCTCGGTTCACCTGGGTTGGAGCCCCAGCTGGCCGAGGAGTTCTGGCGCGCCTTCGCTGTCTCGGCTGGCGTCACCCTCCACGTCCGTTCGCTCGCCGGCCGCAATACCCATCACCTGCTCGAGGCGAGCTTCAAGGCGGTCGCCTTGGCGCTCCGGGACGCCCTGCGCCGCGAGGGCACCGGGGTCCCTTCCACGAAGGGGGCGCTCGCCTGAACGAGGGTGCTGCAGCGGCTTCGAGCCGTTCGGCGGGGCCGGGCGGCCGGGCCGTGGCCGGTCCGTTCGTCGCGGTCATCGACTACGGCATCGGCAACCTGCGCTCGGCCGAAAAGGCGCTCTGCCGCGCCGGCGCAGACGCCCGGCTCGTGACCCGGGCGGCAGATGTGGCTGCCGCCGCCGGTGTGGTGCTGCCAGGCGTGGGCCATTTCGGCCGGTGCAGCGAGGCCCTCCTGCAGAGCGGCCTTTGGGGCGCCACTGTCGACGCCGTGTCCGACGAAAGGCCCTTCCTCGGCATCTGCGTCGGCCTACAGCTCCTCTACGAGTCCTCGGAGGAGGCCCCGGGTGCACGTGGGCTCGGGGTGTTCCCGGGGCAGGTCGCCCTCCTGCCCGCCGGCGTGCGCCGCCCCCAGATGCAGTGGAACTTGCTCGCCGTCCGCCCAGGCAGCCGGTTCCTGGCTGGCCTCGAGCAGGGCACCTGGGCATACTTCGTGCACTCCTTCGCCGCCCCGGTGGGCGACGAGACGGTCGCGACCTGCGACTATGGAGGCCCGGTGGCGGCCGCGGTCGAGGCCGGCCACGTCTGGGGCGCGCAGTTCCATCCCGAGAAGTCCTCGACGGCTGGCCTCGCCGCCCTGGCCAACTTCGTCGAAGCCTGTAGCTGTGACAGCCCCGGGCAAGCCGAGCGGCCCCGCCCGGGGGAGGAGCCCAGGGTCGGGGCCCGGGGCGGGAGAGAAGCCTAGAAGCCCGGACGTGTTGCTCTACCCCGCCATCGACCTCTCCGGGGGGCGGATGGTACGCCTGGCCCAGGGGGACTTCACTCGGGAGACCGTATACGGGACCGATGCGGTCGAGAGGGCGCGCGCCTTCGCCGCTGCCGGCGCGACCTGGTTGCACGTCGTCGACCTCGACGCCTCGAGATCCGGCCAACCGGTCAACCGGCAGCTCATTTCGCAGATAGCGGCGGCGGTCAAGGCGAGCGTCCAGGCCGGTGGGGGAGTCCGTAGTGCCGCCGACGTCGAGGCGCTGCTCGGCGCCGGGGTGGCGCGAGTCGTCGTTGGCACGGCGGTCCTGAAGCAGCCGGTGCTCCTCGCCGAGCTGGCGGGCCGCTGGCCAGGGCGGGTGGCCGCCTCCGTCGACCACTACGAAGGTGAGGTCCGGGTAAGGGGGTGGTCCGAACGAAGTGGCCGCGACGTGGTCGAGGTCGTGCGCCAGCTCGCCGATGCGGGGGTGGCCGCCGTGGTCGTGACCGAGATCTCCCGCGACGGCCTGATGACCGGGCCGGACCTCCGGGGCTACCGGGCGCTCCTCGGGGCGGTCGACCTCCCCCTGATTGCGTCGGGCGGGGTGGGCTCGCTCGACGACCTCCGCCGGTTGGCCTGGCTTCAGGTGGGGTCGCGGCGCCTCGCCGGCGTGATCGTGGGCCGCGCTCTCTACGAGGGCCGTTTCACCCTCCACGAAGCGCTGGCGGCCAGCCATGCGCCCGAGGCCGGCGGGGCCGGCGGGGCCGGGAGCGTCCGCGGGACGGGAAATGCGCCGCCGGGGACCGGGGCGCAATGAGGGTCGTCCGTGTCATCCCGTGCCTGGACGTCGACGCCGGGCGGGTGGTGAAGGGTGTGCGCTTTGCCGGCTTGCGGGACGCTGGTGACCCTGTAGAGCTGGCGGCGCGCTATGACGCCGAGGGCGCCGACGAGATCGTGTTCTACGACATCACGGCGTCGGCCGAGGGGCGCGAGACGATGTTCGAAGTCGTCTCCCGCACGGCCGAAGAAGCGTTCATACCCCTCACCGTAGGCGGGGGGGTGCGCACCTTGGACGACGCCCGCCGGCTCCTCAGGCTGGGGGCCGACAAGGTGAGCGTCAACTCTGCCGCGGTCGCCCGGCCCGAACTGGTCACCGAGATCTCGGGCACGTTCGGGGCCCAGTGCACCGTCGTCGGGATGGACGTGCGGCGGTCGGGGCCAGGCACCTGGGAGGTGTACACCCACGGGGGCAGGGTTGCCACGGGCATCGACGCGCTGGGCTGGGCGACGCGCTGCGAGCAGCTGGGCGCCGGCGAGTTGGTGCTCAATTCGATGGACCGCGATGGCACCAGGCTCGGCTACGACCTCGAACTGTGCCGGCGCGTGGTGGAGGCCACGGGCATCCCGGTGGTGGCGAGCGGAGGAGTCGGGTCGGTGGCGCACCTGGTGGAGGGCGCAGTCGCCGGTCTGGCGGACGCGGTGCTGGCGGCGTCGATATTCCACTACGGCGAGGTGACTATCGCCGAGGCGAAGGCGGCGCTGGCCGCTGCCGGCGTGGCGGTCCGCCCCTCGGTAACGGCCGCGCCGGCGCGCTAGGTTGCCTGGATGACCGCTGACCCACCCGCCGGAGCCGCGCCCGAGGACCCGGGCGGGACTGCCGAGCTACCTGGCCCCCCGCGGCGGTTCGGGTCCGCCAAGCAGGCGATACAAATGCTCACCGACCGCGTGCTCGTGCAGGTGCCGCGCACGGAGGGAGAGCGCAAGTCCAAAGCTGGCATCCTCATCCCCGCGACGGCCGAAGTGCCCCGCCGGCTGGCCTGGGCCGAGGTCGTCGCGACCGGCCCCCACGTGCGTTCGATCAAGCCGGGGGACCAGGTGCTGTTCAACCCCGAGGACCGCTTCGAGGTCGAGGTACAGGGCGAAAACTATTTGATCCTCCGCGAGCGCGACATCCACGCCGTGGCCGCGGAACGGGTGGACGACAGCACGGGCCTCTATCTGTAGAGCTGTAGCTCACGCCGGCGTCGGCGGCGCCGGCGCCGGCGCGGGGGCACCGATGCGGCAGGAAACTGATGGACCTGGATCGGCGGAGGCCACATCCATGAGAAAGGGCGCCACTTAATCGCCGTGGAGCTGATGAACGTGCGTTTTGTCGGACCACGTTCGTCAGTTTGGGGGCGTCGCCCGGGCTCCCGCCGGCGCTTAGCATGTTGCCCATGCCTCTTGCCACGCCGATCGCTGCTACTGCCGAAGATCTTGCCGCCGTGTCCTACAACGCAGATGGGTTGGTGCCAGCCATAGTCCAGGAGCGCGGGACGGGCGAGGTCCTCATGATGGCCTGGATGAACGAGGACACCCTCCGCGAGACGCTGGAGACGGGGCGCACGGTCTTTTGGTCGCGCAGCCGCCAGGCCCGCTGGCGCAAGGGCGATACGTCGGGGGACAGGCAGTTCGTGCGCGCGGCCTACTACGACTGCGACGGGGACACCTTGCTGTTCGTGGTGGAGCAAGAGGGCGCCGGCGCCTGCCACACGGGTAACCGGAGCTGTTTCTTCCGCAGCTTCGGGGGCCGGCCCGCGCCGGGCGAGCAGCCGGCCGAGTGAGGCAGAGGCCGTGAGGCCGGCGGTACACCCGAGCCGGGAAGAGTTCGTCCGCCTCGCCCGGGACTGGAGCATCCTGCCGGTCTGGAGGGAGGTGCTGGCCGACCTGACGACGCCCGTGGCCGCCTTTGCGCGCCTCGTTGGCGACGGGCCGGGCTTCTTGCTCGAGTCGGTCGAGCACGCCGGCACCTGGGGGCGCTGGTCGTTCATCGGGCGCCGGCCGTCTGCCACGCTCACGCTCTCGGAAGGCCGGGTCTCCGTGGAGGGCCAGTTGCCGTTGCGCCTAGCCCCCGACGCCGGCGTACTGGCGGCGATCGAGGCGCTCCTTTCCCACTACAAGTCACCGCCCCTCGAGGGCTTGCCGCCGCTCTACGGGGGCCTCGTCGGCTACCTCGGCTACGACGTCGTCCGGGAAGTAGAAAGGCTGCCCAACCCTCCCCCCGACGAGCTCGCCTACCCCGACGCCATCGTGTCGGTGGTGGGGGAGGTGGCGGCCTACGACGCCTGGCGCCAGCGGGCGACCCTGGTCGAAGCGGTGCCCGTACCTGCCGGCGCTGCTGCCGGAGAGCTCTCGGCCCTCTACGACTGGGCCGTGTCACGCTTGGAGGAGCTCTCGGCTGAGGGTGCAGAACCGATCGGCGAGCCCGTCATCGCCCCGCCCGAGCGCGACGACGAGGTCCCTCCAGTACGGCGCCGCACCTCGCCCGAGACCTACGCAGCAGCCGTTGAGGCTGCGCGCGAGCACATCTATGCCGGCGACATCTTCCAGGTCGTACTGTCCCAGCGCTTCGAGGTGGACCTCGAAGCCAAGCCGCTCGACCTGTACCGTTCGCTGCGGCAGGTGAACCCGAGCCCCTACATGTACCTCCTCCAGTACCCCGAGCTCGCCGTGGTCGGTTCCTCGCCCGAACCAATGGTCAGGGTGCGCGACGGGCGGGTCATCTCTCGTCCGATCGCCGGCACTCGCCGGCGGGGCCGCACCGACGCGGACGACCGGCGCTTGGCAGCCGAGCTTGTTGAGCACCCGAAGGAACGCGCCGAGCACGTCATGCTCGTCGACCTCGCCCGCAACGACGTCGGGCGCGTCGTCGAGTTCGGCTCGGAGACGGTCGACGAGCTCATGACCCTCGAGCGCTATAGCCACGTCATGCACCTCACCTCGCAGGTCTCGGGGAAGCTGCGGGAGGGCCTCGGGCCGGTCGACGTGCTGAGGGCGACGCTGCCTGCCGGCACCGTCTCGGGCGCCCCCAAGGTGAGGGCCATGGAGATAATCGACGAGCTGGAGCCGGCGCGCCGGGGCCCCTACGCCGGCGTGGTTGGCTACATCGACTTCTCGGGCAACGTGGACACCGCTATCGCCATCCGCACGATGTTGGTCGGGCCGGACGGGAGGGCGAGCGTGCAGGCCGGGGCGGGGATCGTCGCCGACAGCGTGGCGGCCCAGGAGGACCTCGAGTGCTGCAACAAGGCGGCCGCCCTCTTGGCGGCTGTCCCCGGAGCGAGGCGCATCGCGGCGGCGCGTGCGCCGGTGGGCCGCGCGGCCGGGGAGGCGAGCGAAGCTGGCTGATGGCCTGAGCGGGGACGGCGGGTACAGCGCTCTCTTCGAGGGGTTGGCGGCCCTCGAAGTGCCCCGGGACGTCGTGAGAGTGGCCGGGCCTGACGCCGAGCGCTACCTGCAGGGCCAGCTGAGCCAGGATCTGACTGGCTTCGGGGAGGGCAGTTGGGCCTGGTCCCTCGTGCTCCAGCCCCAGGGCAGGCTGGTCGCTTTCGTGCGCGTCTACCGGGCGGGCGCCACTGAGTTTTTGCTCGACACTGACGCCGGCCCGGGGCCGGCGCTCACCGAGAGGCTGCTCAGGTTCAAACTGCGCACCAAGGCCGATATCGAGCAGTTGGCGTGGCGGTCGGTCGCAGTTCGAGGACCGGGTGCAGTGCGTGCCTTTCCCGAGGAGAGCGCTCATGGCCCGGGGCCCGGAGCGGGAGCGAGCGAGCAGGCGGCGGTCGCGGTCCCCTTCACATGGCACAGCCTCACTGGTTACGACCTGTTGGGCCCGGCGCCGGCCGCTCCTGCCGGCGCCGTCGCGGTAAGCGTCGAGGCCTACGAGGCAGCCCGGATAGAAGCCGGGTTCCCCCGCCACGGGGCCGAGCTCGAGGAGCGGACGATCCCAGCGGAGGCGGGCCTCGTGGAGGTTGCCGTCAGCTTCACCAAAGGTTGCTACACGGGCCAAGAACTGGTGGCGCGCATCGACGCCCGCGGGAGCCACGTGCCGCGCAACCTGCGGGGGCTCACGCTGGAGGGCCCGGCAGAGCCCGGAGCGCGGCTGTACGAGGCGCCCGGCGGCGGGAAAGAAGTGGGCACGTTGACAAGCGTTGCCCGTTCGCCGCGCCTCGGGTGGGTCGGCCTCGGCTACGTGCGCCGGGGGACTGAGCCCGGCCAAGCCGTCTACCTGGGGGCGGGCAGCTGCTCGCAACGGGGCCTGGTACAGCTGCTGCCGTTCGGCACTTCGGCCCCGTGACCGTCGCCTCCAGCCCGGTCACCGCCGCTGCCGTTCGGCACGCCGCTGTGGGTTCTCGGTGAGAGTTCGTTGCCTGAGGTGACAGCGCCGGCCGGGCAGGGCGCCTCGGGCTCGGCACGCCCTCGCGCCTCGCGGAGGGGCTCAAGGGGCCCCGGGGTGCCGCCGAGGACGTTCGGCGCGCTGGCCATGTACTCGTTCGTGGTGCTGGGGCTACCCGATGGCACCATAGGGACGGCCTGGCCGGTCCTGCGCAAGGGGTTCGGTGCCTCGCTCGACGACCTCGGGATAGTGCTGCTCGTCGGGACGGTGGGCTCGGTCTCCAGTTCGTCGGTGGCAGGCGTGGCCTTTGCCCGCCTCGGGACCAGGGCGACGGTCATGCTGGCGGGCACCGCCGGCGCCCTCGGGGCGCTCGGGATGGTCCTGTCGCCTACGTTCCTCGTTTTCGTCGTGTCCGGAGCGCTGATCGGCGTTGCAGCCGGGCTGCTCGACAGCAGCATGAACACCTCTGTCGCGCTGACGGGCCGCAACCGGCTGCTCAACATGCTCCACGGTTCCTACGGCGTCGGCACCACCCTGGCGCCCCTCGTCGTAACCGCGGCGGTCCTGGCCGGTTCGTGGCGGGACTCCTACGCCGTCATCCTCGGGGCGGAGGTGCTGCTCGTGAGCTTGTGGTGGGCGGCGGGGCGTGCCGGCGCCCGGTCGAGGCCGGCGCCGGCGGAGGTTCGTACGGAGGGCAACGGCGGCGGCGGCGATCCGCCTCCTGCTGGCAGCGGCGCACCATCCTCGGGCCGCGCCGGCGCACCAGGGACGGGCCCCGCCGGCGCGTCGGCAGGCACGGCCCCGTCGTCGGGTCCCGCCGGAGGTGGGCGGCTCCAGCTGGTGCTGGCCGTGGGGCTTGGCCTGGCCGTCTTCATGGTCTACACGGGCTTCGAGGTCTCAGCTGGGCAGTGGGAGCCAAGCTTCGACCGGGGTGAGCTCCACCTGGGCGCCGGCGCCACCGGCCTAGCCACGTTCGGGTACTGGGGCGCGCTCACACTGGCACGCTTCGCCCTCGCTCTGCCCCGCCGGCCCGTACCCCCGGTGGCGGTGGTCCGCTGGGGTTGCCTGGTCGCCCTCGGCGGGGCAGGGATGGTGTGGTGGCGGCCGGTGCCGGTAGTCGCTCTGGTGGGGCTGGTCGTGGTCGGAGGGGCCCTCGCCGGGGTGTTCCCCGCCCTCATAGCGCTCACCCCGGCTCGGGTCGGCGAGGACGTGGCCCACCACGTGATCGGCTGGCAGATAGGGGCGGCCGGGGTGGGGGGCTCGGTCATCTCCGCGGCTTTCGGCCTGATCTTCCAGCGCTTCGGTCTGGGCCAGCTCGGCCTCGCTCTCGTCGCCGTCGCGGTCGCGCTGCTGGCGGGCGTCTTCGTGCTGGAAAGGGTGTGAGCCTCAAGTGGCCGAACCAAGACCGGAAGTCTTGGTCGTGGTCGCCGGCACGGGCACCGAGGTGGGCAAGACCTGGGTCGCCTGCGCTCTGGCGGGTGCGCTGCGCCGGCGGGGCGTCGTGGTCGCGGCGCGCAAGCCAGCGCAGTCGTTCGAGGGGGAGGCGCCTGCCGAGCCTACGGACGCGGAGCGCCTGGCCGCCGCGACGGGCGAGACCGTGGCGGACGTGTGCCCCTCCTGGCGCTGGTACGGGAAGGCCATGGCGCCTCCGATGGCGGCCGAGTCCTTGGGCCTGCCGGTTTTCTCCCTGAGAGAACTGCTGGGCGAGCTCCGGTGGCCGGCCGGCACCCGCGTGGGCCTGGTCGAGGAGGCGGGGGGCGTCGGCTCGCCCCAGGCCGGCGATGGCGACGGCGTGGACATGGTGGACCTGCTCCGGCCCGACCTGGTCGTGCTGGTGGCACGGCCTGGTCTCGGCACCCTGAGCGACATTTCTCTCGCGTCGCGGGCGTTGGCCACGCAGCACGTGCTGGTCTACCTGAACCGCTTCGACCCGGCTGATGAGCTGCACGTAGCCAACCGGCGCTGGCTGTGCGAGCGCCTCGGGCTGGCGGTGGTGACTTCGCCGGCAGAACTGGCCGGCGGGGTCGAGAGGCTGGCCGGTTACGGGCCGGCCTTGTGACCCGGCGGCGCCCAGTATGACCGGCGGTGCCCAGTATGACCGGCGGCGCCCAGTATGACCGGCGGCGCCCAGTATGACCGGCGGCGCCCAGTATGACCGGCGGCGCCCAGTATGACCGGCGGCGCCCAGTATGACCGGCGGCGCCCAGTATGACCGGCGGCGCCCAGTATGACCGGCGGCGCCCAGTATGACCGGCGGCGCCCAGTATGACCGGCGGCGCCCAGTATGACCGGCGGCGCCCAGTATGACC
>JAJYMB010000094.1 GCA_021787365.1 Actinomycetes bacterium | reverse complement strand
TCAAGTACTCATGAGAGAAGTTGAGACCGACGCCGGAGGGATCGGCACCCGAGCAGCTAAGGGCGCGCTGTTTGACGCGCTGGCCGAAGTTGCCGGTGCGCTGTCGGCGGGGCGTCGGGTGGAGATCGTGGACCTCTTGGCCCAAGGCGAACGCTCCGTCGACGAGGTGGCGGGCGAGATCGGGCAGAGCCTGGCCAACGCCTCGCACCACCTGCGCGCCTTGGCCCGCGCCGGACTGGTTCGCTCACGTCGGGAGGGTACCAAGATCTACTACCGCCTGGCGGGGGAGGAGGTCGAGGATCTGTGGTCAGCACTGCGTAAGGTGGCTGCAGTCGACCGTGACGATCTTGGGCGCCTCGCCGGCGCCTACCTCGGCCCGGTCGCGGACCTCGAGGTCGTCGGGCGCGCGGAGCTTCTCGAACGGCTGCGTGCAGGTGCAGTGACCGTCATCGACGTGCGTCCGGTGACCGAGTACCGCGCCGGGCACATTCCCGGGGCTCGCTCGGTTCCCGTCGACGAACTTCATGCGGTGCTCGGGGAGCTTCCTGCGGACATCGACGTCGTGGCCTATTGCCGTGGGCAGTACTGTGTCTTTGCGCCGGCCGCGGTGCGGGTCCTGCGCGGCGCCGGCTTTGCCGCGCTGCAAATGGAGGACGGCTTCCCCGAGTGGCGCCGGGCCGGGCTTCCCGTTGCCGTCGGTGACGACCCGGGCGAGCTCCCTGCCCGACCCACCCGAACCCGTCGCCCACGGGGTGCCATGCGGCGATAGGGGACTCCCCGGTGAATCCGGTGGGGATGCTGGAAGGTTCCGCAGCGATTCTATACTCAAGCATTCATACGAGGAGTTGATAAGGAGGTGGCCGCCGTGGGAATTGAGGTTCGTTCACTCCGCAGCGCCGAGCTCGGCAACGCTGCACATGTCGTGATCGAGCGCGACTCGGGTGTGGCGGTGGTGGTCGACCCGGTCCGCGATGTCGGCCAGTACCTCGACGTCGCGAACGGAGAATCGGTCGAGCTCGCCTGGGCGCTCGAGACCCATGTGCACAACGACTTCGTCTCTGGTGCGCGTGAACTGGTCGCGTCGGCTGGCGCTCGCCTCGGGGCGAGCGGTGTGGCAGGGCTGCGCTATCCCTACGAGCGTCTCGGTGACGGGGACGAGATCGAGTTGGGCTCGTGGCGGCTCCAGGTGCTCGCGACCCCCGGGGCACACCCCCGAGCATGTCGCCTACGTCCTCGTCGATCCCGCCGGCGAGCCTCAGGCACTGTTCTCAGGTGGGGCACTCATGGTCGGCACCGCGGCGCGCACTGACCTGTTCGGCGCGGCGCTCTCCTGGCGCTTCGCCCACGACTTGGAGCGGACGCTCAAAGAGAAGATCTTGGAGCTCCCCGACCACGTGGTGGTCTACCCGACCCACGGCGGCGGCTCGTTCTGCGCGGTCGGTGCTGGGACCGAGATGACGACGACGGTCGGCGCCGAGCGGGCCGCGAACCCTCTCGCTAGCGCCCGCTCCTCTCGCCAGTTCGTGATGCGAGCACTGACCGCCGGTACCTATCCCGCCTATTACGCCCGGATGCGCAGCCTCAACCAGGCCGGGGCGCCGCTGCTCGGCCCGGCGTCCCCTGTCCCGTCGACTCTCCGTCTCGGTGAGGTCGACTCATGGCTCGCCCAGGGTGCCCTCGTGGTCGACGTGCGTCCGGCCGCAGCCTTTCGGGCCGAACACATCCCGGGGAGCCTGGCGGCTGGAGCAGATGGCAACGTGTCCGGTTGGGTGGGCTGGCTGGTTGGTCCCGAGCGACCGCTCGTGCTCGTGGCCGACCCGGATACTGCCGGTGCGGCCCAGGTGGCCGAGGCCGCTCGCCAGCTGGCACGCATCGGCTACGACCGCGTCGTCGGCTTCCTCGAAGGCGGTATCGAGGCTTGGCGCACGGCGGGGCGCGAACTCGTGAGCTACGAGACCATCTCGGCGGCATCCCTCGCCAAGCGCCTCGACGCCGACGAGTTCCTCCCCGTCGTCGACGTGCGCGAAGCTGCCGAGTGGCACGCCGCTCACATTCCTGGCAGCGTCAATATTCCCGCCCACGACATCCCGGTGGCGAATGCCGATCTGCCCCGGGGGATGGCGCTTGCGGTGCACTGCGGGCACGACTACCGCGCCACGCTCGGTGCCAGCCTCTTGGAGCGCGCGGGGCACAGTCAGCTCGTCGTCGTCGACGACGGTTGGGAGGGCTGGGTTGCCCTCGACCACGACCACCCATGAGCGGACCGTCGTTGGCGACCGGGCACCGCCTGGGGCTGCGGGAGAACTGGTTGCAGTTCTCCGTCTTCACCGCCATCACTCTCCTCATCGGGATGACCATCGGCGTCGAACGTGTGGCACTGCCACCCCTCGCCCGCCACGCCTTCGGGATCACCTCGGTCCTCTACACGGTGAGCTTCATCTCCGCCTTCGGAGTCGTGAAGTCGGTAATGAACCTCGTCGCCGGACGTCTGTCGGACCGCCGGGGCCGAAAGAGTATCCTGCTCGTCGGGTGGGCGTTCGCCGTGCCCTACGCGCTCATCATCATCTTCGCCACCGCCTGGTGGCAGGTGATCGTGGCCAACCTGTTCTTGGGGGTGAACCAGGCGCTCACCTGGACGATGTCGGTCACCGCCAAGATCGACCTGGTGGGCCCGACCAACCGAGGGTTGGCGGTCGGGGTCGACGAGTCGGCCGGTTACATCGGCGTCGGTCTCGGCGGCTTCGCCGCAGGGCTCCTCGTCTCCTCCTACGGGCTTCGCCCCACTCCCTACCTGTTGGCGCTCGGTGTCGTCGCGCTCGGGATTCTCGTGACCCTTGGCCCTGCCAGGGAGACTCTCCCCTTCGCCCGCTCGGAGTCCGCAGCTCAGGGAGACGATTCCGGCCGCACCTCGACGGGGATGCATGCGCCCGCGCCGCTGCTTCGCCGGCTCGCCGCTTACATGAGCTGGCACGATCGCTCGATGCTGGCGGTGTGCCAGGCCGGGTTCTTCAACAAGTTCGCCGACAGCCTGGTTGCGGCCTTCTTCCCGCTCTACCTGGTTCGCCGAGGGGTGTCGCTCGCCGAGGTCGGCGTCTTGGTCGGCGTCTACGCCTGGGTGTGGGGGCTCGGTCAGGTAGCAGCCGGCGCGCTGGCCGATCGCATCGGCCGCAAGCTGCCTATCACCGCCGGCACCTTCCTCATCGCGGGCGGTCTCGCTCTGTTCGTCGCCACCTCGGCGCACAACATCTGGTTCGCCGGAGCCGCGCTCATGGGTGTCGGCATGGCCCTCGCCTATCCCAATCTCATCACCGCCGTCGGCGACACTGCGGACCCTGCCTGGCGCGGCGGCGCCCTCGGGGTCTACCGGCTCTGGCGTGACGGCGGCTACGCGGTCGGCCCGCTGGTGCTCGGTGGTATCGCCGTCGTCGGCGGGATCACGGCCGCCATCTGGGCCGGCGTTGTGCTGCTGGGTTGCTCGGGCCTCCTTCTCCTCGTGCTGTTACGCGAGACCGACCCGAAACGTCGCCGACGACCTCCTGCCTGGAAGGACCATCCAGAGTGGGTGGCGCCGTAAGCGGCTCCGGGCGTGTCCGGACACTGCCTCCGCTTCAGGTGTCATCGGACCCATGTCGAGACCCGATAGACCGCCACTGAGCTCCACATCGCGGAGCGAGGCAACGGTGCTCTGCTCCGCTCACACATCTCCGGTGTACTGCAGACGTGCAGGAAGACGAGTAGGCGAGGCCGTCACCATGGACCAGGACAACCCAGAGGTGACCCCACTTGTTGGACCAGGCAGTGCGGCGATACAGCCGGTCGGGCTACGCCCCCCAACATGCACGGCAAGGTTGCGCGCCGACGATCCCATCACCTACCTCCACATCGACGTCGTCACGACGATCGCTCTGCTCTCAGCACTGCGAGGTGCGTTCCAGTCTGGCCGCTGAAAAGCGGGCGCAGTTGACGCGAGTGGACGTCGCCGACAGAGAGAGATAGGACGGCAGCCGAGGTCATCCCGGCGACGGTGTACGTGCGTCCGCCGCCGGGGCATGCTCTGCTACGGCGCGGTCGATGGGGAGGGGGTAGAGGCTGAGAGCGAGCAGGACATAGAGCGGACCTGCACTGGGGTCGGTGGCCCCGCCGGCGAGAATCCCGCCGAAGTCCTGGCCGACTACCCAAAAGACACCAGACAAGGCGATGGCGACCCACAGGACGGTCTTCACCTGGTGGCCTCGCAGGATCAGCACGCCGATCAAGACTTCGATTAGGGCGAGGAGGAGGGCGAGGGGGTTGCCGGCTGCCCTGGTGGCCGTCGTCGCCAGCTTGTCCACGCGGACGAGCCAGCCCGGTTCACCCGGCTCGTTCATGGCGATGACGGAGATCATGACCGCCTTGGGCTGGAACTGGCCGAGCCCTGGGCCGATCTGCTCGACGCCTGCTCCGAACCACAGAAGCGCCCACAGGGCTCGGGCGCCGCGTGCACCGAGGAGGCCGGCGTCGGCGACGGCGTGGCGGGCGGTCCGTCCGGTCGGCCACAAGATGAGGCCGAGCAGGCCGTAGAGGAGCACCGCGCCGGGAAAGCCGGCCAGTGGGGAGCCCATGACCGGGGTGAGGAGGCCGCCGAGGCCCTCGCCGACCACCCACACGCCGAGCACCCAGGCGAAGGACGTTACCAGCGCCGCCCGTACCGTGCGCCGCCATAGGAGCCCGGCGCCGATCGCCAGCTGGGTGACGGCGAACAGCGCGTTCCATGCAGCCGCTTGGGGCAGGAGGAAGTTCGTGACACCCTCGATGACGTTCGCGACGACATGGGGTTGGAACATCGCGTTCATGGCCAAGAAATTGGCGACGAAACGGCGCGAGAACATGTAGGGCTGGAACTGCAGGCCCGCGTCGAGCAGCCAAATGAGCCCGAGAGCCACTCGGAGCCGGCGCTGGGTGAGCAACCGTGGCCGAACAGCTGTCCCTAGGCCTTGCTCGTTGCCCACCTTGGCGGCCGCTGTAAGCTCGGGGTGTTCCATCCCGGTCCGCACCGCTACGAGATGGTTTGGCGCTTGGGGCCGCTCTGCTCCGGGCGGCCCACGATCTCGACAAAGGGACAGATGATCGCCGGCACCCGAGGCGGCTCGAAGCGCTCCTCGTGCTCAAGGCGGAACCCGGCTCGGACGATGGCGGCTACGGTGTCCCGGTTGGGGTGGCATCCGGCCCCGACTCGACGCCACAGCGGGGTCACCCGGTCCTGCCAGCGTGCCCGGCGACCCTCGCCGCGGACGTGCTCGAGGACGAGCAGCTGGCCGCCGGGGCGGAGCACCCGGCGCATCTCGGCGAGTGCGGCGTCGGGGTCGACCACCGAACAAAGCACCAGGGTGGACACGACGGTGTCGAAGCTCGCATCGGGGAACCCGAGGCGCTCGGCAGGGGCGTCGGATACCTCGACTGGAACCGTGGCGCCAGCGAGGTGGCGTGCCAGGCGGACTCGCATCGCCGGGTCCGGCTCGGCGGCCACCACCCGCTCGACACTGCGGTAGTGGCCGAGGTTCGCCCCGGTGCCCGCCCCGATTTCGAGCACCTCACCGCCCGCCTGAGCGATCAGGCCGGCGCGACGGCTCCCGAGCCAGCCGCGTTCCGCCTGGGCGTTCAGCCGGTCGTAGACGGAGGCGAAGAGGCGGTGCCCGTTGGTGCTCATCGCCGCTGTTCGTCCGGAGACGGGATCGTCGTCAGGTGCGGACCCACTTGTAGGAGCGCTCGTGAGGTCGGGTTCACCAGCCTTGCGCCTTGGCCTTGGCGATCTGGCGGTCGAGGCCCGCGGCGGTGACCGGGCCGATGATCTTCTCGAAGATCACGCCGTTCGGCGCGACGAGGTACTTCTCGGGGGGGTTGTCAACCCCGTAGTCGAGGGCGATACGCCCCCCGGGGTCGGCGACGACCGGATAGCGGCCGAGCTCGGAGCCGAGGAAGCCGCGGATGTTGGCGACGGTGTCCTCGAAGATCACCCCGACCAGCCTGGCTCCGCCCGGGCTGTCGTGCTCGGCAACGAACCTCGCGAGCTGGGGAGCTTCCTGGCGGCAGGCGACGCACCAACTGGAGAAGAAGTCGACGACCACGAAGTGGCCCGCCAGGCCCGCCAGCGAGAAAGACTGGCCGGTGATGGTCGGACCGGGGATCGGCGGCGTCGGCTGGCCGACGAGGGGGCTTTGGGCTTCGACCTGGGTGGCCGGCGGAGCCAAGGCGAGGAGCGCCACCACCGCACTGACCAGCGCCAGGGCGCTTACGGCCCACCCGACGTGACGGCGCCGGCGCCTGGCGACGCGAGGACGGCCCGCGGGCGAGGGTGCGGCCGGCGGCACCACCGCGTCGGTGGGGCTTTCGGCGGCCGTGTGGGTCCTTGTAGCATGCATGACGCGCACCTTCAACCGGCCCGAGGGGCGGCTCGGGCGGCGAGCTCCCGGCGCAGCTTCCGCTCGGACAGCCGGCCGTAGGAGAAGGGCTCGCCGTCGATCAGCATGCCGGGCGGGAACGCCACGCGGTGGCTCACCATCAGGTCCCTGCCCTCCTCGGTCGCGGTCGAGCACTCTGCGACCTCGAGGTCGTAGTCACGGCCGACCCGGGCGAGGACCGCTTTGGCGTGCTCGCACAGCTCGCAGTCCGGCGCGGTCAAGAGCGTGACACGAAGCGCCGTCATGACGCGTGGTGCGCGGCCATGCCAGCGCCCATCTGGGCAAGCAGGGTGGGGACCGGGACGTACATCGTGTAGTTGGGTGCCCCGCCGTAGTCCGCCCGCCACTCGATCGTGCCTGTGGGACCGACGACGATGAAGGAGTGGCCGTCCCTGCTCGTCCCCATCATCCCGTAGCGGTTGGCGTCATAGGCTTGAGAGACCGCCAGGTTCGGATCGGAGAGCACGGGGATGGTCGTGCCGTAGGTGCCGGCGGCCTGGCGCAGCGCCCCGAGGGGATCGGTGGTGATGCTCACGACCTCGTCGATGCCCGCTCGACGGAAGCCGGCCATGTCGCGCTGGATCGCTTGAAGCTGGGTCCAGCACGGCTGGCAGTCGGTGCCCTCCTGGAAGTAGAGCAGCACCGTCTTGCCCCGCTGGGCGGCCAGGTCGAAGCTGCCGCCCATGTTCGACGCCAAGGTGAAGTTCGGGGCACTCGCCCCGGGCCCGGGCTGGCCGACCTGGTAGGTATAGGAGCCCGAGCCGCCATGGCCACCGGTGAGGAAGACAGCGAGCAGCACGGCCACGGCGGCCGCCGCCCCCACGCCGGCCCGGATCCAGACTTTGCGGCGCCGGGCACCCCTGGCCTGCTCGGCGCGCTGGAGCCGTTTCGCCGCTCCGTTCCGGCCGAGCTGACCTTCCTGGCGGCCGGGCCGGCCGGCCGCGTGGGGTTTCTGCGGCGCCGGACGCCGGGGGGCGCCGGCCGTACTCCGTGAAGCCATATAGGAGATCCTCTCTATCCGGCCGGCGCCCGGTCCGCGGCGAGCTCGACCTCGGTGCCGGGCATGTCGGGGGCAGACAGGTCGGCGGCCGTCGCTGCGTCGCCGGCGCAGCACGGGGAGGCGGGCTCGCCGGAGGTGTCGTCGGGACCCGGCTCCGCGCCTTCTGCGTCGTCGGCTCGGTCGGCGACCTGGCGCACGGCCAGGACGACCAGCACGGCGAGGGCGGCGAAGAGGCCGAGGGCGGTCACCCAGCCGGGCAGGTGTCCGAGCCAGGTGGTGACCACGTGCGCGTAGTGCTGGGCATCGACGGACACGGTGGCCTGCCAGCCACGGGTCGCCATGTCGGGCCCGGTCACAGCCAGCACCCCCACCACCACGCCCATGACGACGAGGAGCAGGCCCCCGGCGAAGCTCGATAGCGGCACGGCTCGCACCCGCCCGGCGAGACGCAGCCGCACGCTGCGCCCGGCCAGCAGGCGGCTGGCACCGATCTCGCGTCCGTCCCACACGAGGGCGACCGCGAACAGCGGTGCCACCATGCCAAAGACGTAGGCAACCCCGACCACCAGGGCGGTGAGGAAGCTTGCCGCCGCACCCGACAGGGCAACGACCCCCGCGAGCACCGGGGCGCAGCACGCGGTCGCCACACCGGAGAACGCGCCGAGCACGAACACCGACACCGGGCCGCTGCCGCCGCGGCGGGCCCGGACGCCGAGCATCGGGATGGGGATGCGGATGCCTGCTGCCATGGCGAGGCCCATGGCGGCCATCGCGACCGCCATCACGGAGTAGACGGCGGTGTGCTCGCCGTTGATGAGCCGGCTGAGCGCGGTCGCCCCGAAGGCGATCGGCAGGATCACCGCGGCGACCCCAGTGGCGAAGACGAAGGTCATGGCGATCAGGCCCCGTCTGCGGTGGGCGCCGGTGGCGAGGTAGGCGGGCAGCATGACCGAGACGCAGCACGGCGCGAACAGCGCCACCACCCCGGCCAAGAAGGCGGCGATGACCGTGGTGCCGACGAGGAGGTGGCTCACCCCGGCGAGCGACGCGGCGGCGAGCAGCGGAGCACCGATGGTCGCGTGGCTGGGCATCTCCTTACAGGTTCCTCCGTGCTGGCGATAAGCTACGATGCACTGTAGTAGCTACTGGCTCGGGCGTCAAGCCGCCCGCTGCACATGCCGCGGTGCGCGCCCGCAACCGCCGTCAGACCGGCGGCCACCCGAAGCGGGCGAACTCCCGCTGGAGCGGCACGAAGAACGAGCGCCAGGCACCGGTGACAAACAGCACGCCGACCCCCACGAGAAGCAGGCCGCCTGCCACCTCGATGGTCCGCCCGTGGCGACGCAACCACGCGAGGGAGCCCTTGGCCCGGTTGAGGCCGAGCGCCAGGCCGACGAAGGGCAAGCCGAGGCCGAGCGAGTACAGCGCCAGCAGCAATGCCCCCCATGCTGCGGTGCGGGTGGCCGCGGCGGTGGCCAGGATCGTGGCCAGCACGGGGCCGATGCAGGGTGTCCAGCCCGCGGCGAAGGCCATTCCCACCCCGAAGGCCGCCCGGGGCCCGGTCGGCAGGCGGTGGAGCGCCAAGCGTCGTTCCCGATAGAGCCAGGGGATCCGGAGCACGCCGGCCATCGCCAAGCCGAGGACGATGATGCCTGCGCCCGCGATCTGGACGATGAGTGGCAGGTTGCGCACGACGAGCGCTCCGAGTAGCCCGGCGGTCACCCCGAGCGCGGTGAACACGACCGTGAAGCCGGCGACGAACAGCACGGCGGCTCGAAGGGTCACCGACCGGGCCTCGCTCCGGCCGAGCTTGGACACCTGAAGCCCCGAGATGTACGAGACGTAGCCCGGCAGCAACGGCAGGCAGCACGGCGAGGTGAACGAGATGATCCCGGCCACGAGGGCGAAGAACGGCAGCAGCAGGGTCATCTACGACACACCGTAGGGGTAGTGTGCTATGCCCCGCCAGGGGGGAGGGCAAGCTCGAGCCGGACGGTCGCGAGGGGGTCTCGAAGGGGTCATGGGTTCCCAGCCGTGGGTGGCCCAGGCGGCGACGGAGGCGGCGCGCTCGGGTAGGTGAAGGTGTCGGTGATGAGGTGGCCGAGGTCGACGACCCGGTCCCGGATGAGGCGGCCCTCGGCGTCGAGCCACAGCGTGATCCACGCCGGGGTGCCGGGGAGGTACACTTGGAGGCCGGGCCCGCCGACGGCGAGCGGTTGTACGTCTGGGATCAACCCAGGCTGGTGGCCCTCGGCGTCGAGCCACAGCGTGATCCACGCCGGGGTGCCGGGGAGGTACACTTGGAGGCCGGGCCTGCCGACGGCGAGCGGTTGTACGTCGGGGATCAACCCAGGCTGGTCGGCGTCGCCGCTGTAGGGCTCGAGGGACATGAGCTTGGCACCTGAGATGGGCCGCAGTTCCGTGGTGAAGCTGCGGCCGGTGGTATTGCTCGTCACCGTTTCTTGGACCGCGACGGCCGGCACCTTGTCCATGGTGGCGACCACTTGGCCGAGGAGCAGCGGCGCGGTGGCCGGTGGCGGCCAGTCGATGCCGGCGGTCCAGCTTCCACCCGTCCAACCGGGCGCGGTGACGTCGAGGTTCAGGTGGGTGAGCCCGGCCGGGAGCGTCGCGCTTTGCGCGAAGCAGCCGGTACCGCAGGCGCGGGGGAACAGGCCCACGTCCTTGCCGTCTGGGTAGGTCGCGTCGATGCCGACCCGAGCGGCCGGGGCCGGCCCGTTCGGGTCGTACACCTGGACCTGCAGCTGGCCGGAGCCGACGGCTACGGCGACGGTGAGCTCACCGGCAAGGCCGGCGGCCCGGGCGACCGGACCGCGAAGCGGCGCCGGGCCGAGCAGGGCTTGTGCTCGGGCTGACTGCTCCTTCGTCGGCGGCCCGGTGTCGGCCAGCACAGCGGTGACCACCAAGATGACCGCCACGACCGCCGCCTCCAACGGCAACACCCTACGCAGAACAACGGGCTCGCCGTTGCCGATGCCGCGGCGGCGGCTCAACCAGGCGAGCGCGAGGGCCACGGCGAACAGCCCGGACTTGACCATGAGCAGCTGCCCGTAGCCGCTGTCGTAGAGCGACGACCACGACGGGAGCGTCTCGAGTGCCGACAGCGCGCCAGCCGCGCCCAGCACGACCACGAGCGGCAACGCCAGGCGGGCGTAGCGGCGGGTGATCTCCATGAGATGGGCGCGCTCGGCACGGTAGCGGACCACACCGGCGACCATGAAGGCGAGCGAGCCCGCCCACAGAGCGCCCACGACCAGGTGCACGGCGTTGACGACGAGGGCGACGCTACCTCCCACGAGGGCCGGGTGACTGTCCGCGGCCCACGCCACTCCGGCACCGATCAACACGACGAGAACCGGCAGCAACCGGCGAGCTAGGGAAGCCAGCATCGCCGCCGCAGCGAGCAAGGCCGCGATCGCGCTCAGCAGCGCCACGTGCGAGAGCCCGCCCGCCCCGCTCCTTACCTCGTCGAAAAACGCCACCGCCGCGCCGACAACGCTCGCCAGTAGACCGGCGCGGATCGGCATCGAGGTGGCGGTGACGCTGCGGTCCACGACCAGTCCGGTCACGGCCCCGCCGGCCGCCAGCGCCAGCCCGACGAGGAACAGCACCGTGGCCGCGACCCGCACCGGGTTCGGGGCCGCCCCGCGCTGCGCCGGCGCGGGGAGTGCGCCCGAGAGCGGGCCGACGGCGAAGGCAAACTCGCCGAGCGCCTGATGGCCGTCCTCGGCGGAGATATCCTGCCAACTGACGACGTAGATCCCCTTCGGTGCCGCGCCGAGGCGCACTCGCACGGTGCTGGCGTCACCCCCCGGCTCGACCGCCGTCGGCACGCGGCGGTCGCTGCCGGCGAGGCGGACCGACACTGTGGTGGCGGAGGTGACCACTCGTTCGCTGAAGCTCAGCGTGATGACGGACGGCGCGTGGGCGAGCCTCGCGCCTTGCGGCGGGTCGCTCCCGACCAAGAAGGCGTGGGCGGACGCCACGCCCGCCCCCATGGTGAGCAGCCAGGCGATCGCTACCGTAAGGCCGATCCCGCCCCGCCCGGGCCATCGCCATCGGCGGCGACTTCTATCGGCGGTCCGCCCCTGGAGCGCATCGCTCATCGGGGCCTCCCGCCCCTTGCCCTGGCGTCGAGGCAGGGTTGGCACAGCGAGCGAAGCGAGATGACCCCAGTTGTCAGCGGGAGCACCTGGATCTGAGTGGCACCGACCATCATCTACGACACAGCGTAGTGGCTGCTGTCTGATCCGAGCCAGGTCAGAGCGGGCAGCGACCGGCCATCTGGACGAGCATCTGGAGGTTGCTGGCCCATACCCCGAGCCCCGTCAGCGCGGCGACGCCGAGGGCGAACCCGGGGCTGTAGAGCAAGCTGAGCGCGCCGACATCAAGCCCCACTGGCGGCTCGTCGAGCGCGTCGAGGCGCTCGACAATCGTGTCGGCCGTCGAGAAGGCGGCCACCTCCACGCCCACCATGGACGCCGTCACCAGCCGCAGCGCGCTGCGCAGCCGGGCACGACCGTCTTCGACGACATCGACCGCCACCTCGTCGGCCCAGCGTTCGAGAGCGACCACGAGCGCTCGGGCACTGCGCTTCGCGGGGGGGAAGAACGCGAGGCCGTGGCGCACCACGCTGGCGACGCTCAGATAGCGCTGGTGGCGGTGGTCGAGGTGGGCGGCCTCATGGGCGAGCACCGCGGCAAGTTCATCCGGGCAAAGCGCGGCGACGAGCCCCGAGGAGACGACCATCTGGCCTCCTTGGCAGTCCACGCTGAAGGCCACCAGCTCGTCGCGGGGCAGCACCACCAGCTCGTGGTGACCGAGCCGGGCGTGCTCGCCGACGCAGCGCTCGACCCACGTCCGGCGGCGAACCCGGCGCACCCGATCGAGGGCGAGCGCACCCGAGCCGGCGACGACCACGGCCAGGACGCCCGCCGCCCAGCCTGCGGCGGCCCCGCCGGGCGCCACACCTCCGAGCATGCGCAGGCAGAGCGAGGCAAGGCCGAACGCACCGG
>JAJYMB010000017.1 GCA_021787365.1 Actinomycetes bacterium | reverse complement strand
CGGGACGGTCGAGTACGGGCGGCTGGCCGCCTTTTCGATCCTCTACAGCATCCCGCCGGCGCTCCTCTACGTGTTCACGGGGGGGCGCCTCGGCGGGTCGTTCACGACAGGAGCCTTCAAGGGATGAGCACTCTGTGGATAGGCCAGCAAAGGACCACACAGAAAGGAGCACCACGTGAAAGCACATGCCACTAGGAAGCGCTACCTCGCTGGCGGTTGCATTGCGGCCGTGGCAGCCTTGGTGTTGGCCGCTTGCGGAGGGCCTTCGCATAGCTCGTCGGCGAAAACGACCAAGCCAAGCACTACGCACGGGCGGGCCGCAAGGTTGAAGATAGTGTACAATTACGAGCCCGCGCCGGGGGTCCCCAACGCTATGGGCGAGTGGTTGAAAGGCATCGCCCCAGAGTTCGAGAAGCAGCATCCCGGCGTGAAGGTGAGCTTGGAGGACGTGAAGGCCCCAGAGAACCAGTACTACAGCAAGCTCGACCTCATGATGAGCTCGCGTTCTACGGCGCCCGACGTCGTAATGGAGGACACCTTCCTCGTCTCGGCGGACGAGTCGGCGGGGTACCTGCTGCCGCTCACAAAATACGTGCAGTCCTGGTCTGGCTGGAAGTACTTCAAGGGTGCCATGAAAAACGTGACCACCTACGGGGGCCAGGTCTGGGGCGTGCCCTACGCGACCGACGACCGGTTCTTGTGGTACAACAAGGGCCTCTTGAAGAAGGCCGGGATCGCGCTGCCCTGGCACCCGAAGACCTGGGCCCAGGTGCTGTCGGCACTGGAGAAGATCAAGCAGAAGGACCCGGGGGTCATCCCGTTCAACATCTACGGAGGCCTGCCAACCGGTGAGGCGTCGACCATGCAGGGCTTCGAGATGCTCCTTTACGGCACGGGCTGGTCCCTTTACGATTACGCAAACAAAAAGTGGGTCGTAAGCGACCCAGGGCTCACGGACGCCTTCAAATTCTACCAGGACGTGTTCTCCCACGACCTCGGCCCAAGCCCGTCAGAGTCACAGACCGGCACGTGGGGCTCGACGGTGGCTGGCACGCTGCTGCCCCAGGGTAAGCTGGCGGTCGACCTCGACGGGGACTGGCTGCCTCAGGACTGGGTGGGCAAGACGTTCCCCCACTGGCCCAAGGTCATGGGGTGGACGCCGATGCCCACCATGCACGGCCAGGCCCCTGGCTACTCGACCCTCTCGGGCGGCTGGGCGCTCTCGATCCCCAAGTACTCGAAGAACACTGCGTTGGCATGGGACTTCATCAAGTTGGCCGTCAACAAGCAAAATGACGCCCGCATCGGCAAGATCTGGAGCGAGCTCACCGCGCGGACCGACTCGGCCCAGGTGAAGTCGTATGTAAACAGCATCCCGGACCTGCCCTTCGCCCTCTCGCTCCTTCCGCACGGGTACTTCCGGCCAGCTTTCCCCATCTACCCCAAGGTCTCTTACGTGATCCAGCAGCTGACGGGCAACCTCGAGGAGGGGACGACGACAGCGCAGAAGGCCGCCGCGAGCTACACCGAGAGGGTGGCAAAGATCGTGGGGGCCAAGAACGCGGTCAAGTTGAGCAAGCCCATGACACATAACGAGCTCTTCCCGGCCAGCTAGCCAGAGCTATATTCCACATGTGGACGCTCGCCGGGTTCGGTACTGGCGCCGGCCAAGGCCCGTGACCCTGCTCCAGTTGTTAGCTTCGATAACCTTTGCGAACGATGCCGGAAAGTTTGGGTTGTGGGGGGACCTCCGCTAGGCGGGAGCTGGGGGCGGCACGATGACCACGCCCCCGCCCCGGTCGGTCCCCACGATGCGCGACGTGGCGGCGCTGGCCGGCGTGAGCACCATGACGGTCTCACGGGTGCTCCACGATGATCCCCGCATAACCGAGGAGACCAAGCGCCGAGTGCGCGCGGCGGTCCGCAAGCTCGGCTACTTGAGGAACGATACTGCCCGCAACCTGCGCATTGGCAGGGGCGCCGGCGCCGTGGGCCTCGTCGTCAACAACCTCGCCAACCCTTTCTACTCCCAACTCGCGCTCGGGGTCGGGCAAGCCGCCGAGCAGCAGGGCCTCACCGTCATGCTTGCCAACTCGGCCGGAGACGATGAACGCGAGGCACGCCTCATCTCCGACCTCATGTCAAGACGCGTCGTAGGGATCATCATCTCACCTGCGAGCGACGAGCACTCGCACCTCGCCGCTCGGGCGCTGCACGGCACACCGGTGGTCCTCGTCGCCAGGCCGCCATCGGGCATCGACGCCGACTGCGTGCTGGTGGACGACTTCGCGGGCACACGCGAAGCCTGCAAGCGCTTGATCGAGCGTGGGCACACGAAGATAGGCTTCATTGGCCTTCCCTCGACGGTGTGGACCGGAGCGGAGCGGCTTCGCGGCTTCCGGGCTGCCCTAGCGGACGCCGGCATCCGCTCGGACCGTCGCTATATCCGTTACCAAGAAAGCGACGTAGCGGCGGCTGAAAAGACGGTGCGGTCGCTGCTTGCAGTCTCAGATCCGCCCACTGCTCTTTTCGCTGCCAATAACCGCAACATGATCGGTGCCCTAAGAGCGGTCAGCCGGGCAGGCAACCCGGTTGCCCTGGCCGGCTTTGACGACTTTGAGCTCGCTGACATGCTGGACCTCCCGCTGATCGTGGTCAGCTACGACCCCGTGGGCCTGGGACGGGAGGCGGCGCGCCTTCTGCTGGAACGTGTTGTCCCTGGGGATGCCGACCTGCCACCGAGACGAGTAACCGTGCCCACGACCGTGGTCGAGTACGGCCCGCCCACGGGGCGCCTGCACCTACCCGGCGTTGCCACCGCGGACGGAGGAGGGACGGCGTCCCGCCCAGGCAGGCAGGCCAGCCGGCGACGGGCTCCGGTGCGATGAGTTTGCCCCGGGTTTGGGGTCGTTGGGAACGCGAGCGGCCAAATATCAGGCGCAAGTCTTGGGCCGCCATCCCGGGAGACGGTGGAGGGCGGGGGCTATGAAGCTAGTGGACGTGGTTGCCGGCGGGGCGCATCCATCAGAAAGAGGGCCAATTTTTTCTCGCGAAACTGACGGATCCGCCCTTTTGGTCGCCACGTTCACCAGTTTGACGACACTATCCGCGTCAATCGCTCGTCCCTAGTGACCAACTGCGCACCGACCTTTGCGCGGCGCTCCGCGGTGAGGTGCTCGCTCCACGCGACCACGTCCATCCCGAAGGCGAGGCCGACCCGGGCCACCTGGCGACCTTGCTCGCCGAGCCCGATGACGCGAGGCGGCTCCCCCGGAGGTCGCGCCCCACTGTTGTCATCCACCGGTGTCATCCACCGGCCCGAGCGGAAGTTGCGGACCTCCTCCTCGTCGAGGTGGCGGCTGGCTGCGAGGATCCGTGCCAAGGTCAGTTCGGCGGCGCCGTGGGTGAAGTAGCGGCCACGTAGCACCGAGATCCCCTCGGAGGTGAAAGCCGTGCCATTACAAGTGCGCTCAGTCGGTCATCTCCTAGCCCGCGAGCGCAGCCGCCAGGGCCCGGTGGCGCTCGTGGGCTTGCACAAAGCCGCCCTCGCCCTGGCCAGCTCGCTCCTCCTGGCCGCGACGGCCGGAGCGTTGTTGTTCAGCGTCTGGTTCGGGCTCTTCGGCTACCGTGAGAGGTTCTCCGCCCCCTACACGAGCGAGTCGCTCGGCGTGGAGGTCGCCGGCGCTGCCATCCTCGCCGGAGCCGCCCTGCTACTGGGACGGCGTCGTGGCGCTAGTAGCCCATGACGGCGTAGGTCGAGGCGTGCCAGCCAGCACGTCACCACCCGATGGCCGGCCAGGCCCACTGCCACCCGGCCGCAACGGCGCGGCGCAGTAGCCTACAGTCGGCTAAGCCCGTCGTCCATGGATAGAACGGTTCATGGCGCCGTTTTCTGGCCTAGAGAAGAAAGAAAGGATGATCCCCTCATGAGGTTGGTGCAAGTGGGTGTCGGAAGGTGGGGGCACGACTGGCTGAAGACGGTGTTCCCACAGGTCCCTCTGGCCCAATTGGTGGCATGCGTGGACAGCTCGCCCGAGCGCCGCGCTGCCGTAGTCGAGGAGGGGATGGTCCCACCGCGCAATTTCCACGCGTCATTCGATGCCGCGCTGGGGTCAGTGTCCTTCGACGGCGTCGTGGTGACGACGGAGCTCTCTGCGCATGTGCCCGTCGTGCGAGCCGCGCTAGAGGCAGGGAAACACGTCCTCGTTGAGAAGCCGTTCGCCCCTTCTCTAGAGGAAGCACGTTCTCTGGCCCAGTTGGCCGCCCAACGCGGCCTCACCTTGATGGTGAGCCAAAATTACCGGTTCTTCCCGGCGGTGCGCCTGGTGCAGCGTCTCGTCGGCGAGCGGACCTTCGGTGACGTGCGTTTCGTCGTCCTGCAGTTCAGGCGCTTTTCGCCTGCCACCAACGGCCAGGGCGGCCATCACCGCTGGCGCGCCCCGCTCCTTCAGGACATGGCCGTCCATCACTTCGACCTTCTCCGCGCCACGCTTGGACGTGGCGCCCTCAGCATCGCGTGCCGGACCTGGAACCCAGGTTGGAGCTGGTTTGCAGATGACCCGGAGGGTTGTGCCCTCATCTCTTTCGAGGACGGTGTCCAAGTGTCTTATTCCGGGAGCTGGCTCAATGCGGACCAGACTCCTTGGGCCGGCCACTGGAGGATGGCGCTGGACGAGGGGGAACTTTGGTGGACGAGCCGCGGTTCTGCCGACGGGCTGGGGGACGAGGAGGTCCGGTTTTGCGACCGGAGAGGGACGTGGACGCGTCTCGACCTGCCACAGCTCGAGCTGTCCGGTCGAGCCGGGTGCCTGGCCGAATTTGTCGACGCCGTGGAGTCGGGTCGCACGCCCGAGTGCGACGCGTCGGACAACCTCTCGACCATGTCCCTGGTCTATGGGGCCATGGCGTCGGCAGCCGCGTCGGGTGCCGAGGTTGAGCTGGGCACGCAGCAGCCCGCTGCTCGGGAGAGGTGACGGGGGCCTGGCCGGCGAGCGCCCTATTGGCTAGCCGCAGCGGGCCCTCCCCAAGCGGCCCCGCCGGCGGGCACCCACCCCTTGGTTAGGTGCGCGACGGCACTGCGTCGAGAGACGCGAGCCACTCGAGCTGGACGGTCTGGTGAAATGCTTCGCCGCCCTCGTGGCCGTTGAAGGGGTACTCCACGATTCGCTTTTCTCCCCCGTAGCGGTTGAACGCTGCGTAGACGGTGGAGGGAGGGCAGATCGGGTCCATCAACGCCACCGAAAAGAGCGCCGGCGCCTTGGCGAGCGGCGCAAGGGCAGCCGCGTCGAAGTAGGCGAGGGTCGAAAACACAGTGGCCGTTTGGTCTCGGTGGGTCTTCAGGTAACGCACGATCTCCCCGTAAGGGTCGCTGTCGATGATCTCGGTCGCCCTGCGGAAGTCGCAAAGGAACGGTACGTCGGCCATCGCCGCCCACACGTCCCTCGCCAAGGAGGCGACGGCCAAGGTCATGCCCCCTCCCTGGCTGCCCCCCGAGACGGCCACCTGCCTCGGTCGGACCATGGGGTGAGAGCGCACCGCGTCGACGGCCAGCACGGCGTCGGTGTACACACGCCGGTAGTAGTACTCCTTCGGGTCGCCGATCCCTTTTGTCATAAAGCCCGGGAATGAGGGCGCCGACCCGGTCGGGTCAGGCGTGTCGCCCGGGCTCCAGGCCGAGCCCTGGCCCCGGGTGTCCATCACGAAGCTCGCGTACCCCGCCAGCGCCCAGACGCTCACCTCGTGAGGGAGGCCACGCCCGCCCCCGTACCCTTGGAAGCGCACGACGGCCGGCACCGGTGCCTCGATGTTCGCCGGCAGGTGCAGCCAGGCTTTGACGCGCTGCCCCCCGAAGCCCGAGAACGTGACGTCGAATGTGTCCACCAGGGTGAGGCCGGTCTCGACCTTGCGCCACTCGGCTGGCTGGGCGCCAGCGCGGCTCTCGGCGAGCGTGGTCGACCAAAAGCTCTCGGCATCGTCGGGCAGCGCGAGCTCTGGCATGTACTTGGTGAGCTCGTCCTTCGGCATGTCGTAGTAGGGCATATCGGCTCTCCTTGGTCGGTGGCAGGACGATGCTCAGATCTCGAGCGGTCTCTACGCCTGCGTGGCGCTCGGGGCTGGTTGGCTCGCCCCACGCCGGGGATGCTACCCGCCACCGGCCGGGCGCACCTACCGCTTGGTCGTCAGCTGCTTGATGCCGGCGGACAAAAGGGTGCCGCGCGCCACCTTGAACGGGTCGCTCGGCGGGTTGGCCGAGCTCGAGCCGAGGTAGACCTTGCCCGCGGGCACGAGCGTGCCGCTGGCGTGGATGTTGACGGTGAACGCCTTCGTGCAATGGGTGGCGAAGTTGAGCCCGTCGAGCAGGCCGAAGTCGACGAAACGGAAGTAGATGGTGCGCTTGTTGCCGGAGAGGGCCACGATGTCGTGCCCCTGGCTCGTCATGGCGCTCACGTCCGTGAACTGCCCCGAGGCGACCTGGAGCGAGCCGGCGAATATCACTTTGTCCTGTACGGCGGCGTGGGTGAAGCGGAGCGCCCATCCGCCGTTGGCGTCGTACCAGAGGTAGGCCGCGTCGGCGCCGGGTGTGAAGCTGCCAGGGGCGCCTTGGACCGCCAGGGCCCAGCCGGCCTTGACGCAGCTGTCGGCCGGCGCGGAGGGAGGCGGCGCGGGGCTCGGGAGCGCGCCAGAAACGGTCGTCGTCGCCGAGAACAGCGTCGTGGTGGGGGTGGTGTTGCCCGCCGGACGGTGGTGGCGGGAACGGTAGTGCTGGTGAGGGTAGGCCGCGGCAGCGCCAGCAGCACCGACCGTGCCTGCCACCGCACCGGTGGCGAAGGCGGCCGTCAGCAAAGTGTTGCGTACCCGGTGACGGGCGCGTCGCGCTCGACCAGAGCGCTCACTGCGTGCCATAGCCTCGTCACCTCCCTGTTCGCGGGCCCTCCCGCCGCCAGCTCTTATCGTCTCACCATTGTCGACGCGAGAGTTGGCAGGCCTGCAATCGAATTGTGATGGAATTGTGAAGGCCGCCCTACCGGCGCTCGTCAGTCACCGCGGCGAGGACCGGGCGCGCCGGCCTCTGGCGCTTCGAGAGGAGGCCGGAGGGCCCGGTGAAGGCCAGTAGCCGCGGCCCGTGGGGACTTGGGGTGCCGCGCTCGGCCCCGCTAAGGTCGGGCCAGCCAGGAGGGGCCAGCCAGGAGGAGCGAAAGGAGAGCCCGAGCATGGAACAGGCAACCGGGAGCGCCCAGCCCTCACCAGAGCACCCTCACGCAGCAGTCGCGCGACCCCTTTCGGCTGAGGAGGAGCGGCTGGTCGACGCTTACTGGCGGGCGGCCAACTACCTTTCGGTGGGCCAGATCTACCTCCTCGCCAACCCCCTGCTGCGCCAGCCCCTGGAGCCCGAGCATGTGAAGCCGCGGCTCTTGGGCCACTGGGGCACGACGCCGGGCCTCAACTTCGTCTACGTGCACATGAACAGGGCCATCCGCAACTGGGACTTGAACGCGATCTACATAATGGGCCCGGGCCACGGCGGGCCCGCCGCCGTCGCCAACGCCTACCTGGAGGGCACCTACAGCGAGATCTACACCCACATCACGGCCGACGCCGAGGGCATGGCGCGTCTGTTCCGCCAGTTCAGCTTCCCGGGAGGTATCCCCTCCCACGTAGCGCCCGAGACGCCCGGTTCGATCCACGAGGGGGGTGAACTGGGCTACGCCCTTTCCCATGCCTACGGCGCCGCCTTCGACAACCGAGACCTCTTCGTGTGCTGCATCGTGGGCGACGGCGAGGCCGAGACGGGCCCGCTGGCCACGAGCTGGCACTCCAACAAGTTCCTCGACCCGGTGACCGACGGGGCCGTGCTGCCCATCCTCCACCTGAACGGCTACAAGATCGCCAACCCCACGGTCCTCGCCCGCTTGGGGGACGCCGAGCTCACCTCCCTCCTCGAGGGCTACGGGCACGAGGTCTTCTGGGTGTCGGGCGACCGCCCGAGCGAGATGCACCAAAAGATGGCGTCGACGCTCGACACCGTTATCGAGCGCATCACCGCGATCCAGCGGCGGGCACGCGAGGGGGGCGACGCTTCGAGGCCGCGTTGGCCGATGATCGTGCTGCGTTCGCCGAAGGGCTGGACCGGCCCGAAGGAGGTGGACGGTTTGCCGGTCGAAGGGACGTGGCGGGCGCACCAGGTACCGCTGGCTGAGGTGCGCACGAACCCCTCGCACCTGCGCCTACTCGAGGAGTGGATGCGCAGCTACCGCCCAGAAGACCTCTTCGACGAGAAGGGCTCGTTGCTCCCCGAGTTGGCCGCGCTCGCCCCCAAGGACCACCGCCGCATGAGCGCCAACCCCCACGCCAACGGGGGGCTCTTGCTCAGAGACCTCGTGCTGCCGGATTTTCGCAGCTACGCCGTGCCCGTGGGAAAGCCGGCCACGACTTTGTCGGAGCCCACGAGACGCCTCGGCGAGTTCCTCCGGGACGTCATGAAGGCCAACCCGACGAGCTTCCGGCTTTTCGGGCCCGACGAGGTCGCCTCCAACCGCCTCCAGTCGGTGTTCGAAACGACGGACCGCCAGTGGGACGCCGAGCGCCTCCCTACCGACGACCACCTCGCCCCCTCGGGCCGTGTCATGGAAATGCTCTCCGAGCACCAGTGCGAGGGCTGGCTGGAGGGCTACCTGCTCACCGGGAGGCACGGCCTTTTCACCAGTTACGAGGCGTTCATCCACATCGTCGACTCGATGTTCAACCAGCATGCCAAGTGGCTGAAGACCACCAACCACATACCCTGGCGCCGGCCCATCGCCTCGTTCAATTACCTGCTCTCCTCGCTCGTGTGGCGCCAGGACCACAACGGCTTCTCCCACCAGGACCCTGGTTTCATCGACCACGTGGTCAACAAAAAGGCCGAGATAACCCGCATATACCTACCCCCCGACACCAACAGCCTTTTGTCGGTGGCGGACCATTGCCTGCGGAGCCGCCAGTACGTCAACGTGATAGTGGCGGGCAAGCAGCCCCAGCTCGATTACCTGTCCATGGAAGAGGCCGTACTGCACTGCACGCGCGGCATCGGGATATGGGAGTGGGCCTCCAACGACGACGGCAACCCCGACGTTGTGATGGCCTGCTGTGGTGACATCCCCACGCTCGAGGTGCTGGCAGCGGTCGACCTGCTGCGGGCCAACCTGCCCTCGCTCAAGGTCCGGGTGATAAACGTCGTCGACCTGATGCGCCTCGAGCCCGAGAGCGAGCACCCCCACGGGCTCCCCGACAGCGAGTTCGACACCCTGTTCACCAGGGACAAGCCCGTCATCTTCGCCTACCACGGTTACCCCTGGCTGGTCCACAGGTTGACGTACCGGCGGGCCAACCATCCCAACCTCCACGTGCGCGGGTACAAAGAGGAGGGCACGACGACGACGCCGTTCCGGATGGTCTCGCTCAACGACCTCGACCGCTACCACCTGGTGATGGACGTCATCGACCGGGTGCCCTTCCTCGGCTCGCACGCGGCTGCGTTCCGCCAGCGCATGGCCGACGAGCGGGTGCGGGCAGAGGCCTACGCCCGGGACAAGGGCGAGGACGACCCGGCCATCTCAGGCTGGACCTGGCCCTATTGAGGACCGCTCCGGCCGCCCCCGTGCTGCGATTTGGTCGATGAGCGCCTGTCGATGAGCGCCCGCGTACTCGTTGTCAATGCCGGCTCGAGCAGCGTCAAGCTGTCCGTCCTCGACGAGAGCGACTCCCTTGTCGCTTCGGAAGCCGTGCCGGCGTCCGGGGGAAAGGTGGACCAAGAGGCGCTGGCCGAGGTCGTCGGCCGTGCCAAGCCGGTCGAAGCGGTCGGGCACCGCATCGTCCACGGAGGCAGCGAACTCACCGAGCCTGTGCTCGTGGACGAGGCCGTGCTCCGCAAGCTCCAGGCCTTGTCCGACCTGGCGCCCCTGCACCAGGCCAAGTCGCTGGCCGGCTTGGAGGCTGTGAGCCGCATGCTCCCGGGCGTGCCGGCAGTGGCCTGCTTCGACACTGCCTTTCACGCGACCATCCCGCCCGCGGCGCACACTTACGCCCTCCCCCCGCAGTGGCGCCGGCGCTGGGACTTGCGCCGCTATGGCTTCCACGGCCTCTCCCACGCCTACGCTTCTCGCCGCGTAGCCGAAATGATGGCGCCGGCCAGCGCCGGGAGAGCCGTCACTTGCCACCTCGGGGCAGGCGCTTCGCTCGCTGCGGTGAAAGACGGCGTTTCGGTCGACACGACGATGGGCTTCACGCCCCTCGAAGGCCTGGTTATGGCCACGCGCTCGGGCAGCATCGACCCGGGCCTCGTCCTTTGGTTGGAGGAGCATGTCGGCATGCCGCCGGCGGAGCTCGCATCTACTCTCGAGTACCGTTCCGGCCTGTTCGGGCTGGCGGGTACGGCCGACATGCGCCAGGTGCTCGAAGCGGAGGCGGCCGGCGACCCGGGGGCGGTCCTCGCCGTCGGTGTCTACCTGCACCGCTTACGGGGCGCGATAGCAGCCATGGTGGCGTCCCTGGGCGGCCTCGACGCCATCTGCTTTACCGGTGGGGTGGGGGAGCACTCGGGCACGCTTCGCCGGCGGGCCTCAGACGGCCTGGGCTTCCTCGGTGTCCACCTGGACGAGGCCAGGAACGAGGAGGCCCGCCCCGACTGCGAGCTCACTGCCCCGGGCTCTACGGTGCGGACCTTTCTAATAGAGGCGCGTGAAGACCTGGAGATCGCGCGAGGCGTTCGCCAGGTGCTCGGGGGAAGAGGAGCGGGCGCCGGCTAGGCTCCGAGGTCACGCGCCGGCTGGCCGGGGCCGAGCGGCCAAGCTGGTGCCATGGCCGGAGGTCCACGTGCTCCAGGGCGCTCACGCTGGGCCGCTCGCGCCGAGGTGCGGGCGGCGGCGAGGGCGGAGTCGCGGGCGCGGCTCCTGAAACCGGTCCAGTACCCGGAGGACCTTCCCATCAGCGCCAAGCGCGAGGAGCTCTTGGCTGCCCTTGCCGCCCACCGGGTCCTGATCGTGGCCGGCGAGACCGGCTCGGGCAAGAGCACGCAGTTGCCCAAGCTCTGCCTCGAAGCGGGGCGGGGTGCCGCCGGCATTATCGGCCACACCCAGCCCCGGCGCATCGCCGCCCGCAGCGTGGCCGAGCGGGTGGCAGACGAGCTTGGGGTCGAGCTCGGGGGGCCGGTCGGCTACAAGGTCCGCTTCACCGACAAAGTGGGCGACGGAACGCTCGTCAAGCTGATGACCGACGGGGTGCTCCTCGCCGAACTGGCCGGCGACCGCGCGCTTGCGGCCTACGACACCCTGATAATCGACGAGGCGCACGAGCGCAGCCTCAACATCGACTTCCTGCTCGGTTACCTGGCGCTCCTGCTCCCGTCCCGGCCAGACCTGAAGCTCGTGGTCACCTCGGCCACGATCGACACGGAGGCTTTTTCCCGTCACTTCGGGGGTGCCCCCGTCGTCGAGGTGGAAGGGCGCACGTACCCGGTCGAGATCCGCTACCGGCCGGTGGGCACCGGCGAACAAGACGGCACTGCCAGAGCGGCGCCCGAGAGCGGCAGCACCGGCGAGCCGGCCAGCGCGAGCGCACAGGCCAGCGCCGGCGCACCGGCCAGCGCGAGCGCACCGGCCAGCGCCGGCGAGCCCGACGACACCGGTGAGGCCGACGAAGTCCAAGCCGTCTGCGACGCGGTGGCCGAGCTCAGCCGTGAAGGCCCGGGGGACATCTTGGTCTTCCTGGCCGGCGAGGCGGAGATCCGCGACACGGCTGAAGCGCTGGCCAAAACGGCCCCCGGCTTGGAGATCTTGCCCCTCTATGGCCGCCTCTCTTCTGCCGAGCAGCACCGGATTTTCGAAGCGCACGCCGGCCGGCGCGTCGTGTTGGCGACCAACGTGGCAGAAACGTCCATAACGGTGCCTGGCATCCGTTACGTGGTGGACGTCGGAACGGCTCGCATATCGCGCTACGGCCGGCGCACCAAGGTGCAGAGGCTCCCCATCGAGCGGATCTCCCGAGCGTCGGCCGACCAGCGCGCCGGGCGTTGCGGCCGCCTTGGCCCCGGGATATGCCTTCGTCTTTACTCGGAAGAGGATTACCTGGCCCGCCGGCGCTTCACCGAGCCCGAGGTCCTCCGGACCAACCTGGCGTCGGTGGTGCTCCAGATGGCGGCCATCGGGCTCGGCGACATAGAAGGGTTCCCCTTCGTGGACCCACCAGAGAGGCGCAACATAAGAGATGGCCTCGCGGTCCTGGAAGAGCTCGGGGCGCTCCGCCGGGAGAAGGCGGGGAAAGAGGCACCCGAGGGCGTTGGCTGGGAGCTCACGGCCGTCGGCCGCAAGATCGCCCGTCTGCCGCTCGACCCGCGCCTCGGCCGGATCGTGCTCGAAGGGGCGCGCCTCGGTTGCCTGGCCGAAGTGCTTGTGATCGTCGCCGGCCTCGCTGTCCAAGACCCGAGGGAACGCCCGGCCGCCAAGCGCTCCGAAGCCGACGCCCTGCACCGGCGTTTCGACGACCAGAGCTCGGATTTCTTGTCCTACCTGGCGCTTTGGGACTATATCGGGGGCCGGCGGGGGGAGCTGTCCTCGGGGCAGTTCCGCCGGCTCTGCCAGAGGGAGCTCATTTCCTACCAGCGGGCTCGCGAATGGCAGGACGTCCACGCCGAGCTCCTCGGCATCTGTCACGAGGTGGGGCTTTCGAAGAGCACGCCCCCAGTGCCAGAAAGCCACCTTGGGGCGCGCGAGCGGGCGCTCGTGCACCAAGCGTTGCTGTCGGGGCTCGTGACCCACGTTGGCAAGCGAGAAGCCGAACGCACAGATTTCGCCGGGACGAGGGGCGCGCGCTTTACCCTTTGGCCAGCTTCGGTGCTGGCCAAAAAGCCCCCGCGCTGGGTAATGGCGGCCGAGCTCGTCGAGACACGCCGGCTCTGGGCGCGCGTCGCGGCGCCGGTCAAGCCGGAGTGGGTGGAAAGAGCCGCCGCCCACTTGCTCGACTGGTCCTACAGCGAGCCCTTCTGGGATCCTCGTCGCGCCGAGGCGGTGGTCCTCGCCCGCGGCACCCTGTACGGGCTTCCCGTCGTGCCGGGGCGGCATGTGGCGCTGGCGAGGCTCGGCCCAGCCGAGGCGGCCGATGCTCGCGAGACATTCGTGGAGAGGGCCTTGGTCGAAGGGGAGTGGGAGGCGGCGCCCGATTTCGTCAGCCGTAACGCCGAAATGGTCGCCGGCCTGATGGCGGCGGCGCAAAAGGCGAGGCGGGCGGCCCTTGCGCCTGGCAGGGCGGAACTGTACGCCTTCTACGACCGCCGGGCCCCCGGGAGCGCCTACTCGGGCCGGACGTTCGAGGCCTGGTGGCGCCGGCAGGGGCCCGGCGCCCGCCGTGCCTTCGAGGCGACGCCCGAGGACCTGGGCGCGCCCCCAGAGGCCGAAAGCGATAGCGCCGAAGGCTTCCCCGACGCGTGGCCGGCGGGCGACGGGGCCCGGTTGGCGGTCGAGTACGACTGGGACGCCGAGGGTGTCACCGTCGAGGTCCCGTTGGCCCGGTTACCCGAGCTCCGTGACGAACTGGAGTGGCAAGTCCCCGGGCTTCGCGAGGAACTGGTCGAGGCGCTCCTGCGGTCGCTGCGCAAAGAACTTCGCCGCGAGCTGGCACCGATCGGGGAACGGGCGAAGAAGTTCGTGGCCGAGCACGGCCCGGGCGACGGGCCGCTCGCGGTCGTGCTAGCGCGCTCCATGAGCGAGGCGAGCGGGGTCGCGCTCCGGCCCGAAGATTTCGATTGGGCCAAGGTCCCTTCTTACCTGCGGCCTCTGTTGCGTGTCGTAGGCGGAGGCGGAGAAGTGCTCGCGGGCGGCAAGGACCTGGCCGAGCTCATGGAAAAGCTCCGCCCGCAGTTCGCTAGTGCTCTCGCCGAGGCCGCCTCGTCCTCTGCGCTCGAATGGGGCCCTGCCGGCAAGCGGGCCGCGACCTGGGACTTCGGTACGCTCCCCAAGGTCTTCGAGGCGGAGTGGCAGGGACAGCGCCTCCGCGGGTTCCCGGCGCTCGTCGACGAGGGCCAAGAGGTGAGGGTGGCTGTGTTCGCGGACGAAGCCTCGCAGCAGGTTGCGATGGCGTCTGGTGCCCGCCGGCTGCTGCTGCTCGGGCTCCCGGCTCGGCGCCACCTGGTCACTACGCTCGAACGTCTGGTCGATAACCGGACCAAGCTCGCCCTCGGGACTCTCGGCCCGCTGGCGTACAGTTCGCCGCGCGAATTGGCCGAGGACCTCGTGGTGGCCGCGCTGGACGAGGTGATCGCCGAAAACGGAGGCCCACCCTCGGACGCGCAGCACTTCGAGGCCCTCTTGGAAGCGGCCCGGCGCGATGCCGAGTGCCTGGCGCGCCAGGGCCTTTCCCGCGCGGTGCCCATCATTTCTCAGCTCCAACGCCTGCGGGTACGTACCGAGCAACTGGACGGGCGCGCTCTTTCCCAAAACGCTAGGGACCAGGGGCCGCGATCGTCTGCGTTCGCGCTCGCATTGGCCGACGCCAAGGCGCAACTGGCGGTTCTCGGGGTGCGGCGTTTCGCCAGCCGTCAAGGCCTGGCGCGGCTTCCTGACCTCGAACGGCACCTGACCGCCCTAGAGAGGCGGCTGGAAAAGCTTCCTTCCGACCCGCTTCGGGACTGGAGACTGGCCGAGAAGGCACAGGCCCTCGAACACAAGTTTGAAAAGACGCTGGAAGATGCTCGCCGGCGGGGCCTGGAACACGAGTTCGAAGATCTGCGCTTCGCGTTGGCGGAATTGCGGGTCAGCTTGTTCGCCCAGTCGCTCGGGACGAAGTTCCCGGTCAGCGAGGCGCGCTTGGCGCGAGCGCTGGCCGAACGGCGCCAAGCCACCGGCATCGAGTAACAGGCCCACCCCTTGACTGGGTGCGGCGGTGCGCCCTTTTCCTCGCGCGGGGTCGCTTTGGGCTTGTTATGTGGGTCGGAGGGGTTTATAGTGGTTGCCAATGGATCGCCGGGGAAGGAAATCCCATAGGCAGCCGAGCTGGTGAGCTCCTTTGAACTTCGATGGTCGTTTCGAGCACCTGCTGGACCCCAAGGGAAGGATCGTCATGCCGTCGCGACTTCGCGGCGGGTTCGCGACGAGGAAGGCGCACGTGACGGCGTACATGGGGGGTTGCCTCGCGGTCTGGGCCCCCGACGGTTACGAACGCCTGTACCTTTCCTTGGCCCACAAGCTCCAAAAGCACAGGCCTGACATGTCGCTCGCCTTGAGCTCGCATTCCGAAGACATCGAGCTCGACGCCCAGTGGCGCCTCACCATCCCGCCCGAACTGATCGACTATGCCAGGCTCGAGCTGGGCAAGCCCCTCGTGGTCGCCGGCAACGTCAACCACATCGAGCTGTGGCGCCCCGACGAATGGAGTAAACGTACCGGCCCCTGCCTCGACGAACTGCGAAGGGGCACGAGCGACCTTTTCGCCATGCTTTTCTCCGACGGTGAGGACGAAAGCGAGCCGGGCCCGGCGGCACCGGTCGGGGCCGTACCGGCCCTGGCCGGTGAGGTCGCGCCGTGAAAACGATGACGGTAGTCCCCAGGGCATATACGCAGCCCCTTGGTCAGCAGGACCGGGGTCCCCTTCTCCACCCTCCCAGTCCCATGTCACCGGGGAGAAATCCCGGGACAAGGCTGGCCGAGGGGCTGCGTATGAGCCTCGAGCCAAAAGCTCACGACGCTCGTGAGCCTATGCCTGGAGCGACGCCGGGCGCACGCGACGAGCAGGCTGATAGCGCGAGAACACCCGAAGGCTTCAGCCATACCCCCGTGATGCTGGCCGAAGTCCTAGAGCTTTTCGCCTCCGTGCCCGCCGGCACGCTGCTCGACGCGACCGTCGGTGGGGGAGGCCATGCCAGTTCTCTGCTCCAGGCTTTGCCCACCCGTCGGCTGGTGGGCCTTGACCGCGACCCCGAGGCCGTGGCTGTCGCCCGAGCCTCGCTCCAGCCTTTTGCTGGCCGCGCCATTGTCAGGAAAGCGCGCTTTTCAGACCTGGACGCCGTTCTCGACGACCTGGGGGTAGGAGAGCTGTCGGGCGCGCTGTTCGACCTAGGGGTGAGCTCGCCCCAACTCGACCGTCCCGAGCGTGGTTTTTCCTACCGCTTCGACGCTCCGCTCGACATGAGGATGGACCAAAGCGAGGGCGACACGGCGGCCGAACTTGTCAACCATGCCTCGCCCGAGCGCCTGGCCGAGCTCTTCGCCCTGCACGGTGAAGCGGGTTTCGCGAGACGCATCGCGGCGGCCGTGGTGGCGGCCCGGCCGCTCAGGACGACCCTGGAGCTCGCGGAGGTCGTGAGCTCGGCGGTGCCTGCCGCCGCCAGACGCAGGGGCCACCCGGCCAAAAGGGTGTTCCAGGCCCTGCGGGCGGCGGTCAACTCCGAGCTCGAGCAGCTCCCGGTCGCACTCGACGCCGCCGTGGCCCGTCTCGCGCCAGGGGGACGCCTGGTCGTCATCTCTTACCACTCCGGGGAGGACCGGCTGGTCAAGCAGCGCCTCCTTGACGCAGCCACGGGTGGTTGCACCTGCCCGTCGGGTTTGCCTTGCGTGTGCGGCGCCGTCCCGCGGGTACGCCTGCTCACACGCGGCGCTCGCAAGCCCTCGGCTGGCGAAGTCGCGGCCAACCCGAGGGCAGAGAGCGCCCGCCTCCGGGCGGCTGAAGCCTTGGCGGTAGAAGCACCTGCGCAGGGGGGGCCGCGATGACGCCTGTCCCGCCGGCCCCGCAGTTCGGCGGTCGCGCAGCAGCGGGGCTGGTCGACCCCGAGCTAGCCGACCCCGAGCTGGCCGGGCCTTCCGGGCTGCCGGGGCTGGATGGGCCGGGGCTGGACGGGCCGGGGCTCGAGGGGCCGGGGCTCGAGGGGCAGGGACCGGAGAGGCAGGGAAAGCCTGAGGGCCGGCGCTCCGAGCGGCACCTGCGTGTGGTCCCGAGGAGGGGCCGGCGGCGGGCGAGCCGGCGGCTCGTCGTCTACGGCTTGGTCGCCTGTGCCGTCGTCGTCGCCTTCGGCCTCGTTTCCCTCCATGTCATGATCGCCGAGGCGCAGTTCAGGCTCGACCACCTCCAGCAAGAGGCGGCCGCCTACCAGGCACGGTACGAGAAACTGCAACTTCAGGTGGCGCTGGACGAGGCGCCGGCCCGCATCGCCGAGCTCGCGATCGAAAACGGCTTACAGCAGCCCGCCTCTGTCACCTACCTGCCGGCGCCGGCCCAGCAGCAAAGCTCGAGTTCGCGGGCCGAGCGCGCAGGAAGTCGTGGGCACGGGCCCACTGGCTCGGGCCACGGTGCCACCAGTCAGGGCACCGTGACACCCCCTGCGGGCACCGGCGACTGGCCCTCTTTGAAGCCCTACCTGAGCGCCACGCCATGACCACGGCCAGGGCGCCGCGCCGGCCGAGACGCAACGCCTGGCGTTATGCCGGGTCGATGGCGGCGATGACGGCCTGCCTCGGGGCGATATTCGTCCAGCTCGTGCTCGTACAGGGGGTCCACTCCGCCAAGTACCAGCAGGCCGCCAACTCCGAGTACGTGCACGAGATCTCCTTCCTCGGCGAAAGAGGCGAGATCCTGGACCGGAACGGCAACGTGCTGGCGACGTCCGTGCCCATGACGACCGTTTACGCCGACCCGTACCAGGTGACCAACCCTCGGGGCGAGGCACTAGCTCTTTCGGGGCCACTCGGCGTGCCCGAACCGACCTTGCAAACCGACCTTTCCGAGGCGAGCGGCTTCGTCTACCTCGCCCACACCGTCGGCTCGGCCACCGCTACCGACGTGGAAAAGCTCATAAACCAAGGCGCGCTCCCCGGCGTGTACACGATGCAGCAGCCCAAGCGCTTCTATCCCGCCGGCCAGCTGGCCAAGCCACTGCTCGGCCAGGTTGGGGCTAACGGCGAGGGGCTCTCGGGGCTCGAGTACAAGTACAACAGCCTCCTCACGGGTAAGCCCGGCAAGCTGGTGGAGGACATGGACCCGGCCGGCGGGGCGATACCTGGGGCCCTCCGCCAGTACAAGGCGCCGGTAAGGGGCGACGACTTGGTGCTCACGATCGACGAACCCCTCCAGTTCGACGCCGAGGAAGCCCTAGCCCGCACGCTCATCGCCTCCAAGGGCCAGTACGGGATGGCGCTCGTCATGAACTCGAAGACCGGCGCTCTCCTCGCCGTCGCCCAGGAGAGCATGAGGAGCAAGTTGGATCCCGCCACTCTCAGCGAGCCGCCGGCGCTGCCGGAGTGGTTCGTCCCCCAAACGAGCTCGGGCGTCCCCGAAAAGCTCTCCCGGGCTGCGTTGGAGCGCGCTCAGCCGGTCGAGTCGCCGAGCGCCACCGCCTTCGACAGCGTTTTCGCACCGGGGTCGGTGGAAAAGGCAGTGACGATGTCGGGGGCACTGCAAAGCGGTGTGATAACCCCCGACACCGTGGTACGGATCCCCAATGTGTACGACGTCGCCGGCGACTACATACACGATGCATGGGTGCACCCGACCCTCGCCTGGGCCCCTTCCAACATAATCGCCCATTCCTCCGACATCGGCACCGTCGAGATAGCGCAGCGGCTGGGCTTGCCGAAGTTGCTTTCCTACGTACACGACTTCGGCATAGGGAAGGTGACCGACATCGCCTTCCCCGGCGAGTCCGCCGGCCTCGTCCCCTGGTCGCCGTCTCAGTGGTCAGGGACGACGATAGCCACCGTGCCAGTTGGCGAAGGTATAGACGTTACGGCGGTACAGATGCTCGACGTGTACAACACCATCGCAAACGGGGGCGAGTTCGTCCCCCCCCGTTTGGTGAGCGGTTACATCGGGCCCGACGGGCAGGAGCACCTCTTCCACTACCCAGCACCCCACCGGGTCGTGAGCAAGAAGGTGGCCGAGGAGATGACCGCGATGCTGGAGGGCGTTGTGACAGTCGGTACCGGGCAGGCGGCCAGCCTCGAGCCTTACACGGTCGCCGGCAAGACGGGGACCTCCCTCATGCACCTTCCCGGCAGGGGCCCCAGAGGCTATTACAGCGGCTATTTCACTTCGAGCTTTGCCGGGTTCGTGCCGGCGGGGGACCCCCAGATAACCGCGCTCGTGGTGGTCGTAGGCACGCCCTGGTACGGTGCTGAGGCCTCCGCCCCCATCTTCGCCATCCTGGCGCGAGACGCCCTTCAGCGCCTGCGCATCCCCCCGGCCAAGCACCAGGTGACGGTACCGGGAATGCCCCTGGCGACGCCGTATGGCGCCGAGGGAGTGGCCGCCGGCGGCGTAACCCTCCCGGGCCTGAGCGGCACACCGGATGTCCGGGTGGGGGCTGGTGCCCAGGCCGGCGTCGGGAGCACCGGGAGCACCGGGAGCACCGGGAGCACCGGGACGGGTGGCGCCGGAGCGGCCAGGCTCACCCGCAGCAGCGGTGCTGGCCACTAGGGTCAGGGGAGCTTGACACGGCCGTGCGTGGGTTTGGGAGCGTTGCTCACTTTGGCTGGCCTCGGTGGTGCCGACGTCCTCGTGCGTTCCGCCGGCCGGGCCCTCCTGCCCTGGACGCCCAGCCCTGCGGCCGGCCCGCACGTGGTTGACCTGGTCATCTCCTCGGGGGAAGTGACGCCGGGGGCCATGTTCGCTTGTGTACCGGGGTCGCGCTCGGACGGGCACGACTACGCCCCCGAAGCGGTCGCCCGCGGTGCAGTGGCGGTCGCCTGCGAGCGGCCCGTCGAGGTCGACGTCCCCCAGGTCATCGTGCCCTCGGTCCGGCGCGCCCTCGGGCCCATGGCCGGCGCTCTGTGGTCCTTCCCCTCCAGCGCGATGAAGGTGGTCGGGGTGACGGGCACCAATGGCAAGACGACGACCTGCTCCCTGCTCGCCTCGGTCTTCGGGGCTGGAGGATGGAAGGCGGGCGTGATCGGCACCCTGACCGGCCCCCGCACGACACCGGAGGCCCCGGAACTGCAGCGCCGGCTGGCCGGTTTTCGTGAAGAGGGCGCGGTCGCGGTTGCCATGGAGGTCTCCTCGCACGCTCTCGACAAGCACCGCGTCGACGGGACTCGCTTTGCCGCCGCCGTGTTCACCAACTTGAGCCAGGACCACCTCGATTACCACGGCACGATGGAGGCGTACTTCGAGGCCAAGGCGCGCCTCTTCACTGAGGTCCAGGTCGCCGTGGCGGTGGTCAACCGGGCCGACCCGTGGGGCGCGCGCCTGGTCGACTGCCTGGCCCACGGCGAGCATGGCCCAGAGCGAGTCGTGACCTACGCTCCCGAAGAGGCGACGGAGCTGGAGTGCGGGCCTCGTGGCACGTCTTTCTCCTGGCGGGGTGCGCGCTTCGTGCTCGGCCTACCGGGGAGGTTCAACGTGGCCAACGCCCTCGCCGCCGCCACGGTGGCCGAGGAGCTCGGGCTCGAGCGCGAGGCAATCGCCCGGGGGCTGGCGTCGGCAGCGAGCGTACGGGGCCGCTTCGAGCTGCTGGACGAGGGCCAGCCCTTCGGTGTGGTGGTCGACTTCGCCCACACACCCGGAGCGCTCGGCGAGGCCCTGCTGGCCGCACGCGAGCTGGCCGCGGCTCCGAACGCTGGCGGCGGCCACGGGCTGCCCACCCGGGGCGGGCCAGGGGCCGGGGACGACCGAGGGACAGGGAAGGTCATCGTCGTCTTCGGGGCGGGAGGCGAGCGCGACCCGGGGAAGCGGCCGCTCATGGGCTGCGTGGCGAGCCGGTTGGCCGACACCGTGATCGTGACTTCGGACAACCCTCGGAGCGAACCTCCGCTCGCCATAATCGAGCAGGTGGTGAGCGGCGTCGAGGGGGGCCGTCCGCTGGTGGAGCCCGACCGCGGCGAGGCCATCGCCCGAGCCCTTGACCTGGCTCGGCCAGGCGACGTCGTCTTGATCGCAGGCAAGGGCCACGAGACGGGTCAGGATTTCGGCACACGGGTCGAGCCCTTCGACGACGCCCTAGTGGCGCGGCACATCTTGCGGGGTGCTTCACAACAAGGCCCCCCGGGAGAGGCGCGGGAGTGAAGGACCTCCTGATGGGGGCCGGGGTCGCCCTCCTCGTGGCGATCCTCGGCACGCCGCTACTGATAAGTGAGCTACGTGTCCGCGGAATTGGCCAGCCGATCCGCGAGGAAGGACCGGCCGGCCACTTCTCCAAGGCGGGCACGCCCACCATGGGGGGCCTGGCCATCATGGGTGCAGCGCTCGCCGGCTACGCCGCGGCGCACGTGTGGACCGCCTTCACCGACCGGGGCATCGTCGGCATGCTCACGATCTGTGCCGCGGCTCTGGTGGGCTTCATCGACGACTGGTTGAAGGTCACCCGCCAGCGGAGCCTGGGGCTCAACAAGCGCGCCAAGATCGCCGGCCAGCTCGTCGTGGCCCTCGCCTTCGCCCTGGTGGCCGTGTACTGGCTGAAGGTGGGCACCGATCTGTCTTTCACCAGCTACAACTCGCTTCACCTCCAGCTCGGCAAGATCGGTTGGGTCGTGATGGCCGTGCTGTTCATCGTCGGGGGGACCAATTCCGTCAACCTGACCGACGGCCTCGACGGGCTGGCATCGGGTTCCTCGGCCTTCACCTTCGCCGCCTTCACCGTGATCGGCTTTTTCCAGGTCAGGCACCCGGTGCTCTACCGCAACCCGGCGTCGCTCGACGAGGCGATCATGGCTGCCTCCATGATCGGCGCCTGCGCCGGCTTCCTGTGGTGGAACGCCGCGCCCGCTCGGATCATCATGGGCGATACGGGTTCCCTCGGCATCGGAGCCGGCGTCGCCGTGCTCGCCCTGCTGGAGAACATCGACCTGCTCCTGCCGGTCATCGCAGGGCTTTACGTGCTCGAAGCCACTTCCGTGATCGTCCAGGTGGCGAGCTTTAGGATGTTCGGGCGGAGGGTCTTCCGGATGGCACCGGTCCACCACCACTTCGAGCTCGCGGGCTGGCCGGAGACTACGGTGACCGTCCGCTTCTGGATCCTCGCGGGGCTGTTCACCGCTCTCGCGCTCGGGGTCTTCTACGCGAACTTCCTCGCCCACGGTGGCGTGTAGGGGTGAGGCAGGCCCGAACGTGAGCGCGCCTCCTATAAGTGGGGCGGCGCGCCCCAGTGGGGCCTCGCCGGCGGGCCAGGCGCAAGCTGCGCGCCGGGCGCAGGCCGCCACCTCGCGGACGGCCACCCCGCGGAGGGCGGAGTACGCCGTGCTCATGAGCGCGGTGGCCGCGCTGTGCATGGTAGGGCTGCTCATGGTGCTGTCAGCGTCTTCGGTGACGAGCCTCAGGAGCTTCGGCGACCCGTGGTACTACTTCGAGCGCCAGGGCGTGTTCCTCTTCTTGGGCGTGATCGCCTTTTTCGTAGCCCAGGGCGTCAGCGTCCAATTGTGGCAGCGCATGGCGCGCCCCCTCCTGGTGGTGACCACGCTGGCACTGATGGCCGTGATCGTGCACGGCAGGAGCGCCGGCGGGGCGTCGCGCTGGCTCGGCGCCGGGTCATTGGAGTTCCAACCTTCGGAGCTGGCGAAACTCGCGGTGGTGCTCTTCGCGGCCGACGTCCTGGCTCGACGGGAGGGAAAGGCGGACTGGCGCTACCGGGCCGGGCCCGTGCTCGTGGTGCTCGCCGTTTTCGGTGCGCTCATCATGAAGCAGCCTGACTTCGGGACCGCTGTGGTGGTGTGCGCGATCGGCCTCGCCGTCCTTTTCGCTGCCGGCCTCCCGCTCCGCTGGCTCGGGGCGACCGGCGGCCTCGTCGCAGTCGGCGGCTTGGCGCTCGCCGTGTCGGCCCCCTACCGCCTCGCCCGCCTCACCTCTTACCTCAACCCTGCCGCGCACGCCACCACGACCGGGTACCAGTCGATGCAGGGCTTGATCGCCCTCGCGACGGGCCACCTCACCGGGAGCGGCATCGGCCAGAGCCTGGCCAGTTGGGGTTACCTGCCCAACCAGTACACCGACTTCATATTTGCCGTGATCGGCCAGGAAACGGGGCTCGTGGGGACCACTGCCGTCCTGGTGCTTTTCGCTGTTATCGGGGTAGTGGGGACGAGGATCGCATGGCGGGCGGGGACGACCTTCGAGAGCCTGGTGGCGGCCGGTGTGACCGTCTGGCTCGTCCTGCAAGCCATCGTCAACGTGGGGGCGGTCGCGAGCGTGTTCCCCGTCACCGGCGTGCCGCTCCCGTTCGTCTCTTACGGTGGTTCGTCGCTCGTCATTGACCTGTTCGCGTCCGGGCTGCTGGCCAACGTGGCCCGTCGTCAACCAGGGGCACCGGTCCACGCCAGTGGTGGCCGGCGCCTCGAGGCGGGCAGCTCGGCGTGAGGGCCCTGGTCGCCGGCCGGGCACGCCGTGTCGGCTCTCTCGGCATGTGGCGCGCCGGCGAGAGGCGCGTCCCTGAGAGGGCGTGGGCGGTCATTGCCGGTGGTGGGACCGGGGGCCATGTCTATCCTGGGCTGGCGCTCGCCTCCGAACTGGTAAGGCGGGGTCACGACCCGGCCACCCTCCGCTTCGTGGGGTCGAAGCGCGGCCTCGAAGCCAAGACGGACGTCACTGGCGGGTTCCCGACGACGCTCCTGCCGGGCCGGGGTTGGCGGCGGGGCCCACTGGCGCGTTCGGGCCTCGTCAACGCGCAAGCGCTTTTCGACGCGGCGGCGGCGGTCGTACTGGCCGGCGGGTTGTTCGCCAAGTGGAAGCCGGCCGTCGTGGTGTCCTTCGGCGGTTATGCGAGTTTCCCCTGCGTGGTGGCGGCGGCCCTCTTTGGGGCCCCGGTGGTCGTGGTCAACTTGGACTCTGTCCCGGGGCTGGTCAACCGATGGGCCGCCCGGATGGCAGCCGCCTGCGCCGAGGGGGTCCCCGGGGCACCCCGCCCCCGTACCGCGGCCCGGGCTGCGGAGTCGGTCTTCACGGGTGTTCCCGTCAGGGCGGAGATGGCCACCATCGACCGGAGCCCTGCCGCGCGCCGGCGGGCGCGTGAGCGCCTGGGGGTCCCACCCGATGCCACGTTGGTGGCAGTCTCTGGTGGGTCGCTCGGCTCTCTCAGGGTCAACCAAGCCACAGCCGAGCTCGCCCAGCTTTGGGCGCGACGGGCCGGCGTGGCGGTGCGCCACGTTGTCGGCAAGAGGGACTGGCCCCGTTTTGCCCACCCGGCACGGCCCGCCGGCGGGCTCCTCTACCAGGTGGTGGAGTACGAGGAGGACATGGCGAGCCTGTACGCCGCCGCTGACGTGGCGGTCCAGCGGGCAGGGGCCAGCACGGTCGCCGAGCTGGCGCTGGCGGGCCTGCCATCGTTGCTCGTGCCCCTCCCGGGTTCCCCCGGGGACCACCAGGGTGCCAACGCGCAGGCCCTGGCCCGCGCCGGCGGGGCAGTGGTGGTGCCCGACGCGGAGCTCGACGGCGCCCGCCTGGCGAGCGAGCTCGAGGCGTTGCTCGGGGACCCGGCCCGCCTGTCGGAGATGAGCGCTGCCGCGAAGTCCCTGGCCCGCCCGTATGCTGCCAGGGACCTGGCCGACCTCGTCGAGCGCTGCGCCAGGGGGGCGCCCTCGAGCGAGCCGGCGACGGAGAAACCCGCGACGGAGAAACCCGCGGCGGAGAAACCCGCGACGGAGAAACCCGCGACGGAGAAAGTTGTACCCCGTGCTGGCTGAGCGCGCCGACGGCCTCCCCGACCTGTCCGCGGGGCGCAAGCGGGTCCACATAGTGGGCGCCGGCGGCGCCAACATGAACGCCCTCGCCATAGTGCTGGCCGAGATGGGCCACGAGGTCTCGGGGAGCGACCAGCAGGGTTCGGCTGCCTTGGCGCGCCTCGAGCGCTCGGGGGTACGTGCCTACGTGGGGCACAGCCCCGGGAACCTCGGGGAGGCCGAGCTAGTGGCCTTCTCCGCGGCTGTCCCGAAGGGCAATGTCGAGCTGGCGGAGGCGAGCCGGCGCGGCCTGACCGTGCTGACGCGGGCCCAGCTCGAGGCGGCGGTGTGCCGGTTGCGCCGGACGGTGGCGGTGAGCGGCACGCACGGCAAGACGACTACGACCGCCATGCTGGCGGCCGTCCTGGAAGAGGCGGGGATGAAGCCCAGCTTCCTCGTCGGTGGGGAGCTCGCCGGCGGGCGTCCCGGCGCGCGCTGGGGGAGCGGCGATTGGCTGGTAGTCGAGGCGGACGAGTCCGACGGCACCTTCCTCGAGCTCCCCGCCGAAGCGGTGGTGGTGACGAGCGTGGAGGCCGACCACCTGGACCACTTTGGCGACCTCGGCACCCTGGAGGCGGCTTTTCGCGAGTTCCTGGCCGGGGCCCCCGGCGCCAAGGTGGTGTGTGCCGACGACCCTGGGGCGGCCCGCGTAGCGTCGAAGCTCCTGGCCTTGCCAGGGCTCGTCACCTACGGGACCAATGCCGGGGCTACTTACCGGGTCGTCGACGTCGAGTTCTCGGGCATCTCTTCACGCTTCAACCTGAGCACGGGGCGAGGCGAGCTCGGCCCCTACCAGCTAGCCGTGCCTGGCATGCACAACGTCCTCGACGCAACTGCCGCCATCGCCACGGCGGACCTGCTGGGCGCCCCCGCAAACGCGGCCCGCGCCGCGCTGGCGGCCTACCTGCCCGTGGCGCGCCGTTTCGAGTTCCGCGGGGAGGCCGGCGGCGTCACCTACGTGGACGACTACGCGCACAACCCGGGCAAGCTGCGGGCGGTGCTCGCGGCCGCCCGGGCCGGCGGTTGGGGCCGCGTGGTGGCGGTGTTCCAGCCCCATCGCTACAGCCGTACGGAGGCACTTTGGCACGAGCTCGGCAGCGCCCTGGCGGCCGCCGAGGTCGTGGTCGTTACCGGTATCTATTCGGTCGGGGAGAGCCCGCGGCCGGGAGTGAGCGGGCGCTTGGTGGCAGCGGCGGCCGGCCGGGCCCGCGAGGGGCTACCGGTCTATTACGAGGAGGACAGGGAGGCTCTCGTGGCGCTGGTCGCCGGGCTGCTCCAGCCGGGCGACCTTTGCCTGACCCTGGGGGCGGGGGACTTGAACACGCTGGCGGACCGGCTCATGGGGCTGGTGCCGGGGGGACAGGAGGTGGCGAAGAAGTGAACAAGACGTTGCCGAAGCCGCCGGCGCGGCCCCGACCGCCAACGCCGCCGCCGCGGCCCCGACCGCCGACGCCGCCGCCGCAGCCCGGGCCGTCGGAGAGGGCGGAGGGGTCGCCGCCGGCAGACGAGCTGCTCCAGCGCCCGACGGTAGACCCGCGCTTTCGTCGGCGCTGGGCCGAGGCGCGCCGAGCCGAGGGGCGCCGGCGTCTACGGGTGCTGCTCGTTGGAGCTGGCACCGTCCTCGCTCTCGGCGGCGTCTTCGGCGCTCTCAACTCGCCCCTGTTCGCGGTGAGGCGGGTGGTGCTCGTTGGCAACCGGCACACCCCCCGGTCTCAGGTCCTGCGGGCCGCCGGCCTCCGCCCGGGCCAGACGCTCATGATCGACGCCGTGAGCGCCCGCGCCGTGAGGGCGGTCGACGCGTTGGCTTGGGTCCAGAACGTCTCTTTCGTGCGGCGCTGGCCTTGGTCGGTCGTGGTGAAGGTGCAAGAGCGGTCCCCGGCCGCGCTGGTGAACGCCGGGAGCGCTGGTACGGTCGACGTCGTCGACCGTACCGGACGGGTGCTAGAGGCCGTGCCAGCCCGGTCGGCGCCGGCGTTGCCGGTGGTCACGGGAGCGACGGGAGCGGCACCGGGCCAGGATGTGAAGCCGGCGCCACCGGTCGGCGGCAGCGAACTGGACGAGCTCCTGCAAGCGGCCGCGGCGGCCCCCCGGGCCCTGGCTCGGGACCACGTCAGGTTTGCCTACAGCTCTGACCGCGGGCTTGTCGCGTATTGGCGGCCGGCGGGCGCGGAGGTCGTCCTCGGCTCGGCGTCGGAGTTGCGCTTCAAGCTGGAGGTCTTGGCAGAGCTGGCCAGCCGGGTCAACCTTTCCGGCTACTCGCTGGTGGACCTGACCGTGCCCGACCGCCCAGCGCTCAGCCCGCTCAGCGGGTGAGGCTCAGGGCCCGCTACCAGGCGTCGGGCGAACGCCACCGAGGTCACTTGATCGGCAAGTGACGTGAGCGGTAACGTTTGGTGAACCATGCCTAGAGGTTGAGCAACCCTAAAGCTCTACTTTAGGTCGATGGTCAAGCCCGGGCAAGTCCAGAAAGGGTGCAATGGCCGCTCCAGCGCAGAACTACATAGCCGTCATCAAAGTCGTCGGGATAGGTGGCGGCGGCGTCAACGCGGTCAACCGGATGATCGATGCTGGGCTGAAGGGCGTCGAGTTCATCGGGGTCAACACCGATGCCCAGGCCCTCCTCATGAGCGACGCCGATGTGAAGCTTGACATAGGTCGCCAGTTGACCCGCGGCCTCGGCGCCGGCAGCGACCCCGAGGTGGGCCGGCTGGCGGCCGAGGAGCACCGGGAAGAGATAGAAGAGGTGCTCAAGGGCGCCGACATGGTCTTCATCACCGCTGGGAAAGGAGGAGGCACCGGGACCGGGGGTGCACCGGTGATCGCCGAGATCGCCAAGGAGGCCGGCGCGCTGACGATCGGTGTGGTGACGCGCCCATTTTCTTTCGAGGGGCGCCGTCGCGCCCTCCAGGCCGAGCAAGGCATCCAGCACCTGAAGGAGAAGGTGGACACGCTCATCGTGATCCCGAACGACCGGCTCCTCGCCGTAGCCAGCAACAAAACGACGATGGTCGCAGCTTTCAAGATGGCCGACGAGGTACTGCTCCACGGGGTGCAGGGGATCACCGACCTGATCACCACCCCGGGCCTCATCAACACCGACTTTGCCGACGTAAAGACGGTGATGACCAACGCTGGCACCGCGATCATGGGCATCGGGACCGCCTCGGGGGACGGACGTGCCGCGACCGCTGCCAACATGGCGGTCACTTCTCCGCTCCTCGAGGCCTCGATCGAGGGTGCGCGGGGGATCCTGCTCAACATCGCCGGCGGGCCAGACCTCGGGCTGTTCGAGGTGAACGAGGCGGCCGAGATCATCCACGGGGCCGCCCACCCCGATGCCAACATCATCTTCGGCCAGGTGATCGACGAAGGTATGGGCGACGAGGTACGGGTGACCGTGATAGCCGCCGGCTTCGACCGCTGGGACGGGGCCCCGGAGCAGGCGGAGGGGGGCGACCGCGAGGCACCCCAGCGTCGTTCGCTCGGCCTGGTTGACGGCCCGGCGGAGATGGCGGCCGCGGGCCTCGGCCTCGGGGACGAGGACGACTTCGACGTCCCTCCGTTCCTCAAATAGCTTCCGCACCGCGCCGGACGTAGGGGGCAGTGGCTACCCGGCCCCTCCCTTCACTTGGTCAGCCCGCCTCCCCGGAGGCGCGCTCGTGCGTTCCGGGAGCCGCCTGGCAGGCGACTTCTCGGCTCCGGGTGCGGCCGGCGCGGCGCGAGAGCGGCTCGCTCCGGTCCCATGGACCTGGCTGCGCCAGGTGCATGGTTGCCGGGTCGTCGTGGTGGAGGAGCCCGGCGCCTGCTGTGGCGCTCTGGCCGACGCATCGGTGACCTCTTGTCCCGGGGCGGGCCTGGCTGTGCTGACTGCAGACTGTGCCCCGGTGGCGCTCTCTTCCGAGGAGGGGGTCATCGGCGTCGTCCACGCCGGTTGGAGGGGCCTGCTCGCCGGAGTGGTGGAGGCGGCCGCAGAGGCCATGGAGCGCCTCGGGGCCGGCCGTCTCTTCGCAGCCGTCGGCCCCTGCATCTGGCCCCACGCTTACGAGTTCTCCTCACCCGAGCTAGACACCCTGGCGAGGCAGTTCGGGCCGGTTGTCCGGGCGACGGCGGCGAGCGGCCGGCCCGCGCTCGACCTGCCGGCAGCGGTCGGTGCCGCCCTCGGGCGAGCCGGCGTTGCGCTGCTGGCCGAGTCCCAGACATGCACCCACTGCTCTACTTGGCATTGGTCCTGGCGGGCGCGCGCCGATCCGGGCCGGCAGGCCACCGTGGTCTGGCGAGAGGCGGTGACCGAGAGGTGAACGGACCGGACAGTTCCCTCGTTGGCGAGCGTTTGGCAAGAGTGCGTGAGCGGGTCGAGCGCGCCGGCGGGCCGGGTTCGCGCGTCACGGTCGTGGCCGTGACCAAGGGCTTCGGCCCGGAGGCCGTGTTCGCCGCGGCGGCCGCCGGCCTCGCCGACATCGGGGAGAACTACGCCCAGGAGATGCTCTCCAAGCTGGCCTTGGCGCCTCCGGGGCTGCGTTGGCACTTCCTCGGCGAACTGCAGCGCAACAAGCTGGCACGCCTCGCTCCCCACGTCCACCTCTGGCACGGGCTCGACCGGGAAGCCGAAGCGGTCGCCTTGGCCGGGCTGAGCAAAGGGGCAGGCGTGCTGGTAGAGGTGAAGGCGGAGGGCGGGCAACGCCGGCCGGGGGTCGCGCCGGCACAGGTGCCGGGCCTCGTGTCCAGCGCGCGGGCGGCCGGGCTGTCGGTGAGGGGCCTCATGACGGTCGGCCCGGTCGGAGTGCCGCCGGCCGAAGTCGCCCACCACTTCCGGGCGGTGGCCGGCCTCGCCTCGAGCCTCGGGCTTCCCGAACTGTCGATGGGGATGAGCGCAGACTTTGAGCTCGCCGTCGCCGAGGGCGCGACCATGGTTCGGATCGGCCGGGCGCTGTTCGGCCCCCGACCCCTCGCACGTTGGGCCCCAGAGTCGGGCTAGGCTTGTCACAAGGAGGATCCATGCCGGGTACGGGCAAGAAGATGTTGATGTGGCTCGGCTTGGCCGACGCCGAAGAGTACGAGGATTACGAGCCCTACGAGGATGTCGTAGCGGCCTCTGCTCCGCGCAGGGCGCCGGAGGTAGCAGAGCCTGCGCCGCAGGTCTCGCCGGCGGTGAGGACGTTGCCTCGCGAGCAGGGCTCCACCATCAACTTGAGGCCGGTACCCACGCCGATCCGTCCCCTGGCTGCGCCGGCCCCCTCGGCGATGGGCCAGTCACCCGGGTCGCAGGGCCTGGCTGCCAAGGTGCATGTGGTGGCGCCTACCGAGTTCGCCGACGCCCAAGAGATCGCAGACCGCTTCCGCACGGGCCAACCGGTCATAGTCAACCTCGGCAACGCCTACCGCGAGCTCGCGCACCGCATGATCGACTTCTGCAGCGGTGTCGCCTATGCCCTCGGAGGGAGCATGGGCAAGGTGGCCGACAAGGTGTTCTTGATGACGCCGACCAACGTGGAGGTTTCGGCGGAGGAAAAGAGGCGCCTCCAGGAACGCGGCTACCGCTGAGCCATGAGGACGTGGGCCACCCATCCCCTTTACACGCTGGGGATGATCTACCTGCTCCTGATGCTCCTGCGCGCCGTCCTGTCGTGGTTCCCGATCGAGCCCGGCTCGATGGCGAGCAGGGCCCGCCACTGGCTGACGGTCGTGACCGAGCCTGTGATCGCACCTTTTCGGAAGATCATCCCTCCGGTGGGCATCTTCGACCTCTCGTTCCTGATCGCGTTCCTCGTCGTGTACGTGGTCACGTCTTATCTCCTCTCGCTGGTCGTCATCTGACCGCCGCGGCCACCCAACTTCACGGCTGAGTGCTGGAATGCCGGGTGCTCGGCGTGAGGAGTGTTAGCATTCGCGCATGGAACTGATCCCGAAGACGTTCCGTGACGTGCAGTTTCGTGAAAAAATGCGCGGCGGCTACCACCCCGAGGACGTTGACGAGTTCTTGGAGCAGGCCGCGGTAGCTGCCGAGGAGCTGCAGCAACGCCTCCAACGTGCCGAAGCCCGGGCCCAGCGCGCCGAGCAGGCGGTGGAAGACAGTTCGGCCAACGACGAGACATTGAAGCGCGTCCTGTTCATGGCGCAGCGCACTGCCGACCAGGCTGTGCGTGAGGCCCGGGAGGAGGCGGAGCGGCTCGTTGCCGAAGCGCGGGCCCAGGGCCAGGCGATCGTGGCCGAAGCCGAAGAGCGAGGCCGGCGTGCTTTCGACACGAAGGTCGTGGAGGCCCGGTCCAACCTGGAAAGGGCCGAGGAGGCACTGCGTACCGCCCAGCGTGAGGCTGAGGTCTTGCGGGGCTGGGTGGATGTCAACCGGGGCCACCTCTTGGCCGCCTTGCGCGAGGCGACCACGGTGATCGAGCAAGCGGGCCTCGTCGGGGAGGAGCCGGCTGAACTGGCGCTTCTGCCGAAGCCGCCTGTGGCGTTGCCAGGTGAGCAGCCCCCCGAGGTACGCGGCGACGAGCGCGACGGTGCCACTGGCCCGGGCAGTGAGGCCTCGGAGGTGCCCGGTCCCGAGGCACCAGCGCACGCCAGCGCGTCCGATGAGGCCAGGACGGGTGCGGCCGGGCCTCGAGCAGGCGAGCAGGCAGGGGGCCAGGGCGAGAACCTCGGTGGCGAGTGGGACCCACGGTTCCTGGACAACCTGGAAGGGCGCTCCCCTAGCCCCGGTGGAGAGGCCGGGGAGGACACCCAACCGGCCACGCTTGCCTTCGATGAGCGGGCCTTGGACACGTTCTTTCAGGGGAAGGACCTGAGCGAGGAGCGCGGCCTAGGCCGCTTCCGCCGCCGCAACTGATCCCCGTCGCGGCGAGGGCCGCGCGAAAAACCGGTGGACGTGAAGTCGTTAGCCGGACATCCATAGGTTTTTGGTACGAAAACGCGCAGGTTCCTGACAGATGTGGCCTCCACCGGCGCACATCGGTCGGTTTTTCGCGCGTTCGCGGGCACAGCGGCCCTGGCTGGGCCCGCCGGCAGCCGTAGTGCGGGGCGGGCGGGAATGTCGCCGGACGCGCTGTTGTTGCTAGGTCCACCATGGTAGGCTGCGCGGCTCCGCGGAGGGTGATGTCTCACGATGCCTAAGGCCAAGCAAGTTGCTGACAAGGCTGCGCTCGCCGATGCGGGCGCTGCGACACAAGACGGGAAATCACAAGAGCAGTCCAACGGGGCGGCCCGTAAGGGCGCTCTCGCACCGGGCGCGGGTACGGCCACCAGGGCCGCGTCCGCCCACGAGGACACCAAGAAACGGGCTCACTCGGCCCGGGAGGCCGCGCCGGCTCACTTGGCCCGGGAGGCCGCGCCGGCGGCGCCGGCACCCAAAGGGAGGGCCCCGGGGCACGCCGGCGCAGTCCAACGCGCCAGGCCGGCTGCGCATGGTGCCGGCGAGGCAAAGGCCGGGACGCAGGGGAATGGTGATGCGAAGGCCAAGGCCCACGAGGCCGGCGATGCGAGAGCCAAGGCCCACGAGGCCGGCGATGCGAGAGCCAAGGCCCACGAGGCCGGCGATGCGAGAGCCAAGGCCCACGAGGCCGGCGATGCGAAAGCCGGTACGCACGGGGCCGTCAGCACCAGGCGCCAGCTGGGCAAGTCGTCTGGCGCCAAGAAGGCCTCTCCTGAGGGAGGGGGGTCACACGGTGCCGCCCAGGTGCCTGCCCAGCCGCCGGCAGAGGCGGCCGAGGACCGGCAGGACACCGCCCCCGAGTTGGCCCCCGACCTCTTCCTCGAGCACCAGGTCGAGCTCCTTCGAGCCGAGCGTGACAACTACCTCCACCAAGCGGAGGAGTTGCGGGCCCAAGCCGAGGCGCTGGCCCTCGAGCACGAACCTGGGGACGTGCAATTCGACGAGGAGGGCGGAGAGGGAGGCACGGCCAACGTGGACCGGGAGCTTGACCTGCACCTCTCAGCACAGGCACAGGCGGCGATCGAAGAGATCGACGCCGCCCTGGCGAAGATCGCCGCCGGCACTTACGGGCGGTGCGAGAGCTGCGGGTCGGAGATCCCGAGGGCCAGGTTGGAGGCTCTTCCTCACGCCAGGCTCTGCGTCTCGTGCAAGAGCGGGGGGCTGACGGCTCGCCGCCAGTGACGACCCCTCCGGGCCAGCCCGCCGGGAGGCGGGCTTCAGCCCGGGCAAGACACGCCAGAGGGTTGGTCCTGCTCGCGGTCGCGGCAGCGGTGGTGGCGGCCGACCAGGGCACCAAGTCCTGGGCGGAACAGGCCCTGGCAAGCGGGCCGCGTCACGTGGTGGGCCCTGTCAACCTGGTGCTCACGTTCAACCGCGGGGCGGCCTTCTCCCTCGGCAGTGGGGTGACCCCGCTCATCGAGGCGCTGGCGGTCGTGCTGGTGGCTCTCGTCCTGTGGCAGTCCGGGCGCTTGGCGCGAGGCGGCGCCGGCTGGGCCTACGTGACCGGTTTCGGCCTGTTGAGCGGGGGTGCCCTCTCGAACCTCGCCGATAGGTTGTTCCGCCACCACCACGGTGCGGTGGTGGACTTCATCCAGCTGGTGAGCTGGTGGCCGGTGTTCAACGTCGCCGACGCCTGCCTAACGCTCGGGGCGGTGGTCGTGGCTGTCAATGCCGTCTTCTTCTACCGGCCGAGCAGGGCGGAGAGCAGGACGGAAGACGCTGGCGGCGCAAGCGAGGGCGGCCAGGGCGCCGACCTGGCCGATCTGCACGAGCGGGGGCAGGGAAGCTGAGCGCCGAGGAACGTCTGCTCCGCGTGGAGGCCATGTCCTCACTCGACGGGGAGCGGCTCGACCGAGCGCTGGCGTTGCTGACGGGCCTCAGCCGGGCGGAGGCTTCCCGCCTGGTGGCCGCGGGGATGGTGCGGCTCGGGGGAGAGGTCGTCACCTCCGGGAGCCGGCGCCTGCGGCTCGGTGACCCGCTCGTCGTCCACATCCCTGACGGCCGCGAACGGCTTGGCGAGGACCGGTCGGCGCCGGCCGCCGCCATCGAGGCTCGGGTCGTGTTCGCCGACGCGGACCTCGTGGTCGTGGACAAGCCCGCCGGCCTGGTGGTGCACCCTGGCGCCGGAAACCCGGGCGGGACGCTCGTCCAGCAGCTGGTAGCCCGCTTCCCCGACATGGCGGACGCCGGTCCTGACAGCCTCCGCCCGGGCATCGTGCACCGGCTGGACAAGGGGACCTCGGGGTTGCTCGTCGTGGCACGCACGCCCGCGGCACGAGAGGGCCTAGCCCGCCAGATGGCCGCCCACGCCACCTTGCGCAGGTACCTAGCCGTTGTTTACGGTGAGCTCCCCGCCGACGAGGGCGTGATCGAGGCTCCGCTCGGGCGTTCTCCCCGGGAGCGCAGAAAGGTGGCCGTCGTGGAAGGAGGCCGCCCCGCGCGCACGCTTTACCGCGTGCTCGGACGCACCGTGTCGCCTCTCCCCGCCACCTTTCTCACCTGCCGCTTGGAGACCGGGCGCACCCACCAGGTGCGGGCTCATCTGGCAGCGATCGGGCACCCGGTGCTGGCTGACGACCGCTACGCGAGCGCCGCCCAAGTCTCGCTCGCCCGCAAGCTCGTGCCAGCGCTCGACCGGCCCTTCCTGCACGCGGCCGAGCTCGGCTTCGTGCACCCGGTCACGGGCGAGGCCATGAAGTGGACCTCGCCGCTCCCGCCCGAGCTGGCCCAGGCGCTCTCGGTCCTGGGACTCGGGCACTGCCTAGTACCATGGGACCGTGAGAGTCTCGACGCGCGGTGATTACGCGTGCCGAGCGCTTTTGTCTTTGGCCTTGCACGGCGGCGATACCCCGACTTCGGTCCGGGACATCGCACTGCGGACCGGCCTCCCTCAGCCTTACCTGGAGCAGATACTCCTCGCCTTGAAGGGGGCGGGGCTCGTGCGCTCCAAGCGGGGGGTCGGGGGAGGGTACGTCCTGGCCCGCGCGCCGGAGAAGCTGACGCTCGGCCAGATCGTCTCCGCCGTGGACGGGCCGATAGTGGTGGGAGATTTCGGCGAGCCGCACGCTGGAGGCTCCTGTGACCACGAAGGCCAGTGCGTGCTGCTCTCCGTTTGGGCTGAAGTCGGCGAGCACATGAGGGCGCACCTCGACTCCTACACGATCGCGGACATGGTGAGAAGGGTGAACGGTGGCGCCAGCGCCGCGCTGGCTGTAGCCGAAGCTCGGGCCCTGGCCGACGCCCCCCTGGCCTGAGCCGCCGTTCGTGAGCGCCGGGCTAGCCCGGCGTCGGGCCGCTCCCGGGAGGGGAGGATGAACCTTGGGTACCCCGCGAGGCGTTGGCAATCTGGACAAAGGCCATCCTGATCTGCGCCAAGCCGTCCGAGAGCGAGCCTTCCGCCTCGCCCAGCCGGCCGCGCAGCCCCTCTACGAGGGCCGACATGGCGTCGATGGCGAGCTGCGCCTGCGGCAGCTGAGGGGGCTGGCTCGACAAGTGGAGCGCAGCCAGCTCCCAGAGCCCCATAGCGTGGTTGGCGACGACCACCTCTGCGGGGGCGCGCAAGAGTTCCTCGCGCACGGCCTCCATCTCGGCTTCGGCCGCCCGCACATCTTCAGGGGCGGCTTCGGCGGTGCCGGGTGCTCCGGCCGTCGCGCGCTGGCTGGGCTGTCCTTCGTCCCGCCCGCCGTTGCCCGACGAGCGGGAGGCAGCTGCCCCCGCCCCCGCCCCGGCAGGCTCCCTCGGTACGGGGTGCTCGCCGCTCGGTGTCCAAAGCGTGCTCACCTGAGTTAGCCTATGATGAAAGAACGAACTCGAGCGGCCTCCGGTGCCCTCGGGTGTGAGGACAAGGAGCCTGGTAGCGCGTAATGGTCACATACCGCGAGTGACGTGCCGAAGATGCCACGCAGTTCGACGGGGGAGCCAAGGGCGGTTGTCTCCTCGGCATCGAGGCCTTTCGATGGTGTTGTGACGTTGCTCGTTGGTGGGCGACGGGCCGGCAGGACCGGTACGGCGCGCCCACATGCCAGGTTGGCCGCTGGTGGGCCGTCCTGAACCGGGTGGTGGCCTTCCCCGTCGGGACCGTCCGGCCGACCGGGTGGGCTCGAGCCCGAGGGGAGCTCAGTACCCCTGTGAGGTACGCCCGAAGCCGCTGTCGCGTGAGCCGGCGGCTCTACCCCGTCTCTGGTGGGCGGCTTGTTGAACGCTGTGCCCACGCCGTCTCACCCCCGCACTAACGTTCGTCCCCGCAACAATCGTCCCCGTCTCGGGCTGCTGCCCACCCGGCTGGGCCCGAGACCTTAACAAGGAGAGCAGCGCATAGCCACAACAGAAGCCAACGACCACCGGGTCAACGACCGCATACGCGCCCGGGAAGTCCGTCTGATCGGCCCAGAGGGAAAGCAGCTCGGGGTGAAGACGCTCCCCGAAGCCCTCGCCACAGCCCGTCAACTCGACCTTGACCTGGTCGAAGTGGCGCCAGACGCCAACCCGCCGGTGGTCCGGATCATGGACTACAACCGCTTCAAGTACGAGACGGCTCAGAAGGCCAAGGAGTCCCGGAAGAAGGCCACCAACACGAGCATCAAGGAGATGAAGTACCGGCCCAAGATCGGCACCGGTGACTTCTCCACCAAGACCCGCCAGGTGGCCAAGTTCTTGGAAGAGGGCCACAAGGTCAAGGTCACGATCACCTTCCGAGGCCGGGAAGTGAGCCACCCCGAGCTCGGCATGAAGATCCTGGACGAGCTCGTCGAGCAGGTTGGCCCGCTCGCCAAGGTCGAGGCGGCGCCGAGGCTCGACGGGAGGAACATGACCATGGTGCTGGCCCCGGACCGGCGTGGCCGCCAGGCCCAGCAAGCGTCGCAAGCGCCGGCCCAGCAAGCGCTGGACCAGCCGGCCAAAGGAGAGGAGCCGCCGGCAGACGGCTCGGAGCAGGAGAGCGCTCTGCCAGGGCACGAGGCAGGCGCGGCCAACGACCAAGAGGCGGGTGCCGGGCGGGTGCCCGCTGCGGTGTCTGCTGCCGTCACGACCTGAGCAGGGGCCGGGGCGGTGTGGGCCCCTCACAAGCAATTGTGCTTTCTGCTACCTTGGTGCGGTACCAACCTGCCTTGGCCGGTGCGGGTGCAGTTCGCCTGCGGGCCGGTCCGGTTAAGACGAGAGGGTTGCCCGGATGCCGAAGCAGAAAACTGACCGGGGCGCGGCCAAGCGCTTCAAAGTGACGGGGAGCGGCAAGCTCCGCCGCCGGCAGGCGATGAGGTCGCACCTGGCCGAGAAAAAGGAGTCGAGCCGCATGCGCCGATTGGCGCGCCCGGTGGATCTGGCTCCGGGCGATGCCGCGTCCGTCAAGCGCATGTTGGGCATCTAGCTCCGGCGCCCGAGGGAGGTACCTACAAGCGATGGCGCGTGTAAAGCGTTCAGTCCAGAGCAAGAAGCACCGTCGTGCCGTGCTCGAGGCCGCCAAGGGTTACTACGGCAACAAGAGCCGGAGCTACCGGGCGGCGCACGAGCAGGTCATGCACTCGCTCGCCTATGCCTACCGGGACCGCCGGGCGAGGAAGGGGGAGTTCCGGCGTCTTTGGGCACAGCGCATCAATGCCGCGTGCCGCGCCAACGGCTCGACGTACAGCCGGTTCATTGCCGGCCTGAAGGCGGCTGGGATCGACCTCGACCGGAAGGTCCTGGCCGACATCGCGGTGCGTGACGCGGGGTCCTTCTCGAAGCTCGTCGATGTCGCAAGGGAGGCGCTGGTGGGCGCGGCCACCACTTCGGGTGGGGGAGACCGCGCCGAGTAGGTGGGCCCTGGGTGAAACGCGCGGCGGGGGCCGCTCGACGGGGCCGGGCCTCGACTACCGCCACCCGCGTGTCCAACGGCTGCGGCGCCTGCTCGGGCGACGCAGCGCGCGTGAAAACGAGCACCGCTTCGTGATCGAGGGGGCCAACCTCTTGGAGGAGGCGCTCCGGGCCCAGGCGGAAGTGGAGGCGGTGTTCCTCGGGGCCGGTTGGGACCGCACCGCCGCTGGTCCCGAAGGGCAGGCTACCGGCTCGGAAGGTCGCCTCGCAGAGCTCGTGGAGCGCTCTTACGCGACCGGCGCCCGGGTGTTCGAGCTCGCTCCCGGGGCGTTGGAACGCGTGGCCGGCACGGTCTCGCCCCAGCCGGTGATGGCCGTCTGCGCGATGCCTGAACATGGCCTGGAGGAGCTCCGAGCGGCACACCCGCAGCTCCTGGTCGTTTGCGTGGACGTGAGGGACCCGGGCAATGCCGGGACACTGGTGCGTTCTGCGTGGGCTGCCGGCGTGAGCGGCGTCGTGTGCTCTCTAGGGACCGTCGACATCTGGAACCCTAAAGCCGTGCGCTCCTCCGCCGGCGCCGTCTTCCACGTGCCGGTCGTGCAAGCGGGCGCGCCGGGCGCCCTGCTCGACGAACTGGGCGCCTGGGGGTTGGACCGATGGGGCGCGGTGCCCGAGGGCGGTACCGACTACGACCGGCTCGACCTGACGCGGCCGTGCGCCTTCGTCGTCGGCAACGAAGCTGCCGGGCTGCCCGTCCAGGAGCTGCTGGCCCACCTCGACGGGCTGGTCAGCATACCCATGCCGGGTGGGGCGGAGTCCTTGAACGTCGGGACCGCCACGGCGGTGCTTTGCTTCGAGGCCCTGCGCCAACGGCGCGGTGGGACAATTGCGCTGCCCGGTGGCCTGGCAGCTGGCAAGCTGGCTTCGTCATGAACGCCATAAGCGAAGCGGTCGAGCGCGCCAAGGTCCTCCTGGAGGGCGCGGGTTCGGTGTCGGAGCTGCGCGCCATGGAGCCCGAGGCCTTCGGGAAAAGGAGCGACCTGGCGAAGGCAACGGGTACGCTCCGGGGGCTCTCACCCGAGGAACGGCGCCGGCTCGGCCGGGCCCTCCAAGAGGCTCGGGCTGAGCTCGAAGCGCTCTTCGGGCGGCGCCTGGCGGAACTCGAGCGACAGGAAGCCAAGCAGCGCGCCGAGTCCGAACGCCTGGACCTCTCCGAGCACGCGCTCTTGGCTCGCCGAGCGGGCGGGGCCCTGGCCGAGGGCCTGGCGCAGCCCACCCAGCGCGGTCATCTCCACCTCGTCACCCAAGTGCGCGAGGAACTCGAGGACATCTTTGTGTCCATGGGCTTCGAAGTCGCGGAGGGCCCCGAAGCCGAAGACGACTGGCACAATTTCCAGGCGCTCAACATGCCCGCCCACCACCCGGCGCGGGGGATGTTCGACACCTTCTACCTGGGTGCCGGCGGGGAAGGGAGCGCGTTGCTGCGCACCCATACCTCTCCGGTGCAGGTGCGCCTCATGGTCTCCCGCCGCCCGCCCATCTATGCCGTCGTACCCGGGCGCTGCTACCGCCGCGACACCCCCGACGCGTCGCACCTCCCCGTCTTCCACCAGATCGAGGGGCTCGTCGTGGACGAGGGGATCTCGATGGCGCACCTCGCCGGCACGCTCGATGCTTTCGTGGAGGCATTTTTCGGTACCGGCCGCCGAGCCAGGCTCCGCCCGAGCTTTTTCCCGTTCACCGAACCGTCCGCAGAGTTCGACGTGACCTGCTGGGTCTGCGGGGGTGAGGGCTGCCGAACCTGCGCCGGGTCCGGCTGGGTCGAGCTCGGGGGCTGCGGCATGGTCGACCCCGCCGTTTTCGCGGCGGTGGGGGTCGACGCCGAGCGTTACACGGGCTTCGCCTGGGGCTTCGGCATAGACCGGATGGCGGCCGCCCGCACCGGCTTGGCCGACCTCCGGGATCTCGTAGACAACGACGTCCGCTTCCTAACCCAGTTCTAGGGACATGCGCGTACCGCTTTCTTGGTTGAGAGAGTTCACCCCGGTCGAAGAGCCGCCCGAACGCCTCGCCCACGCCCTCAGTTTCCTCGGCCTCGTGGTCGAGGGGACGGAGGTGGTACCGGCCCCGTTCGGGGGCATCGTGGTGGCCCGCGTGCTCGCCACGCGTCCGCACCCTGGTGCCGACCGTGTGCAGCTCGTGGACGTGGACGCCGGCGAGGGGGAGGCCCGACAGGTGGTCTGCGGCGCTTTCAACATGAAAGCCGGCGACCTGGTGCCGCTGGCCGACGTGGGCGCCGTAATGCCTAACGGCATGGAAATAGGCCGGCGCAGGGTGCGTGGCGAGTGGTCCAACGGCATGCTCTGCTCCGCCCCCGAGCTCGGTATCGGGCCGGAGGGGGGCGAGCCGGCGATCTTCGTCCTCCCCCCGGGCTCCGCCAAACCGGGGCAATCTGCCGCAGAAGCGCTCGGTTTTGGTGCAGATATCGTCTTCGACTTGGAGATCAGCCCCAACCGGGGCGACTGCTTGTCTGTGGTGGGAGTGGCGCGCGACCTGGCGGCCGGTCTCGGCCTGCCCTTCTCGGTGCCCGCACCTCCCCACGTGGTGGCGGAAGACGTGCCGGCGGCCGCGGTCGCCATCGACCCGGCAGCCGAGGACCGGTGCCCCCGGTTCACCGGCACCGTCGTCGAAAATGTAAAGGCTGCCCTCGTCTCGCCGCTGGTGCGGCGGCGGCTCGCTTTGGCCGGCATGCGGCCGATAAACGCCGTTGTCGACGCGTCCAATTACGTCATGCTCGAGCTCGGCCAGCCCAACCACCCCTACGACATTTCCCGCCTCGGGGGTGGCGGTTTGGTGGTGCGGCCCGCCCGGGCCGGCGAGCGGTTGGTGACCCTCGACGGGACCGAGCGCCAACTTGGCTCTGACGACATCGTGATCTCCGACGCGGAGGGCAGGGCCGTGGGCCTCGCCGGGATCATGGGCGGGGCGGACGCCGAAATTTCTCCGGAGACCACGACGGTGCTCTTGGAAGTGGCCAACTTCGCCCCGCTTACGATCGCAGAGACCGGGAAACGCCTCGGTCTTTTGTCCGAGGCGCGCACGCGCTTCGAGAGAGGGGTCGACCCCGGGCTTCCGCCCGCCGCCGTCGACCGTTTTGTCGAGTTGCTCGGGAGCGGGGTGCGCCGGGGGGAGACCACTGACCTCCGCCCCCGGCGGGCCGCCCCATTGGAGGTGCCGCTTCGCGCCAGGCGGGCCAACCTCGTGCTCGGCACGTCGCTTTCTCCAGAAGATTGCGCCGGTTTGCTCTCCCGCCTCGGTTTCGAGGCCAACCAACGGGCCGACGAGGGTTGGGTCTTCCGCGTCCCCACCTGGCGCCCCGACTGCACCCGCGAAGTCGACTTGATAGAAGAGGTCGCCCGCATCTACGGCTACGACAAGCTGCGCCGGCTGTTGCCTGCCCGCCCCGCTCGACCGAGCCGGCTCGCAGGTTGGCAACTTGCCCGCCGGCAGGTGCGGGAGGTGCTGGCTGGCACCGGGGCGAGCGAGGCCTGGTCGTCTACCTTCCTGTCGGGCCGCGAGCTCGAGCTCGCGGGCCTGAGCCCTTCGCCGGCGGTCGTGGTCGAAAACCCCCTCGACACTTCGCAGGCTCTCCTGCGCACCTCGCTCTTGCCAGGGCTGCTCCGGGCTCTTCGTTCCAACCGGGAGCGCCAGGCCGGCGCGCTCAGCCTGTTCGAGATCGGCAATGTTTTCGCGGTGCCCGGGGGGCCCAGCGGCGACCTGGTTGGTAGCGGGGGCCCGGAGGCCACGTTCCTGGCGTCTCTCGCCTCCGGGGACGGTCATGAGGGGCAGAGCCGTGCCGGCGCGTCGCTCGGCGGGTTTTTCTACCGGGCGGTGGAAGGCGTCGTCGAATGGGAGCAGTTGGGGCTGGTGGCATTGGGTGCCGGCGTGGACGCGACTTACGCGGCCCGCGCCTGGGAGGTGATCGCCGGCGCGCTCAGGGTCGATGGCGCAGCGGTGGTGCCTGCCGCCGCGGACCTGGGCCCGGGGGCGCTTATGGGGCTGCCCGCCCTCCACGCGGGGAGGCGGGCTGTTTTGGCGGTCGGCGGGCGGCCCGTAGGTGTCGTGGGCGAGCTGGCGCCGGAGGTTGCCGCCCGTAACGGCCTCGCGGGACGGGTGGCCGTGCTGCTCGCCGACCTCGGCCCGCTCCTGTCGGCCCCGCCCAGGCCCCTGGTGGCGCGCGAGGTGAGCCGGTACCCCGCGGTGGACCTCGACCTGGCCCTGTCGGTGGCCGACGTGGTGCCGGCGGGCGAGGTTGCGGCAACCGTGAGGCAGGCGGCCGGAGACCTGGCTGAAGAGGTAGTGCTGTTCGAGGTGTGGCGGGACAGGTCGCTGGGGGAGGGCCGGCGCAGCCTCAATTTCCGGGCGCGGCTGCGGGCGGACGACCGGACGCTCACCGAGGCCGACGTCGGAGAGGTGAGGGAGAGAGTGGCGGCTGCCACTGCCGAGCGCCACGGGGCGGAGTTGCGCGGGGCTGCTCCCACTTCTTGAAGCGTCCGACGCCTTGAAGTGGTGCCTTGCCGGCGCCCGAGCGCCATGGCCCGGACGCACCCGTCAGGCCTGGGCACGCCTGGGCGCGCCGGCGCCTGGATAACGCCTAGGGCTCGAGCCTGGGTGGGGCCGCCTGGGTGGGGCCGCCTTGCCGTGCCCGTCGCCCCATCGGTGTGACGAAGTCGGCCCCATCGGCGCAGTTTCGGCCTGCGCCGGGCGGGGGTCAACAACGTCAGCGAAACGTTGGGCGGGACTCGACTGCTCTCAGCATTAGTAGTTCCCACCCAACGCTTTGAGCCGCTTGCTGGTTTGTAAGGAAAGCCCGCCCAACCCCCGCTTTTTGGCCGGCGCTGGGCACAGTTGCGTACATGGAAGCGCCTACGTCGCCGAGCGCCGGCCTGCGCTCCGCCAAGGCTCGAGGGTGGCCTCGGTACATGTGCGTGTAGCGTGTCGGTATGAAACTCGGGCGCCGGCAACGCAACCGACGACCGTGAGCGAAAAGCGACTAGTCGCGGTCTTCGGGGCTTCGGGCTATGCCGGTGCCGAACTGTTGCGCCTCCTCGCCGGCCACGCCCACTTCGAGGTGGTGACGGTCGCGGCCTCTTCGCAAGAGGGAAAGCCCGTGGCCGAGCTCTACCCCTCGCTCGCGGCCGCCTACCCCGGGCTTGTCTACGGGCCCGCTGAACCGGCGACGGCCGCCGGCGTGGACTTGGTCTTTTGTGCCCTGCCGCATGGGGCGTCTCAAAAGCTCGTCCCCGACCTGCTCGCCACAGTGGGCCACGTCGTCGACCTCGGCGCCGACTTCCGTCTCCACGACCCGGCTCTGTACCCCGCCTGGTACGGCGAGGAGCACAGCTGCCCGAGCCTGTTGACCGAGGCGGTCTTCGGGTTGCCGGAGCTATCGCGGGAGGGCCTCGCCGGCGCCCGCCTGGTGGCGGTGCCTGGTTGCTACGTCACGGCCGCGACCCTGGCACTGGCGCCGCTCGTCGCGACCGGAGCGGTCGACCCCACCGGCGTGATCGTGGACGCCGCGAGCGGCGTGTCGGGTGCCGGCAGCAAAGCCAGCCAGAGCACGCTTTTTTGCACGGTCGACGAGGACTTGACGGCCTACGGCCTGCTCAATCACCGGCACACGCCTGAAATGGAGCAGGCCATCGGCGCGCAGGTGCTCTTCACGCCGCACCTCGCACCCATGAACCGCGGCATACTCGCCACCTGCTACGCGCGGCCGGTGCCAGGTGGCCCGGGCGAGCCGCTGGAGGTACTGGCCAAGGCGTACGCCGGCGAGCCGTTTGTGGTCGTGTCCGAGCGCAGCCCCTCGACCAAGGCAACCCTCGGTTGCAACGCCGCCCACTTGACGGCTCGCCGCGACCCGCGGACGGGGTGGATCTTGTCGATCTGCGCGCTCGACAACCTCGTGAAGGGCGCCGCTGGCCAGGCGCTGCAGTGCGCCAATGCCGTTATGGGCTGGCCCGAAACGACGGGCTTGCCCCTCGCCGGCGTGGCGCCGTAGCCGCCGGGCGGCGTGAGGGCGCCGGCCCGGCTTTGTATGCTTATACAGATGCATGTATAGTGTTCGGCGTGCTGGAGGAGGAGCAGGAGCTGGACGAGCGGGGTATGCCGCCGGCTGATGCCGGTGCCAAGGCGGCCGTCCTCGTCGAGGCGCTCCCCTACATCAGGCGTTTTTGGGGCAAGGTGGTCGTCGTCAAGTACGGCGGCAACGCCCTCGCGGCTGGGGCGGCTGGGGTGGCCGCAGCCGCCAGCGCCGCAGCCACCGCCGGCGCCTTCGCCCCTGCGCCGGGCCTCGAGAGCTTTGCCTCTGACATCGTGCTCATGCGCTCGGTCGGGATGCTGCCTGTCGTCGTGCACGGTGGCGGGCCCCAGATCGGCGAGCTCATGCGGCGGCTCGGCAAGACGCCCGAGTTCAGGGACGGGCTCCGGGTGACCGATGCCGAGACCTTGGAGATCGCCCGCATGGTGCTCGTCGGCAAGGTCAACCGGGAAATCGTGACGGCCATAAATGTCCACGGTTCGCTCGCCGTCGGGGTGTCGGGCGAGGACGCCGGCATGATCCAAGCCATCCCGAGGGACCCGGCGCTCGGTTTCGTGGGCGACATCGCGCGGGTGGGCCCGGAGCTTCTCTCCCGCCTTTTGGCCGAGGACCTGGTCCCCGTGGTAGCTACGATCGGCGTGGACGAAGCGGGGCAGGCCTACAACATCAACGCCGACATCGCTGCCGGCGCCATCGCCAAGGCTCTCTCGGCCGAGAAACTGGTCTTCCTGACCGATGTCGAGGGCGTCCGGGCCGACCCGGACAACCCCGAGAGCATAGTGAGCTCCATCACTGCGGCCGAGCTCGACTACCTCCTCGGGCGGGGGTCGATCAGAGGGGGGATGGTCCCCAAGGTCGTCTCCGCCCTCGACGCCGTAGCGAGCGGTGTGGCCCAGGCCCACATCCTCGACGGGCGCGTGCCCCACGCCCTATTGCTCGAGTTTTTCACCAAAGGTGGCATCGGCACGATGGTGGTCGCATGACGGACGGCACCGGCTCTCACCTCATGGCGACGTACGCGCCTGCGCCCGTCACGTTCTTGCGTGGCGAGGGGAGCTACCTCTGGGACACCGAAGGCCGGCGTTACCTCGATTTCCTGTCCGGGCTCGCCGTCACCTCGCTCGGCCACGCCCACCCCGTCGTGGCCGACGCCGTCTGCCGCGCGGCGCGAACGCTGCTGCACACCTCCAACCTCTTCCGCACCGGGCCCGCCGAAGAGGTGGCCTCCACCCTCGACCGTTTGCTCGGCGGGGGAGGGCGGGTGTTCTTCGCCAACAGCGGCGCCGAGGCCAACGAGTGCGCCATCAAACTGGCCCGCAAGTGGGCGGGCCACGGCCGTTACGTCGTGGTGAGCGCCTACGGGTCGTTCCATGGGCGGACCCTGGCGACCCTGCACGCCACGGGCCAGCCCGCCAAGCACGAGGCGTTCCAACCCCTCCCGGAGGGCTTCCGCCACGTGGCCTGGCAGGACGTCGACGCGCTCGCCAACGCGGTGACGCCGGAAGTGGCAGCGGTCCTCCTCGAGGCGGTCCAGGGCGAGGGCGGGGTGTGGCCGGCCGGGCGCGAGTACTTCGCCGAGGTCCGCCGGCTCTGTGACGAGCGGGGCCTGTTGTTCATGGTCGACGAGGTGCAGTCCGGCCTCGGCCGCACGGGCCGTTGGTGGGGTTTCGAGCACTACGGCGTGCGTCCCGACGTGGTCACGATCGCCAAGGCCCTCGGCAACGGGGTACCGATCGGGGCGTGCTGGGCCCGGAGAGAGGTGGCGGAGGCGTTCAGGCCGGGCGACCACGCCACGACCTTTGGGGGCCAGCCGCTCGCCGCTTCGGCCGCCAAGGCTACGCTCGCTGTCATGGAAGCCGAAGACGTCCCCGCCAGGGCGGAGGCGAGAGGTGCCTACCTGCGCCAAAAGCTGGCCGCTATCCCGGGGGTGGCGAGCGTGCGCGGCCTCGGCCTCCTCCTCGCCGTGGAGCTCCGGGACGGTGACGCGGGGGCCGTCGCCGCCCGCTGCCTGGAGGAGGGCCTCGTCCTGAACGCCGTCACCGCCACTGCGCTCCGGCTGGAGCCGCCGCTGCTCATAAGTGAGGAAGAGATGGACGAAGGCGTGGCCATCCTCACCAAAGTCCTCGACATCCCCGAGGAAGCGGGCGGGCGGGTACGATGACGCGCCACCTGCTGGACGTGGACGACCTGACGCCCGAGGAGTTCCAGGCTGTGCTCGAGCTGGCCGGGGACGAGTACCCACCCCGGGTGCTGGCGGGAAAGGGAGTGGCGCTCCTGTTCCAGAAGCCCTCGGCCCGCACCCGGAACTCTTCGGAGATGGCGGTGTTCCAGCTCGGCGGGCACCCCGTGTCGATAAGAGACGAAGAGGTCGGCGTCGACCGACGCGAGAGCGCCGAGGACGTGGCCCGCACGCTGGCGCAGTACCACTGTGCGATCGGGGCCCGGGTGCTCGACCACGGCCTCCTCCTGCGAATGGCCGCGGTGTCGGGGGTGCCGGTGATCAACCTCCTTTCCGACCAGGCGCACCCCCTTCAAGCCCTAGCCGACGTCCTGACCCTCAAAGCTCATTGGGGCGGCACGCTGGCGGGGCGGCGGGTGGCCTGGGTCGGCGACGGCAACAACGTGGCCCGGAGCCTGGCCCTGGCCTGCGCCCTGGCGGGGGTGGAGGTGGCAGTCGCCTCGCCCGAGGGCTACGGGCTCGACGAGGCCAGCATCGCCGCCGTGGCCCGGCTCGGAGGTAAGGTCAGCCAGACTTCGTCGCCAGCAGAGGCCGTAAAGGGCGCGGGCGCCGTGTTCACCGATGCATGGGTGTCGATGGGCGACGAGGCCGAAGCGGCGGAGCGCGCTCGCGCCTTCCGCCCCTACCAGGTCGGGACCGAGCTCATGGCCTTGGCCGCGCCGGGGGCCGTCTTTCTCCATTGCCTCCCGGCGCACCGGGGCGAGGAAGTCACCGCGGAAGTGATAGACGGCCCCTCCAGCCTCGTTTGGCCCGAGGCGGCCAACCGGTTGCGGGCGATGAGGGGGCTTCTTCTCTTGTTGTTCGGTGGTGTATGAAGCTCGGGAAGACACAGCGCCAGCACAAGGTGGCGCAGATCCTGGAGAAAGAGGAGGTCACGAGCCAGGCCGAGCTCGTCCAGCGTCTTGCCGAGCAGGGTGTGGAGGCCACGCAGGTGACCGTTTCCAGGGATCTCGAGGAGCTCGGCGCGCTGAAGGTGAGGAGGCCGGGAGGCGCGCTCGTGTACGCGTTGCCGGAGGACGCCAATGCGCGGCCTTCGCGCGAACCGCAGCTACGGCGGGTCCTTTCCGAGTGGGTGGCGGATATTACGAGCTCGGCCAACCTGGTGGTCGTGCGGACCCCGCCTGGTTGCGCCCACGTTGTGGCTTCCGCTCTCGACCGGGCCGGGCTCGCGGGGGTGGCGGGGACCGTGGCCGGCGACGACACCGTGCTCGTGGTGGCGGCCGAAGGTGTAGATGGGTCGGCCCTGGCGCGCAAGCTGGAACGCCTGGCCGTCCGGGAAGCCTGAGACAGACCGGGGACCTGGGAAAGACCGGGGACCTGGGAAAGACCGGGGACCTGGGAAAGACCGGGGACCTGGGAAAGACCGGGGACCCGAGAGAGAAAAGGAGAATCCAATGCCGGAGAGGGTCGTGCTCGCCTACAGCGGCGGGCTGGACACTTCTGTAGCGGTCCGCTGGATGACCGAGGAAATGGGCGTCGAAGTAGTGGCCTTGGCCGTTGACCTCGGCCAGGGCGGGGAGTGGACGACGGTCCGCGAGAGGGCGCTGAAAGCGGGCGCGGTGGAGGTCGTCGTAGCAGACGCACGCGAGGAGTTCGCTCGGGAGTTCGTGGCGCCCGCTGTGCGGGCCAACGCCCTCTACGAGGGCAAGTACCCGCTCGTGAGCTCGCTGTCCCGGCCTCTCATAGCCAAGCACCTGGTGGCCACGGCGCGCGAGTACCGCGCCGGCGCCGTCGCCCACGGTTGCACGGGCAAGGGCAACGACCAGGTCCGCTTCGAGGTCTCGGTGCGCGCCTTGGCGCCCGACCTCGACGTGGTGGCCCCCGTCCGCAGTTGGAAGTTCACCCGGGAGGACGCCATCGAGTACGCAGCCAAGTACGGGATCCCGGTCAGCGCCACCAAGAAAAGCCCCTACTCGGTCGACCAAAACCTCTGGGGCCGCACCGTCGAGTGCGGTGTCCTGGAAGACCCGTGGGAAATGCCGCCCGAGGACGTCTACGAGCTCACAGTGCCACGAGCCGAGGAGCCACGCGAGCTGGTGGTCGGCTTCGAGTCGGGCCTCCCGGTGTCGCTCGACGGCCGGGCGATGACCCTCGAGCAGCTGGTCCCCGCGCTCGACCAAGCCGTCGGCCCTTACGGTTTCGGGCGCGTCGACATGGTCGAAAACCGCCGGGTCGGGATCAAGAGCCGCGAGATCTACGAGTGCCCCGGGGCGCTCGCCCTGCTCATGGCCCACGCGGACTTGGAGGGCATGACCCTCGAGCGCGACGTAGCGCACGAAAAGGCGCGCCTCGAGCCCCGTTGGGCCGAGCTCGTCTACGACGGGTTGTGGTACTCACCGCTCAAGAGCGCGCTGGACGCGTTCATGAACGAGACCCAGCGCCACGTGAGCGGCGAGGTCCGCCTGCGCTGCCAACCGGGGACCTGTTACGTGGCCGGCCGGCGGAGCCCGGTCAGCCTCTACGAGCACGACCTGGCCACGTACACCGCTGCCGACCGCTTCCGTCACCAGGACGCCGAGGGTTTCGTCCGTATCTTCGGGCTCTCGGTCGAGACGTGGGCACGCCGCCAGGGGACGGGCACCTCTGCCTGAGGGTCCAGCCATCAAGCGGGTTCCCGCTCCCGCTCAGTAACCTGTCGCCCGATGACGCTCTGGCAGGGCCGCTTCGGTGGCGGCAAGCAGTCAGAGGAGCTACTCAGCTTCACTGGGAGCCTCTCGTTCGACCGCCGGCTCGCGCCCGACGACGTGGCCTGCAGCCGGGCGCACGTCCTCGGGCTCGAGCGGGTCGGCCTGGTCTCTCGCGAAGAGAGCGGGGCCCTCCTGTCCGCGCTGGCGAAGGCGGAGGAGGAACTGGCCGAGGGGACCTTTGTGTTCGAGCCAGACGACGAAGACATCCACACGGCGCTCGAACGCAGGGTGACCGAGATCGCCGGCGAGGTCGGTGCCCGCCTGCACACGGGCCGTAGCCGCAACGACCAGGTGGCGACCGACATGCGGCTTTTCACCAAGAGGGCGCTCGCTCAGATAGCCAAGGCCGTGATCACCCTCGAGGAGGTGCTGCTGGCCCGGGCCGAAGAAGCCGGCGACGCCTACCTGCCCGGTTACACCCACCTGCAACGCGCCCAGCCGGTGCTGCTCGCCCACCACCTCCTGGCCCACGGTTGGGCACTGTCACGGGATATCGACAGGCTGGCCGCCACCCGCCGGCGCCTCGACGTGTCGCCGCTCGGGGCGGGGGCGCTGGCGGGCTCGTCGCTTCCTATCGACCCCGATTGGGTGGCCCACGAGCTCGGCTTCGGTGCCCGCTTCGAGAACTCCCTCGACGCCGTATCGGACCGCGACTTCGTGGCAGAGGCCCTCTTCGACCTCGCCCTCTTGGGCGCGCACCTGTCGCGCCTCGGGGAGGAGATCGTCCTGTGGTCGTCGGCGGAGTTCGGGTTCATGCACCTCGCCGATTCGTACGCCACCGGTAGCTCGATGATGCCCCAAAAGAAAAACGCCGACATCGCCGAGCTGGCCCGGGGGAAGACCGGTCGCCTAGTCGGGCACCTGGCCGGGCTGCTCACCACCTTGAAGGGCTTGCCCCTCGCCTACAACCGGGACCTGCAGGAGGACAAGGAGCCCCTTTTCGATGCGGTGGACCAGCTGGAGCGTTCCCTCGACGCGATCACGGGCCTCATAGCAACAGCGACGTTCGATACCGAGGCCATGGCGCTCGCCGCCTCTGACCCGGCCCTCTCGGCGACTGACCTGGCGGAGTGGTTGGTCCTGAAAGGCATGCCGTTCCGCCGTGCCCATGAGCTGGTCGGGGGCCTCGTCCGGGACTCGCTCGAACGCCACGTCCCGCTCACGGAACTCGTGGCGGCGCACCCCTCGCTCGGTGCGGACGCGGTCGCCCTCTTGGAGGCCGGAGTAGCCGTCACCCGGCGGACGACCCCTGGAGGGGCGGGCCCAGGTCCTGTAGCAGCCCAGCTCGAACGCTTCGCCGCCGCCGTGCAAGCCGACGCGGAGCGCTTCGGCCTTCACGCCGGCGCCGGTGCCGGCCACAGCCGCGGTGCCGCCGCCCCGCCGGCGCCTGGCACCAGCGCACCCAGCCGGTAAGGCTGGCCCAACCAGGTCAGGGCAGCGTGCCTCGAGTGGCCGAGCGCCAGGCCAGGACGGCCACGCCGCTCGGGCGGGAGTTCTTCGCCGGCGACGCCCGGTGCGTAGCGAGAGCCCTCGTCGGCAAGCTGCTCGTGCATCGCGACGGCAGGGTCGCCCGGCTGGTCGAGGTCGAGGCGTACATGGGGATGGACGACCCGGGCAGCCACGCCTTCCGCGGCCCGACGCCGCGCGCGGCCATCATGTTCGGGCCCGCCGGCCACCTCTATGTCTATTTCTCCTACGGCATGCACTGGTGCGCGAACGTCGTGTGCGGCCCCGAGGGGACGGCGTCGGCTGTTCTGTTGCGGGCGGCCGAGCCGCTGGGAGGGGTCGGCGCCATGAGGCTGGCCCGTTCGCACGGCCAGAAGGCACTGCGGGACCTGGACCTGTGCCGAGGCCCGGCGCGCCTGGCCGAGGCTTTCGGCATAACGGGCGAGATGAACGGCATAGACCTCGTCCCTCCTGCCGGCGCCTCTGCGGGGGACGGCCCGGGGCCGCTGTGGCTGGCCGACGACGGTGCCGGCGCCGGAGGACGGGTGGTCGCCACGCCGCGCGTCGGCCTCTCTGCCTCCCGTGCCCCTGAGCTGCCGTGGCGCTATGTACTGGCCGGGAGCTCATGGGCCTCGCGGCCGGTGTCGCGCTAGGGCCGGCCTGAGGAAGCCCGTCTCACCCCGCCCCGGGCTCGGTCACCTCCGCGACCGCTACTGACGTCGGTGCTGTCCCCGCTTGGCGCTCCGTCGCGGAGGCGGCAGCGCGCCCCGGCGCCACGGTGGTGCCCTGGTCCAGCCTGTCCGGTTCTCGCACGCCGGCGATGGCGTAGACATCTGCGCCGTCGACGGTTTCCTTGGCTATCAGCAGGTCGGCGAGCCGGCGGAGCTTGTCTCGCTCGGTCGTGAGCAGTGCGACGGCCCTCTGCTCTGCCTGGAGGAGCAGGGCGCGCACCTCGGCGTCAATGAGGCCCTGGGTCTCCTCCGCGAAGGGCCGGCTGGAAAGCCCGGCACCGCCGCCGCCCAGGTAGGCGGGGCCTCCCTCGGGGTAGCCGACCGGGCCGAGCTCCTTGGACAGGCCGAACTCGCGCACCATCCGCACGGCCAGTTCGGTCGCCGAGGCGAGGTCGTTTGCTGCCCCCGTCGAGCCCTGGCCGAGCTCGACCAGCTCGGCCGCGCGCCCGCCTAGGCGGACGGCGAGGCTGTCGTAGAGGTAGTCCTCGCCGTAGAGGTGCCGGTCCGTGAGGGGGAGCTGCTCGGTGACGCCGAGGGCCTGGCCGGCCGGCAGGATCGTCACCTTGGCGACGGGGTCTGCCTTGGGGACGAGCGCCGCCACCAGGGCGTGGCCGGCCTCGTGCACGGCTACGGCCTCTTTCTCGTCGGGGAGGAGCACGTTGCTGCCCTCTCGCCGGCCGAGGATCACCCGGTCCCTCGCCTGGTCGAAGTCGGTGGCGACCAGGAAGTCCCGGTTGTCGTGAGCCGCATTGATGGCCGCCTCGTTGACCAGGTTGGCGAGGTCCGCCCCCGAGAACCCCGGCGTCCCCCTCGCCACCACCCCGAGGTCCACGCCCCGGTCGAGCCGCTTGCCCCGGCAGTGGACCTTCAGGATCTCGAGGCGGTCAGACAGGGTCGGGAGCGGGATCTGGACCTGGCGGTCGAAGCGCCCTGGGCGCAGGAGGGCGGGGTCGAGCACCTCCGGCCGGTTGGTGGCCGCCAGCACGACGATGCCCTTGGTGACGTCGAAGCCGTCCATCTCGGCCAAGAGCTGGTTGAGGGTCTGCTCGCGTTCGTCGTTGGAGACGACCACGCCCGTGCCGCTCCTGCGCTGGCCTATGGCATCGATCTCGTCCATAAAGACTATGGCCGGCGCGCGCTTGCGGGCCTCGGCGAACAGGTCGCGGACCCTGGCCGCGCCCACCCCGACGAACATCTCGACAAAGGAGCTGCCAGTGACGGAGAAAAAGGCGACCCCTGCTTCACCGGCCACGGCCCGCGCGAGCAGCGTCTTGCCCGTACCGGGCGGGCCCACCATCAAAATCCCCCTCGGCGGCATGGCGCCGGCCCGTTCGTAGCGGTCCGGCCGCTTCAAGAACTCGACGACCTCGGCCACCTCTGCCTTGGCCCCGTCGTAGCCGGCGACGTCGGCGAACGTAGTCGTCACATTGCTCGCTTCGAACAGCTTCGCCTTGGACTGGCCGGCGCCGAAGATGCCGGCCAAGCCCCCACCGGTGGCGGCACCGCGCTTGGACAAGCGGTACCAGAGATAGCCGGGCAGCGCCAGCACGAGCAGCAAGATGACCCAGCTGAGGACCTGAGAGGCGAACGAGGGGCCGATGGTGGTGGCCGTGACCTGCACCTTGTTGCGCTGGAGCTGGTCGAGCAGCGAGGCGCCCGGGCTCGGCGCCTGGGGGATGACGACCGTGTAGCCGTGGCCGTCTTTCAAGAGGCCCGTGGCGCTACCGCTCGGGTTGAGCGTCACGGTAGACACTTTGTCCGCAGCCACGTCCCTCACGAACTGCGAGTACGTGAGGGTGACCGGCGAGGTCATCCTGGTGGCCGGCAGCACGAAGAAGAGCAGCACGAAGGCGGCCACGGCCACGACCCACAGCCAATGGCGCCAGGGAGGAGGTGGAGGGGGGGCGGAGGGCACGGGCTTGCCGCCGGCGGGGGGCGGAGAGGCCGGTTTGGTCACTAGTCCAGTCTGCCCCGACCGCTCCGGCACCGGCGGGCCGGGGCCGCTTGCAGCCCCATTTCCCCTGCCGGCTGGGCCAGGGTCTGAGATATCATGGTCCCTACCACTCGCCAGAGTGGCCGAGTAGAGGGCTTGCCGGACGGCAAGAGCGGGGCCCGGGTGTGTTGGGCCCTAGGCCGTGTTGACAGGCTCCGACTCGTAGGCTAGCTTTGAGAGCCGCTCAGCGAGCAGGAGCTCCCTGGGCGGTAGCGCCACGAAGGGCCGGTACGGTCCTGAGCGACGTAGTTACGGTCGGCACCGCCGCCTGCCCCAAGCAGACGAGTGCTGGCGCGAGCAGTGGACCTTGAAAACGGAATAGAGGAAGCCAAAAGCTAGTGCGGGTGCCTCGGCGAGAGCCGAGGTGCCAAACCTTGTCAAGCACTAGACGGACAATATGTCTTGTTTTGTGCCAGCCAATCCTCATTTTGGCGGAGGGTTGGTGCTCTCATTGGCTTTAGGTACGCCTTAGCGGTGTACCGAAGGTCTCGATGGAGAGTTTGATCCTGGCTCAGGACGAACGCTGGCGGCGTGCTTCACACATGCAAGTCGAACGGGGCCCATCCGGTGGCAACACCGGTGAAGGCCTAGTGGCGAACGGGTGAGTAACACGTGAGGAACCTGCCCCGAAGACCGGGATAACAGCGGGAAACCACTGCTAATACCGGATACCCCCGGCTGGCCGCATGGCCGGCCGAGGAAATGGGTTACCGCTTCGGGAGGGCCTCGCGGCCTATCAGCTTGTTGGCGGGGTAACGGCCCACCAAGGCGACGACGGGTAGCTGGTCTGAGAGGACGACCAGCCACACTGGGACTGAGACACGGCCCAGACTCCTA
>JAJYMB010000028.1 GCA_021787365.1 Actinomycetes bacterium | reverse complement strand
CCCGATCCCAGCGCACCGGAGCACCTCGGCTACAGCCACAAGTTCATTGTACTACACACACGCGTGCGAGCGGCGGATTTCCCCTTACTTTTCGCAGGTTTTGGTGCTCCATGCCAGGAGTCCTGGATTCGCACGGTCGGCACGGGCACCTTTGCCATCGATCGCACCCGTCGCAGTCGCACCGTCGTCACCGCAGCGCCGCAACGGCACCGCCGCGCAAAAACCAGGTCGATGTGCGCCGGCGGAGGCCACATCTGTCAGGATCTTGCGCGATTTCGCGCTAAATACCGGTGGATGTGGGTCTAGCGAGTTCACATCGGTCCGTTTTTTGCGCGGCCTTACGGTCGTAGGGTCGTCGTGCGGCCCGGGTAGCTGTGCGTTTTGCCGGCGGCGCCAAGTGGAAGTGGGCCGGCCCGCTCTCGGGCACTACCCTGCGAGCATGAGCAACCACGCCGGCGCCGGCGAGAACCCGCTCGCGGGCAAGACGGTGCTCCTGGGGGTTTGCGGGGGGATAGCTGCCTACAAGGCGGTCGAGGTCTGCCGGCGCCTGACCGACGCCGGCGCGCGGGTGCTGCCCGTCCTCACGAGGGGGGCGACGCGCTTCGTGGCCCCGCTCACCTTCAGCGCTCTGGCCGCCGAGCCGGCGAGGGTGTCGCTCTTCCCGAGGCTGGGTGCCTCGGGGGCAACCGCCGGCACGGGCAGCTCTGATCCCGCCGGCACGGGCAGCTCTGATCCCGCCGGCACGGGCAGCACTGAGCCGGTGCCGCACATCGCCTTGGCCAGGCGGGCGGACCTCGTCGTCGTGGCGCCGGCGACGGCCCGGCTGCTCGGTAGCTACGCGGCCGGCATCTCATCGGACCTGCTCACTGCGACCTTGCTGGCCACGAGGGCTCCCGTGCTGGTCTGCCCGGCGATGCACACCGAGATGTGGGAGCACCCGGCTGTCCAGGACAACGTCGCTTTGCTGCGCCGGCGGGGCGTGGAGGTCCTCGAGCCGGATGAGGGGCGTCTGGCCGGCGGTGACGTGGGGAAGGGCCGGCTGCCCGCGCCCGAAGCGATCGTGGTTGGCGCGGCGGCCCTGATGGGGCGGGCTCAACGGGCTGCGCCGGCGCGTCCCGCCGGCGAGCTCGCCGGCGTGAGGGCCGTGGTGAGCGCCGGCGGGACCAGGGAACCCATCGACCCCGTGCGCTACATAGGCAACCGGAGCTCGGGCCAGCAGGGCTACGCCATCGCCGCTGAGCTCCTCGCCAGGGGAGCGCAGGTGACGCTCGTGAGCGCGGCGGCCATGGAGCCCCCACCTGGGGCCGACGTCGTCGAGGTGGAAACGGCGGCGGAGATGGCAGACGCCGTCCTGGGGGCGGCCGCCTCGGCGGGGGTGGTCGTCATGGCGGCAGCCGTGGCCGACTACCGGCCGGCGAGCGTGCTGGAGGAGAAGTGGAAGAAGTCGGCCGCCCCGGTGTCGGTGGCGCTGGTCCCGACCATAGACATCCTGGCCGAACTTGGTGCGCACCGGCGCCCCGGACAGGTGCTGGTGGGGTTCGCGGCGGAGACGGCTCGGGAACTGGCGGAGCTGGGCCGGCGCAAGCTTGAAGCCAAGGGGGCGGACCTGGTGGTGGCCAACGAGGTGGGCCGGCCGGGCACCGGCTTCGGCTCGCAGTACTCGCGCGCTGTTATCGTGTCCCGGGAGCGAACCGTGGACCTGGGGCTGGTCGACAAACGGGCCCTTGCCTCGAGGCTGGCCGACGCCATCGAAGCGGTGCTCGCTGCCAGTGCAGCCAAGACCGCCAACGAGGCCCACACCGCCGAGGAAGGCGGCTGCGCCGCCGGTACATGAAACGCCGGTACATGAAAAAGGAGCTTGCAACTTGAGACGCTGGGTTTTCACCTCCGAATCGGTCACTGAGGGCCACCCCGACAAGATGGCCGACCAGATCTCCGACGCGATCTTGGACGCCATTTTGGAACAGGACCCCTACGCCAGAGTTGCCTGTGAAGCGCTCCTCACCACGGGGCTCGTGGTCGTGGCCGGGGAGATAACTACTGAGGCCTACGTCGAGATCCCCCAGATCGTGCGGGAGGTCGTCTCCTCGATCGGGTACACGAGCTCCGAGGTGGGCTTCGACGGCCTCACTTGCGGGGTCAGCGTTTCGATCGGCCAGCAGTCGGAGGACATAGCGATGGGCGTCGACACCGCCTTCGAGGTCCGTCACGGCACCTCGGGCGAGGATGCACTCTTTGGCCAGGGCGCCGGCGACCAGGGCATGATGTTCGGTTACGCCTGCGACGAGACCGAAGACTTGATGCCCGTGCCGATCTGGCTGGCGCACCGCCTCGCGCAGCGCCTGGCCCAGGTCCGCAAGGTGGGCCTCATGCCCTACCTCCGCCCAGACGGCAAGACTCAGGTGACCTTCGAGTACGAAGACGGGCGCCCCGTTCGCTTGCGCACGGTCCTCATATCTACCCAGCACAGCGCCGAGGTCGACTTGGAGACGCTGCTCAAGCCCGACCTGCGCGACCACGTCGTGGCGCCGATAGTGCCACCGCAGTACGCCGACGACGGTTACACGATCATGACCAACCCGACCGGCCGTTTCGAGCATGGAGGGCCGAGCGCCGACACGGGGCTTACGGGGAGGAAAATAATCGTGGACACCTACGGGGGCGCTGCCCGCCATGGGGGCGGGGCGTTTTCTGGCAAGGACCCTTCCAAGGTGGACCGTTCAGGTGCCTATGCCGCCCGATGGGTGGCCAAGCACATCGTCGCCTCGGGGGCTGCCACTCGCTGCGAGGTGCAGGTGGCCTACGCCATCGGCGTGGCCCGTCCGGTCTCTCTCATGGTCGAGCTTTTCGGCACCGAGCGGGTCGACCCGGACCGGGTGACAAAGGCGGTGGACGAGGTCTTCGACTTGCGCCCGGCGGCCATCATCCGAGACCTCGACCTGCGCCGGCCCGTCTACCGCCGTACCGCGGCGTACGGGCACTTCGGCCGGGCCGACAAGGAGTTCACCTGGGAGGTGACGAGCCGCTTGGAGCAGTTCAAGCAAGCGGTCGGGCTCTAAGACGGGAGCTAGCCCTGCCCTAAGGCCGGCCGCCGTGGCGCTGGTGGCGAGGGTGCTCCCCGACGTCGCCGGTTTCGACAAGGAACTCGACTATTCCGTCCCGCCGACCATGGCCGGGCAGTTGCGCCCGGGCAGCGTGGTGCGTGTGCCGTTGCAGGGCCGGCGGGTGCGAGGTTGGGTGCTCGCCTTCCCGGTCGAGCCGCCGGCCGGCGTCTCCCTCCGTCCCATCGCCAAGGTGACCGGCTGGGGGCCAGAGCCAGAGCTTTTCGGGCTGGCTTCGTGGGCGGCCCATCGCTGGGCGGCGCGAAGGCGGTCGCTGCTCGTCACCGCCTCTGCCGAGGGCGCGGTCCGTGCACTACCGCCGCCCGCCCTCGACGCCGTCCCTCGTCAGCGGACGCCGGCCACGGGGAGCGACCTCCGCCAAGGGAACCTTGCCCGCTCTCCGGGTTCCACGAATTCCGACGCGGCGGCGCCGGCGGCGCCGGCGGCGCGAGCGGGCCGTACCGGCGCGATGCTTGTCGCTCAGGCGTGGCGACCCGGTCCGCAGCTCCTGAGGCTGCCGCCGGCCACGAGCGCCTTCGAGCTCGTGGTGGCCGCGGCGGAGCGCGGGCCGGTGCTCGTGCTCGTGCCGACCATTGCGCGCGCCGAGGCAGGCTCGGCCGCCATCCGTGCCCGGGGGGCGAGCGTGGCCCTCCTCCCGCGCGACTGGGCGCACGCTCGGGCCGGCTCACGGGTGGTGATCGGCTCACGGGGGGCGGCGTGGGGCCCGTGCCCGAGGATGGCCTCGGTGGTCGTGCTGGACGCCCACGACGAGGCCTACGTGCAGGGCCCGGCCCCGACCTGGGACGCACCGTTGGTGGCCGCAGAACGGGCGAGGCGGGCGGGGGTCCCGTGTTTCTGGGTCACCCCTTGCCCGACGCTCGAACTGCTGGCCGCCGCCGAACGCACCTACCTTCCCAGCCGCTCCGAAGAACGCGCCGGTTGGGCGGTGCTCCTGGTCGTCGACCGCCGCCGGGAAGATCCCCGCGCCGGGCTCTATTCCCGCCAGCTGGTGACGCTCCTGCGGGGCGGCGGCAGGGTCGTGTGCGTGCTCAACCGCAAGGGCCGCGCCCAGCTGGTCGACTGCGCGGCCTGCGGCGAACTGGCCACTTGCGAACGCTGTGGGTCCTCCGTGGCCATGGTGGCCTCGTCCCGGCCGGCGGTGCGGAGCGAGCCGGCGGGGCCGGCCGAAGTTGGTGCCCCCGAGGCGGCGGGGCTGGCCGGCGTTGGGCCCGGGGGGCCGGCGGGGCGGCCGAGCGCCGCGCCCGAGGAACTTCTCCAGTGCCGGCGCTGCGGCGAGACCCGTCCGGTCGTATGCGCCAAGTGTGGCTCGACTACGCTGCGGGCCCGGCGGCCCGGGATCGCCGGCGCGCGCGAACAGCTGGAAGCGCTTGGTGGGCGTCCCACCGGCGAGGTGGCGGCGGGCACCGGGCCCCTGCCCGCCACGCCGGTGCTGGTGGGGACCGAGGCCGTCTTGTACCGAGAGGCCGAGGTGCAAAGGACCGGGGGCGCGACGGCGGTCGCCTTTTTGGATTTCGACCAGGAACTTCTCGCACCCCGCTACCGGGCCGGCGAGGAGGCGCTCGCGCTGTTGGCGCGCGCCTCGCGGCTGGTCGGCGGGCGCGCCGGGCAGGTGCTCGTCCAGACCCGAGTCCCCTCGCACCCCGTCCTGAAGGCGGCGGTGCTCGCTGACCCGGGCCGCCTCGCGGCTGCGGAGGAACCGGTAAGGAAGGAGCTTCGCCTGCCCCCCTTCTCTGCGCTGGCGCTGCTCGTCGGGCCAGGCGCTGGCGACATGGCGGGGGCCATAAGTGACTCTCTCGGGCCCGGGGGGACAGCCGGCGCCGGCCAGCCACTCGAGGTCAGCCAGGTGGGCGACGACCGCTGGGTCGTGCGGGCGCCCGACCACGAGGTGCTCGCCGGCGCCTTGGCGGCAGTGGGCCGCCCGTCCAAGCGGGTGCGGGTGGAGGTCGGCCCGTCGAGGCTGTGAGAAGAGCCGCGAGGCTGTGATTAGGAGCTGTGAGTAGGAGCTGTGAGTAGGGGGCTGCGAGTAGATTGTGGGCAACTGTGGAGTCGCGCACCTACTGGGACGACGCCGCCAGGAGGGCTGGCCCCTGGTACGTGTCGACCGGCCACCGGGACGACGACGAAGAGTTCTTTGCCCAGGGGGCGAGAGAGGTCGACACCTACCTTGCTTTTTGTGGCGTCGTGGCGGGCGCGGACCAGGTGGCCCTGGAGATCGGTTGCGGGGTGGGCCGCATGACCCGCCGGCTCTCCCAGGTCTTCGGCCGGGTCATTGCCGTGGACGTGAGCGAGGAGATGTTGCGGCGTTGCCGCGAGAACCTGTCCTCTTTCCCCAATGTCGAGTGCCGTGCCGTGGCCGGCGACGGGTCGCTCGGGGGCATCGGGGACGGCGAGGTCGATGTGGTCTTCTCTTACCTCACTTTCCAGCACGTACCGGAGGCGGCCGCCCAGCTTGCTTATTTCGACAGTTGCGCGCGGGTACTCTCCCCCGGGGGGAAGCTCGCCGTGCAGATCCGCTCGTGCTCCCGGCGCGACACGCTGCTTTCGTACCTGGCGGCGCTTGGCCACCTGGCCAAGGGCCGGCGTACGCTCTCGCGCCCGTGGCGGGGTTCGCGAGTCGAGGCGCCCGTCGTGGTCGAGCGGTTGAGGGCGCGTGGCGTCGAGGCCACGGTCAGGCCCTGGCCGCACCACCCGCGCTGGAGCCCCGAGCACTGGTGGGTGGTGGGTACGAAAAGCTAGCGGACGGCCGGGTGGGGTAACGCCGGCCCGGTCGCTTCTCTCGCTTCGAGGTAAGGCACGAGGAGGGCGAACACGTCGGCCCCCACCATGGCCTCGAGTTCCTGGCGCATGTGGCGCCACACCGGTTTCGCCCCCGAAAAAGCTTCCGGCGCTTCCGTGCACCACCAGGCGAACTCGTCGCCGCCGGCCCCCCAGTGCGCCCGGTCCCATTGTCCTACGGTCGAAATGACCGAACCGTCTTCGTTTTCGGTGTCCTCGCGGCGGAGGGGCAGCTGCCAGCAGACATCGGGCTTGAGTTCCATAGGCGAACGGCCCGTTTCGAGTGCGGCGCGATGGAGGGCACAACCGGGACCGCCCGGGAAGCCTGGCCTATTGAGGAAAATGCAGGCGCCTTTTACGAGCCGGGTCACCGCGCTTTTGCCTGGCGCGCGGCGGCTTACCCCTCCATGTTGCCCCTCGGCCGCGAACTGCCACTGCTCTGCTGTGAGCATGCTCGCGGCCGCCTTTACCCGGGCGAGGTCTTGTTCGCCGGTGAAATGCGCCCCGTAACTGCAGCAGCCTTCCGCGAGCTCGGGCGCCGGTCCCGTGAGCACACCCTGGCAGCCGTGGCCGTAGATGCACTGCCAGTTCGACAAAAGGAACGTGACGTCGAAGCGCCAAGTGCGGCTTTCCGCCGGGTCTTCGAACGAGAGCCATTCGTGGGCGTCCACCGGCACGAGCCGCCAGCGTTTGGGGTGTTTTTCGCTCTTGGCCGCTTTTGGCCCCTTGGTTTGCTTCGGCTCCTTTATCGCTGCTCTCCCGGTGCCCTTGGTGCCCTTTTTCGCTGCCGGCGTGCCCTTCGGGCTCACTGTGTCCCCTTGCCGGTGGCCGGGCCCTCATCTCTTGCCTTGGCCAGGTTGAGGGTGCCGAGTTCCAACAGGAGCTCGCCGGCGGCGAGAACCCCGCGCCAGAGCTGCTCCAAGGAGAGAGTCTCATTGGGGGCGTGGAAGCGGTCGCCCGGGAGCGCGATGCCGAGCGAGATAACCGGCGCCCCGAGCACGCGCGCCAGCGCCTCCTCGGGACCGCTGCCCCCGCTGCGTTCGAAAAGTGGTTCCTTTCCCCAGACTTTTTCCATGGCGCGCGAGAGGCAGCGCAAGGCGGGGTGGCCCGACGGCGTGACCATCGGCGCCACGCCGCCGAACTGTGTGAGGGAGATCTCGACGCCCGCCGGCGCCTGTTCGGTGGCCCAGCGGCGGAAAGCCTCGGCTATCTTGTCGGGCCTCTGGTCCGGCACGAGGCGCAGGGCGACTTTGAAATTGGCGGTCGCGGGCACTATCGTCTTCATACCCGGGCCGCCGTAGCCGGCGTGGAAGCCGACGAGCTCGGCCGTGGGGCGGGTCCCCGTGCGTTGCCTGGGCGTCCTGCCCTCCTCTCCCTCGAGGTAGGCCACGCCGGCGGTGCGGCGGAACGCTTCCTCGTCGAAGGGCACGGCGGCGAGCGAGGCGGCCTCCTCTTTGCTCGGCTCGGCCACGTCGTCGTAGAAGCCGGGGAGGGTCACCCGCCGGTGCTCGTCGTGGAGGGCGCAAGCCATTCGGGCGGCCACCAGCGCCGCGTTCGGCACGGTGCCGCCCCAGATACCGCTGTGGAGGTCCGCCGGCGCCGTGCGCACGACCACGTCAAAGGCGACGAGACCCCGCATCCCGATGGTGGTCGTGGGGATTTCGGGGGCTTCCATCGTCGTGTCGGAGACGACGACCACGTCGGCTGACAGCCTCTCGCGCTCGGCCTCGAGGAGTTGTTCGAAGTGCGGGCTGCCCACTTCCTCCTCGGCCTCGAAGAGCATCTTCAGGTTGACAGGGAGGCCCCCCCGTTCGGCGAGCAGGCCCCGGGCCGCCTCAATTTGCATTATCACCTGGCCCTTGTCGTCGCTCGCGCCGCGTGCCGAAAGGACGCTGTCTTTGACGAGCGGCTCGAAGGGGGGTGACTCCCACTCGTCGAGAGGGTCAGTGGGCTGGACGTCTGTGTGGCCGTAGACGAGGACCGTCGGGGCGTCCGGGCCGGCGCCGAGCCACTCGCAGTAGACAACGGGGGGACCGCCGGGGCCACCGGCTTCGAGCAGTTCGACGCCGTGCATGCCGGCCTCTCGGGCAAACCCGGCGCACATCTCCGCGGCGGCGCGCACCTCCGGCGCTCGCTCGGGGTCAGCCGAGACGGAGGGGATCCGGAGCCACTCCACGAGGCTCGCGAGGATGCGGTCTTTGGAACGGTCGAGGTAGCTAGCGAGTGCCAGTTCGTCCACGGCCCGAAACTAGCTTCACCTGCTGCCAGGGGTAGGCGGCGAGCGCTTCTAGCTGGGCGTGGCCCCCGTCTTCGACGTCGTAAAGGCTCGCCCCGATGGCCCCGAGGCGGTGCGCCACGTAGAGGAACCTCCAGATCTCGAGCGGTGACGGCAAACCGTGGCGACCTCCCATGGGGCCCATGTTGAAGTCCTGCCCGATCGGGGTCACGGGGCGGAGCCGCGATAGGTAGTCGATGGCCTGGGCCACGGCTTGGCCAGGTTCGGTGCAGTCCCAGTACACCATCGGGGCGAAGGCGTCGACGAAGGGGGCCTCCGCCTTGTAGGGGTAGAAGCCGAGCCAGTAGCTGTCGGGTGTGGGCACGGTGGCCACCACCGGGTGGTCGCCCGCGTACTTGCGGACGAGGGAAAGGTAGTAGCGGGCGCGCCGGGCCGACAGGTAGGTGCCTTCGGCCTTGGCCTCGATGTCGGGGCTGAACGCGTCCGCGCCCGCCCGGAAGGCGTCGAGGGCGCGGACGGCATCGGCTGCGGGGTCCGAGAGGGTCGGGAAGTCCCAGGAGACGACGGAGATGCCGGCGGCGTGGGCGGCGGGGACGAGCTTGCGAAGGAGCGGGCCACCGTAGAACCCGTCCTGGGTGCTACCTGTCCGCACCCAGATCTGGTTGAGGTGCGCCGAGGCGGCCATCGCGACCAGCGAGGCAACGTCGACGCGGTCGCCCGGGAACACGGTGAGCCATACCCCCTTGCCCGAAACGGTGGCGAGCGGCACGTGCCGGGCCGGCGGGTTGGCAACGAGGGGCACGTGGGCCGTTGCGACGCGCGGGGGCGGGAGCGGAGGCGGGGGAGGGGCGGGCGGGACCGGGGGAGGGGGGCAGGGCTCGGGTTGCACGGCCGGGGCAGGCAGCGGGTACCGGGGGCCGGCTCCCGCCGCTTGGGCTGGTGCGGAGGGCGAGACAGTGAAGGCGACGACAACGAGGGCCGCCCCCACCCGGCGCAACACTGCCACTAGGGGCAATTGTGGCCGCGCCGGCGGGGGCGGTGCAAGGATGGCACGCGCGGGTGGCTTCTGGCCGGCGGCTGGCGCCAGGGGCGGCCGGCCTCGCCCGCCTCGCCGGCGGCTCGGCGGGTGGCATGTTTGCGCCGGTGCCGCCCGCCTGTAAGTGTTTGTGGGGTGCAGGACGAGCGGCGGGGGCAGGCGTGAGCCCGCGCGGACGAGCGCTGCTCGGGGTGCTGGCTGTTGCCGGTTGCCTGGGCGCGGGGGCGGTCGCCGTCTCGCGTGTGGCCACGGCTCAGGGCGGCTCGTCCGCGGGGGACTACCAGCTCGAGTGGGCTAAAGGCGTAAGCAAGGGTTGCGCCCTCCCGGGTGCTTGCAGCGGGCCGCTCTCGGACCAGGGGGCTCCGATCGCCCAGTCGTCCCCGATGCTGGCAAACCTCGCCGGCGTGCCTTCGGTGGTCGTGGGGGACAGGTCGGGGTACCTGTACGCCTACGGCCTCTCGAATGGTTCGCCGGTCCCCGGCTGGCCGGTGGACGTCGGGGCGCCTATCGACTCGACGCCTTCTGTGGCCGTGCTCTCGGGGACCTCGTCCGACTCGGTCTTCGTCGGTGCGGGTAACGCCGCCCACCCCGACGTGGGCGGTTACTACGCCTTCGGGCCGGGGGGTAACCAGCTCTGGCATTCGGCCGTGCTGCACCTGGGCCACGCTGCGGTCGGCGTGCAGGCGTCGCTCACGGTGGCCAACCTGCAAGGGACGACCGCCGTGTCCGCCGGCTCGCTCGGCCAGCTTTCCTACGCCCTCGACGCCACCAGCGGGCAGACGCTCCCGGGCTTTTGGCCGTTTTTCAGCGCGGACAGCGTGTTCTCGACCGCGGCCGCGGCGGACCTCTACGGCGACGGCCAGGACGAGCTCGTGGTGGGCGGCGCGTCGACCGCCGGGCTCGCCCTCGGCCGGGCCTACGCCCAGGGGGGCCACCTGAGGGTCCTCAACGCCGAGGGGCAGCTCCTCTACGACTACCACACCACCCAGGAGGTCGACTCGTCGCCGGCGGTGGGCAACTTCCTCGCGGGAGGCCAGCCGGGGATCGTGGTCGGCACGGGCTCGTACTTCAAGGGGGCGAGCGACACTGACACCGTGAAGGCGTTCGACACCCGCCTAGGCCTCGTGTGGTCCGACACGCTCGACGGGGTGACGAGCTCCTCGCCGGCCCTCGCCGATGTACAAGGCAACGGCCAGCTCGACGTGGTGGAGGGCACCGACACGGGGAGCGGTGGTTCGGTGTGGGTGCTCGACGGGGCCAACGGCCAGACGGTGTGCCACACGAGCGTCATCGGTCGCGTGATCGGGTCGGTCGTGACGGCCGACCTTTCCGGCGGCTCGGAGGACCTCCTCGTGCCGACGACCCAGGGAGTCGAGGTAGTCGACGGCCAGACTTGCAGCGAGGTGACCGTGCTCGGCGCCCACCTGGGTTTCCAAAACGCGCCTCTCGTCACCGACGACCCAAACGGCGAGGCCGGCATCACGATCGCCGGCTACAACGGCGCCAACAAGGGCGTCATCTTGCACTACGAGGTGACGGGCTCCAACGGCGCGACCGCCGTGGGGCCAGGAACGTGGCCCATGTTCCACCACGACCCGAGCCTCTCCGGTACGAGCGCGCCGCTGCCCGACACCGGGACGGTCACACCTTCCTCGGTATCGGCGGTAGCCGGCAACAGCGAGGTGTCGCTCTCGTGGGGAGCGCCGCCGGCGGGAAGCGGGGCGGCCCCGACCGGTTACGACGTCTACGAGGGGACCACTCCCGGGCAAATGTCGGCACAACCTGTCAACGGGGCCAGCCCGGTCAGCGGTCAGGCTTACACCGTCACCGGGCTCACCAACGGGACGCGCTACTACTTCGAGGTGACGGCGCTCAACTCCTCCGGAGAAGGGGCGCCGGTGGTGGCGACGGGAGTGCCCTTCGGGCCCCCTGGAGCACCGGCCGCGCTCGCGGCCACGGCCGGCGACGGCGAAGTCTCGCTGTCCTGGAGAGCACCAGCGTCCAACGGTTCTGTCATAACGGGCTACAACGTGTACGAGTCGACCACGCCGGGCGCCGAGGGACCCAAGGTCGCTACGACGACGGGTACCAACTACACCGTGACCGGGCTCTCTGACGGCACGAACTACTACTTCGAGGTGACGGCAGTAAACGCCGCCGGCGAGGGGCCGGCCTCTTCGCAGGTGGTAGCGGTCCCGGTGGGGCCCTCCACCCCCACCACGTCGCCCTCTGCCCCGCCCACGACGGCCGCCCCGCCCCCGAGCGCCCCGACCTCGACCACCACGACCCTGCCCCCGCCCTCGGCCATGCCGGCGGGTTACCGGCTCGTGACCGCCGGCGGGCAGGTGTCGGCCTTCGGCAAGGTGCCCTCGGCCAAGACGGGCCGGCCGGCCGCGCCCGTGGCCGGCGTGGCCTCGACCCGCACGGGCAAGGGCTACTGGCTGGCCGAGTCCGACGGCGGCGTGCTCGCCGCCGGCGACGCTCACCTGTACGGGTCGCTCACGAACAAGCACTTGAACAAGCCGATAGTCGGCATCGCCTCCACCCCCGACGGCAAGGGCTACTGGCTGGTCGCCTCCGACGGCGGCATCTTCGCCTTCGGCGACGCCCGCTACTACGGCTCGACCGGCCACATCAAGCTGAACAAGCCGATAGTCGGCATCGCCTCCACCCCCGACGGCAAGGGCTACTGGCTGGTCGCCTCCGACGGCGGCATCTTCGCCTTCGGCGACGCCCGCTACTACGGCTCGACCGGCCACATCAAGCTGAACAAGCCGATAGTCGGCATCGCCTCCACCCCCGACGGCAAGGGCTACTGGCTGGTCGCCTCCGACGGCGGCATCTTCGCCTTCGGCGACGCCCGCTACTACGGCTCCCTCGCCGGCAAGCACCTGGTGCAGCCGGTGGTGGGGATCGCGCCTTAGCTTCAGTTCGCGCTTCAGTTCGCGCTTCAGTTCGCGCTTCAGTTCGCGCTTCAGTTCGCGCTAGTTCGTGCTTAGTTCGCCTGGCGCGGGCGCCTTGGCACTCGGCCCATTTGGACCGGCACGACCGCATTGTGAGAACGCTCTCGCCCTACTTGCTGGCCTAGCCGGCTTTTCGTAGGTTGTTACAAAAGCTGGCCGGACGAAGCCCAGAGGGGGGTCTGTTGACGCAACTAACGGTGGGTAGCAAGGACGTGGCCGAGGTCGCTACCCGCCTTTACGCGCCGCCGCGCACGAGGTCGTCCCAGGACAAGCGCCGGCGGGTGCTCATCCTCGTGATGCTCGGCATCCCGACCGCCTACATGCTGTTCTTCCTCGGGGTACCGACCGGGCGGGCGGTCTACACCTCGC
>JAJYMB010000073.1 GCA_021787365.1 Actinomycetes bacterium | reverse complement strand
CAGCGCTCGAGTGCGGGTAGCCCAAGGCCGGGCCCAGCACTCGGAGCTTGGTGTCGACGTTGATCATGGCGGCGATCTCGGCTGGCGGGAGGGCGGAGCGCTCGCGCTCGGCCTCCGGCAGGTAGACGACACTCCACGCTTACCGACGATACCACGTGTGTTATCGCCAGGAATGTTTCACGAACGATCGTTCGCGGACGCAGGGGCTCCACGAGGCGTTTTCCCAGGTGGCTTGTGTAACGCGGCCCGTGTACGCGCCTACGTAACGCCTACCCCCATTTGTGTTACGTCGGCCGGGCTCATAGCTCCACCTCCGGCCCCATGTCGTGGCTTGGGGCACCGGGTACGGGTGCGATCGTTTGAGGCACTAACCCGGAGAGGCGGGCGGCTTCCTGGCCGGCACGTCGTGCCCGGGCGCGATGAGCCGCCTGGCGGAGCGAGCCGACGTCGGCGTCGTCGCCGAGGATGCTGGCGCTGGTGATACGCCAGCGGTCGCGGTAGGCCGCGACCACAGCGAGACGGTCCCACCAAACGTCGGCGACAGCTGGGTTGGTTGGTGGCGGGCCGAATGGCCTGACCCAGGGCGCAGCCGTCTGCACTGCTTGTTCAGCGAGATCCCGAGCCCGTTTCTCCATGGCCTGCTCGCGCTCGTGGATGGCCTTGGCGAGGTCCTCATCGTCGATACCAGCAGCGCGAGGGACCAAGCCGGCAACGAGGTCCTGGCGGGGCGCCCAGCGGCCACCAGTCGCTTGCTCCCAGCGACGGAGGTGGGCACGGAGCACAGCGGCGGGGCCCTGGTCGGACCCGATCGGCAAAGTTGCGATCTGGGAGAGGGCAGCTTTGGCGTCGAGGCCTCTGTCCTCCGCGTCGCGTAGCGCGCCGAGCAGGCCCGCCCACTCAAGCGACTGGCGAGCGCTGACGAGGAGCCCGTCGGGGAAGCCGGCCTCGCCGAGCATGGCCTCGAAGCGCTCGGCCATGGCCACGGCGACGAGGCTCTGGTGCTCCTTCACGAGCTGCTCGAAACTGTCCGCCTTTTCCCACTCCGAGGCCATCGTCTCATGCCGGACTTCCGCAGATGGTAGGCAGACGAAGGACCCGGAAAGGGTAGCCGACCTGGGCATTTGGGCGCGCGTGGCCCGAAGGGTCGTGTTACTACAGCTGGGGGTCAGTCCGGGGCCGGGCTGAAGTCGTAGAAGCGGGGCGGTTCGGGCAGCTCGAGGGCACGGAGGATGCTGCGCTGGCCGGCGGTGAGCTCCGTGCGCTGGGAGACGGTGCCCTCGTTGGTGGCGAAGGTGACCAGGTGCATGCGGTCGAGCTCGTCGCGGAGGTTGCGCCAGGTGTCGCCACAGGCGAGTTCGGCGACCCGCATGACGAGCAGGGCCAGCCAGCACAGCTGGACGTGGGCTTGGATACGGCTGTCCTTGCGGTGGTACACCGGGCGCAGGTGGACCTGGATGGTCTTCAGGTCCCGCCAGCCCCGCTCGGCCTGGTAGAGGGCTTTGTAGCCCTCTGCGATGTCGGCCGCGGAGAGGCTCTCGTCGCTCGTGCGGAGGAGGTACTTGCCGTCCAAGTGGGCGTCTTTGGCAACTGCGGCCCGGTCGACGCGGAGCTTGCCGGCCGCTGTGGTGCGCAAGAAACGGTTGAACGCTGGCTTGGTCTTCAGCTTGCCGGCCAGCTCGGCCTGCTCACGTGGCGAGAGGTTGTCGGCCCCGTCGATGGCCTCCTCCAGCCGTGAGAGGATCTGGCCCCGCACCTGGGCGTCCCGGCGGGCTTCGTCGGGGTTGTGGCAGATGACGAAGCGGTCCCGGGCCGCCCCGTCGTCGATGTGGACCTGCTTCACCCTGAGGTTCCCGGCCACGGTGTGGTAGCGGCCCGCCCGGGCCAAGGCCACGGCCGCTTCGTGCGAGGAGCCCCGCAGCTTCTCGCCCATGATGTAACCGCCGCCGGCCCGCTGGAGGTAGCGGCGGTTCTCGGCCGAGGAGAAGCCCCGGTCGAGCACCCAGATGACCCGGGCCAAGTCCCAGGACCGGAGGTCGTCTTCGACGGTGCGGAGGAGCACTTGGTCGGAGGTGTTGCCGGGGAAGGTCCACACCCTGACCGGGACGCCTTCCCTGGTGACGGCCATGCCGACGACGACCTGGGGCAGGTCAGCGCGGTGGTCCTTGGAGTGCCCCCAGGTCCGCACGGCCGCTTCGGCGGCCCGCTCGGCCCTCTCGGCGTTGTCGGCCTCCTCCTCGTCGTCGAGCAGGGCGTCGTCTGCGCTCCCGGTCTGCCAGTAAGTAGAGGTGGTGTCGAAGAAGATGAGGTCGACCTCCAAGTTCAACAGGTTGGCGACAGAGAAGAACACCGTCTCTTGCAGCTTGGGCAGCAACGCCACCAAGAAGTCCATGGCCCGGTAGCAGTCGTCGTCTGTGAACTCAGGCACCTCAGGAAGCCAGGCCCTGTTGGCGGCCCAGCCCACGCAAGCGAGCTTGGACAGCGGCTTGACCGACAGGCGGTTGGCCACCATGGCGAAGATGACGCGCTCGGCCGACTCCCCGTCGAGCTTGCGGCCAACGGCTGCCTCGTTCACCGCCCGGCCGATGCCAAGGCGCGCCCACAGCCGGTCAACCAGCCAGTAGGCGCCCATGGGGCGGCTGTCGAGCACCGAGATCTCGCCTGTCGCTGCGGCTGACACGGCCTCAGCCGGCTCCAGGAACCGGCTGATCGAGCGGACCAGGCGGGCCAGCGCCTCCCGGTCGACGGCGTCGGTCCTCCCGAAATTGTGGACGATCCTGGCCTTGGGCACCCCGGTCTCGGGGTCCCGCTCGTTGTGGGCCAAGGCCAGGTAGGCGACCTCGGTGCCGTCAGCGTTACGCCGCTTGGTCTCCCGTAAGTACATCTTGCCTACGAGATTAGCATCACACCCCTCTGCATACGAGTTTTCAAGGCATACTCGTGTGCCTACATCCTTCCCGGTTCCGAGGGCGACCTTAAGCGCCTGGCCTGCAACGATGCAGCGAAGATGCCGAGATACTGCCTACCAACTGCGGAAGTCCGGTCATGGGCAGAGATGTCAGCGCCTCGGCGGGAGGCGACGGCGACGAGGACCTCGCGTGCGGAAAGGCGTTCGGCTGGGCCATGGGCCATGCCCGCGTTCGGGGGTTCTGGCTCGACGTCCACGTAAAGCCGGTTGGACTCCTTCCCGCGCGTGGCTGCCACGTAGAGGGCCTCGCGGGTCATGCCCACGCCGACGATGGCGTGGACAGTAGCCACGGTCCGGCCCTGGGCCGACCAGATGCTGGAGGCGTAGCCGCGCCCTCAGCTCTCTCGGACGCAGCGAAATACGCTGCTCAACGCGGTCCTGGCGGAACATCGCCAGCTCGGCCCCGACAGGTGAGGCCCTCGGACGGCGAGGGCCCCCTCGGGAGGTGGCAAATGTTGGCAAGAGCTACACCAACGGGCGTCGCAGAGCGACGGCCTGGCCGGGCCACCGGCCGGCCCTTGTTGCCGGCCACGGCTGGCCCCAAGAGGCACACAGGGCACTTGGAGGAAGTGCGGTGCACCACCCGGTCACTGCGCCCGGTTACCATACCGGCCCAGGCCCTGAGGGCTCGGGGGCCGGCCATGGCGAGCCATGACGCCCCGGTCGAACTGGAGGCACTGGACGTGGACTTCGTGGTGACACCGGCGCTGGCGAGGCTCCTCGTCGAGCTGGCCAGGCGGCGCCTCGAACGAGAAGCAAGCATGCTGCAAGCACGACCGAGCAAGGAGGAGGACGGAATGTGAAGACAGACGGAGCACTACCACTGCTGGTCGCCTACGCCCGGACTTCGACGGCGGACCAGCAGAACCCCGAGGAGAGCCTGCGCTGGCAGCTCGACGCCGCTCGCACGCTCACCGCCGGGAGAGCCGAGATCGTCGCCGTCGCGCACGACAAGGACACCTCGCGCTCCTTGCCGTGGTCGCAACGAAAAGAAGCGCTCAGCCTCTTGAAGGCGCTGCCGAACCCGGGCCGGGGCTGGTCCGGGATCGTGGTCGGCGAGCCCCAGCGCGCCTTCGGCGACACCGGAACGGTCCAGACGGTGCTCGGCCATTACGGCGTCCAGCTCTGGGTGCCCGAGCTCGGCGGCCTGGTGGACCCGTCCTCGGAGATCCACGACATCATCCTGTCGCTCTTCGGAGGCCTCAGCCGGGCCGAGCGCAACCGGCTCCGGGTGCGGGTACGTACCGCGATGAGGGCCATGGCGCCCGAGGGGCGCTACCTGGGCGGGCGGCCGCCTTACGGTTACAGGCTCGTACGAACGGGGGCGCCGCACCCGAACCCGGAGAAGGCCCGCCAAGGGGTGCAGCTCACGAAGCTCGCCGTCGACCCCGAGACCTCAGAGGTCGTGAGGCGCATCTTCGCCTGGCGGGCACAAGGCGTTGGCTTCCGCGCCATCGCATCGCGGCTCACGGCCGAGGGTACCGCCTGCTCCTCTAGCGCCGACCGGGAACGCAACGTGCACCGCCTGGGACGAGCGTGGTCCTGGAACGCCGTGCGGGCCATCGTCCTCAACCCGAAGTACATGGGTGCTCAGTCCTTCGGCCGCTACCACAAGGTCGAACGGCTCCGTAGCGTCGACGACCCCGCCGCCGGCCACGTGACGAGGGAGGTCCCATCGAGCGCCGACGAGGTCGTCACTGTCCCGGGCTTGGTGGAAGCCATCGTCAGCGAGGAGGTGTGGCACGCGGCCCAGCCCGAGAAGTGCCCGTCGAGGCCAGGGCCGCGCCCGGGCCGGCCCGCAGGCCGCCACGACCACCGTAGCGCCGCGGCGAAGAGCCGCTACGCACTGAGAGGCCTCCTCGTCTGCGCCGAGTGCGGGCGCAAGATGCAGGGGAACGTCATTGGCCGCAAGGTCTCGCCTCGCGTGGGCTACCGCTGCGTATATCGCGACGAGTACCCGGGCGACCAGGCCCACCCCCGCTCGCTCTTCGTGGCCGAGGACCGGATAATCCCGGTACTCGACGGCTGGCTCGCCGAGCTCAGCTCCAACAAGAGCGAGGAGGCGATCGCCTCTATGCTCGAACAAGCGGCGAACGATGACAACGAGCCTCCCGAGATCAGACGAGCGCGCAAGGTCGCACAGGAGGCGCGGGCCAAGCTCGACCGCTACCTGGACGCGGTCGAAAAGGGGATGGGCCCGGCCCTTTACGTCGAACGCTCAAGGGCAGCGCAAGCCGAACTAGCGGCTGCCCAAGCGGTCCTCGAGGCGAAGCACGCCTCGGCTGGTTCCGCCGTCACCGAAGCCCAATTACGTGAGCTCCTGTGCCGAGTTGGGGGGGTTGTCGGGCTGCTCCAAGACGCTGACGCCGACGAACGCCGCCAGTTTTACCAGGGCCTCGGGCTCAACCTTGCCTATCAGCGCGTGGGCGGGAAGGAGAAAGTGGCAGCCTCGCTAGCCGTGGAGTTTTTGCGTGTCGGAGGGGGGACTTGAACCCCCACGGGCTTGCGCCCACTAGCACCTCAAGCTAGCGCGTATACCTATTCCGCCACTCCGACGTGGCAGCCAGCCAGCATAGCCGGCACCGCGGGCACGAGGTCGTCCCGTCTCTCGCCACTCAGAGTGATATCAAAGCCTCCATTTTTACGCCGGGCATGGCCGGTGTGAGCCGCCAGGTGTCTTGCAACCGGGCAAGGACAAGCGAGCTACCAAGGCGAAGTGCCGTCCCCCACCGTCCCGGGAACGCCACCACCGGCAGTTCCCACCTCGTCCCGTCCGAAGCCGGCAGGACTCTGGTCCATGGAGCATCGTTGTATGACCCGCTCAGTCGGTCGTACGCCGGCGGAAGAGGAAAGCAGCGAGCGGCGCGGCTACGGCAATCAGTCCCACCGACCAGATGAGCGCCGCGGCCAGCGGATGTTCCACGGGCCACGAAGCGTTGGGGGGCATCGGGTTGGGGTTGCCGAAGAGGTCCCGAACCGTGGCCGTGACCGAGCTCACCGGGTTCCAGTCGGCAATGACCCGCAACCAGCTAGGCATGTGGAGGGTCGGCACCAGGGCGTTGGACACGAACGCGAGCGGGAATATGACGACAAAGCCCACCGACATGGCCGCTTCGGGCTCTTTGGCGAGGAGACCGAAGCAGGCGGTGGCCCAGGAGAGGGCGTAACTGAAGAGGAGCGCGACGCCAAAGCCCCCGAGCACCGACCAGACGTTGTGCCCCGGGCGCCAGCCGACGGCGAGCCCGACAGCCGCCACGACTGCGGAACACACCGCCGCCGAGAGCAGGTCGGAGATCGTGCGCCCGACGAGAGCAGAGGCTCTCCACATGGGGAGTGTCCTGAAGCGCTCGACGATGCCGTTCGCCAGGTCGGTGGCGAGGCCGACGCCGGTGCCCATCGAGGAGGTGACGAGGTTCATCGTGAGCAGGCCAGCGAGGACGAAGTCCGTGTAGCTGGCGCCGCCGGGGAGCGACATCCCCGAGCCGAACACGTATACGAAGAGCACCGTGAACAGGACCGGCTGAACGGTCACGTCAGAAAGCTGCATGGGCTCACGGAGGACATGGATGAGGTTGCGCCGCGTCATCACCATTACGTCCTTGGCGCGCGCCGCCAAGGATGAGACAGCGCCCAACCTTTCCTGGACTGTTGTCGCACGGGCGAACTCGACCGTGCTCACGCCGCCACCTCCTCGGCGGCCGCCTGGCCGGTCAGGGCGAAAAACACGTCGTCTAGGGACGGCTGGCGCACCTCCACGTCGTCTACGAGGATCCCCGCCGAATCAAGGGCACGCACGACGAGCGTCGCCAGGCCCTTCTCGCCGTTGACGGCCGCGGAAACGTGCCCATCGGAGACGAGTGGCGTGCCAGCCACGTACGGGGCGAGCGCCGACACCACCGTCTCGTGGCTGGCCTCGGCCGAAAGCGTCACGTGCAGGCGGGCGCCCCCGACGGAGCGCTTCAGCTCGGCCGGCGTCCCCTCGGCGATCGCCCGGCCGTGGTCCACCACGACCACTCGGCTCGCCAGCCGGTCGGCCTCGTCGAGGTACTGGGTCGTGAGCAGGACTGTCACCCCCCTGTTGGTCAGGTCCTCCACGACGCCCCATACCTCCGCCCGGCTGGTCGGGTCGAGCCCCGTAGTGGGCTCGTCAAGGAACAGCACGGAGGGTCCGCCACCAGGCTCGCCGCCAAGTCGAGGCGCCGGCGCATCCCGCCGGAGTACCCCTTCGCCACCCGGCCGCCAGCGTCGGCTAAGCCGAAGGCCTCGAGTAGCTCGTCCGCCCTCCGCTTGGCGGCCCGGCGCGAGAGGCCGGACAGCTCGCCCACCATCTGGAGGTTCTGGCGGCCGGTGAGCAGGCCGTCCATGGTGACGTCCTGGGCGGTGACCCCGATCCGGCGGCGGACCTGCGCGGGGTGGGCCGCCACGTCGTAACCGGCGACCCGTGCCCGGCCGGCGTCAGGCACGGTGCGAGTGGTGAGGACCCGGACTGCCGTCGTCTTGCCGGCGCCGTTTGGCCCGAGCAGCGAAAGCACCGTGCCTCTTTCCACCGAGAAGTCGAGGCCGGCGAGCGCGTGCACGTTACCGTAGTGCTTAGCCAACCCCTCGGCTTCGATGACGGCGTGTGTTGCCATCTATCTCCTCCTGCGGCTGTGACTAGGGAGCTCGCTTACTTGCCGCACGGTAAGCGTCGCTGGGCTACGTTACCACCTACTGGCCGGCCGTCAAGTAAAATCTTCGTGGATGGGACGCGACCGGGGTACGAGGGAGCGCATCCTCGACGTGGCGCTCGAGCTCTTCACCGAGGAGGGGTACGACCGGGCCTCCCTGCGGGAGGTCGCCGAGCACCTTGGGGTCACCAAGGCAGCCCTCTACTACCACTTCCCGAGCAAGGCCGACATCCTTTTCGCCCTGCACCTTCGCATGCACGCCTTGATCGACGAACCGCTCCAGCAGCTCCGGGCGAGGCCGGTCACCCTCGAGCGCTGGGAAACCTTCTTGAGCGCTTGCATGGAGAAGCTCGAAGGCAATACGGCTTTGTTCCTCCTGCACCGCAACAACCAAGCTGCTTTCTCCGTCCTGCACAACGAAGCGCACAGGCACGCCCACACTGAGCTCGAGGAATGGGCGAACAAGCTGTTCTCCGACCCGTCGCTCAGCCCGGGCGAGCGGCTCAAGATGGCCGCCTCGTTCGCCGTTGCGTTCCTCACCCCCATGCTGGCGGCACCGCTCATCTCACCCGGCAACGAGGCCGACATGGCGACGGCCCTCCGCCAGATCATCCGCGGGGTCCTCCGTACGCCCGCAGAGGACGGCGCGAAGACGACGCGCAACGGGTCGGGGCCGCGAAGCCGGGCCGCAGGCGGGTCACCTGCGAGAGACCGGGCCGAAAACTGACCGATGTGATCCCCGAAAGCCCGCATCTGTCGGTTTTCGTGCCAAAACAGGCTGTTTTTCTGGTGGATGTGGCGTTCGCCCATCCACGTCCACCGGTTTTTCGCACGCCGGCTGCACGAGGGCGCGGCGGCCGGCGCCTGGAAGGGCGCCGTTTTCAGTAATACCAGGGGAAAGCTGACCAGTCCGGACGGCGCCGGCCCAAAAAGGCGTCGCGGCCCTCGGCCGCTTCTTCGGTCATGTACGCGAGCCTGGTGGCTTCGCCGGCGAAGATCTGCTGGCCGGCCAGCCCGTCGTCCACGAGGTTGAAGGCGTACTTGAGCATCCGCACCGACATCGGGCTCTTCGCGTTGACCTCGGCCGCCCATTCGAGGGCCACCCTCTCGAGCGAGGCATGGGGGACGACGGCGTTCACCATGCCCATGTGGTGCGCTTCCTCCGCGCTGTAGGTGCGCCCGAGGAAGAAGATTTCTCGAGCACGCTTCTGGCCGACCTGCCTGGCCAGTAAGGCCGAACCGTAACCGCCGTCGAAGCTCGCCACGTCCGCGTCGGTCTGGCGGAAGCGCGCCTGCTCGGCGCTGGCCAGGGTTAGGTCGCACACCACGTGGAGGCTGTGGCCACCGCCGGCCGCCCACCCTGGCACGACCGCGATCACGACCTTGGGCATGGTGCGGATGAGCCGTTGGACTTCGAGGATATGGAGCCGTCCGAGCCTCGCCCGTTCCGCCCGGCCGTCGCCGCGGCCCGGAGCCGTCGCTTCCCCTCCCGGGGCCTCCTCGTACTCGTAGCCCGCCTGCCCGCGCACGCGCTGGTCCCCGCCCGAGCAAAACGCCCAGCCACCGTCTCTTGGCGACGGCCCGTTGCCCGTGAGCAACACGCAACCGACATCTGGCGAAGACCGGGCGTGGTCCAAGCAGGCGTACAGTTCGTCCACCGTGCGGGGCCTGAAGGCGTTGCGCACCTCCGGGCGGTTTATCGCGACCCGCACGGTCCCCTGCGACACGGCACGGTGGTAAGTGACGTCGGCCAGTTCGCCGCCAAAACCCTCGACGGGGCGCCACGAGGAGGGGTCGAACAGCTCGGACACGAAGTTTTCGTCGGCCACGGCCGCGAGGCTACTGTACCGAGGGGAACTTGCTTCGTGGGGAGAGAGGTGCGACCCATGCCCTGTTTCAGTACAGAAGCCCGGCTTTGGGCGCCATGTCTCGTCAGTACACCGACATGTCCCGCTCCAGTCTTGTCCAGCCTGCAAGTTTCGCCTCGATAGCGTCATGGCCTACGACACCGAACTGGCCGACCATGCGAGTCACCAGAGAGCGCCGGCCAGTGCACCGAGAAGACGGCCAGTACACCGAGAAGACGCAAGTGCACCGAGAAGACGCAAGTGCACCGGGTAGCCTGACTTCGCCGGCGCCCTAGCCGGCCACGAACGGAGTGGAGGTGGCCAAATTGGAGGTTCGCACGCTGGGCAAGACCGGCCTGCAGGTCGGTGTCGTCGGACTGGGCTGTTGGCAGCTCGGCGCCGACTGGGGTGACGTAAGCGAGGCAGACGCCATGGCGACGCTTCACGCCGCGGCAGACGCCGGCGTTACCTTGTTCGACACGGCCGACGTCTACGGCGACGGCAGGAGCGAGCGCTTCGTCGGCCGCCTGCTAGCCGAGCGCCCGGGCGAGGGCCTCGTCGCTGCGACCAAGTGCGGCCGGCGAGTACCTCAGGAGGTGGCCAACTACTCTCCCCGCGCCCTCAGGGAGTGGGCCGAGCGGAGCCGGGAAAACCTCGGCCTCGCCACCATACCGCTCACCCAGCTCCATTGCCCTCCCGACGGCGTCTACGAATCCGATGAGATCTTCGGCACTCTCGACGACATGGTGAGCGAGGGGATCCTCGGTGCTTACGGCGTTTCCATAGAGACCGTGGCCCAGGGCCTGCGGGCCATCAAGCGCCCGGGAGTGGCGACGCTCCAGGTCATATTCAACGCCTTCCGGCTGAAGCCGCTCGAGAGGCTGCTGCCGGCGTGCGCCGAGGCCAATGTGGGAGTTCTAGCGCGCGTGCCCCTCGCTTCGGGCCTGCTCTCAGGCAAGTACGACGAGGCAACGCAGTTCCCGAGCAACGACCACAGGAACTACAATCGCCATGGCGAGGCGTTCGACGTCGGCGAGACATTTTCGGGCGTACCCTACGAGGTCGGGCTCCGCGCCGCCAGAAGGCTCCAAAAAGCCGTGCCGGCAGGATGGACGCTCGCCGAAGTGGCGCTCCGCTGGTGCATAGATGCACCGGGCGTGACCGCGGTGATCCCGGGCGCCCGCAACGCCTCCCAGGCGCGCGCCAATGCCGCCGTCGGCAGCCGGCCGGCGCTCCCAGAGGCCGTAGCGGCCGAGATCCGGGCCACCTACGCCGACGAGGTCGCCCGCTATGTGGAGGACCGCTGGTAAGCCTCAAAGACCGGGCCGGCGCTACGGCCGGCCCGCTCCAGCGCCCTCGTAGAAGCCGGCCAGCCGGCGCCGGCGGGCCCGCTAAGGTCCCGGGATGGACCTTCGGATATTCACCGAACCCCAGCAAGGCGCCAGCTACGAACAGCTCCTGGTCGTGGCCAGGACTGCCGAGGAGTGCAGCTTCAACGCCTTTTTCCGTTCGGACCACTACCTCGCGATGGGCCAGGCCACCGGGTTGCCCGCTTACACCGACGCTTGGACAACCCTGGCCGGCCTCGCCCGCGACACGACCAAGATCCGGCTCGGGACGCTCGTTAGCCCGGTGACGTTCCGCCCCGTAGGGAGCTTCCCGGTGGTCGTCTCCCAGGTGGACCACATGAGCGGGGGCCGGCTTGAAGTGGGGCTCGGCGCCGGCTGGTACGAGGAGGAGCACCGCGACTACGGCCTCGCCTTCCCGGACACGAAAGCTCGTTACGACCTCTTGGAAGACCAGCTCCGCATACTCCATGGAGCGTGGGGGGCGCCGGCGGGGACTGTCTTCGAGTTCGCCGGCCACACCTGTTCGGTCCGGTTGGACCCCGGGCCGCTCCAGCCGGCGCAGCACCCGCACCCTCCGATAATCATGGGAGGTGGTGGCGGGCCGAGGAACTCCTCGCTGGCGGCAGCCTACGCCGATGAGTTCAACGCGCCCTTTGTCGGCCCTGACCAGGCGGGGAAGGCCTACGAAGCCGTCGGCCGAGCCTGCCAGAGGCAGGGCCGGGACCCGGCCACCCTCCTCCGGTCCACAGCCAATGTCGTTTGCTGCGGCCGCTCCGAAGCCGACCTCGCTCGCCGCGCCCAAGCCATTGGCCGGGAACTACCAGAGCTGCGCGAAAACGGCTTCGCCGGCTCGCCGGCGGACGTCCTCGACAAGATAGGGGCCTACGCGGCCAAGGGGGCGCAGCGCATTTACCTACAGGTGCTCGACCTCGCAGACTTGGAGCACATCCGCTTGATAGCCGAAGAGGTCATGCCCCACGTTTGACTCGCGCCACGGTGCAGAGCAGGCAGCAATAAAAGGGGTCAGCGCGGGGCGAGCGGGTTGTACCAGTCGAGGTCCGGGAAGCGAGCGAAATCGGAGTCAGCCGAGCACACGCCTACGCCATTTTCGATGGCCAAGGCAGCAAGATGGGCGTCCGGCACCAAGTTGCCACGGAGATCGCCATCACAAATGAGCCGCTCGAGGATTTCTGCGTGCCGGGGGCCTGGTGCTGGCACCCACGTGGCTTCCACCTGGAGCCAGTCCTTCACGTATTCCCACGCCTTTGCCGGCGCAAGAGGGTTTCCGGACGCTCGCGGATGGGTCGAAATCCGTTGGAATGCGAGCAGCGTCGCCCACGGAAGGCCGACCCGCCCGGGGCCGTTGAGAGCCTGCTCCAACCATTCCCTGGCCGGCCCGTGGAAGGCGCTGTCTTCGTCAACCGCGTAGAGCAGCACGCAGGCGTCGACGATCACGGTTGTCTACTACTAAGGGTGTGCCGGGCCCTCGAGGGTTTCCAGCGCTTCCGCCACGTTGGACACGTCCACCCGCAAGCCGAGCCTCGCCGTGCGCTGGCGGAAGTGTTGCGATCGACGTCCCTGAGAGCGCAGCCCGGCGCGCGCAAGTCTGTTGACCGCTTCGCCGAGGCCGATGTGCTCCTCGCGCCTCAACTGCTCAGCCCCCGCAAGCACGTCGTCATCGAGGTTGAGAGTCGTCCTCATTGGTAGTCAGGGGCGCGGTGCTCTTGCGAGCCCGGTTCCCCATCCCCCTTTCAATCCGTACGTGCGGTTTTCCCGCATACGGCTTACCGACGGTCTTCTTGACATGGTTACGCTGCCTTTGGG
>JAJYMB010000025.1 GCA_021787365.1 Actinomycetes bacterium | reverse complement strand
CACGCAGATGGTGCCCAGGTCCTTTAGGAGGGTCTCGAAGCTGTGTGCCGGCCAGCCGTCCTCGGTGCGCTTGCGGGCTATCTTCTTCAGGGCCTTGGTCGAGCGCACCGCCGGGGCGACCGGGCCGGGGCGGGCAGCCAGGGCGGCCTCCCTGTCGTCGTCTTTGAAAAGCAACGGGGCGAGGGCCTCTTTCATGTGCCAGGCGACGTAGTAGCTGAGCATGCGCAGGAACACGTGCGCCCGTACACGGCCTTCGAGGTGGTGGCGGACAGGGCGGACGTCGAGCTCGGAACTGGAGCCCCTGAACGCCCGCTCGACGTTCTCCAGCTCCTTGTACGAGAACACGACGCAGTCACGGCCGAGGACCTCTTCAGGCAGGCTCGTCCGGAGCACGTAGATGCCGTCCAGGCGGGCCTCCTCGGCGATCTTTGCCTCGTTGCGGGAGAAGTGGAGCGAGGTGTCGGTGACCTCGGTAATGAAGTGCTTGGCCACCTTGTGGCGGTTCATGACCTTGCCCACCCGGAGGGCGATCTTGTCCTTGCCCCGCAGCGGCCTCTTCTCGCGCTCGGTGGCCGCCGCGATGGGAGCCAGGTCGGCCTCGGTCGCCCTCAACAGCTCCTCGCGCTCCAGGGCACGTTTTTCGGCTAGTAGCGGGCCCTTGCAGGCGACGAGGCGCTCGCCCGGGTAGTCGGGGTGGGTGACCTCGGACAGGCCGGCTTCGTCGAAGAGGCCGAGCTGGACTGTGCCTTCGTCGACCAGGGCCTTTATCTGCGGTGCCCGGAGGGCCGTGACCCAGTCGAGCTGGGCGGGGGCCAGGTCCTCCCGGAGCCGGGCGGCGGTGAGCACCCCCCTGTCGCCCACCAGGCAGACGCGGGTGAGCCCGAAGCGGCGCTTCAGCTTCTTCACCTGGGGGGCGACGGTCTTCGGGCCCCCGGTGTTGCCCTCGAAGACCTCGACGGCGACCGGCTTGCCCGCGGTCGTGGTGAGCAGGCCGTAGACGACCTGGAGACGGCCGTGGACGCCGTCCCTCGGGTGGCCGATCGCCCCGAGGGGGCAGGTGAGGCCCTCGAAGGCGGCCGAGGAGACGTCGTAGAGCACGAGCACGCCGTCTGAGAGGTGCCGGGCAGCGAGGGCCTCTTCGATCGCCCCCTGGCGCGCCAAGAGCCAGTCCATCGCCCCGTAGAGGTCGTCCTCGTCGGCGGTGGTGGCCGAGCACACCTCGCCGAGCGAGCTCGTAGCGGTCTCGGGCCGCAGCTGCCTTGCGAAAGCGAGCTTCGAGCCCGGTGAGACGACCTGGGCGACCACCATCGCCACGACGAGGTCCCGCTCCCGGCAGGCGGGGCCCGACAGCTCCTCCAAGCCGAGGCGCCGCAGCGTCCCGAGCACGGCGGCAACGTGGCCGTGGGGCAGGCTGCGCGTGACCTCGAAGGCCTCCACCAAGGCCCTTTCGGCCGGACCGGCAGGCACAGGCTCGCCTTTCAGGACCGCCCGGAGCGCTTCCACCTTTTCCTCCGGCCAGTGCGAAAGGTTTGCCAAGGTGCGGCTTTTCACCTTGCCGCCCTCGCGGTAGCTCTCCCGGAGCAGCACCGCCGGCGGCGAGCCCCGGTTCGGCACCACGGCTACATACATGCCGACGATCGTACTACATCGATGTCATTAGATCAAGTATTACCAGATCCTATATGCGCGCGTACTCTCATTACATGCTTACGCTGGCACCCTTCGGTCAGACGCAAAACCCCAGGTCCAGGCAAGGGACTACTGTTTGGGGACGCTGTACTGGGGGGAACTTCGGGTTAAGGTTCGTACCATTTCGCATCATTCCCCTGTCAGTGCGTGAAGACCACGTGCCGAACCGTTATCCGCACTATTCGTGCTGGCGGTATTCTCCGGGTCGTGGCTGCTGAACCTCTCTTTCCGCATATCGGCTGACCGATATCTGGCGAATTACAGGGTGGTCACCGTTTCGGCCTGGTAGGCGGTCGCGGGCACGTTGAGCAGGTCGAGCACCTGGCGGTGCAGCTTGGAGAGGGTCGGATGGAATGACGCGACCACCTCGCCAGCGACCCAAGCTCGTGAGCGGACAGGGGCTCGAAGATCTCGATCACCCGGGCTGCGGTCGGCGCCTTGCAGTCCCGGCTCTCGGGGTAGAGAGGGGAGAGCTGCGATCGTGGCGTCGCGCATCGCATTGCGCAGCTCCCGCTCGATCAACGCGTGGACGAGGACGGCGACGTAGCCCAAGAACGCGAAGGCGTCGATCCGCTCGTTGGACTTCAAGTAGACCGGGACGAAGCCGACCACGCTCTTGAGCACGTGGTGGCGGCCCTCGACGCCGGGCTGTCGCTTCATGGCGAAGAGCAGCTCGGCCTCGGTGAGGTTCTTGTCGCTGGTCATGGCCGGCCAGCAGCCGTCGAAGCAGGCGTCGAAGCAGGCGTCGTCGCGCACCACGTCGTCCATGACGACCGCACGCACCTGGTAGCGCTGCTCCTCGATGCGCACGTACAGAGTGTTGGGGCCCGGCCGTCCGCGCCGTTGCTGGCGATGACGCACGACCGTCGTGGTCGAGATCTCCGCCCTCACCCAGCGCGACGCGCCGGCCTGGTCGATCGCGGCTGTGGCCGCGGCCTTTACCGACGCCTCGTCCTTCAAGCGGCACCGGGGCCCAGAGAGCCTCTCGCACAAGGCTTCGGTCGCGACCCGCGCCGCCTCGATCGCCCGTCGGCGCTTCGCCGCGTCGTCGAGCTCCTTGGTCGTCGAGCGGGACCAGCAGATGCGATAGCCCTCCACCGACGGTGAGGGCGCGGGCGTCGCGTAGAACACCTTGTCGGGATCGTCCTTCCGCTTCCCCTTCCGGCGGGCCACCTCGGTCCATGCAGGGGTGTTGGCAGCGATGAAGCGGCGGAACTCGCCGACTTCTGCCCTGGTGGCCGGCATGACGCAGAGGAACCGCCCGTGGTTGCGGTCGATGTGGCCCATCGCGCTGCGGTTGCAGAGCTTCGCATCGCGCACATAGAGGAAGCTCGTCGTCCCGGCCAGCACACAGCACGACTCCCAGGTCGGGATGTGGGTCGGGTCCTCGGAGGTGTTGCCGTCGGCCAGTCGGTAGGTGATCGGCACGTAGCCGTCCGAGGACACCGTGAGCAGGTAGATGAGCTGGGCGAGGTCCGGGCGCTCCTTCGCGTGGCCGAAGCGGACGCGTGGCGCCCGCGACGAGTCGCCCACCGAAGACGCGTACTCGCCTTGCATGTGCAATGTCGTGGCGTCGTTGTGCAGCTCGTCCAAGGAGATCGTGAACACCTCGATCGCCTTCGTCATGAGCGCGGTGAGCATCGAGGCCCGGTCGGCACAGAACAGGGCGTCGAGCGCCCGTCCGAGCCGGTCATCGTTCAAGGCCGCGATCTCCCCGGGGTGGGGCCCGAGCAGTGCCTCGGGACGACCGGCTACCCACTCTGCGATCTTGTAGACCGGGGCGCGCTCGACGACGAGGCTTTGAAGGAGCACGAGCAACGGCGCCGAAGGGGCGAGGGAGGCCCGGGGGCCCGCCACGACGTAGCCATCGAGGAGGCCTCGGAGCCCGAGGCGCTCCATGAAGGCGTTCACGATCGGCAGCGCCCCGATACGGCGCTCTTCGAGCGACGCCTCCCCGAGATCGACGAGTCGTCCCACCGCACCCTCCTTGACGGCGTGCCTACCGTCCTATACGGTAGGTTGGGTGGGAGCGAGAGTCAAGGACCGTCATGGCTGAGCCGCCCCGACCAGGACCGACAGAGGACGCCGACCAGCACAGGATCGCCGCCGAGCTCGCAGACATCGGCTACTGCCTGCCGGGCAGCGTCACCAAACGCCAGCTGCGCTGCGGCAAGCCGGGCTGTGCCTGCAAAGCAGATCCTCCGGTGCTGCACGGCCCCTATCGCCAGTGGAGCCGAAAGATCGGCGGCAAGACCGTCAGCCGCTGGCTGTCTGGTGACCAAGTCGAACGCTACGAGGCCTGGTTCGCCAACGCGAAGCGAGCCCGCGACCTGCTCACCGAGCTAGAGGCGCTCTCACTTCGGATCGCCGAGCGGACCGAAGGCTGGGATCCCCAGCCAGCGCCCACGGGTCACCGGGCCCGCAGCGGGGACCGAGGCCACACCGACACCGGTCCCTCTCCGCAGGGGAAACGCCGAGCACCGGCCCCTCGGAGCCGACGAACCACCGGCTTGTAATTCGCGAGATATCGGTCAGCCGACCTGCGGAAAGGGAGATTCAGCACTTGGCCCCCCACATTTACGGCGGAAGCGGCCCTTCTAAAACCCCGGCTCCCTAAGCACGGCTCCCGCCGAGGTATACTTTGGGTATGACAAATATGACTACTATCAAGGTTTCCATTGAGACACGGAACCGGCTCAAGAAGCTCGCAGACGCCGACCATGTCACGATGGACGCCGAGTTGGCGCGCGCTCTCGACAGGGCCGAGGAGGCCCAGTTCTGGGCGGGCGTGCGCGAGGACTATTCACGGTTGCAGGCCGACGCCGGCAACTGGGCCGACTACGCCAGCGAACTGGCGGAGTGGGACGCGACCGCAGATGACGGGCTCGGCACCGAGTGAGCGAGCCGCTCCGGCCAGGCGATGTCTGGCTGGCCGACCTTAGCCCGGTCAAAGGGTCGGGGCGGGCGGGCCATCGGCCGGTCATCGTCGTGTCCAGCCAGTTGCACCTTTCGCTGCCGCACGGTGTCGTCTTCGTGGTCCCGGTGACCACCCGCGACCGCGGGCTGCGACACCAGATCCCCATTTCCTCTCAGGCGTCCGGCCTGAGCACGCTGCCGTCCTTTTCCCGGCCCGAGGACGCGCGGGCAGTGGCCTACCAGCGTCTCGAGCGCCGATTAGGCGCGGTGGCACCGAATGAACTGACCGCCGTGAGGCGTGTCCTTCGAGCATTTCTTGACCTATAAGACCTATAAGACCTATAAGACCTATAAGCAGTAACCCAGCCGTTGCCGCGGTGCCGTCATGACGTTAAGACGGTATGCTTGAGACGTGATCCGTCAAAAGACGACCGTTTACCTCGACCCCGAGGTGCTCACCGCGGCCAAGGTGCTAGGTGCTGCGCGAGGCCAGAGCGAGAGCCGAGTGGTCGAGGACGCCCTCCGGTCCTACCTGCGCAGCGCTGAGTCCGAAGCCGCCCGGGAGGACCTACGTCGGCTGATGGAACGTCTGGCGGCTCGGGCGGACATGGACGAAGACACGGCCATGGCCCTGGCCGTGGAGGAGGTCCGGTCGGTCCGCGCTGCCCGGCGGGCCCGCCGGCCAGCGTAGGTTGCCAGGCCCAAGGGCCGTCGCGGACACCAACGTTTGGGTGGCGGCCGCCGTCACGCCGGATGGGGCCTGTGGCCAGTTGCTCAACGAGGCGCTCGACCGCAGATGGGAACCGGTGCTCTCGCCCTTGCTCGTGGAGGAGCTTGGCGAGGTGCTGGCACGGGCCAAGTTCCGCCGCTGGTTTACAGAGGCGGAGGCCGAGCGCTTCGTGGGCGACCTCCGGCGCATAGCCGACGAGGTTACGGACCCTCCCGCTGTGCGGGCTCAGCGGGTCCGGGACCCAGACGACGAGTTCCTCGTCGCGCTTGTAGGCGTAGCCCGAGTCGAAGCGCTCGTCTCGGGTGACGCGCACCTCCTTGGCTTGGAAGACATCGGAGCGCCTGTCGTAACCCCGGCGGAGTTCCTTGTGTGGCTGCGCGCCCGGCCCTGACCGTTGGTGGCGTTGGCGGTGGAAGAAGGCCCCGACAGGAGCTTCCGGAGCACGTCTGTCATGGTCGAGGCCGTAGCGACAAGTCCCAACTGGTGAGGGACGACCTGAGCAGCGCTGAAGCGAGCGACTGGGAGACCGCAACCTCGTGTCACGGATGCCCGGCGACCGAGCAGTCCTCAAGACCTTTTACCGTCGCGCGCGCAACCCTGTGGCTCATACCGGTAGTTGAGCTTGAGTACGCGTGCCGCGCTCTGGGTTCGTCCGGTGGGCATGCCCACCACGCGAATCCGCGTCGAGTCCACCAGTTACACTGGCACGATGGTTTTGATGGGAACTATTGCCTCTGCTGCCGGCATCCTCGGCACCCATCCCTCGAGCTGGCTCCTCGCCCTCTCCGGGCTTTTCGGCGGTTTCGCGGTGGGCGTCGCCGGCATGGGCGGCGGTGCCCTCATGACACCGGCGCTGGTGCTCTTGTTCGGGATCGACCCGCGGGTCGCCATCGCGAGCGACCTCGTCAACTCGCTCGCCATGAAGCCGGTCGGCGGGGCCGTGCACGCCCTCCACGGCAGCGTCAACTGGGCTCTCGTGCGCCTGCTGGTGGTGCCGGGGGTGCCGGCCGCGTTCTTCGGGGCGTGGCTGCTAAACCAGGTGGGCAACACGAGCACCGACCAGCACCGCCTGAAGACACTGCTTGGCTGGGCGCTCGTGGTGGCGTGCGCCAGCCTGGTGGCCCGAGCGTCGCTCTCGGCCCGGCTGCGCCGGCGGGGCCAAGCGGCTGCCAACCCCGCCCCCTGGCGCATGAAGCCTTTGCCCACCGTCTTCGCCGGGCTGCTCGGGGGCGTCATGGTGGGCATGACCTCGGTCGGCGCGGGATCGCTCGTGATCGTGCTCCTGATGCTCATCTACCCCCGCCTTTCCTCCAAGGTCCAGGTGGGCACCAACCTCGTCCAGGCTGTACCGCTCGTCGCCGCGGCGGCCCTCGGCCAGGCCCTCTTCGGCCACGCGGACTTGACCGTGGCCGGGAGCCTGATCTTGGGCAGCGTCCCGGGGGCGTTCCTCGGTGCCCGGGTATCCAGCCGCGCGCCCGAGGCCATCGTCCGCCCGGCCCTCGTCGCCCTCCTCACCGCTTCGGGCTTGGCGCTCCTCATCACCAGCTACACGGGCCTTGCCTGGGCCATCGCTATAACCGCAGTCATCGGCCTCCCGCTGTGGGGGGCTGTGGACGCCACCTCGTTCACCTCCGAGCAGTGGCAGGAGGCCGGGCTCCACCGGACCACCTGGGTCACGCTCATGGGTGTCGGCGCCCCCCTTGGCGTCGGCCTGGTCGTGGCGGCGGTTTATGCCGTGCGGCTGCGGCCCCGCGTCCTGCAAGCGAGCGCCGCCAGCCTGGTTGCGGCCGCCGGCAAGGTCGTGGAGGCGCTGCAGGTCCCGTAGAGAGCCAGCCAGCTAACGTCATGCCGACCAGCATTGGTCGTCACATCTTGCAGCGGCTTGGGCAAGAACTCCTCGGGAGCCCCCAAGAAACGGTTGACAGACCGAGCGTGTGCCCCGAGCTCGCTCTTGCCCTGGCGACGATCTCTTGCCCTGGCGACGATCTCTGGCCCTGGCGACGATCTCTGGCCCTGGCAGCCTTGCGGGTAACGCGGTCCTAATGGGACCACCACTGGCTAAAATCGAACCGGTGGTCAAAGTCGAGCTTGAGCGTGTCGAGGCGCTCGAGCTTCTCGGGATGACGTTGGCACACCTAAATGACTCAGAGGCGCGGGTCGAGGTATCGCCCCGAGTGCCACTTCTAATGGCCATCAGGGACAAGCTCGCTTTCGCCCTCCTGGAGGGAACATGAGCTACACCGAAGCTGAGGTATCCGCGGCGACGGCCGCAATGCACAAGTACCGGGGCGGCGTGAGGGGCGAGGTCGGTGCCGCTCTCGTCGTAGTGGGCCTGAGCGCGGAGAGGGCCGCCAAGGAGGCGCAGATCCGCGACGACATGATCCGAGTTGCACACCGGTCCGGCGCGTCGATCCGCCAGTTGGCTGATGTCTCAGGGCTCGGCCGCAAGGCCGTAACGGCCATAGTCTCTTCCAAGCTTTCGCAGCGCTGACGCACCAGCCCTCGCACGGGCCCTGTCGGCACGGCGTGCCCTCAAGGCGTCGGGTCGGACAAGCACGGCTGCGGGCCGTCTGTGGCGGGTGATGGTGACCTCTTCACCGGCACCGACACGACCGAGGAGCTGGGGTAGAGCGGCCCTCGCCTCACTGACGGTGATACTGACCGGCACCAGCCTCATCGTACAAGATCGTACAGTGGTTGTACATCGCGTTGTGGGGCCGTCTTTTGTAACGATCTCGGATAGTGCGGCTTCGCCTTGGCTTTTACCAGCGCAGCCCGCTCACGCTGCCGACAGCGGCATGGATGCGGCGGGCGAAGCGACGTAGGTCTTCGGGCGGGCAACCGTATTGTTCGGCCAGCAACGGCGCGCCGGCACTTATGCCGGCACGCTTCATGACTACCGACTCGATGGCCGCAGGCAGCGCGAACCCACCCGCTTCGGGCTCCAAGATGGCGCCGGCGCCCGGCTCGGGCTCCTCGGTCACGTACCACCACGCGGCCATGCAGCGGGCGGCGTAGGCGAGGCCGAGCCGGCGCGCCGCGCGGCGAAGCAGTGCCGCCGGTGCTGGCGCCAGCTGCCCGACAGTGGGCGGGGGTGGCCCGAGCCGTTCGGAGAAGCGCCTGCGCAGCGCGGTGCCGTACGCGTCGCGGCGCATGAGCCAGGGGCCGTAGTCGTCGAGCGAAAAAGCTTCGAGCTCCAGCAGCGCGCTTGAACCCTGTCGCCAGAAGAGGGCGAAGGTGGTGCGCCGGCCTGTGCGGAACTCGAGCTCGCCGTCGGTCATGGCGACGCCGTCGCCTGCGGGGGTGGTCGAGGTCGCGATGTGAACGGGCTCTTCGTCACTGTCCTCGACACCCACGACCAGCGCCGGACCTTCGGAACCGTAGAGGCGCAGGAGTGCCTCCAGGGGGGACCCCTCTGCGACATTGCCCCTCCTCCCTAGTTCGCCCGCCCACGTGGCCTCCCAAAACGAGGCCGCAACACGTAGCCCGGTCCGCTGGAGTGCGCCTTCGGACCTAGTGCCCTTGGGAGTGACGCGGCCCGAGGTCACATTCGCCCGCCCCAGGGTCACCCGCCCCAGGCTCGCCGGCCCGAGAGTCGCGGGGCCGGCCCGTCCAGAACTGCCCCGTGACTGGCCGGCTGTCACCGGCGGCACCCTTGGCTCCCGCGAGGGCGCCGTCCGTCCCGCCCCCTGCGCCGGCGAGCCCGGCGGCGCACCCGCGTCAGCTGGCTGGAGGGCCGGCCCTGCCCCGGCGGTCCCTCCCGAGGGGAGCCCGGTACCCGGCCGCCCGCCACCGTCGGGACCACGAGTGGTGCCGGTCGCTGTTGGCCCCGTGGAACTGCCGGCCGCCGCGGGCTTATCGTGCTCCCGCTCGCCGAGGCATGACCGGCACCCGAGCTTCTCTTTCCCCGCCACGAGGGTAGCCACGGCGCCGCAGGAAGGGCACGGCGGGTCAAGGAACGATGCTGTCGCCACCACATAGACCAGATCGAGCGGGTACTCCCTCGAGCCGCGCCGGACGACGAAGGGCACCCGGTAGGCGGGCACCCGGAGCACGTGCAACCTGAACGGGCGGGCCTCGGGCGAGGGCGTCAGCTCTTCGGCGACTTCGGCGCGCCGGCGTGACCACTCGGCCCTGGTCGCCTCGGCCTGGGCCGCGAGAAGCTCCGCTCGGTGCTCGCCGGCACGGGAGCGCCGCTCGTCGAGGGAAGCGAGCACCCGCTCGTAGTAGTCGTCGACGACGCGGAGCTGCCGCTCCAGGCGGAGCGAGGTCTCGTGCTCGAGCGCTTCCACGCGGCGCGCGACGCGCCCGGCCAGGAGACCGTCGGCGGCAGCGAGGGCCGCAGCCTTGGGGAGGGGGAGGTCCTCATGGGGTTCGAGGGCTGCAGTGGCCAGCGTGGCCACAAGACGTGGGGGCACCTCGTGGCCGGTGGAGGAGTCCACCCAGATCTCCTCTACCTCCTGCAAGCGCTCGTCAACCGAGATGCTGTAGCTCACGAGCGCCGCCAACCGGAGGACGACCAGGTCAGTCGCCGTCGGCGCGCCGGTTATGTCGAGGCGGCCGTGGTCGGCGACCAACTGGTCACGCGCTTTTGCTTCGAGCACCCCCTGAGCAGGCGGCAACGCCACCACCCCCGGGAGCTGGGCGCAGCCGATGTCGCCCTTGTCGAGCACCAAACGCGCAGCCGTCGAGAGCAAGGGGTGGCCGGCGGCCACGAGCACAGCTCCGTCCTCGCGCGCCACCTCGGGGTCCGAAGTGACCCGGAGCTCCTCTGGCAAGGAAAGTTCCTTCCGCAGGTGGTCCGGGAGCACCAAGAGGCAGCCATCGGCCCCGAGCTCGGCCAGCCCTCCCTCCGATTCGGCATAGCGCGCCAGGAACTCGACCGCGGGCCCGCCCGTCACGGCCTCGGTGCCCTCCCGCTGGCCGGCAGCTCGGCGCCGTCGCCCTCGAGCACGTCGACCAGCTCGTCGGTCCATTGGCGGCTGCCCACGTACTCGGCGCGCGCTCGGAGGAGGGCGGCACCGATCTCTTCCAAGCGGCCAGCTCGCTCGACGTCGTCGGCACTCGCCACGTGGGCGTCGTAGACAGCGTCTTCGAAGACGAAGTCGTCGCTGATCCGCCCGAGCACCATGTCGAGCTCGCCCACCACGAGCTCGAAGAGGTTGAGCTTGGTGTGGAGCACGTCCAAGATGTGCTCTTCGATCGTACCGCGGGCAACGAGGTTGGTGAGCACAACATCGTGGTCTTGGCCGATCCTGTGGATGCGGCCGAGGCGCTGCTCGATCTGCATCGGGTTCCAGGGGAGGTCGAAGTTGACCATCGCGTGGCAGAACTGTAGGTTGCGGCCCTCGCCGGCCGACTCGGTGCTGAGCAGCACGTCGACGTGCTTCTGGAACGCCTCGATAGCGGCGTCCTTGGCGTGGCGCCCCAGGGCGCCGTGGTAGACCGCGGCGGGGATCCCGAGGGCAGCAGCGGACTCGGCGAGCTGGTCCAGTGTCGCCCGGAAGGAGGTGAAGACGACCACTTTCTCCCCCGATGACCGGTAACGCTGGAGGAGCGCCGCCAAGGCGGCCGTTTTGGTGCAAGCCGGCACCTGCTCGGCAGCCTGCGCCAGGTCGGCCCAGCCCATGCGCACGAGGGTGGGCGCGACTGCACGAGAGGAAGAGCCCGCGAGCCGAAGGGCCGTCCTGAGGGCCATGGTTGCACCTGGGCCGGCAACACGGCCCTCGGCCCGTACGCGCTGGGAAACGGCTTGGTAGAGCGCTGCCTCCTGCTCGCTAGGCCGGACCGGCAGCGTCTCGGCGAGCCGCCTCGGCAACATGAGCGCGACCTCGCTCCGGCGGTGACGGACCATGACGCTCCGCAAGCGCCGGCGGAGCTCCGCCACGAGCTCGTCCGAGCGGCTGGAGTGCTGCCCCCGACCTTGCCGGCCCGTGCCACCAGGGGCCCCGTCACTGGCCACGTTAGGGGTGCTGGCATCGGAGCGGTGCAGCCCTGCCCCGTAGCGCTTGCGGAACTCGGCCAGGGTGCCCAGGTGGCCGGGGCGGACGAGGGACACGAGGTGGTAGAGGTCCTCGATGCCGTTTTCCACAGGGGTAGCCGTCAGCAGCAAGAGGGAGCGGCTCCGCAGGCCCCGGACGAGCTTCGACGAGGCCGTACGGGGGTTACGGACGAGGTGGCTCTCATCGACTATCACGAGGTCCCACTCGGCCCCGGTCAACCGGCCGAGGAGGGGCTCGCGCCTTGCGCTCGGCAGCGACACGACCACGACCGGGCGGTCGTCGAGCGAGGGCTGAACGGGCTCCTGGAACAGTTGCAGCTCCTGGTGGGGTCGCCGCGCCTGGTGAGGCTCCTGCTCGTCTACGGCGGCGGCGGCGGGAGCGGTGGCGGCCCGAGGCCCGCCGGGGCCAGCGGACGCGAGCTCCGTGGGCAGCCCGAACTTGCGCTCGAGCTCCTCTCTCCACTGGCCCACGAGCCCAGCGGGCACGACGACGAGCACCCGCCGGGCCAGGTCGCGTGCCCGCAGCTCTGACAGCACGATCCCTGCCTCTATGGTCTTGCCCAGCCCGACCTCGTCGGCGAGGATGGCCCTGCCGTACATTTGCCGTAGCGCCACGGAGGCTGCCCGCAGCTGGTGCTCGAAGGGCTCGAAGTGGAGCGCCGGGATGGACACGAAGGTGTCGAAGCCGGGGCGTGACCAAACGGCCACAGCGGAGTCAACCAGCTCGGAGCGCTCGCGCGACACCGGGGGCACGAACAGCAACTGGCTTACCAGTCGGGCGAAACCGCCTTCCTCGAGCCCCGCAAGCACGCCACGCGAGCGTAGCGTTGGTTGCGGGTGGTGGAGCGCGATCCGGTCTCTCGCAGGGCCCGGCCGGCGCCGTTCAGCTGCCGGCGCCGGTGCCGAGCGCCCTCTTCCCTGCCGCCAGTGACATTTCCTTGTAGGCAGGCGCCAGGACCTCGCCGAGGTCGCGGCCCCGCACCTCGACCAGGCCCCGGGGGAGCTGGCGCAGGACGGCGCCGGCGGCCTCCGACGCGGCCGGGCGCACCTGGACCGAGGCGAGCTCGGGGCCGGCTTTCCAAAAGCCGAGGAGGCAATCTTCGAGCGGAGGTGCGGTGCGGGCCGGCGCTTCGAGGGCCTCGGTAGGGAGCGGGGCCCCGCCGCCGCGCAGTTCACGCAGGCGCTCGAGGACCTCGTCCCGCCCCCGGCCGCGCCAGGCGAGGAGGGCGAAGGGGTCACGGTCGAACTGCTCGGCGACGAGGTAGCACACCGCTGCCACGTGCTTGCAGGGGTTGGCCCAGTCCGGGCAGGTGCAGTCGCTCGTCAGCCGGGAGCCCGGCCCGGGGAAAAGGGCCACCCCGGCACCGGAAAAGACCTCTTCGACCTCGTGGGGGAGCTCACCCGCCAGCATGCTCGCCGAGTACCCGGCCTGGCTGGCGAGCGAGGCGACCACACGCTCCCACTGCTCAGGAGTAGCGGCCGGCATGGCGATGCGCACCCGGTAGGGCACGCGCCTCGTCCCCTGGACTTTGGCGCTGATCAAGCCCGGGGCCACCGCGAGCTCCACCACCTGGCCACGCCGGGCGTAGTTGCGCCCCCGCCCCGAACGCCCCCCGACGAGGTAAGGCTCCACCGCGTCAAGGAACCTCCTCGACCACCACGTCTCGCCTATGGTCCCCCGTTTGGACTTGGCGGCGAGGCCTCCCTCCACCTTGATCGGGGCCTTCGGGGCGTAGAACCCGCCGTCCCAGGAGCGCCCTCCCCCAGCCAGCTCGTCCTCGTAGGGATCTTCCTCGTCGAAGTCGTCTAGCCCGTCGTCGAGGTCGGCGTCCCACTCGCCGACCTCGTCGAGCTCTGCGTCGTCGAGCTCTGCGTCGTCGAGCTCTGCGTCGTCGAGGTCGGCGTCGGACAAGTGGGACACCAGGCGCCGCAACGCTTTTTTCGACGAACCGGAGAGCTCGGCCTCGATCTGAGAAAGGAGCGCTCCGATCTCCGCCGCGTCGCCGGCGGCGGCACGCCCGGGCCGCCGGGTAGGCCGGCGGGGGGCTCGCGAAGGCCGGCGCGCGCTCACGCCGCCCCCAACGCCTCGGAGGAGAGGCGGAACACGTCTGCCAACTCGTCGGTCGAGAGCTCGGTCAGCCACGCCTCGCCCGAACCGACCACGCGCTCGGCCAGTTCGCGCTTCGCCTCGATCATCTGGTCGATGCGGTCCTCCAGGGTGCCCACGCAGACCAGCTTCCGCACCTGGACGTCCTTTCGCTGGCCGATACGAAAAGCCCGGTCCGTGGCCTGGTTTTCCACGGCCGGGTTCCACCAGCGGTCGAAGTGCACTACGTGGTTGGCCGCCGTCAGGTTGAGCCCGGTACCGCCCGCCTTCAGCGAGAGGACCATCACGGGGAGGTCGTCGCTTCCCTGGAAGTGCTCGACGAGGCCGTCGCGCTGGCGGCGCGGGAGTCCCCCGTGGAGGAAGCCGACCTGGCAGGAAAGCCTCTGGGCGAGGTGCGAGCGCAACATGGCCCCCATCTCCGCGTACTGGCTGAAAACGAGCGCCCGCTCCCCGCTCTGGCGCACTTCCTCCAGTATCTCGACCGTGCGCTCGAGCTTCCCGGACCGCCCGGCGAGCGCCGAACCGTCGCCCAGGTAGTGGGCGGGGTGGTTGCAGACCTGCTTCAGCCGGAGCATCGTCGCCAGCACGAGCCCCCGCCGCTCCATGCCCTCGGCCTCGTCGATCTTCCGGAGCATCTCGTCCACCACCGCCCTGTAGAGGGTCACCTGCTCCCGGGTCAGGTTGCAGAGGACCTTCATTTCCAATTTCTCGGGGAGGTCGGCGATGACGCTCTTGTCGGTCTTCAGGCGGCGCAAGATGAACGGGCGGGTGAGCGCACGCAGTTTCTCGGCCGGTTCAGGCTCGTGGTAGCGCTCGATGGGAACTGCAAAATTCTCCCTGAAAGCACCGGCTGAGCCCAACAGCCCGGGGTTCAAGACCTCCATTATCGACCACAGCTCGCCCAAGTGGTTCTCTACCGGCGTACCCGTGAGGGCTATGCGGCGGGCCGCGGGCAGGGCCCGCACGGCGCGGGTCTGTTTGGCTTCGGGGTTTTTCACGTTCTGGGCCTCGTCGAGCACGACCCGGGCCCAACGCACACCGCCGAGGGCGCTGCGGTCCCTGTCCACCAGTGAATAGCTGGTTATCACGACGTCGGCGCCGGCAATTTGGCTGGAAAAGTCGCCGTCGCGGGCGCGGCCGCTGCCATGGTGCACCGCGACCTTCAGCTGCGGCACGAACCTCTCGGCTTCACGCTTCCAGTTCCCGACGACCGAGGTCGGGCAGACCACGAGGGTCGGGCCGGCACCGTTGCGCCGCCGGCGCTGCGACGACTGCACGAGGGCCAGCACCATGGCCGTCTTGCCGAGGCCCATGTCGTCGGCCAGGCAGGCGCCGAGGCCGGTGCGCTCGAGCAGTTCCATCCACGCGACCGCCCGTTCCTGGTAGGGGCGCAGTTCGCCGGCGAAGCCCGCCGGCGTGCCCTTAACCTCCACCCGGTCGGAAAGTTCGCCCCGCAGCAACGCCCCGAGGAGGCCGTCCGCTTCGACACCGACCACCGGCACCCCGTCCACCTGGTCGTCCACCCCGGCCGCCGCCCGCAGGACCTCCGCCATGCTCATCATGCGCCCCTCGCCCCTCCGGCGCCCGGCGCGCACGAACTCGGCCAGTTTCTCGGCCTCCCCAGGGCGCAGCTCCAGCCACCTGCCCCGGACCCGGACGAGGGGGGCCTTCAGGCGGGCCAGCTGCTCCAGTTCTAAAACGCCGAGCTTCTCGTCCCCGACCGCGGCCTCCCAGTCGAAGGCCAAGAGGCCGTCCTCGCCGAGCAGGCCGGCACCGGTCGCGCCGCGCGGGCGAGCCGTGCGGGCTTTCAAGCGGGCCCCGAGGCGCGACGACGGGTGCCGCCACCAGGCCGGCAGCAGCACGCCGAAGCCGGCCACCTCGAGAGCCGGCGCCACTTCGGCCAGGAAGCGGTAGGCGCCGGCCAGGTCCACCTCCAGCTCGGTCGGGGCGGCCTGGGACAACACCGACGAGAGCTCCGGGTAGGCGCAGCGAGCCCGCCCGAGCTCCCCGAGCAACACCTCGTGGGGCGCCTCGACGGTCCGAGAAGCTCGGCGCAGCGCCGATCCCGACCGCCAGACGTCGCCCGCCTCGACGACCAGGCTCGGGTCGTCGGTGGCTTGGAGTAAGAGCTCGACCCGCCAGCGCTCCCCGACCGGGGCACCGGGCGTAGCACCCTTCGCACGCCGCCTGGAGGTGGCCACGGCCCCGCCCCGGCCGGCGCTCTCAGCGCTCGCCTCGTCGGTGAGCTCAGGCTCCCGCAAGCGGAAGCAGAGCCGCCACGGCCCTCCCCGCCCCGCCACGCCGGCGCGCCACTCACCGAGGAGGCGCTCCAGCTTGGCGAGCTCGCCGGCGTCGGCGTCGACCTCGGGGAGCGGCGCGCCGAGCGCTGCCAACCAGGCCTCTACCGCCGGCCTCTTTTCACGCGAGCGCCTCCCAGCCACCCCGAGCAGCGAGCGGCGCGCCCTCGAAAGCGCGTCACGGCAAACGGCGTCCACGAACGCCTCGAACGCGTCCCGCACCACGACCTCGGGGTCGGCCCCAGCCGGGTCGAGGGCACGGCACAGCGGTGGCAGCGAGGCAGAGAGCAAGCGGAGGCGCTCCTCGTCGCGGCCCCCGCCGACGGGCGACCACCTGGCTACGTACCTACCGTGCGGGCCGGTCGCCAGCCCGGGCAGGGCCCGGCCGCCGCCGACGGCTTCCAGGGCCAACCCGGCCAAGGAGGCGAGGGCCTTCACCGAGGCACCGGGGACGACCTCGGGCGACTCGTAGCTCGAGAGCGCGAGCACCATGTCGAGGGCGGCCCCGGGGCCAAGGCGGAGCGCGGGTACCGAGAAGGGCCGCAAAGAGAGGCCGGCACCGCCTTCCGCCGGCAGGGACCAGGGTTCGTCGCTTTCGCGCACGAGTTGCGGCGAAGCCTCGGGGGCGCCGTCGGCAGCCGGCAGCCAGAGGGAGGCGCGGTCGTGCCCAGCTTCACGGGCTGCTAAGGCCACGCCGGCGCCGCTCGCCGCGAGAGCAGACGCCACGCGCTCGGAGGAGGCGGCGAAGGGGTGGGGCCCTGGGCGGGGCCGCGCCGGCCGCCGGCCACGACGGGCTTTTCCTGTCCCCGTCACGGCGCTGTCCTCGGCCCAAAGGAGGAGGTCGCCGGCGCCGGGGGACCACAGTGCATGGACCGCTAGCACCGCGAGAGCGTAGCTCTCTCCCAAGCTTCACAGCCGGATATGCCACTGCCTGGGCATTGCTTTTCCTGGGGTGACTTTTGTAGTAGCATGCTACGATGTGCTGACCGTTCCTGAGGCGGCCGTCAGGGTGGCCCGTGACCCCGAGACCGTGAGGCGGTGGATCCGCTCGGGCAAGCTCCGGGCACGCAAGGTGGGCACCCAGCACTTCATCGAAGAGGAAGACTTGGAGGTCCTTTCCCGCGACAAGGAGGCACTTCCTTCTCCTGAGCAGTGGAGCCGGTTCAGCTCGGGCAGGCCGCAGCCCAACTGGGTGGCCGGGCTCGCGCGCTCTCGTCGGGGGCGCTAAGTGCTCGTAGTCGACGCCACCGTCGCCCTGGCCGCGAGCGGTGCCGACGACGGCTTCGACGTGCTGGGCGACGACCTGATAGCGCCGCCTCTCATGTGGTCCGAGGCGAGGTCGGTCCTCCTCGAGATGACCTGGCGAGGCGAAGTCAGACCCGAGGACGCGGCCACGACTCGCGGGCGCCTCGAGCAATGCCGAGTGACGCGCCGTTCACCAGCCCGGCTGGGCGACGAAGCCTGGTGGTTGGCTGAGGAGCTCGGCTGGGCCAAGACCTACGACGCCGAGTACGTCGCGCTCGCCCGCCTGTCCCACTGCCGGCTGGTAACGCTCGATGCGAGGTTGCGGAGGGCCACCGCTCGTCTTGGCTTTGTGGTAGGCCCGACCGAACTCTGAGCGCTGCGAGTCGCGGCTGCAGACCAGCCGGGTCACGGAGCACGAGCGGGCTCGACGCTCGCTCCTCTCGGGCTGCCACCCCGCGCCGAACGTGCGGGAGCCCGCTCAGCGGGCAGCGCGCTGGCGGCTGTAGATCAGCTCCCAGCCTGCTGACTCACGCTTCGTGCGGGCGTGGGCCAGGGCGGCTTCGGCTGCTTTCTCTTCGGCCGGGGCCGGCGGTGGCTCGGGGACATGGAGGGACTGCGAGCCGTCCTCCTTTTCGCTGGCGAGCGGCGGTGCAGCGTTCACGATCGCGTCGGCCAGGCTGAGCAAGAAGTGGCTGGCGGTCGCCTCGGCCTCGGCCAGCGTCATGCGCTTTTGCAGCACCCAGCGCTGGCGCCCGTCGCCCACTTCGACAAAGGGCTGCCACCCTCCCGGGACGGGCACGACGAAGGCGTCGGAAATGCCGAGCGCCGCCAGGTTTCGCCACGCTTCTTCCGGGGCTAGGCCCTGGCCCGCGCGCCGAGACTTGTAAATTGCTATGTTGTCGGAGTCGAGGGCGAACCGGTAACGCCACCGTCCCCGGTCGATTTGTACTTGGCCTTCGCCGTTCACCGGCCCACCTCAGCTTTTTTCGAACTGTCCTTTGGTTTCATATCCCGGTCGACAGCTACCGGGCCGGCCACCAATTTAGCAAGCCGGCCTGCCAGCCCAGTGTAGGTCGCCGGTTCCAAGGCCAAAAGACGGTCGCGTGCTGGCGCTGGGAGGTCGAGGCCGCGCACAAAGCGCTGGAACTCTTCCTGGGTCAGCGCCCGGCCTCTCGTGAGGGCGGCTAACTGTTCGTAACCACCAACCTGGCCATAACGGCGCATAACCGTCTGAACGGCCTCCGCGAGCACTTCCCATGCACCGTCCAAGTCGGCTGCCAAAGTCTCGGGCGCCGGCGCGCTCCGGGCCAAGCCCCTCCTCGCGGAAAGCACAGCCAAACCTGAATAGCCGAAAACTGTACCCAAATTGCGCAAAGCGGAAGAATCCGAAAGGTCCCGCTGGAGCCTCGATACCGGCAGCTTGGCCGAGAGGTGGGAGAACAGGGCGCCGGCGACGCCGGCATTGGCCTCGGCGTTCTCGAAATCGATCGGGTTGACCTTGTGCGGCATGGCCGAACTGCCGACCTCTCCTTCGACGGCCTTTTGCCGCAAATAACCGAGGCTCACGTACCACCACATATCGCGGCAGAAGTCGATTAGCACCGTGCCGAAGCGGCTCATCGCGCCGAACAGTTCCGCCAACCAGTCGTGAGGCTCCACCTGGGTGGTGAGCGGGGCCCACTCGAAGCCAAGCGACGTCACGAACTCGCGTGCGGTGCTCGCCCAGTCGAGCTCGGGATAAGCCATGACATGAGCGGCGAGAGTCCCCGTCGCCCCTCCCCATTTGCCCGGTACCTCGAGTGCTCGCACAGACCGCAGCTGGCGTTGCCACCGGGCCACGAAGACCGCTAGCTCCTTGCCGAGCGTTGTCGGTGTCGCCGGTTGGCCGTGGGTACGGGCGAGCATGGGGAGCTCCGAAGTCTGGAGCGCCAGGGCGCGCACGTCCGCCACGAGCGCTTGGGCGGAGGGCAGCCACGCCTCCTCCAGCGCCGAGCGCACCATGCGTGCGTACGCCAGGTTGTTGATGTCCTCCGAGGTGGCCGCGAAGTGCACGAACTCCGCCCTAGCCTCGGTCCAGCCCAGCTCCTCGACGAGCCGGCGCTTCAAGTAGTACTCGACCGCCTTCACGTCGTGGTTGGTCCGAGCCTCGAGGCGCTTCACCTGCCCCGCCTCGGGCGGGCCGAACCGGGCAAGCCAGTCCTGCAGCGCCACCTTGTCGGCGGGGCTGAGCGCCCCCAGTTCGCTGACCTCGGGCAGGCCGGCCAAGTACTGGAGCCAGGCGACCTCGACCGCAAAGCGCTCCCTTATCAGGGCAGCCTCGGAAAACGCCGCGGCGTAAGGCTCCATCTGGGCCCCGTAGCGGCCGTCCAGGGGCGAGAGCGCGCGCAGGCGCCACTCGGCCGCCGTGTAAACCGGCTCGGGTACTTCTCGTACTGGGACCACGCGGCTTCGACCTCTGCCTCGACGCTACCTCAAGCCGGCGCCCCCCTCAGCGGGCTATTCCGGCAGGCAACCGGAAGCCGTCCAGGATTTCTCCTGGGCCGCTTGGCATTTTCAGGCCACGGAAGCTGCGTGGGTTGGTAGCTGGATCTGGGCCCAGACCAGATCACCGTCCCGGCGCACGGCACGGGCCTCGGCGGGCGAACTCTGGCCCGCCCCCCCCGGTCGCACCCCACGGTCCCCCTTATTTTCACTCCGTTCAGATGGGTGCTCCCGGCAGGAGCAACTACTGTGGGACCCGCCATGCTGCGAGCCGGGGGAGCTGTAGGTGCCATTTTCGCCGCCTGTGCTGTAGCAGTTGCCCTCGCGCCGGCTGCCGTCGCCAGCCCGGTTACCCCGAGTTCGGAGCCGGCACGCGCCGCGCCAGCCGCAGTGCCTCCCGGTCCCAGCACGGGGGTGATCGGCATCGCGCTCTCGGGCATCGGCACGCCGCTTGCACCCCCCCGAGCGCCGACGGTAAAGCCTTACAGCCCCAACTGCCACACGCTCTTCGACCCTGCGTTCCGGGGCAAGTGCATCACCGCCACTTCTCCCGCCGGCACCGTCGCCGGCGTGGTCGAGGTGGAGCGAGGTGCCTTCGGGGGCCAGGAGCGCGACCTCGTGTGGCGCCGCCAAGGCCGGGAGTGGGAATTAGCGCTCGTGCACGTGTTCGACAACCCGGGCCTGCCGGCGCTCCTATGGCGGCTCGACCTGCGCCCGCGCCGCCCCGAACTGGTCTTCGTCATGCCGACAGACCTCCCCCGCTTCGGCCACGACCTCGACGTAGTCGAGGGCAGCGGGCGGGTGTCGCTCTACCGCTTCCTGGGCGAGGGCTTCGCCGACGTGCCTCGCCCCGGGGACCTCGTGACTTACGTGCCCGGTGCCACGGAAGCCAAGCCGGCGGACGGCTATTTCGACCAGACGCTCATCAGCTACCTGGACGGTGCGTGGCGGGTCGTCTCCCAGCAGTACGTCCCCTATAAGGCCGCGATGACCCAGCACAAAGCAGCGCTCTGGGCGCCTGGGGCGGTCGCCGCCTCCTGAGGACACAGGCGCCAGGGCCGGTGCAGTGACGGCGCGCCGGGCCGCTTCAGCGAACGCCGGCTGGCCGGCAACGGTGCTCTTTCGCGAACTTGTAGACGAAAACGGTCTATATGACCACTTTCGTCTGCAAGTTTCGTCTTGCAAGTTTCGTCTGCAAGATTTTCCTCAGTCGGCGCACTGGTGGTCAGAGGGGCGCGCGGCTCCGAGCCCCTTCCGCACGAGGTCCGCCATCACCTCGCTCACGCTCGTCCCACGGTCGAGCGCCAGGGAGCGGGCCTCTTGGTACAAGTCTTCGGGGAGTTCGATCGTGGTCCTAACCACGGCAGGGCCCGGCCGGCGCACCTCGTCCGCCGGCCCAAGCTGGCCCGAGGAAGGCGGCCGCTCACCTTCGCCTCCTCTCTGCTCGCCGGCCGCCGCCACTGCCAGGCGGTCGACGAGGTCGTTGAAAGGGTCAGCGCCGTGGCCCTTCACCCAGCGGAACTCGAGCCGGCCGGGCACCTCCCGGTAGAGCTCCACCAGGGGTTCCCAGAGGTCGCGGTTGGCCACGGGCTTCTTGGTCGAGCCCACCCAGCCGTTGGCCACCCACTTCACCCACCAGCGCTGCTTGAAGCAGTTGACCACGTAAGTGCTGTCGCTCACGACCTCGAGCGGGCCGCCCAAGCTGCGGACGGCGTCGAGCACGGCCGTGAGCTCCATGCGCTGGTTGGTGGTGCGACGCTCTGCCCCGCTGCGCCAGCGCCCACCGGGCATGGCCCAGGCCCAGCCCCCCGGCCCCGGGTTCCCGAGGCAGGCGCCGTCGGTGTACACAGTGTTCCTTTCCATGGCGACCTCCCAGCATGCCAGGGCGAGGTGCTCGGCCCGGGCCGGACCAGCCCTGCCGGCGCTCGGAACTCACGTTCCCGAGCGTGACCTGGGCTGAGACGAAGGTCACCGCCATTGCTACACCCTCCTACTACCTTACGGCTGACCAAAGGCGCGACGATGGGAGCGTGATCTTCGACGGCGTCTCCCACCAGCTGCCCGACCTCGACCCGACCGAGACCGAAGAATGGGTCGACTCTTTCGACGCGGTGCTCGAGGCGCACGGCAAGGAGAGGGCGCGCTTTTTGCTGATGAAGCTGCTAGAGCGCGCCAACGCACACCAGGTCGGCTTCCCGGCGACGGTGTCCACTCCCTATGTCAACACGATCCCCGCCAGCCAAGAGCCCTGGTTCCCAGGCGACGAGGAGACCGAGCGGCGGATCCGGGCCTTCATCCGCTGGAACGCAGCCGTCATGGTGGTAAGGGCCAACCACGTGGCCGAGGGCATCGGCGGGCACCTCGCCACCTTCGCCTCTTCGGCCGCCCTCTACGAGGTGGGCTTCAACCACTTCTTCCGGGGCAAGGACTCGCGCGGTCCGGGTGACCAGGTCTTCTTCCAGGGCCACGCGGCGCCCGGCATCTACGCGCGGGCCTTTTTGGAGGGCCGGCTCTCCGAGGGCCAGCTCGAGCACTACCGGATGGAACTGGCCGGCGCAGCCACAGGGACGGGCGGCCTTTCCTCCTACCCCCACCCCCGCCTGATGCCCGGGTTCTGGGAGTTCCCCACCGTCTCGATGGGCCTCGGGCCCCTCAACGCCATCTACCAGGCGCACTTCAACCGCTACCTCCACAACCGGGGCATCGTCGACACGAGCGCCTCTCGGGTCTGGTGCTTCTTGGGCGACGGGGAATGCGACGAGCCCGAGACCCTGGGCGCCCTCGGCCTCGCCGGCCGGGATCGCCTCGACAACCTCATTTTCGTGGTCAATGCCAACCTTCAGCGCCTCGACGGCCCGGTCCGGGGCAACGGCAAGATAATCCAGGAACTGGAGGCGGTCTTCCGAGGCGCCGGCTGGAACGTCATCAAAGTGATCTGGGGGAGCCGCTGGGACGAGCTCCTCGCCCGCGACGTGGACGGCGTCCTGCTCAACAAGATGAACACCACGGTCGACGGAGAGTTCCAAAAGCTCGCCACCGAGGACGGCGCCTATATCCGGGAGCACTTTTTCGGGCCTGACCCGCGCCTCGCCCAGCTGGTCGAGCACCTCTCCGACGAGGAGCTGCGGACGCTCCCCCGGGGCGGCCACGACTACCGGAAGCTCTACGCGGCTTACAAGGCTGCCACCGAGACGAGCGGCCAACCCACCGTCATCCTCGCCAAGACCATAAAAGGCTGGGCACTGGGGCCCACCATCGAGGCGCGCAACTCGACCCACCAGATAAAGAAGATGAACGCCGATGAGCTAAAGGCGCTCCGCGACCGCCTGAAGCTCCAAGCCGAAGTCCCGGACGAGGCCCTGGAGCAGGGCGAGCCCCCGTTTTTCCGGCCGGCTCAGGAAAGTGCCGAGTACCAGTACATGGCCGAGCGCCGGCGGGCCCTTGGGGGGCCGCTCCCCAAGCGGGCCGTCCACTACGAAGCGCTCGGGGAACCCGACCCTGGCACTTTTGCCGAGTTCGACAAGGGGTCGGGCAACCGGGAGGTGTCGACGACCATGGCGTTCGCCGTGCTCTTGCGGGGGCTCCTGCGCGACAAGGCCGTCGGCAAGAGGGTCGTCCCGATCATCCCCGACGAGGCGCGCACTTTTGGTATGGACGCCCTCTTCAAGGACTTCAAGATCTATGCGCCCTTTGGCCAGCTCTACGAGCCGGTGGACTCCAAGCTCATGCTCAGCTATTCCGAGGCGAAGGACGGCCAGATAATCGAGGAGGGGATAAGCGAGGCCGGCGGCATGGCCGATTTCACGGCGGCGGGCACCGCCTACGCCACTTTCGGCACGCCGATGGTGCCGTTTTACATCTTCTATTCGATGTTCGGCTACCAGCGCGTGGGCGACCTGGTCTGGGCTGCGGCCGACATGCGGGCCAGGGGCTTTTTGTTCGGCGCCACGGCCGGGCGCACCACGCTCCTCGGTGAGGGCCTGCAGCACGACGACGGCCAGTCGCACGTGTTGTTCTCGGTCGTGCCCAACGTGCAGGCCTACGACCCGGCTTTTGCCTACGAGACCGCGACCATCGTGCGCGACGGGATCCGGCGTATGTACGGCGAGGGCGGCGGGGAAGACATTTTCTACTACATAACCATCTACAACGAGAACTACAAGCAGCCGGCGAAGCCCGGAGCAGTGGACGAGGGCATATTGCGGGGGCTCTACCGGTTCTCGCCGGCGCCGGAAGGGCCGAGCCGGCGCGTGGCCGTCCTTTTCTCCGGTTCTGCGAGCCAGGCCGCGCTCGAGGCACAGCGCCTGCTCGCCGAAGGCCACGACGTGGCGGCCGAACTGTGGAGCGCAACCAGCTACAAAGCCCTCCGTGACGACGCCCTTTCTGCCGAGCGCTACAACCGCCTCCACCCTTCCCAGCCGGCCCGCACCCCTTACGTCGCGTCGGCCCTGGCCGGCGTCGAGTGCCCGGTCGTCGCCGTCACCGACTTTATGAAGGCGGTGCCGGACCAGATCGCCCGCTGGGTGCCGGTGCCCTACGTAACCCTCGGCACGGACGGCTTTGGCCGGAGCGACAACCGGGCCCACCTGCGCCGCTACTTCGAGACCGACGCCGCGCACGTCATCATCGGCGCGCTGGACGGCCTGCGCCAGGCCGGCGAGGCCAAAGCCGACGAGGTCGAGGACGCCCTCCGTCGCTACGGCATCGACCCGGACGGCCCGGCCCCGGCGGAGTTGTAGAGCTGCGCCGGCAGAGGCCGGCGCCTGGCCAGGGCGGGCGGTCGAGAAAGCCGGTACTGGCACCTGGGACGCCGGCAACCGCACCCAAAATGTGCGCGCGGCGCCTTTCCCGGCGCGTTTTTGCGAACCGGGTGCACCACAGGTGCCTCCATGGACGCGTGACGCACCCGCTAAGCGCAGGTCCCACGCCTCGGAGCGTCCCCAGCGTCGTTTTCGTAGGGCTACTTGTCTAGGCGCGGCCGCCCTGTGTCGTGCGAAAGCCGAGGCCGCTCAAGGGGTCTGCCTCGCGTGAGAGGTTACGGCCGCCGTCAACCACGAGCACCGCTCCGGTAACGAAAGAGGCGGCAGGGGAAGCGAGGAACGCCACAGCGGTAGCAACCTCTTCTGGCTTGCCGAGCCTGCCGAGCAGCGTCGGGGCTCTTGTAGTCACCGAACCGCTCTCGGCGATCGCTGTTCGCATCGAGCCCGTCGCTATAGCACCAGGGCAGACAGCGTTCACCCGAACGCCCAAAGGCGACAGTTCGACGGCAAGTGCGCGGGTGAGGGCGATGACGCCCCCCTTGGAGGCGGCATAACTCACATAGGTTGGAACCGGCAAGAACGCTTGGATCGCTGCAATGTTTATGATCGAGCCTCGGTGGCGCTCAGTCATGGTAGGCGCGCACGCTCGGCAAAGCGCGGCAGCGGCGCTCAGGTTCGTTGCCAGGACCTTGTCCCAGTCGGCTTCGTCGGACTGGAGGAAGCCCGTGCGCTCACCGTGGTAGGCCGCGTTGTTGACAAGGATGTCAACACCTCCGAGATCCGCGGCCGCCGAGGACGCCAGGCGCCACCCTTCTGGCGTGCTTATGTCGGCGGTGACGGCTTCGGCAACGCCACCAAACGAGCCGATGGACTTGGCGACGCGCCCCGCTCCCGAGCCGTCGACGTCCAGCACTACGACGGCAGCTTTGCGACTCGCCAACTCTGCCGCTACGGCCGCCCCAATGCCGCTAGCCGCGCCAGTGACAAGCGCCGTGGTCCCAACGAGGTCACCATCACCGCTGCTCATCCGAGGGTTCACCAGACGCCTAGGTGGATTGACGAGGCACGGCATTGCCGCGTCTGCCGACGAGGAAGTCGAAGTCGGCGCCTCGGTCGGCTTGAAGGACGTGCTCGGTGAAGAGCCGAAGGTAGCCCCCACCTTCTTTTGGAGGCTCAGGGTGGCAGGGGAGGCCGGCAAGTCGCTCTGCGATAGTGGCATCGTCCAGTTCTACGTCGAGCCGACGCCGATCTACGTCGAGGGCCACGACGTCACCGGTCCGCAAAGCCGCGAGCGGCCCGCCTACCGCGGACTCGGGGGCCACGTGGAGCACGACTGTGCCGAACGCCGTCCCGCTCATCCGCGCGTCGGTGACCCTGACCATGTCCCTCACGCCACAGGCCAGCATTTTCTTGGGCAAAGGAAGGTTTCCGAGCTCTGGCATTCCTGGGTAGCCCCGCGGGCCCGAGTTCCGCAAAACTAGCACATCGTCAGGCGCGACATCGAGGTCAGGCCGGTCAGCCACCTCGCTGTACGCCTCAATCGAGTCGAAGACGAGAGCGCGCCCACGGTGGCGGAGAAGGTCGGGCGAGGCTGCCGAAACCTTGATCACAGCTCCCGAGGGGCACAGGTTGCCGTGCAGAACCGCCGTAGCGTTGCCTGGCGGGAAGAGCGGATCATCGTAGCTGTGGACCACTCTACGGTCATGGCAACGTGCTCCCTCTATCTCCTCACCAAGACTTCGGCCGGCTACGGTCGGCACGTCGAGGTTCAGGTGCTCTGCCACCTCCACCAGTACGGCAGGCATTCCTCCTGCACCGTCGAGATCTTCTGCGAGGAACCTCCCATTTGGCTTGCAGTCGACGATGACGGGCACCCGCCGACCTATCCGGTCTATGTCGTCAAGGCTGAGCTCGACCCCGGCGCGCCCAGCCATCGCAAGTAGGTGGACCACAGCGTTGGTAGACCCACCTATGGCGGCATTGGCAACGACGGCGTTTTCAAACGCTGCCCGGCTCAAGAACGTGGAGATTGGGGTGGATTCCCTCACGAGACCGACAGCACGCCGGCCAGCCATATGCGCAAACACCTTGCGCTGGCCGTCCACCGCTGGGACCAAGGCGCTTCGGGGGAGCTGGAGCCCCATCGCCTCGGTCAGGCAAGCCATCGTCGATGCCGTCCCCATCGTGGTGCAGTGGCCAGCACCGCGAGAAACGCACCTCTCTGCTTCGAGCAACGTGTCCGGAGGCTCTTCACCCGCACGGACTGCCTCGGAAAGCCGCCAGAGGTCAGTCCCCGACCCCACAGGACAGTTCCGCAGACGACCGCTGACCATCGGACCGCCAGTAAGCAAGACCGCTGGCAAATCGGCGCTTGTGGCACCCATTACCAACGCTGGCGTCGTCTTGTCACAGCCTGCGAGCAACACCGTACCATCGAGCGGGTTACCTCTCAACATCTCCTCCACCTCGAGGGAGGCAAGGTTACGGTAGAACATTGCGGTGGGCCTGAGCAGGGTCTCGCCCAGGGCCAGGGACGGGAACTCGAGCGGGAAGCCGCCGGCCTCGTATACGCCCGCCTTGACCGATTGGGCGAGGTCGTGGAGGTGAGCGTTACAAGGCGCGAGTTCGGACCAGCTTGTCGCGATGCCGATTACCGGGCGGCCATCGAAGAGGTCGTCGGGGAAGCCTTCGGATTTGGTGTGCGAGCGGTGGACAAACCCGATCTTGCCAGTGGCAGCAAACCACGTGGCACTTCTAAGGGTACTGTTCACGACCATCAGATGAGAAATACCTTGAAGCAGGCCATGGGCAGAGGGGCCCGAGCATGTCGTTCAGGCCGCTGGCGAGGAGCGGGCCTATCAAACCACCGGTCAGCACCTCCACGGCCAGGTCCACTACAATCGCGGTGGGCTGGGTCGGCCACCCGGCAGTTAGAGGGCCCGTGGAGAGCACAGCTGAGTCCCCACCCCAAGGCGCCATTACAGCAGGACCGTTTCTGAACACCAAGCCCACGAGACCCGCTTCGGTCAACGGATAGACATACGCGCCGAGCGCTCCGACGGTGAGAGGAATTGGCGATGCCCAATACCATAGAGAGGGGAACCAATCCTAGTCAACCCCTTGTGAAGGCAAGTTTCGGGCATGTGTCGCCCTTGAGCCCCGACCGGACGCCAGGTTATATTTCGGCAATCGAATGCTCACGGACTGAGGATGGGATGCGTCTGCACAACGCGTGGTGCCACGGATCCGGCGGCCGGCGGCACGGCCCGCCGGGCACCGACCCTGCGGGACGTGGCTCGCCGTGCCGGCGTTCGCCCGGTGCGAACAGCGATCCAGGGGTGGAGGCCGACCGGCTGCGTGTCCTGTTGCAGAGGCAGGTGGACGGGGTGGTCACCAGCCCGGTGCACAGGCGGCGCAGCGCGAAGGCCGGCCGGCAGGCCGCCCGCGAAGCAGGAGGGAAAGCATGAACACATCTGATTGTCTCCAAGTGGCCGGCAAGGGGGTTCGCCTCGCTGTCGACCGCCACACCGGCGCCATCGCGCAGCTCGAGTCGGCCGAGACAGGATGGCGGGTCCAGGACCGGCCGGAGCTGGCAGCCGGGTTCCGGCTGCTCATCCCGCTGCCCGGACGGCGCAACAACCTCGCCTACGCTGAGCAGCAGGAGCCGCCTGAGATCCAGCAGGTCACCAGCTCAGAAATCGCGCTGTCCTGGCGGCAGGTGCGATCCCAGCACGGCGGCATCCACCCGATCGGTGTCCAGCAGCGGATCCGCCTGCATGAGCAGCAGATCATCTTCGAAACGGCCATCGACAACCGGTCCGATCGCGTCGTCGAGAACGTCTGGTCGCCCTGCCTCGGCGACCTCCGGCCGCCGGCGCCCGACGACGAGCTGCACAGCTTCTGTTCCTCCTACGGAGCCGCGTCGAAGCTGCAGATGTGGCCGCGCTTCGAGAACAATTGCGGGTACTGGGGCGTTGACCATCCGACGCAAATGGCAGGCCGTGGCGCAAGTGCCGGTCTGGTGCCCGTCTCCCCGTTCATGCTGGTCCTGGCGCGCCAGCAGGGACTGTACGTCGGCGTCGCCGAACGCCGTTACGACCTCGTCAGCTGGCACGCCGAGCTCGTTCCGGGATACGGGGACGCGATGGACGGCCGGGCGGCCGCGGACGCGACGATCAGGTTTTCCATCGTGCACCTGCCGTTCATTCCCCCCGGCGCGACGAGGGCGCTTACCCCGATGGCGATCGAGCTTTTCCAGGGTGACTGGCATACGGGAGCGGACATCTACCGGCGGTGGCGCGAGGAGTGGATGCGCCTCCCGGCAACGCCGGCATGGGCGGACGAGCCGCACTCCTGGCTGCAACTGCACATCAACTCCCCCGAGGACGAGCTGCGCATCCCGTTCCGCGACCTGCCCGAAGTCGGGCGCGAATGCGCCGACGCCGGCGTGCGGGCGATCCAGCTCGTCGGCTGGAACGAGGGCGGCCAGGACCACGGCAACCCTTCCCACAGGCCCGATCCGCGGCTCGGCACGTTTGAGGAACTGCGGGACGCGATCGCACAGATCCAGGCCCTCGGCGTGCAGGTCGTGCTCTTCTGCAAGTTCACCTGGGCCGACCGCTCGACCGGCCGATACCCCTCGCTCGCCGCCGACACCATCAAAAACCCGTACGGGGACAGCTACAACGGAACCGCGTACCGTTACCAGACCGCGACCCAGCTGCTCGGCATCAACGTCCCGCACCTGATCCCGATGTGCTTCGGCAGCGAACGCTATCTGGCGACCTGCCAGGAGGAATTCGATAACATCGTCCGCCTCGGCGCAGACGGCATGCTGTTCGACGAAAGCCAGCATCACGCCGACGCCCTCCTCTGCTTCGATACCGCCCACGGCCATCCGGTCCCATGGCCGGTCTACGCGAACGACAACGAACTCGCTCGCAGGTTCCGGGAGCAGACACGGCAGTCGCCCGAGTTCCTGTACTCCGGAGAAGGCCTTTACGACTGGGAGTTCGAGCAGTACCATCTCTCCTACTTCCGTAGCGCGAACCCCACGCACATCCCGCTGGGCCGGTACCTCCTGCCACACGCGCCGCTGATGACGGCCGCCACCGGGTTCGACGACCGCAACATCGTCAACCAGTGCCTGCTGTACCGGTACCTGATCAGCTACGAGCCGTTCAACTTCAAGGGAAGGCTGCCCGACTTCACCCGGACCGTCGCCTACGGCCAGCGGATGGACGCGCTGCGCACCGAGCTGCGGGAATGGTTCTGGGACGGCACCTTCCGCGACACCCTCGGTGCCACTGTGCGCTCCGCCGGCGGCCAGCCGCACCACCCCTATGCCGTCTACCTGCACCACGACACGGGCGAACCCGCCCTCGCCATCGCCAACTACGCGGACGAGAAGACCTCCGTCGAGGTCGACGGGATCGGCGCGCGGCTGACATACCGGCTCGTCGACAATGATGTCTGGCAGGCAAGCGACGGACGCGTCGACCTGCCAGCGCGCTCCGCGGCTGTCGTGATACCTGCCCGGTCAGCTGGGACGCCGGTGTCCTGACGGGCGCCTGCCTCGGACAGGCAGAGCAGATTCACATTCGGACACGAGCCAGGGCACCCACACCTCCCGCTACGCCTTCACCCCCGGCCCGGCATCGCCGATGCCACCCGCGAGGGCTACCTGATGACGGAGGCTGCCACCGGCCACAAACAGCGTGGCCGTGCCAGCCTTATGCGGCGTGGAGCTTCAGGGTCACTATCTCGAAAGGCCGGAGGTCGAGGTCGAGGTGTGCCACCCCGTCGGTGGCGTGCACAGCTACGCTCTCCCCCTCGCGCTCGAGCAAGTCTGCCCGGTTCGCGCTCGCTACGGGGAAAGCGAGGTCGACACCTACCGGGCCTCGCGAGCCGTGCGCCTCGTAGAAGCGCATCACGACGCCGTCGTCGTCTTCGGCCCGCTTCAGGGCCGAGAGCACCACGCCGGGGCGGTCGAAGCGAACCGAAGAGAAGGTGGCCGGCCTCCCACCCTGGCCGGTGCCGCCAGGGGCAGCGCTGGCCACGAGCGGGACGTTCAGGGCGAGGCCAGCCTCCACCACCTGGCCGGCCACCAAGTCGCCGGCGTGGGGCAGCAAGCTGTAGGTGAAGCGGTGCCGGCCCTGGTCGGCTTCGGGGTCGGGGGAGGTCGGGGAGCGCAAGAGCGACAGCTCCATCACGTTGCCCCAGATGTGGTAGCCGTACTTGGAGTCGTTCAACAGCGCCACGCCGTAACCAGGCTCGGAGAGGTCGGCCCAGCGGTGCCCGCAGACCTCGAAGCGCGCCCGGTCCCAGCTCGTGTTGGCGTGGGTCGCCCGTTCGACCGAGCCGAACTGGATCTCGTAGGTCGCGTGGGCGGCCCGGACGCCGACTGGGAAGGCGGCCTTCAACAGCTTGTGGCGCTCGTGCCAGTCGACCTCGGTCTCGAAGTCGACGCGGCTCGACCCTGCCGCCAGCCTCACCACCTGGGTGAGGCTCGAGGAACCGAAACGCCGGCGCACCCGGACCCCGGCCCGCAGCGGGCCCTGCTCGACCACCTCCACCGAGACCGCCCCGCTCAGCACCCGGGCACGGTCGGCGTAGAACTCGTCGATGTCCCAGGCGTCCCACTGGGCGGGGTCGTCGTCGTAGAGCCAGAGCGCGTTGCCCCGCTCCCCCGGCGCCAGGACCTCTCGGTGGGCGAGCTTGTCGTAGACCGAGGCGAGCATCCCGTCGCCGTCGACCTCGACCCGCAGCCGGGCGTTCTCGAGCCAGCCCGCCCCGGCGGTGACGGTGTCCTCTCCCGTGGCGGCGCCGGCCGAAGACGAGAGGTCGTAGACCGACCAGCCGCACGAGGGGACCGAGACATAGGCGAGCAGCCCACCGCCTTCGGCCCTCTGCAGGGCCCCGGCATGCCCCGAAACGTCCACGAGCGCTGTCGCGCCGGCAACGAGCGCCTCGGGAAGCTCCACCACCTCTTGGCGGTCGTGGGAGGTGGCGTTCGTGACCATTAGCGGCCGTGATGCCCAGGGGGCACCCACCGAGGCCGCCAATTCGTCGCGTGCGCGGCCCGCCACCTCTCCTGCCGTCCTCAGGACCTCGGCGTGGCCCTCCTCGGCTTCTCGTGCCACCCAGTTGATGCTCGAGCCCGGCAGGACGTCGTGGAACTGGTTGAACAACAGCGTCTTCCAGGCCCCCTCGAGGGCCGCACGGGCCGCTCGCTCGTCGTCAGTCCCCGCTAGCGTCGACCAGAGCTCGGCTTCGTAGAGGGCCACTTCGCCGCGCCGATTGCCCGCCTTGGTGCGGGCCTGCGTGGTGTAGGTGCCGCGGTGGAGCTCGAGGTAGAGCTCGCCCACCCACGAAGCCAGGCCGTCGCCCTCCTCCTCCAACTGGTCGAGGAACTGGCGCGTCGGCGCCATCTCGACCTTGGGCATACCGTCCAGGTCCGCCACCCGTGCCGCTCGCTCCAACATCTCCTCGGTCGGCCCGCCGCCGCCGTCGCCGTGCCCGAAGGGGTAGAGAGAGACGCCCGAGCGGTCGTGGTCGGCGAAGTTGCGCTCGCCGAAGCGGAGCTGGCCCACCGAGAAGTCCCCGTTGTAGGTGTCAGAGGGTGGGAAATGGGTGAGCACGCGCGTCCCGTCGATGCCCTCCCACCAGAAGCTGTGGTGGGGGTAGCGGTCGGCCTCGCTCCACGACAGCTTCTGCGTTATGAACGCACGCGCCCCGGCCTGGGCGATCACCTGGGGGAGGCTCGCGGGGAACCCGAAGGCATCGGGCAGCCAGCACTCCGTCGTCTCGACCCCGTAGTTGTCCAAGAAAAACCTCTTGCCGTAGAGGAACTGGCGCACGAGCGACTCCCCCGAGGGCACGTTGCAGTCGGCTTCGACCCACATCGACCCCACGGGCTCGAAGTCGCCCTTGGCGGCCCGCTCTTGCATCCGAGCAAAGAGCTCGGGGTAGCGCTCCTTCATCCAGGCGTGCTGCTGGGCCTGCGAGCAGACGAAGTGGTAGTCCGGGTAGCGCTCGAGTAGCCCGAGCGCGGTCGAAAAGGTCCTCGCGCACTTGCGCACCGTCTCACGGGCGGGCCAGAGCCAGGCGCTGTCTATGTGCGCGTGGCCGAGCGCGAACATACGGTGCGCGCCCGCCCGGGCCGGCCGGGAGAGCGCCCCCGCCAATGCGCTGCGCGCCTCGCGGGCGGAGGCCGCCACGTCGCCGGTCTCTATCACCGCGCACGCCCTTCGGAGTGCCGCCAGCACCTCCCCGGAGCGCCGCTCGTCGGGAGGCAGGTCGTGGGCCAGCTCCTCGAGCACTTTCATGTCCACATAGAGGGCCTCCACCTCCATGTTGCGAACGACCAGTTCCGCCCGTCCCAGCACGAAAAGGTCCTGGCGGTCGTACTCGGGCTCGAGCAGCTTGCCCGGGCCGGGCTGCGGGTTCGCCGCCGCCTCCAGGTACACCTCGATGGCCTCCCCACCCTTGGCCGGGTCGGCGAGGGCCACGTCTTGGTGCCTCGAGTTGACGCCCGACAAAGCCACGCCCCCACGCCACAACAGGCCTTCGGCGCCGAAACCGGGTGAACCTTCATAGCCCAGGTCGAAGCGGGCGTCCACCCGTTCGCCCGCCCACTCCTTGGGCACGGCCGCCCGCGCCCGGAACCAGGTCGTCGCCCAGGCACCGCCCCAGCGCTCACCGACGCCGAACGGCGACCACGGCCCCCGTGACGCCTCTTCGTAGCCGACCGGCTCGCCGGCAATGTGGTGGGCGGCAAGCTCGAAGGGCACCGACGGCCCCAAGCGAGCCGGCCCCACGTAAGTGGACAACACATGGCGGACCCTGGCAAGCAGCCGGTCCCGATCGCTCTTTACTGGCATTTTTCTCCTCTCATATTGAGATTTCCCTGAGGTCGCAATCAAGTAGCTAGCTAGCTACGCACCGGGAGCGCTGCGGCGTCCAAGAGCTTGGTGCCGAACCGCACGAGGTCGCCAACCCTGAGCATCGTCACGGCACGGGCCGCTTCCGCCTTAGCGGCAGCTTGGCGGAGGGGGCGGTGTGCAACTTGCCCACAAAACACTTCGCGGGTGCACCTGCTAGAACAGCCTCAATATCACCCACGAGAATGGATGCGACCCGCTCTTGGCTCTCCACGGTTATACCAGCTATATGCGGTGTGAGCACCACGTTGTCCATTTCCTCCAGACGGCCGACACAAGGCGGCTCGTTGGACCGCACATCGAGGCCAGCACCGCCCAATAGCCCCGCATCGAGAGCAGCGATCAAAGCCTCCTCGTCCAAGACCTCGCCGCGGCCCAGGTTCACTAGCACGGCACCAGGCTTCAGTTTAGACAGGAACTCGTCGCCAACCAGGGCGAAAGTCTCCGGCGTGAGCGGCAGGTGGACGCTGACCACGTCTGCGACCGCTAGCATCTCTTCAAGCGGCACCAATCGTACCCCGGCTTCTCCTAGCCGGCTGTCACCGGCGCTAATGTACGGGTCCACGCCCACTCTCTGCACGTCGAAGCCTTTCAACAGGCGGGCAACAGCCAGCCCAGTGGACCCGAGCCCCAGAATGCCCCAGACCTTGCCGGCAAGCTCGCGCCCCGCCGAACGGTCCCAGCCGCCTGCCCGCGTCTCTCTGTCGCGGCCAACCAACCCGCGCAAGAGGGCCAACGCCAAAGACAGGGTGTGCTCCGCCACGCTGACAGCGTTCGCCCCAATGGCGGCGGTGACTACTACGCCCGCTGCGTCCGCTGCTTGGATGTCTATGTTGTCAAGCCCGCTCCCAGCTCGCGCAACGATAGCGAGGCGTGGTGCCCTTAGGAGCAGTTCTGCTGTCACCTTCGTGCGGTTACGCACGACCAAGGCAGACGCCTCGCGCAGGACAGTGTCCCGTGGCGGGACCTCTGCCGACAAGCGCACAAGGCGGCAGTCCCTCGCAAGCCTTTCGAAGGCATCGCCCCATACACCCTCGGCCGCAACCACAATAGGCTCTTTGGCGCTCGGCTCGCTCACGTAGCCCCGCCCACTGCCACATAATGAAGGTCGCTAAACTCCTCTAGCCCCTCGCGACCGCCTTCGCGTCCAAGACCACTTTGTTTGACGCCTCCCATAGGCGCGAACGCCACACTCGGCAAGGCGCAGTTGAAGCCGATGATCCCGGCGGCGAGGTTCTCGCCGAGACGGAACAAGCGCTCCGCGCTGCTCGTGTACGCGTAAGCTGCTAAGCCCATCTCGGTGTCATTGGCGTTCACCACTGCGTCAACTTCGCTCACGAATGGCCAGACCCCAGCAACTGGTCCAAATATCTCTTGGCGGGCTAGGCCGACATGGCTCGGCACATTGACCAAGAGAGCCGGCGCAGCATAGCTGCCGACCGGGGGCAGGTCGAAGCCCCGTGTCACCTGTTTCGCGCCTGCAGCCTGCGCTTCTTCCACCAGCCCGTTGACTGCACCGACGCGTTCGTTGTCAATGAGAGGAGACAGGTCCGGCACCGGGTCCGAAGTGCCATCGCCAACGGTCATGGCATTCACGTGCTCTACCATCCTGGCCACGAAGGCCTCGTAGACCCCCTCTTGCACCAAGAACCGGTTCGCGGCAATACACGACTGGCCGGCATTACGGAACTTAGCGACCAAAGCCCCTTCGACCGCAGCATCGAGGTCGGCGTCGTCGAAAACAATGAACGCAGCATCGCCTCCCAACTCCAGCAGGGGCCTCACAACGTGCCGGCTCGCGAGTGCCATGACCCTACGACCCACCTCCGTGGACCCGGTGAAGCTCACGACTCTAACGGCAGGATGAGCCAACATCGCCTCGACCAGTTGACCGGCCGGGCCATGCACGAGGTTTACGGTACCTGCGGGCAAACCAGCGTCTGCCAAGCATCGGACTAGCTCCACGGCTGCGAGGGGAGCCTTCTCTGACGGCCGAGCCACGACCGTGCAGCCGGCGGCAAGCGCTGCTGCTAGCTTGCGGGCCTGGATCGAGACAGGGAAGTTCCAAGGCGTGAGCGAAAGGGCGACCCCTGAGGGCCGGCGGAGCGTGAGGTGGCGGCGCTCAGCCTCCTCGTTCGGTATCGTCTCGCCGCGGTTCAGCCGGGCGAGGTCTGAGAACCAGCGGAGGTACTCCGCCGCGAAGCGGACTTCGCCTCGAGCCTCGGGCAGCCGCTTTCCGCTTTCCTTGGCGAGCAGTGAGGAGATGAAGTCGACCCTATCGGTGAGGAGGCCAGCGGCGTCCCGCAGCAGGTCAGCACGGAAACGAGCGGCTGTTCGCGACCAGTCTGAAAAGGCAAGAGCAGCCGCGTCGACAGCTTGCACAGCGTCTTTTGCTGTGCCGTAGCCGACCGAGCCGACCACCGACTTGTCAGCAGGGTTGAAGACCTCACACCGCGTCTCGGGATCCTGCCATTCGCCTGCCACGTAGGTCGTCAACCGCTCGTACATCGTCGTGACCCCCAACTTCCCCAAAGCTTCCTGCCGCCAACCGCCGTCTTCGAGTCCCCTGAAACCCTCAGTCAGGCGCTCCGGTAGAGCTTGGTCAGCACGAACTCCCGGTGGCCGGTCACCTCGGCCGCCGTAAGACGGCCGTTCACCGTCCGGTCGACGAGTGCCATCAAGCGGTCGCCCGCCTCGTGGAGGCCGTACTCCAGGCGCAAGAGCCCGGAAACATCGAGGTCGATATGCTCGCTCATGGTCTCGGCCGTGAGCGGGTTCGCGGTCAGCTTGATCACCGGCTCGATGGGGTTGCCCACGATATTGCCCTGGCCCGTCGGGAAGAGGTGGACGACGGCGCCGGCGGCTGCCATCAATGTGACGCATTCGGCAGCAGCGGACGAGGTGTCCATGAAGTTGAGCCCAGCTCGCCTCGGCCGCTCCGCAGGCCCCAAGGCGTCCACGACTGGCACGGTGCCGGTCTTGGCGATATTGCCCATGGCCTTCTCTTCGATCGTCGACAGACCACCCCGGATGTTCCCCTGGGTGGGCTGCGACCCGAGCAGGCTCACTCCGGCCGCCTCGATGGTTGCTGCGTAATCGTCGAAAAATGCCTGGAAGCGCTTGCGCACCTCGTCGTCAATACACCGGGAGGCGATAAGGTGCTCACCTCCCGTGAGCTCGGTTGTCTCTCCGAAGAGCACCGTCCCACCCGCCGCCACGTGGCGGTCCACCACCTCTGCGGTCGTCGGGCACGACGCGAGGCCGCTCGTAGTGTCCGACTCGCCGCACTTGATCGACAACAAGAGCTCACCACGCTCGACCGGTCCTCGCACGAGCTCGCTCGCTTCCTGGGCAAGGCTCGCAGCCGAACGTGCCGCATTGCGGATTGTCTCGAAGTCGCCATGGCGCTCGATCGAGAAGCGAGCGACCGGTTTGCCCGACTCCGCGATGCCGTCTGCGACCCGGTCGGTCCAGTTGGGCTCGATACCGATCACGACGGCAGCTGCCACGTTGGGGTTCGCCCCGGTGCCGATCAAGGTCCGGAAGCTGAGTTCGAGGTCCTCACCGAACTGCAAGCGCCCGTAGGCGTGGGGGAGGGGGAGAACCCCCGGCACCAGGTGGGCCACTGCCTCGGCTGCAGCGTTGGAAAGGTCATCGACCGGTATTACTACAACGTGGTTGCGGATCCCGACCCGGCCGTCAGGGCGACGGAAGCCGGTCAAGCGCTCTGCGGCCACCGTGCGCTCCTCATGTTATGGACATGGACAAGCTCGCCTACACGCATTGCGGTGCTAGCGATACCAACGGGCTCGCCGTACTCGATGACCGGCTCCCCTTCGGCAAGGTTGACCAGTGCGACCTTGTGCCCGAACGGCACGCGCTGAGCCGAGGCGATAGTTATTGGCTCCCCTCCGTCCAGGAAGGCCACCTCGGCTTGGCCTACAGCTACGTCGCGAACGGCCACCGCTACGGAGTCACCTTGTCGATGACCAAGGAACCCGATCTCGTGCATATGCCTCCTTCGTGGTCGGACCTCTCTCCACTAAGCCTACCCGCACGTCCGGCAGGCGTCAACTGGCGCCATTAGTGGACATAGGGCGGGCGGCCTCTGGGCCGTCGGCTGTATATATTGGGACGAGCTCAAGTGGTGCCTCTCGTCGCCCCAGTGCGTGCTCTGCTCTCCTTGAGCTTCGACTCCTCACGCAGCCTTCGAAGCGCGCCACCTCGGGCGCCGTTCACGTGCCGGAAGGCCGCGGCCTTCGCTGCCTCCGAGTCCCTTTGGCCGATGGCAGCATAGATCTCCCGATGCTCGGATTGGGACACCTGGAAGCGTCGAGGGATCTGCAGCGTGCTCTCCATCCCGCGCGACAGTATCTCTTGCAGGACGCCGACGGTTTGCGAGAGGAAGCTGTTCTTTGCCACCTCTACGATCCGAAGGTGAAAATCAGCATCGAGCTTGGCAAGGTTGTCGAAGTCCACCGGCTTTTTGCGGGCCAGCTCGATTCGCTCGAGTGCTTCAGCGAGCTCCAAGATCTCCAGGTCTGTCGCCCGCTCGGCTGCCCAACCAGCGGCTGCGACTTCGAGCACCTCCCGCATGGCGAATAGATCCTGGAGGCTTACTTCGAGACTAGAGAGCCGGGCACGCATCGCCCCCTCGGCGCTTTGTGCGACGAAAACACCCTGCCCGTGCCGGACGACCAGCCAGCCACGAGCGGCCAGGGTCTTTACCGCTTCGCGCAAGGCCGGCCGGCTCACCCCGAGCAGTTGTGCCAGCTCTCGCTCTGGTGGCAGGCGTGACCCAGCGCTCAGCTGGTCATGGGCGAGCAGCGCTTCGATCCTCTCAACGACGCGGTCGACAAGTGTGCCCGAGGCCTTGACCGGCGCCCACAGCGCCCCGTAATAGTCCGGCCTTGCCTTAACCATCACACGCTACGTTACGTGCTGGGCTTGTCATTACATGTTTCCCTCGAGATGTCCTGTCGGTACAGTTTACTGCTCCTAGCAGGCCGGCACCTTCGACTTGGCGGGTGGTACACGGCGTCGTCGACCGAGAAGACCTCCTTATCTCTTGGTGAACTGCTCGGGCGCGACTATGACGACCGGCGGTCCCCCGACGACACGTCGTCCATCTTTTCCAAGGCGTGCTCGGACAGCGCTCGGAGGCCGAGCATGCCTGGAGCACTCGATCTCCCGGCTCTTCTCTCCTCCAAGAGCCGCCTTGCGGTGCCACCCCAGCGCCATCGCGTCCTCCGCGCCGAGGGTGAGCATCTTGGAGCCGCCGACGCTCAACGCGCTCCCGGCCGAACCCGGCCCCGACCGATCTTGGCGCCTGACCCTCTCGCAACCCACGAACACATGTTGGCACCACCAGGGCGAACCGGGACCCGCCTTCGGGCGGCTTTGTGCGGGTCGAAGACCGCGTCCAATGTTCAGGGCTCGAACAACTTGACGGCTCCGGTCGTAAGAGAGCATGTGCGATGTTGCAACCCAGCCACACCCCACCGGACACCGTGGCCCGTTGGCCCGCCACGAGGCTCGAGCGCGCCTCGAATGCGAGGAACGAGGTCCCGAGAGGGCCCCAGACGACCAAGGTCTCCGGCCCCGCGACCACCCTGGCAGCCGGCGTCGGGCGGGGGCGTACAGGTGACGTCCGCCCGCTCCAGACAACCTAGCCAGAGTCCGGTGCCTGACTTGCATTGACACGCCCACGACACCCGACTATAGTCAGTGGTCAGACCTCAGGGGACTCGGCAGGAGGGCTAAGGGTCATGTGATTGGGAGTCAGTTTTCACCGGCATGAGCGGGCGGTCACGTCGACCCCATCCTTGACGATCATTTGGCCGATGATGCATGATAGAGCGCTACGAGAGTTACGATACCCGGCGATGCCGAGTGAGCTCTAATTCAGGGATTGGGGCGCCGTGCAGACCACCAGGGCAGATCCCACCAGGCGTGGGATTGCTGCTGTGGCGCGATACGCCGGCTCCCGCAGGCAGCCGCGCGCTACTGCCGGATGGCGACCATATCCGTGATCGTCCGCTCCCCTGAAGCCGACCAACCCCGGCCGGAAACCTGGTGCGAAAGGATTCGCAAGCGTGCCCACTCCACAAGTAGAACCTGCTGAACTGACCGACACCGATCGCTTCATCTTCGAGTCATGGGGCTACTTCATCATTCCTGGCGTACTCAGCCGACCGGAGGTTGACCAATGCCTGGAGGCCTCCAAGCGTCTCCACGCCCGAGCCGGCTCGACTACGTTCGCTCAGGTGGGGCGGGGCTACGAGACGGAGCCCGCGCTGGAGCGCCTGATCGACCATCCCGGGGTGCTTCCCAAGGTGCGGGGACTGTATGGCGACCGGTTCATCGTGCAGGCCGGGTGGAACACCGTCCAGCCAGCTGGCGGCAAGGCCGGCGGCTGGCACCAGGACGGCTCCGGCACGTACGACTTCAAGCTGCTGGGTTATCCCATCCCGCTCATCCAGCTTCGGGCTTCCTTTCTCCTAAATGACCAGCTCACACCCAGGCTGGGTAACATCGAGCTGATCCCCGGCAGCCACCGCAGCCGCGTCCCGCTCCCCCGCCACGCGGCCGGAAGGGACGGCGACCTGCCCATCGGCCAGGTGATCTGCGCCGCGGCCGGCTCGGTACTGGTCTTTCACAATGCCGTCTGGCACCGCGCTTGCGCCCATGACGGCGACTACGACCGCTACACGATGCATTACATTTACAGCCCGCCGTGGGTCAGGCCGTCTGACCGGCTGGCGAACGACGCCGAGTTCTTGGCGCGGACCACGCCTCTCCGGCGCTCCTTGATGGGCGAGTTCCAACGGCCCGACGCTCCTTATGGGTTCGGCTACGACGCGCCCGACTTCAGCAGCCTTCAAGGCCGCGACGGCGGACAGGCAGAGCTGCGCCGTCTGGCGAACGCAGAAAAAGAAAAGAGGTGATCATTAATGCGATCTTTCGCCCAGATCATGGTGGTCGCTGGTATGCTGCTCATCCTGCTGGCCGCATACTCGCTGACCGGTAACCTTAACAAAGCAGACCAGGTCGCAGACGCGCTTGCGATAGGCACGAGCCTTGTCGTCACCATTTCCGGGCTGGTCTTCCTGCTGGTCACTCGGGGAGATCAACGCATCGGCGGCGCGCCCGCTGCCGCGGAACGAAGGCAAAGATGATGCGGCCCAGGCACTACGGATGTGCGCCTTCTGCGCAGAGCTCTGCAGGGAAACCCAGGACATCCCCAAAAGGGGAAGTCAGCAAATATATAGGAAACATAATAAAAGAAGGAGCCAAATGAGCCTTATCGAGAGTATAAAAGATCCCGGGTGGCTTCCTGGCCGGCGCTTTTCGGCAGGCCAGTTCGCCCGGAAGGCCGGGGTGGTGGGATGTGTAGGCCTGCTGGCTGCGGCCTACAGCGCCGTGCCGCTAAAGCCCGGGAAGTCCGATTCTGGCGCGAATGCCCCGGCTTTCACCACGGTTGCCACGTGGGGTCCCACCAGCTGGACCTACAATCCTCACGGGACGGGGTTCTTCGCCGGCCTCGGCGTACTGCTCCCGCTGGCACTCGTCGAGAAGTCGGCTAACCACACGAAGATGTTCCACCTGATTCCCCAGCTTATGTCCAGCTACTCGCTGGACAGCAAAACAAACGTCCTGACGGTCCATCTACTCAAGGGCGCGAAGTTCTCAAACGGCGAGCCGATCAACTCCACCGACGTGGAAGATACCCTCCTGCTCAGCATGGAGGCCGGGACGGCCCTGGCGAACGTCGAGAACATAACCACGCCGAACCCGACGACGCTGGTCATCACCTTCACCTCGAATACCGCCAGCACAAGCTCCCGGGGTGACCTCGCGGCCACGTTCATGAGCCCGCTGCCGATGTCGCAGTACCGCCAGTTCCTCCCCAAGGGTATGAAGCAGACGCTGCTGGCTTATGCCCACTTGATCCAGAACCCCAAGACGGCCGCGACCGCGAGTTCGAGCCCCCTGTACAAGAAGGTCGAGCCCTACACCAAAAAGCTTGTGGAATACTCACCCAAGAAACTGATAGGCGACGGCCCGTTCATGCTCACCGGGATAAACACGAGCAGCGCCACAGAACTGAAATCTCCCACCTACTACGGCGCCTCGCACGTGCACGTCGACAAGCTCACCCTGCTCAACGGGGCCGGTTCCGCATCCCCATACGCCCAGCTGTTCAGCCATGACATCGACTGGTACGGCGACGCCACGCCGTCCTCGACGGAGCTCAGCCAGGCGAACTCCACCAGGGGCCTGCGCCATGTCAAGATCGTCAACGACGTGGTCGAGAGCATGCTGTTCAACAACAAGTCCTACCCCTTCACGCTCACCCCGGTACGGCAGGCGATCGCCTACCTGCTCAACCGGACGAAGCTGGCGGAAACCGAGGACGGGGGCACCCTGACCATCAACCAGCCTGACACCCTGCCCGACGGCCTCGGCCCGGTGCTGAACGACATCTGGCTGACCGCCTCCCAGCGCGCCCGGCTCAACCCGTACGCCTACAGCCCGTCGAAAGCCACCTCGCTGCTCGAGTCGGTTGGCTTCAAAAAGGTTGGCGGTGGACCTGACGGCCACTGGATGATGCCTAGCGGTAAGCCGTTCAGCACCACCGTGATCGCTCCCTCCACCCCGGCCAACGCGGCGCTTTTCGCCACGGAAGCGGCGGCCGAACTGACCGCGTTCGGGATCCCCGCCACCGCCAGCACCGCGCCCTCGGCCAGCTACACACCCGAACTCGAGAAGGGGAATTTCCAGATCGCGTGGGATACCGGGGTCAACGGCAACCTCCAGCCGGTGTGCGCCATCGCCAACGGCGGCCTCGGCTCGCCGTGGAACTACAGCTTCACCGCGACGGGCGCCTTCACTCCCGGCCTGCCGGGCATCGGCTTCGGGCCTGACTACAACGTCCCCGGTCTGGGCAAGGTCCAGGTCTCGCAGACCATCGTTTCTCAATGCCAGACCACCCCGACTGGGCCGGAGATGGCCGCCCGCGCCTGGGACTGGGCACAGGTGGTGAACAAGGCGGTACCGTTCCTCAACTACGCGGACGATACCGCGGTGAACTTCTACTCCACCGCCCACTACACCTGGCCGCCTGCAAGCAGCTGGCTGTGGCAGGAATCCGGCATCTTCGCCACCACTGCGCTGGAGCTGATGCTCGAAGGCGGCTACATCAGCCCGAAGAGCTGACCGCGCCGGCCCCCGGACGGCGCCCCTTACATGGGCCGCGCCGCCCGGGGGCTCTCGGCAATCCAGCCAGCCAATCACCGGCACCCACAGGGGCGCACCGCGTGAACGAGGAGGTCGCAACCAATGCTGAAGCCAAATGCTGGCCTGGGGGAGATGACGCGAAGCGCCTGCCGGCGCCCGCCGCCCAGGCCTGGTTACCGGGTTCCCGGGCGGTAGGGAGAGACCCCGGTGCTCAGCTATATCCTTCGCCGGTCCCTGATCAGTTTCTTCGTCATCTTTGTGGTGATCTCGGGCAGTTTCTTCCTGGTCAGGATGATGCCGGGGAACCCCATGCAGGTTCTCTACCAGCAACTGGTCCAGCAGGGTGGGCTCACACCGCAGGAGATCGACGCCGAGATCAAGGTGTACTACGGCCTGCAACCGCACGGGCCGTTGCTGTCCCAGTATTTCCAGTACCTGGCCGATGTGGCCCAAGGTAACTTCGGACGGTCGATCGCGGTTTCCAGCGCTACCGTGGCCCATATTATCAAGCAGGCGCTGCCGTGGACCGTCTTCCTCAGTGCCGCGTCGCTGCTGGTGACATTCGTCCTCGGTATCCTGATCGGGACGATCATGGCGGCCTTCCGCAAGGGAGCCATGGCCAAAGTTCTGACCCTGGTGACGTCCTTCTTCAGCGCAGTCCCGGCCTATGTCTCAGCTCTCATACTGATCTGGCAGGTTGCGGCCATCCACCACTTCTTCCCGGCCCAGGGTGCGTATTCGCCGAGCGTGCCGGTTGGCTTCAATCTGGCCTTCATCGGAAGCGTCCTCGACCACGCCGTCCTGCCCGTCACGGCCGCCGTGATCACCGGTTTCGGCGGCTGGGCGCTCATGATGAAGGGAAGCACCACCTCCACGATGGGGGCGGACTACATAAGGGCCAGTAAGTCGTGGGGGCTGACCCAGCGACGGATTACCCAGACGTACATCGGGCGGAACTCGATGCTGCCGATCGTCACGAACCTGGCCCTGGCTCTCGGCGGTCTCTTCGGCGGTGCGCTGTTCATCGAGACCTTCTTCACCTACCCGGGAGTCGCCTACTACATGGTCCAGGCCATCGACAACCGGGACTATCCCGTGATGATGGGGTGCTTCATTGTGGTCACCACGGCCACGGTGCTCGCCAACTTCCTCGTCGACTTGTTCTACCCGCTGATCGATCCAAGGATCGCCCGGCCTGGTGGCGCGGCCCGCGGGGCGGCCGAGCGCCGCAAGTCGGAGGCTGCCGAGCAGGCGACGGCGCAACCGGGGGTGGCGGCATGACAGGGCTCGGTCGCGACCTGCTCCGCATCCTGCGCGGGGATGCCCTGGCCATGGCCGGCGCCATCATCATCGCTGTGTACTGCGTCGTCGCGGTGATCGGCCCCTACGTGGCCAAGGTCGGGCTGGTCTCTGATCCAGGCCGGGCGTACGAGGGCCCTTCGTGGCGGTTCCCTCTGGGCACCGACGCGTTCGGCCACAGCATCCTGTCCGAGCTCGTGGTGGGAACCAGGCCCATCATGGAGATAGGGGTGACGGCGGCCATCATGACCGTCTTCGTGGGCGTGACCGTCGGGCTCGCCTCCGGCTACGTCTCCGGGCTGGCCGATGCGGTGATCATGCGAGTCGTCGACGTCTTCCTGACCATCCCCGGCCTCCCGCTCGTCCTGGTGATCGCCGCACTGATCCATTCCTCCAGCCCCCTCGTGCTGGCGGCCATCCTTTCCATTCAAAGCTGGGCAGGCCTGGCCCGCGCGGTCCGCTCGATGGCGCTGAGCCTGCGGTCCAGCGACTTCATCGAAGCGGCACGCGGGCAGTCGGTGCCGCTGCGGCACATGATCGGGCGGCAGCTGCTGCCGAACGTCGGCCCGTACGTCGCCATCCACTTCCTGCTGGCGGTGACCGGAGCTATCTACGCCGAGGTGGGACTGTTCCTGCTCGGCATCGCCCCGGTCAGCGGCACCAACTGGGGGACCATGATCAACATCGCCAACTCGCAGGGAGCGCTGTACAGCGCGCGCAGTGCCATGTACCTGCTGTCCCCCATGGCTTCCATCGTCCTGCTGCAGTTCGGTTTCGTGATGTTTTCCCGCGCGATGGACGAGCTGTTCAATCCGCGCATGCGGGTCCTGGCGTGAGGGCAGAGTCGTCGATGGGCTCAGGTGACGCGGTGCTGGAGGTACGGAACCTGTCGGTGGATTTCGCGCTGCCCACGACCCGGCTGCGGGCGGTGGATAACGTCAGCTTCACCGTCTACGCCGACGATGTGTACGCGTTGGTCGGTGAAAGTGGCTGTGGGAAGTCCACGTTGGCGGCAGCTTTGCTGGACCTGGTTCCCGAGCCGGGTGTGATCGCGAGCGGTGATGTGCTGCTGCGCGGCACAAACGTGCGATCGATGACCGCAGACCAGGTGCGACGTGCCCGGATGGCGCAGATCGCCATGGTGTTCCAGGCCGCGATGAGCAGTTTCAATCCGGTGGTGACGATCGGCAGTCAGGTCGAGCACGTCCTGGAGGCCCATCCCGAGGTGTGGCCGGACCGCCGGGAGGGCCTGGAGTATTTCGACCACCTGCTGGAGATGGTGCGGCTGCCGGGAAGCCGGATGCGTGGCAGGTTCGAAAGTCAACTGTCGGGCGGGATGAAGCAACGAGTGGCGATAGCTTTCGCCTGCGTGCTGAAACCGTCGATTCTGGTTTTGGACGAGCCGACCACCGCGCTGGATGTCGTCAACCAGCGACTGGTCATCGACGTGCTGAAAGACCTTCGGGAGAAACTAGGTGTGACGGTCGTGTTCGTCACCCACGACCTGTCGGTGGTAGCGGAACTGGCCACCATGGTGGCCGTGATGTACGCCGGCCGCATGGTCCAGATCGCGCCCATCGACACGATCTTTTACGACCGCCGCCGGCACCCCTACGTGCAGGCGCTGCTGTCGTCGATCCCGAACGTGTTGCAGCCAGGCCGGGCGGCACGATCGATCCCCGGGCAGGTGCCCCGCCTGGACCAGTTACCGCCCGGGTGCCGCTTCGCCCCTCGCTGCCCGCTGGCCGAGCAGGTCTGCCTGCGGGATGACCCGGAGCTTATCGGCGACAGCCACCACAACGCGGTGGCCTGCCATCCGCTGAACCGGCACAATTCTGCCGCGGACGGCGGGCAGGAACTCGTGCCAGGCAGGGCGGTGAACGGAGCATGAGCGTGCCCGGTCCCATCGCGCCCGGGGCGGGGAGAAGCCTCACGGCCGCTGGTGCCCTGGTCGAGGTAGACGGTGTCTCGCATCACTTCCGCGGGCAGGACAGGCCGGCGCTGGACAGCGTCAGCCTCCGGGTCACCGATGGGGAGATCGTGGCGGTGGTGGGAGAGAGCGGCTGCGGCAAGAGCACCCTGGGACGGATCTGCTGCGGGATCATCGAGCCGACCCACGGGACGGTCCACTATCGCGGCAAGGCAGTCAGTTCCATGTCGCGCCGGGAGGTGCGCCAGTTTCGCCGCGGCGTTCAGATGGTCCACCAGGATCCGTTCGCGTCCTTGAACCCCAGCCTGACGCTCCGCACCACGCTCGGCTACGCCGCCTCGTATCACAGAATTGTCAAGCGCCGCGAACTCAACGATTTCCTGATGGACTTGCTGCGCCGGGTCGACCTGGACGCCTCGGCAGAATTCCTGGACCGCTTTCCGCATCAGCTGTCGGGTGGCCAACGGCAGCGGGTGGCCGTCGCCCGGGCGCTGAGCCTGAACCCGAAGCTGATCGTGGCCGACGAGGCGGTCAGCATGCTCGACGTGTCCATGCGGGTGTCCGTGCTGGATTTGCTCCTCGGGCTCCAGCAGGACACCGGGATGGCGTACATCTTCATCAGCCACGACCTCGGCGTGGTCAGGTACTTCGCCAGTGACGGGCGGATCGTGGTCATGTTCTACGGGGTGATCGTCGAAGAGGGCGCTACCGAGGACGTGATCACCCGGCCAGGTCACCCTTACACCTGCTCGCTGCTGCAAAGCCTCCCGGTCCCCGACCCCAGGCGGGCCAGGTACCGACGGCAGAATCAGAAAGCCGCACAGTTCACCCCGTCCGAGGTTTCGGGCCCGGCAGCCGGCACCGGCTGTGTGTTCCGGCCCCGCTGCCCCCTGGCCCAAGACCAGTGCACCCAGGCCCCGCCTATGACCGATCTCGGCGGGAACCACGCCGCCGCCTGCTGGTTTCCGGACAAGGTCGCTCAGCTGGCTACCTCGATCCTTGGCGCGGGCGACGTCACCGTGACACCCCCTCAGCCTCTCGTCGAGAGATGACCAATTCCGTTCGGGCTGGCGGCCGGCGCGAGGAGATCCGCGCAGCCCGAGAAGGTAAAGCTCGTATGCCCGTGGCGCCCCCGGCGCTTCGCGTCCTTGCAATAGACGACCCGCGTCTTGTCCGGGTGCAGCTTCAAGCCCACCTGTTCCGTCCGCTCGGCTGTGGCAGTCAGCACCGCCTCACTTGCCGGGGGCTCCATGTCCGTGGCGGTAGCTCTCCGCCGGCGACGTCGCCGAACAACCTCAAACCGTGTTGGAAAAGCCACCAAAAATGTTGACGGCCCTAGCCAAACTTAGTAAACTTACCTTTAGCAACAAGCAACAAATGGGTCTACTGAGCGACCTATGACTTGTTCGTGCGGCGCTGATTGGAGGTATTTGCCATGTACCCTGCTGTCACCTACTTTCTCAGTCCCCTAGAGGGGAGGACCGTCTGATGCGCAAACGCTCAACGTCACCTCGATACACAACTGTCTGCCGGAGGCATCGGCGGGCCACCGGTCTACACGCTGCAGCCTCAGGTCTTGTCTTGGCGCTCGTCAGCGTATTCGCTGTACCCTTGCCGGCCGCGGCTTCAGCCATTAGTGGGCAGGCCTCCCTCGTCGCCCGTCTCGGAGCGGCACCTAGCACCGCTGGCCCATATACGACGCCCGCAACATTCGCCTCGACAACCTCTACTCTCACCTCGACAACCTCTACTCTCACCTCGACCTCGTCGACGGTACCGCCCGTCGAAGTTGGCTCCACACCGGAACTGTGGCCGAAGCTGGCGCCGTTCAAGACGCTGACCGTTGCTACTCTCAGCGGGGGCACCAACGACGAGTACATGGCGGCCGCCACGCTGGAAGGTGCCTACAATCAACGTCAGGGGCCGAACCGGCTGTATGTGGTGTGGAACCCCGACGACCAGACCTGGCTCAACAACCACGTGCTCCACGGCGCCCGCTGGCACGCGCTGCAGGGGTTGGGCAGCGGGCCGGCCGGGCAGCTGGCTGCGATGCTGGCCGACTACGGCCACGCCATCAAGGGCGCCATCATCATCAACCCGTCGGATCTCGACACGGTCAACCTGGCCACCACCATGGCCGGGATCGATGATGCGATGGTGGCCACACCCAGCCAGCTCCCGCTGCTTCAGCAGTACGGCATTCCGGTCATCTACAGTTTCGCCAACACCACCTTCGCCAACCCGACGGCCGCCTACCAGTGGGAGTTCACCCACCTGTTCTCCCAGACGAACCCGGCCGACCTGGTCATCTTGAACCCGGGAGTCCCCGGGCAGCTGCGCGATTACATCGTCGCCACCAAGTCGTTCGTGTTCTACCTGACCTCGACCAACCCGGCGGAGGAGCCGCTGATGAACCAGATCATCACTGCCCGGCCGGCCAACACCCCGATCATGGGCTACATCGCCAACGAGGGCCCGGACGTGGCGGACCTCAGCTCGCTGGGGCACTTCCTGAACGCCTCAGACTTCCTCGAAAACGGGAGCGACTGGGCCGCGATACCGAGCGAGCCGCGCCTGACCCAGCCCACGCCGCAGCCGGTGCGGGCAAGCAAGAACACGGTGTATGTGGCGTTCCTGGTCAGTGAGGGTGACAACGCCCAGTACATCGAGCATCACATGTTCGATGTCTGGACCGCGGGCACCGATCTGGGCGCGGTTCCCGAGGGCTGGGGAATGGCTCCGGGGATGGCCGATTACGCGCCGAGCTTGATCGACTGGTTCTACCGGCACTTGCCGCGTGACAGCGAGTTGCTGGCCGGCCCGTCTGGTGTGGGCTACGCCACGCAGATGACCGGGACCAACCTCCAGCGCTTCGCCCAGCTGTCCGGCGGGTTCATGCGCAAGGATTCCATGAGCACAGTCGACTTCTGGGAGAACCCGACCCAAATCGGCGCCTACGCCAAGGCGTCGGGGGTGCCGAGCATCTCGGTGGACGCGCCGGTGGCCTACATGCAAAAGGGCGGGACGGTGGTCTTCGGGCAGACGAGCAGCTACGTCAACCCGGCGAGCACGCTGCTGTCCACCATCGAGGAGCAGGCGCTGGCCGAGCCGGGAAGCCACCCGGTCTTCCTGGAGCCGCTGGTCGACGGGTGGACCTATACGCCGCAGAATGTCCTGGCCATCAGTCAGGCCCTGGCCAGCTGGGGCAAGACCGTGGGCAAGAACTTCGTGTTCACCACCCCCAGTGAGCTGGCGCTGACCGAGGAGGCCTACCACCAAGGGCAGGGCTCTGGGCTGCCGCGGCTCAACGCCCAGGCGGCCTCCGGTGCGTCGCTACTGGAGCTGCCGTCGGCGGGCCAGGTCCAGGGCATCATCCCCACCACCGTCACCGGCCCCAACCTGGTCGCCAACCCGAGCGGGCAGGACGGGACCACCGGTTGGGCCGGCAGCGCAGGCACGCTGAGCGCGGGAACCTACCAGGGCAGCCCGGATATCACCTGGAGCGTGCCGGCGAACCCGGGGCCCAACGCGTTCGACCCCTACACGAGCGAGCAGTGGGTTCACGTCTATCCGACTGTCACCGACGACAACACCTACCAGTTCTCGGTCCAGGTGGCCGGCTCCGGCCAGGTGTTCATGGACGTGTACAGCGGGAGAGCGGACTACCAGACCCAGGCAGTCAACCTCAGCTCGTCGTACCGGACCCTCACCTGGACGGTCACCATTCCCTTCAATGCGCTCACTGGCGCGAATGCGCCTCAGCTGCAGGTCCGGGAGATCGGCATCGGGCCGGTGACCGTCCACATCAAAGACGCCACCGTGCAGCTGGCCCCGGCCGCGACCTGCGCCAAGGCCGGCTCCCCTGTTTGCACCACCGACAGCGCAGGCAATGTCAACAATGTCTACAGCTGCACTATTGTTCAGCATAATTCCCCGAACCTGCCAACAGCGGCAATGGTGAATGACTGCAGCGGGCGCATCTGGCTCCATCAGCTGCCCTATCCAAATTACATAAACAGCTCCGGATGGACCTACTGCATCAGCCCCATGGGGGCGGGAGACATACCGAGCCCTTATGACAACCCGCAGAATATTCAGGTGACAACAGTTTCAAGTCCATGCTAATAATCTGCGGGCCGGGGGGTTCTAGGATGCCCAGCATGAGGTGATAGCGCAGTTGTGGCTCGACCCTCGGGGAGCATCCGAGATCGCGATGTAAACGTCCTGTGGCTGATTGCGTCCTACCGCCCTCGTTCACAACCGTCCCCCCTCCAAGGGGGGACGGTTGTTCGTCGGGCCCGCGGCCCGCGTGCTCTCGCGACAACAGCTTGGCCACTAGCAAATCCTGCATCATGAACAAACGAACTGCATCCGGTCCTTAATGAGCGCAGATAGCCTGATTTTGACCCCATTCACTCATGGAACCCTTGACAACTCTAGCTGGATGATGCATCATCCATGAACGATAGATACCAGGCCGATGTCACCCGGCGGCAGCGAGTGAACTGTACTTTAGGCATGGAGCGTTGTGCATATCACCAAGGTAGAGACCTTCATCATCCGGATCCCGGTCCGCCACGCGATCGTGGGTACGGCACACGAGTTCCTGCAAACCACGTTGCGCAAGGACAGCCTGCAAAGGTGGTGGATGGCATGACCGCGGTACTGGACAACGACGTCCTTCGTGTCGAGGTCGAGCCAGAACACGGCCGCATCGTCACCCTCCGGCATGCGAAGCTCGGTATCGACGTGGTCGCCGCGCCGCGGCTTGCGGAGAACTTCCGGCTCCTCATCCCGCTGCCGCATCGGCGAGGTCACTACGTCATCGGCCGTGACCAGCGGCTCTCCGATCTTCATGCCGACGGTGACGAGTGCCGGCTGGTCTGGCGCGGCCTCAGCTCCGAAGAAGGCCGGTTCGACATCGACGTGACGCAGACGATCCGGCTGAACGACGACGACGTGACCGTGCAGACCGAAGTGGTGAACCGTTCAGCGTTCGAGGTCGAGGAGGTGTTCAACGTCGTCCTCGGCGGGATGGGCAACCCGGCGGAAAGTGCTGACTGGCGCCTACATTACGCCAACGCCTCCGGCAAGGGCGAGGAGTGGAGCTGCTACGAGACCTTCCCGGGCAGTTACCTGGGGCCGGCGAAGCCCGTGTGGTCGAGGATGTACCCCGGCGGGATGTCGATGCCGTGGGTCGACCTCTACCACGTCTCGGGCAGCAAGGGGTTCTATGTGGGCAACCATGACCCGGAGGCCCGGCAGAGCATCGTATGGTCCGAGCTCACGCCCTGCACGACCCACGGCGGGCCGCACGGAGACGGGCAGTACTGGCCCGACCCGCGCCAGGCCGGTGACGAGCCCGTCGGCTTGGCGCTGGCGTGGAACAGCATCCCTTTCATCAAGCCCGGCACCACCTGGCAGGGCCCGCCCATCGTGCTGCACTTCCACGACGGCACCTGGTGGGCCGCCGCCGAGTACTTCCGCTCGTGGTTCGACTCCCGGATCGCTGCCGGTCAGCGCCACATTGACCAGCGGCGCTCCTGGCTCGCCACCGAGGACGCCTGGCAGTCGACGATCATCAGCTACCCCGACGGCACGATCGGCTACCGGTTCCGTGACCTCCCGCAGATGGCGCGCCAGGCCCGCGAAGCCGGCATCAACGTCTTGCAGATCGACGGCTGGGACATCGGCGGCATCGACCGGGACTATCCCCAGTACAGCCCCGATCCCCGCCTCGGCACCGCTGAGGAGCTGCGCGACGCGCTCGCCGAATGCCGCAGGCTCGGCGTGCACGTCATGCTGTTCGCCAACCTGCAATGGGTGAACGTGGAAACCAGCTGGTACGCTACCGAGCTGCACCGCTACACGGTCCGCGATCCTCACGGCAACGTGCGCAATGCGATGGGCTGGGAGTACAACACGACGCTCGGCCTGCTCGGCCAGACCGTCCATCGCATGGTGATGGTCAACCCGGCGCGCCCGGAGTTCCAGCGCATCATCCTCGACCAGCTGGCGAGCACGGTGCGGCTCGGCGCGGACGGCACCCAGATCGACAAGCTGATGGCGCTGGACCAGGTCGACTACGCGCCGGACAACCCTGCCCCACGGGCCGACGCCGTTCCCGCGGGCGCGCTGGGGACGCTCGCCCGCTTCCACAAGCAGGCCCGGCAAACCGACCCGGAGTTCGCCATCGCCTCCGAGCTGCACTGGGACCGGGCCGTTCCCTTCGTGGACGCCTCGTACTCGCGGTTCTTCACCACCGATCACCTGCCCACATTCGCCGCGGCCTTCCCTGAGTACCGGCAGAGCTGCTGCGTCACCGGCGACTTCGACTACGGCCTAGTGAACAACTGCCTGCGGTTCGGGCACGTCATCAATATCGAGGCACGCTACCTGCACGGCACAGTCGCTGAAATGCCGCACCTGAGCCGCTACGTCTCCGAGGCGCTTCGCGTCCGCCGGTCGCTGCGTGACCTGATCTGGGACAGCAGGCTCGTCGATCCACGCCAGGCCCAGGTCCAGGGCTCACAGGGAGTCCGGTACTGCGTGCACAAGAGCATGCGATCCGGGCGGTTCACGCTCGTGGCCAACCACTTCGAGGCCGAGACCCAGGCTGTCGAAATCGGTCCTTTCACCGGCAACCCGGCCGCCGTGGTGTACCGGCCCTTCGTCCCACCCGAGACGCTGACGCTGCCGTGCCAGATCGACGTTCCGGCGCAGGAGTTCGTCATCGTCACCGAAGCCGGGCCCGGCAGCGGGTCACCCCACCGCGGTATGTTCCCCGGCCAGCAGCCATTGAGCACCCGAGCCGGCGGGAGCTGACGTCAAGGAGAGTCGCGCGCTCCGCCTGGGGGCACGCCCGGCTGGCAGCGGCCGTGAACCCCGGCCCGAGCTGGCATCAAAATCAGGTTATGAGCCCCATAGGGAGAAGAGACTATGAATTTGGCTGGCACGATGATCCCCCTGGACGCCGGCTGGCGATTCGGCCCCTACACGCCCGGCAGCGAGGCGCCCGAGTTCGACGACAGCGGCCTGCAGGCCGTGACCTTGCCGCACACGGTCGGGCGGCTGTCGTGGCAGAACTGGGACCCCGACGCCTGGGAAGGCGAGTGGATCTACCGTCAACGTTTTGATACCCCGTCAGGAGCAAGCGGCATGCGGGTCTTCGTCGACTTCGACGGCGCGATGACATACGCTAAGCCGACGCTCAACGGGCACGCCCTGCCCGATCACCTCGGCGGCTACCTGCCGTTCAGCCGGGAGGTCACCGGTCTGCTGCTCCCGGCGGAGAACGTCCTTGCCGTGGCCCTTGACTCGCGCTTCAACCTCAACGTGCCGCCGAGCCGTCCCGCCCCGTACCCGCCAACGTCCGTCGACTACTGGCAACCCGGCGGGCTCTACCGCCGGGTGTGGCTGCGCGTCGTCCCGCAGAACTTTCTCGCTGACGTGTTCGCCAAGCCGGTCCACGTGCTCGACGCCGCCAGGCGGCAGGTGGTCGTGGAGTGCACGATCGACGCCACGTCGGTCCCCCGTGGCGACGTACGCGTCGCGGTCGGGCTCCGGGACGGGGGCCAGACGATCTCCTCGGCCACCACTGCGGTGACGATCCGCGAAGCCGGCCAGGTCACGGTGACCGCGACGCTGAGCGGGCTCGCCTCCGTCGCCCTTTGGGACGTCGACGACCCCAACCTGTACACGGTCGTAGCGACCCTCATGGTGGACGGGGCCCCCGCGCACGAGAAGCGGGTGCGGATCGGCTTCCGCGAGGCCGACTTCCGGCTCGACGGCTTCTACCTCAACGGCCGCCGGCTCAAGATTTTCGGTGTCAACCGGCACCAGCACTACCCGTTCTCGGGCGCTGCGATGCCTGATCGCGTCCAGCGCAAGGATGCCGAGATCATCCGCCGCGAACTCAACTGCACCATGGTGCGCTGCGCGCATTACCCGCAGGCGGAGGCGTTCTTCGATGCCTGCGATGAGGTCGGGTTGATGGCCTGGGAGGAAGCGCCCGGCTGGGGCTATCTCGGTGACGATGCCTGGAAGTCTCTCGTGGTCCGGGACGTGGGTGACATGGTGCGGCGAGACCGCAACCATCCCTCTATCATCATCTGGGGGGCGCGCATCAACGAGACTGACGACGACGTCGAGTTGTACACGCGCACCCGCGACCTGGCGCACCAGCTCGACGGGTCCCGGCCAACCGCCGGCGCCATGGCCGGCCGCTTGGACACCAAGGACTACGTCCAGGACGTGTTCGCCGAGGACGACTACAACAGCAGTATTGGGCCTGACGGTAAGAAGCGGCCCGAACTCGACGTTCTCAGCCCGCGCACTGATCGCCCCTACCTGATAAGCGAGGCCGTCGGCACCATCTCCGGCCCCGCCCGGTAC
>JAJYMB010000042.1 GCA_021787365.1 Actinomycetes bacterium | reverse complement strand
CCACAGAAATAAAGGTTGCACCTAACTCCTAGGTACGTTACCTTACAAATCGAGGAGTTCTCCCAACCCCAGAAACCAGCTGCTAGGAGGCGTTATCTCCTTCTACGAACGTGTGCCAGTTCCGGTTAATTGCCTCACCCCGAATTGCCTCACCCCGAAGTGCCTCGCCCCGAAGTGCCTCGCCCCGAAGTACGGAGCGATGACCTCCTGGCCCAACCGGGTCCCGGCACATCGTTACGCTCTATGGCCGTGAACCCTCTCTCGCGATCTCTACGCCAGGAACTCGACCGGCTAGTGCTGCCTTATGTCCATGTCGTGATCGACGAGGCGAAGGCCATCCGGCAGTCGGTCATACATGAGACCAGGGCCGTCCGAGCTTCGCTCACCGACGAGGCCCGTGGCCTCCGCGAGGCCCTCACCGCCTCCCTCGCAGACGAGGCCCGTGGCCTCCGCGAGGCCCTCACCGCCTCTGTGTCTGACGAGACCTCAGCCGTGCGGGCCTCGCTGGCAGACGAGGCCCGTGGCCTCCGTGAAGTTGTCCTGGCCTCCCTGGCCGGCGAGGCCCGTGGCCTCCGCGAGGCCCTCACCGCCTCCCTCGCAGACGAGGCCCGTGGCCTCCGCGAAGCTGTGACCGCCTCTGTGTCTGACGAGACCTCAGCCGTGCGGGCCTCGCTGGCAGACGAGGCCCGTGGCCTCCGTGAAGTTGCCCTGGCCTCCCTGGCCGGCGAGGCCCGTGGCCTCCGCGAGGCCCTCACCGCCTCCCTCGCAGACGAGGTGAGAGGCCTCCGCGAGACGCTGACCGCCTCCCTCGCAGACGAGGTGAGAGGCCTCCGCGAGACCCTGACCGCATCCCTGGCCGACGAGGCCCGTGGCCTCCGTGAAGTTGTCCTGGCCTCCCTGGCCGGCGAGGCTCGTGGTGCCAGAGAAGCTGTGACCGCCTCGGTCGTGGACGAGTCCCGCGCCACGCGCGAGCAGTTGGCCCCCTTGCGCGCCGACTTCGACCAGATGGGCTCCGAAGTGAAGGCGCTCCGGCGTGACCTAGTCGAGATGACGCGAATGCTGCGCATGCAAGGCGACGCTTCGGACCAGGTGGCGGAGATCTTGGGCCGGACCTTGACCCGGCTCTCGGCCGAGGTGGAGGCGCTCGCTGGCGCGCTCGACCGCTCGGGCGTGGCCTTAAACGGCGGCTGAGCTTGGCTTCTGGTAGGTTCTAGGCCGCATTGTGACAGCAGGAAAGCCTTGTGCCGCGCCGGTCAAAGTGACCTTCGACATCGTCTTGTTCGAGGGGGTCGACGAGCTTGACGTGGTGGGGCCTTTCGAGGTCCTGAGGCGGGCAGAAGCCCTGGGGGCTGGTCTTGCCGTGCGCCTGTGCTCCCGTGCGGGGACCGGCCCGGTGAGAGGTGCGTTTGGGTTGGTTTTCCAGCCGGACTGCGAGTTCGTGCCGGGCGCGGCGGGGGTCGTGGTCGTGCCGGGCGGTGGCTGGGTGGCACGGGCCGATGTCGGCGCGTGGGCCGAAGTGAAGCGCGGAGACTGGCCGAGGCTCCTGTCGGAGTCAGCGTCCGCGGGGTCGGTGATCGTCGGCATCTGTACCGGCGCGATGCTGCTCGCGCACGCCGGCCTGCTGCAGGCACACCGGGCAACGACCCATCACGACGCCCAGGCTGACCTCGCCATGCTCGGCGTAGAAGTCGTCTCGCAGCGGGTCGTCGACGAGGGGCCCGTCGTCACGAGCGGGGGCGTCACCAGCGGCATGGACCTCGCCCTCTGGCTGGTCTCCCGGTACTTCGGCGAGAGCTTGGCCGGTGTCGTCGCCGATGGCTTGGAGTACCCGTGGGCTGCACCGGGGCCCCTCGAGGAGGCGGAGAGGGGCGCCGTCGCGCAACCGGCTCCCTGAGCTCGGGCGGCGCACCCGGCCGGCCAAGGTTCCTTGGCCTCTGGCCTCCGTCCCGCTAGCTTGGCTACTTAGGGGAAACTCGCTAGCTGGACAAGATGGGAGCGACGCATTGCTGTTGCTGGTACAAGACGTACTTGTCGACCTGGGGTCCGAGAAGGAGAAGGCAGGCATGCGCCGCTCCCATCTGTCTACCGGGCAAGTTCCCCTGTACTAAGCGTGTTCCTCAAGTCATTGACGCTGAAGGGCTTCAAGTCCTTTGCCGAGGTTTCCACCCTCGAGTTCGAGCCCGGGGTCACCGTGGTCGTCGGGCCCAACGGTTCTGGGAAGTCCAACATCGTCGACGCGGTGGCTTGGGTGCTGGGCGCACAAGGGCCGCGTGCTCTGCGCTCTGCGAAGATGGAAGACGTCATCTTCGCCGGGACCTCCAAGCGCCCCGCGCTCGGCCGGGCCGAAGTTTCGCTCACGATAGACAACTCAGCCGGTTTGCTGCCGATCGATTTCACCGAGGTCAGGGTGACCCGCGCGCTTTGGCGCAACGGTGACTCCGAGTACTCGATCAACGGCGCCCCATGTCGCCTGCTCGACGTGCAGGAACTGCTTTCGGACACCGGTGTCGGCCGCCAGCAGCACACGATAATTTCCCAGGCCCAGCTCGACAGCATCCTCTCGGCGAGGCCCGAAGACCGCCGCGCCGTCATCGAAGAGGCGGCTGGGGTCTCCAAGCACCGCCGGCGCAAGGAAAAGGCGGAGCGCCGGCTTGAAGCGACCGAGGGTGCCCTGGTCCGGGCGCAGGACCTCCTCCGGGAGGTGCGCCGCCAGCTGCGCCCTTTGGAGCGCCAAGCTGAAGCAGCAAGACGCCACGCCGAGCTCTCCGAGGAACTGGCGGGCCTGCGCCGCCACTTGTACAGCCGGGAGCTCGGAGCGCTCCGTTCGCGCGCGTCGGCGGCCGTGGCCGCGAAGGCCGAGCTGGCGCGTTCGGTCGAGCAATCCGGGGCGTCGCTCGCCCGCCTCGACGCCGCCGTCGTGGCTGCCGAAGCCGCGCTCGACGAGGAGCGCGAGCGGAGCACCGGGGCGGACATCTCGGAGGCCATCTCGGCCGCCGAGGGCCTGCGCGGGCGTGCCAACGGCCTGCTGGCGCTGATTACCGAACGCGCCCGGGCGGTTGAGCGAGAACGGGCCGCCGGTATCGACCGCGACGTCATAGCGAGCCTCGAGGCCGAGGCTGCTTCGCTCGCAGCCGAACTGGAGGCAGCCCACAACGAAGCGGCCGGCCTCCTTCCCCTCGAAGAAGAGCTGCGCCTGGCGGAGGGAGCCCTCCAACGCGACGCGGCCGAAGTGGAAGAGACCCTCGGAGCTGCCCCCCGAGCCCCGCAACCCGAGGCTGCGGCGGCGCGCCTAGCAGAAGTCCGGGCGGAGCTCGCGGCCCTCCGGAGGACCGGCGCAAGGGCACAGCTGAGCTCCATCGACACCAGGGCCGCGGCCGCGCGCGCCCGGCTGGCGCGCCTTTTGGCGGAGCAGGAGCGTGCCCGGGCCGAGCACGAACAGGCGGCGGCGCGTGCAGGAGACCTGGAGCAGGCGGCGCGAGCGGCGGCAGCGCACCTGGCCGAAGTCGAAGAAGAGCTCGTGAGGACGCGAGAAGCGAGCCACCAGGCCGATGGCGCTCGCCATCGTTGGGCAGCGCGAGCCGAGGCTCTGGCACAGGCCCTCGACGAGGCCCGGGCCAGGGCGGGTGCGCGCCGCTTGGCCGACTTCGACGGCGTGCTCGGCGCGCTGGTCGAGCTCGTGGAAGTCGACGAGGGCTTGGAGGCGGCTTTCGAGGCGGGCGCCGGCGAAGCCTTGTCCGCGGTCGTGATGGGCGACGAGCAGGCCGCCCACAGTGCCCTCGCGCACCTGAGCCGCGCAGGTACCTCGGGGGCCGTGATCGCCTTGGGCGCCGGCGTGCTGCCCGGGCCGGGACCCCGCGGCCGTGGCGCCGTCGCCCGGGCCCCGCTGCCTCTGGGTGCGTCGTGGCTGCGGGGGTACGTGCGTTCCGGGCAAGAGAGCGTCGACGAGCTGCTCGACCAACTTCTCGGTACGGCGGCGGTCGTGGAGGGGGGCTGGGAAGAGGCCGTGGACCTGGCGCTTGCCCGGCCGGAGCTCGTCGTCGTGACCCGTGCAGGTGACCGCTTCGCTGGGGGGATCTGGCGCACGGGGGCGCATGGCACCGGGGCGACTGGTGCCGCGCTGGCAGAGGCAAGGGCTGCACTGGCAGACGCCGTGTCCGCCTGCGAGGCCGCCGAACAGGCCCAACGCGAAGCTCAGTCCCGCCTGGGACCAGCCCAGGTGGCGAGCAGGGAAGCCAGCAGGGCGCTGGAGGCAAACTCGACGGCGGCAGAGGCCGCCGCCGGGGCCATCGAACGCTTGCACAACGACATCGCCGAAGCCGAAGCCGAGGCCGAGGCGATCGCCAGCGAGCGGTCGGAGGTCGAGGCTCGTCAGGCGAGCGAAGCCCGGCGCCAAGAAGAGCTCGAAGCCCTGCTGCCCGACCTCGAGGCGGCGTCCGAGGCCGAAGAGGCGAAAGCCCGCGAGCTGGCCGACGCTCGCGAGCGCCTGGCAGAGCGCCGCAGCGCGCTGGCCACGCTCAGGCACGACCTCGAGGTGAGGGCCACTGGGATCGAAGAACGCCGGGGGGTCCTGGAGCGCCGCCGCGCCGAGGTCGAGCGGCGCCTGGAGGGCCACCTCGCCGAGCGCGAAGCGGCCGGGAGGCGGCGCTCCCAGCTTGACGCGACACAGGCCGCCCTTTCCCGGTTGCGTGCGCTGGTCGAGGACAGGCTGGCAGTCCTCGAGGCAGCCCTCGGTCGGTGGCGCGAGCAGCGCAAGGCCGAGTCCGAGGCGCTCCGTAGCGCCACTGAGGGACTGGAGTCACGCCGGCGCGAGCGCGCCGCCCTCGAGCGTGAGCTGCTCTCCTGCCGCGAGCGTCTTTCGCGGGCAGAGGTGGAAGAGGGCCAGGTCGAGGCGCGTCTCGAAGCCCTGACCGAGGCGGTGCGGAGGGACCTCGATTGTGAGCCCGAGGCGCTCTTGGGGGCTGAGTGCCCAGAGTTGCCACCTGGCACCTCCGCCTCCAGCCGGGTGCGCGAGCTCGAGCGAGAGCTCCGGCTCATGGGGCCGGTCAACCCGCTCGCCCTGGAAGAGTTCGCCGCGCTGGTAGGGCGCCATGAGTTCTTGGAGAAGCAGCTCCACGACGTGTCCTCTGCCCGGCGCGAACTGGCAAAGGTGATAAAGGCGGTCGACGCCGAGATCATCACCGTTTTCAAGGCAGCTTGCGATGACGTAGCGGAAAATTTCACCCAGTTGGTGGACAAGCTGTTTCCCGGGGGCCGGGGGAAGCTCTTGTTGGCCGACCCGTCCAACATCTTGGAGTCCGGTGTGGACCTCGAAGTCCGTCCCCTCGGCAAGAAGGTCAACCGGATGTCCTTGTTGTCCGGCGGGGAGCGCAGCTTGGTGGCGTTGGCGTTCCTGTTCTCGGTGTTCCGGAGCCGCCCGTCACCTTTCTACATGCTGGACGAGGTGGAGGCCGCCCTCGACGACGTCAGCCTGCACCGGTTTTTGGACCTGGTGCACGAGTTCCGGGACGAGGCGCAGTTGCTTATCGTCAGCCACCAAAAGCGCACCATGGAGGCGGCTGATTGCCTCTACGGCGTGAGCATGGCGCCGGGGGGCTCATCGGTGGTCGTGAGCCAGAGGATCGAGAGGCCGAGACCGGGAGGGGCGGAGCCGGCACCGATCGGCTGACGGCCGGGCCGGTCGCCCCACGCTCCTGCCGGGCGCCTGTAGTCTCGACCGGTCATGGTCCTGACCCTGGTCATCGTTCTCGTCGTCGTATTCGTGGTGCTCGCCAGCGGGGGAGCCCTCCTCGTCTCGGCGCGCTCTTCCCGCCGGCGCCGGCAGGTACCCCCCCCTGGACGTGTCGCGCCCACACGTCCGGTTAGCCCCCCGCCTCCCCGTGCGCCCCAGGTTGGCTCTCCACCCGCGGGTGTGGTCACCCCCGAGGCCCCACCCAGCCCGGCGGCACCCGAGGAGGCTGCGCCAGCCGAGGCCGGCCCCGATGGTGGAGCGGCGGGGACGGCACTGGTCGAGGCCCCGCCTCCTATCTCACCCGAGCTAGCCGCTCCCGCCGGGCTGGTCGCTCCACCCGAACCAGTCGCTCCGCCCGAGGTGGAGGAAGCGCCCGCGGTAACCCTGGGCCGGCGGCCCCGGTTCCGGGAACGCTTGGGCAAGGCCCGTTCGCTCTTTGCGGATCAACTTGCCGGCCTCCTCGGGCGGTCGCGACTCGACGAGCAGGCATGGGACGACCTCGAAGAGGCGCTCATCCTGGCCGACGTCGGAGTCGACACCACGGTGGCGCTCCTCGAGCACCTGCGCAAGACGGCACAAGAAGGACAGCTTGACACTCCTGAGCAGCTGATGGCCGCGTTGCGCGAAGAGCTGGTCGAGCGCCTGGAAGGGGACCGCGAGCTGCACCGGGCCGGCCCCGATGCCACGACCGTCTGGATTTTCGTCGGAGTGAACGGGGTGGGGAAGACCACCACGATCGGCAAGGTCGCCATGCGCGAGCTCGCCGAAGGTAGGGGGGTCGTGATGGCGGCCGGCGACACTTTCCGCGCCGCCGCCGCCGACCAGCTGCAGCTTTGGTCAGAACGCGTCGGCGCCGGCTTCGTGCGGGGCAACGAAGGCGGTGACCCCGGCGCGGTCGTCTTCGACGCGGTCCAGCACGCTTCAGCCCGGGGGGTCCCGCTCGTGCTCGCTGACACCGCGGGCCGCCTGCACACCAAGGTCAACTTGATGGAGGAGCTGAAAAAGGTGCGCCGCGTCGCCGACCGGCCCCCCGGCTCGGTGACGGAGGTGCTACTAGTCATCGACGCGACCACGGGGCAGAACGGCCTCGTCCAGGCGCGCCAGTTCGGAGAGGCGGTAGGAGTGACCGGCGTAGTGCTCACGAAGCTCGACGGGACGGCCAAGGGTGGTATCGCGGTGGCGATCGCCAGCGAGCTCGGGGTACCGATCAAGCTGGTCGGCTTGGGAGAGGGGCCCGAGGACCTGGTGCCCTTCGACCCCAAGGAGTTCGTCGAGGCCCTCCTCGGCTAGGGGCGCTCGGCCAGGGCGCGGAGCCAGGGTTGTTACAGGGGACCAGAACCTCGTGCCTGGTCACGCCGGCTCGGAAATCTGTGGGTCAGGCCGCCTCTTCACCCGAAGGGTTACCCAAGGGTTACCCAAGGGTTACCCAAGGGTTAACAGCGCAGCGCTCATGGCGAAACTTTGCGTTCATGTTCGGACCATAACGTGGTCGTATGCCGATCTACGTGGTGCGTGTCTGGGTACCTGACCGCCCTGGTGCCCTGGGTGCCGTCGCCAGCAGGATCGGTGCCGTGCGCGGCGACCTGGTGGGCATCGACATCTTGGAGCGCGGCGCCGGCAGGGCGATCGACGAGCTGGTCGTGGAGCTGCCCGAGGCGAGCCTGCTCGACCTGATGGTGGGCGAGATCACCGAGGTGGACGGCGTCGACGTGGAGGACGTCCGCCAGGCGCGCGCACCCACCGACCCGCGCCTCGACGCTCTCGAAACGGCCGCTTACCTGGTCGAGCGCCAAGACCCAGGCGAGCTGCTCGAGGCCCTGGTGGGCCACGCCGTTCGAGACTTTGAAGCCGAGTGGGCGGTGGTGGTGGACCCGAGCGCGCCCCGGCCCCTCGCCTCGAGCGACGGCACGCCGCCCGAGGCCTGGATCTCCGCTTTCGTGAGGGGTGCCCACGCTTCGCTCTACGCCGACGGAGCAAGTGCAGCCAGTCCCTCCGACGTCGCCTGGGCCGACATGGCCGTGGCGTGCCTAGTGGTGGCGCTCGGGCGGGACGGACGGCCGTTCCGCACCAGGGAGCGCCGGCAGCTCTCGGCTTTGGCACGCATAGCCGACAACCGCTGGGCCGAGCTCGTGGCCGGTCCGGGTGCCAGGGGGAGTGCCGAGGCACGGGCGCACTCGGTGCTGGTCCACCCGGCCGCAACTCGGGGTGCGCCGACGATGGGCTCCCAGGCAGCACGTGCCTCGAGCCAGTCCTTGCGCGCCACGTCCGATGGAAGCCTGAGCCTCCCCTAACGTGTTTTCGCCGGCACGAGCACGGCCACGCCGGTGACTAAAGGCTCCGCGGCTCCTCGCTCAGGTCGACCTGAGCCGCTGTTTCCCGGCCCATCAGCCAGAGGACGATCTCCCCGACCGGGCCCCTGACGACCGGCCCCGAACCTCCGAGCTCGAGTGGTGCCCGGTTGAACGGCTCCAGGCCGGAGGGTCGCCGGCGTGCGAACCGGGCGAGAAGGCGCAGGCGCGCCCACAGCAGGTCTTCGTCGTCAGGCGCCAGCTCGCGGGGTTCAGAGGAGGGTTGCGCGCGGCGTAGGTCCTCGTGGTGGACGAAGAACTCCACGGTGTTGATCTGGGCGTCCAATGGCCGGAGCAGCGCCGGCGGGCCCGAGCGCACCTTCTGCACCAGGTCCTCCCAAGAGGTCGAGTCTCTGAGCCGGCGTGTCAGCCGATCGGTCCACGGCCCGAACGGTGGTCGCCTGGTGACCATCCCCGGGCCGGCGTCAGGGCGGTGCTCCCGCAGGACCAGGTGGGCGGCCAGGTCAGCGCTTTGCCAGCCCTCGCAAAGGGTCGGGGCGTCGGGGCCGAGCTCGGCCAACAGGTCGGAGAGCGCCTGGCGCTCCCGCTGGCAGAGGCGGTCCACGGGCCAATCGTAGGGTGCGGGCGGCCATACCAGCGACCGCCCTGCTCGTCCGCCCTCGGCCCTAGCGTGGCGGAGGACCGCTTCGACCCCGACCACGGGGGGGACTGGCCACGAAGAGTGGCGCCGGCAGCGACCCACAGGAGATCCACAGGTTTTGCCTCTATTGGCCCACAGCCCGAGCCGGCTAGCTTCGCCGGGGTGCGCGTCGGCGTCCTGGTCAGAGCCTATTGACACAGTTGTAATTCGTGTGCTGTAGTTTTAACCCTGCATCTTGTGGCGCGACGACTCCGCAGGACGCATGACCACGGTGTAGTGGTGGGCGCCGAGCACGACCCCCGCACTAGGAGTACCCAAGGAGGAGCCATGGCAATTGCCCCGGAGAGGACCGGAATCGGCCTCCGCCGCTACTTCACGGTCCCAGGCGCAGACCCTTATGACAGCGTGGCCTGGGAGCGGCGCGATGCCCGGATCACCAACTGGGCGACGGGCGCGGTCGCGTTCGAGCAGCTCGGTGTCGAGGTGCCGAATGGCTGGAGCGTCAACGCGACCAACATCCTCGCCCAGAAGTACTTCAGGGGCACCCTTGGCACACCAGAGCGGGAGTGGTCGCTGAAGCAAGTGGTCGACCGGGTGGCCGGCACCATCACGGCTTGGGGGGACAAGGACGGCTACTTTGCCGACCGGTCCGAGGCCGAGGCCTTCGAGGCCGAGCTCAAGTGGCTGGTGGTCAACCAGCGGGCGGCGTTCAATTCACCCGTTTGGTTCAACATTGGCGTGAAAGGAGTGCCGCAGCAGGCCAGCGCCTGCCAACCGTACTGGTCAATGGTCAGCACTCCCGGAGGCCTCGTGCCCATCGGCAAGCTGGTCGAGTCCGGTGCCGTCGGTGCCAAGGTCTATGACGCTCACGGGGTCACGAAGGTCGTAGCCGTGAAGGCCAATGGCCGCAAACCTGTACTTCGCCTGCGCACCAAGGCCGGTCACCAGCTGGACGTAACCGCGGACCACCTTGTGTGGCGCCACAGTGGAGAGGGGACAGGTCGTTTCGTCCCCGCCGGCACGTTGCGCCCTGGCGACCAGTTGAGCTGGCACCGAAACGAGTCCTGGGGTACTGGCGAAATCCGGAGCAGGGAAGTGGCGGAAGCAGCCTTGGCTGGTTGGCTGCAATCGGGTGGCTTTGTTGGCCGGTACCGCGAAGGGACCAACAAGTCACTGACGATCGAGGCGATGACATTTACTCCTGCAGAACTGGAGTGGGTTACCGCTGCGTTGGACACGGTGTTCCCCCACGTCCACCGGCATGAAAGTCGGGTTGCGACCGTCAACACCGACCTCGACTGTCGCCGGGCTCGGTTGTACGGCCAGGTCCTCGAGGATTTTGTCGCGCATTGGGACTTGAGCACGCGCGGCCTGGAGATGACAGTCCCTCAGAAGCTCTACGAGGCACCCCTCCCGGTAGTCAGGGCCTACCTTCGCAGCATCTTCCAGGCAGAAGGTTATGTTTCATTGGGCGAGCGATCGAGTTGCGTGGCGTTCGACATGGTTTCGGAAGGAATAGTACGGGGTGCCCAGAGGCTCTTGGGGAGGTTCGGGATCTTTGGTCGCGTCCGCTTCAAGAAGGGTGAGCGGCCCGACCGGGCCGGGTGCTGGTCTCTCGCGATCCGCAACGAGGGTGATCGACGTTTGTTCGCAGAAGAGATCGGCTTCGTAGATCCTGCTAAAGCTGAGAAACTCGAGAGAAGCTTTGCCGTACCAGGGCGTCCGGCTCGCGATGCCAAGGTGCTAGAGATAGAAGTCGTCGAGCAACTCGGTGACCATGAGGTCTACGACATCCAGACCGAGAGCGGGGAGTACCTGAGCGAGGGCCTACGCGTTCATAATTGCTTCATCCTTTCAGTCGAGGACTCCATGGACTCGATACTCAACTGGTACGTGGAGGAGGGCAAGATCTTCAAAGGCGGCTCGGGGGCGGGGACAAACCTGTCGAAGATCCGTTCTTCCAAAGAGGGTTTGCGCGGTGGGGGCACTGCGTCGGGGCCGGTGAGCTTCATGCGTGGCGCTGATTCCTCGGCCGGTACGATCAAATCGGGTGGGAAGACTCGCAGAGCGGCAAAAATGGTGGTGCTCAATGCCGACCACCCCGACGTCGAGGACTTCATCTGGTGCAAGGCGATCGAGGAGCGAAAGGCCCGCGCCCTTCGGGACGCCGGCTTCGACATGGACCTCGACGGGAAGGACAGCTACTCCGTCCAGTACCAAAACGCGAACAACTCGGTGCGCGTTACCGACGAGTTCATGCAAGCCGTCCTAGACGACAAGGACTGGGACCTGCGGGCCGTGACGACCGGCGAAGTCCTGAAGACGATGAAGGCCCGTGAGCTGTTCCGCCAGATCGCCAAGGCCGCGTGGGAATGCGCCGACCCCGGCATGCAGTTCGACACGACGATAAACCGGTGGCACACGGCGCCAAATACGGGCCGGATAAATGCAAGTAATCCTTGCTCCGAATATCTCCACCTAGATAATTCGGCCTGCAACCTGGCGAGCCTTAATTTGCTGTCCTTCCTGGACGAAAAAGGTAATTTCGATGTCGAGGGCTTCAAGGCTGCGGTGGAGGTCGTTTTCACTGCCCAAGAGATCCTGGTAGGCAACGCTGACTACCCCACAAAGTCCATCGGTGAAAACGCCAGGCGCTTCCGCGAGCTTGGGCTGGGGTACGCAAACCTGGGCGCCCTCCTCATGGCCCAAGGCTTTCCTTACGACTCCGATGCGGGCCGGGCATGGGCGGGCGCTATCACGGCCCTCATGACTGGCCATGCCTACGCCGTGTCGGCGAGGACAGCAGCGCGGATGGGGCCTTTCGCTGGCTTCCACGACAACAGGGAGCCGATGGTCGAGGTACTGCGCATGCACCGTGGCGAAGTGGCAAAGATCGACGAAGAGCTGGTGCCGCCGGAGTTGCTTTCGGCAGCTCAGGAGGCATGGGACAACGCGGTGGAAACCGCTGAGAATTATGGCGTCCGAAATTCGCAGGCCACAGTGCTGGCTCCGACTGGGACTATCGGCTTGTTGATGGACTGCGATACGACTGGCATTGAACCGGATCTTGGCCTTGTAAAGACCAAGAAACTGGTCGGTGGCGGGACGATGTCGATAGTCAACCAGACCGTGCCGCGGGCGTTACGCCGGCTGGGTTACTCCAGTGACGAGATCTCCGACATCCTGGCCTACATGGACGAGCATAAGTCTATAATGGGTGCGCCTCACCTTTCGTCCGACCATTTGGCTGTGTTCGCCTGCTCTATGGGTGATAATGCCATCCATTACCGCGGGCACGTTCGCATGATGGCTGCCGTCCAGCCCTTCATTTCTGGGGGAATTAGCAAGACTGTCAATATGCCGGAAGATGTGACGGTGGAGGAGGTGGAGCAGCTTCACATAGAGGCCTGGAAGCTCGGTGTAAAAGCTATAGCCATATACCGCGACAATTGTAAAGTTGCTCAGCCGTTGGCTATGACCAAGAGGCCGGGTGCGACCGGGGCTACTCCGGCGGCCCCCAAGGGCGCTTCCGAGGCAGAGGCGCATGACGCCGAGCTGGCCGAGAAGGTGGCCGAGCTCGAGGAAGCTCTCAAGTTGCAGACCGTCGTTGTCAAAAGGCCGGTCCGCGAGCACATGCCTCGCCGGCGGAAGTCCTCGACGTTCTCTTTCCGGGTGGCCGATTGCGAGGGTTACGTGACAGTGGGCGAGTTCCCCGACGGGCGGCCTGGCGAGGTCTTCATAAGCGTGTCCAAGCAGGGCTCGACGCTGGCCGGGATCATGGACGCGTTCGCTATTTCGGTGAGCATGGGGCTCCAGCACGGGGTGCCACTGGCGACCTTCGTCAAGCACTTCACCAACATGCGCTTCGAGCCCGCCGGCATGACCGACGACCCCGAGCTGCGGTTCGCCTCCTCGCTCGTGGACTACATATTCCGGCGTTTGGCCGTCGAGTACATGACGACGTCGGAGCGCGTAGACCTTGGGATCCTGACCGTCACCGAGCGACTGCAGCCGACGCTGCCCGGGGTTGAGGAGGCGGCCACGGTCGACGAGCCACTGTTGTCAGAGGCAGGAGAGGTCGAGGAGGTGGAGCTGCGCGAGGGTATGACCAGAGCGGCAGGCGACCAGCAGCGGCTCACGGGGCCGGCGGCCGGACGTGCAAGTGCGACCGGCGCTGGTACGGGCTCGACTCCTATGTCCCTCGACGCGCCGTACTGCTACCAGTGCGGTGTCCAGATGCAGCGCGCTGGTAGCTGCTTCGCCTGTCCCTCGTGCGGCACGACGAGCGGCTGTTCGTAAAAAATGGGGCCCCAGCTAGGCGGCAGTAACCCTCGAGACGGGCCGCCTGTAAGGCCACAAAGCCAGGCGGTCGGCTGTTGAGACAGCTTCGCCGGCGACAAAGGTGCAGGCAACCACGGCCAGGATAGGAGCCGCAGGGCCGGGCAGGGAACCTCGGTGCTCTGGCCCGTGACCGACCTTTAGCGAGCGCCTATTAGCGTCTTCAAGGTTCGGTACCGGGCGCCAGCACATAAGCGGATTGCCGCAATTTCCCTGTTAGGTAGCCCTAAACGTTGGGTTGTTGCACCTGCTGTGCCGATAGGACCAGCGTGGCTACCAGCAACCAATCGCCCAGCAACCAATCGCGCACTGTCAAACGATCACCACGTCCGCGTAGGTTGTTCCGGGGCCCGCTCCAGGCAACGGCTCTGGCAGTAGGCCTGCTGTGCGCTTTCTCGGTACCCAGCACAGGAATTGCCTTGGCCACGGCCACGTCGGCCACATCCCCCTCGTGCTCGGGCGAGCTGTACGTGGCGGGCGCGTACGGCCTGCAGGTCAGCTACAGCGCCGGCTCCGCGCCGGGGTACGTCTACAGCACCGACAACAACGTTTATGCGACCGATGTCACGTCGACGTCCGACGCCACGGCCTCGACTGGCGGCTCGCGCTGGTGGACGGTGGCGGCCCTCTTCGCCGCTAGCGGCGGCTCGCAGCCAATTTCAGCCGTGGGTTCCCCGGTAACGGCGTCTTTGGGTTCGGCCACCACCTATAACCTGTCCGTCTCCCCGGCTGCCGGTGACTTGCTGGTCGTCTACTCGAGCGCGGCCCAAAGCTCGCTTTCTTCTGTGGGCGGCGGGGGCGTCGGCGCGTGGCACAGCGCCGTCAGCCAGTTCCACTCTGGTGCAGCCGGGGCCAGCATCTGGTGGGGGCAAGCGAGCACCGCCGGCGCTGCCACGCTCACGCTCACTTACGGGGCGGGCCCTGGCGCTGGGACCGCCTGGGTGCAGGAGTACGCCGCTGGCAGCGGCACCACGTGGTCGCTCGACACGACCGGCGACAACGGCTACGCCTCGGGGGCGCCGTCCACGATCAGCTTTGCTCCCCTCACCCCTGCGGCCACGTCCCCCTCGTGCTCGGGCGAGCTCTACGTGGCGGGCGCGTACGGCCTGCAGGTCAGCTACAGCGCCGGCTCCGCGCCGGGGTACGTCTACAGCACCGACAACAACGTCTATGCGACCGATGTCACGTCGACGTCCGACGCCACGGCCTCGACCGGCGGCTCGCGCTGGTGGACGGTGGCGGCCCTCTTCGCCGCTAGCGGCGGCTCGCAGCCAATTGCAGCCGTGGGTTCCCCGGTAACGGCGTCTTTGGGTTCGGCCACCACCTATAACCTGTCCGTCTCCCCGGCTGCCGGTGACTTGCTGGTCGTCTACTCGAGCGCGGCCCAAAGCTCGCTTTCTTCTGTGGGCGGCGGGGGCGTCGGCGCGTGGCACAGCGCCGTCAGCCAGTTCCACTCTGGTGCAGCCGGGGCCAGCATCTGGTGGGGGCAAGCGAGCACCGCCGGCGCTGCCACGCTCACGCTCACTTACGGGGCGGGCCCTGGCGCTGGGACCGCCTGGGTGCAGGAGTACGCCGCTGGCAGCGGCACCACGTGGTCGCTCGACACGACCGGCGACAACGGCTACGCCTCGGGGGCGCCGTCCACGATCAGCTTTGCTCCCCTCACCCCCTGGGCGAGCTTAGCCAGCATGCCTACCACCACCACGACGACGACTACCGGGGCGTTCTTGAGCGGGGACTCGAAGACGAACTGCATAGAACCAGACATGAACCTCACGGATCTCGCCATGCTCAGCAACCTCGTCGGTACCACCTACAACTGCGTCCTGCTTTTCAACGACGCCAAGCCAGACTGGCAGACCTGGACCAACGTGTGGTGGGCCAACCCGCCCTCCTCCGACGCAGCCTGGCTGACTTGGCTGAATGCCGAACCAGGCCGGCGATTGATTATCAGCCAGGCTATGGTGCCGAGCGACGCACCCTCTAACTGGGCAGTCTTGGGGGCCGAGGGCGAGTACGACCAGTACGCCACTCAGCTGGCACAAAACCTCGTCAACGAAGGCATGGGCAACTCGATAATCCGTCTCGGCTGGGAAGCCAACAACCCGAGCAACTACGGCAATGCACTACCTACGGACTCGAGCGAGTACGCCGACTGGGCGACTTACTGGGACAACATCGTGACCGCCATGAGGGCTGTGCCCGGGGCCGATTTCCAGTTCGACTGGACGATCAACCAGTACTACCAACCGATCCCCCTGCAAGACTGGTACCCGGGGAACAACTTCGTCAACATAATCGGCATCGACGCTTACGACAGTGGCATCTACCAAAGCGGGTTGACGGCCGAACAGCGCTGGCAGGACCTCTACAACGAGCCCGACGGCCTTGCTGCCGTGGCTGCCTTCGCGGCGGAGCACGGCAAGCCGCTCAGCATCCCGGAGTGGGGGCTCGCGACGACTGCCGTCGGCGGTGCCGGCGACGACCCCACCTATGTCCAGGGCCTCGGTTCCTTCATTGCTACCCATGATGTCGAGTACAACTCGTACTTCTACTCTGCCAATAGCGAGGACCTCGTGTACCTAACCAACGCGCCGCTATCCTTGGCTGCCTACCAGGAGTACTTCCCGGGTATAGCCAACCCCGCATGACCCGGTCGCGACAGTAAAAACCGGGACGCTCCTAAGACTTGGGCCCGGGGCTGTACAGTGGCCGGGTTGGCGAGCCCTGGTGGAAGACGGTGGCATTGACGCCGTGGCTAGTTTCGTGAGCGTCGAGCAAAACCCACAAATGTGCCTGGCTGCCGCTGCGGCCGGTGAGCACCTGTTGACGGCGAAGCCTGTGGCGCGGGCCCTGGAGGAGGCGAGGGAGGGGCAGTTTCTCATTGGGTCTCGCTGGTCCGGGGCGAGGTGGCCCCTGTCGCCAGCGTCGACGACGCTTGGGGCAACCTCGCCGTCTGCACGGCGTTCTACGCCGCCGCGCCCACTGGCAGCAGAAGGACGCCTGAGAAGGCCTGAAGGGCGAGGAGCCCAGCCGCCCGAGCAAGGAGGAGCTCGATGAACGAGACCGGCCCCCAGCCCACAACGGGGCGACGGTTGCGGCTAGGAGTACTCGGGGCGGGCACGATAGCCACCGCCAGCTACGGCGTCCTCCCCAACGTCGGGGCCATCCGCCACAAGGTCGAGCTCGTGGCCATAGCCGACCCTGAGGTCGAGCGGGCCAGGTCCGTGGCGGCTCAGTACGGCATCCCGAAAGTTCTCTCCAACCTCGACGAGTTGCTCGAGGTGAAGGAACTGGACGCGGTGCTCAACCTGACCCCCATCCCGGTCCATGGGGAAACGTGCATCAGGATCCTCCTGGAGGGCAAGCACCTGGCCACCGAGAAACCGTTGGCGACGACCATGGACGACGCCGACCGGATCTGCGACCTGGCCCGGGCCCGAGGCTTGACGGTCGTCTGCGCCCCGCCCAACATGCTCTACCCCGACCGGTCCGAAGCTCGGCGCCTCGTCCGGGAAGGGGTCATCGGCAAGGTCGCCTTCGCCCGGGTGCGGTCCTCCCACGGGGGGCCAGCTTCGGGGAACTGGCCTCTCGACCCTACCTGGTTTTACCAGAAAGGGTCGGGACCGCTTTTCGACATGGGCGTCTACGGCATCCAGGAGATCACTGGCATTTTGGGCCCGGCCCAACAAGTAGTCGCCTTCTCGGGTATCACCGAACCGGTCCGCACGGTACGGGGCGGACCTTTCCGCGGCAAAGAGATCGAGGTGACTGCCGACGACAACGTGCTCATGATGCTGGATTTCGGGGGGTCCACCTACGCTGTCGTGGACGGCACCTTCAACGTCAACGCGGCCAAGAGCCCGAAGATCGAGATCTTCGGCCGGGAGGGGACGATCAACGTGGCCGGCTCCGACCCGGGCGGGCTCGAGATCTTCAGGTTGGACGCCGTCCCCGGCCTGAGAGGTTGGGTGGCACCCTCGTTGTCAGAAGTACAGGACAATGCGCAATGGACCTCGCGCCTGGGCCGAGCCATCCTGGTCGACCATCTAGCCGACTGCGTGATGGGCCACACCACGCCGGTGCTCAACGCCGAGCACGCCCGCCATCAACTGGAGATCATGTTGAAGGCAGAGGAGTCTGCCCGCAAAGGCCAGGTCCTCGACCTCACCACCACTTTCTCTCTCCCGGACGAGGGGGTCTCTCCCTAGTGGAAGCCGTCTGCCGGCGCCCTGCTCGGCCGGTAGCCAGAGCCATTGCCCGCCGGGCCCCCCTAGCCAGGCCATTATCTCGATTTCAAAGGACGATGCACCGGGCCCAGACCGCGGGCGGCAGGAGCCGGCTCGAAGCGCGGTCGAGCACCAAGGTTGTGTCCGGGTGCGCGAGCAAGGCCGTGGCTGGGACTTCAGCTATGGGCTTGGTGGCGGCCAACAGCTTGGCGACGGCCTCCGCCTTGGCGTCGTGGGGCACGGCCGAGACGATCTTGCGGGCGCTCATGATGGTGCGCACCGACATGGTGACGGCACGCTCGGGCACGTCTTCCAACCGGGCGAACCAGCCCTCGCCCACTTGTTGCGCCCGGCACCGGGCGTCCAGGCTGACCTCGATGTAGGGCTCGGTGGCCGCGAAGTCCGCCGGCGGGTCGTTGAACGCGATGTGGCCGTTCTCGCCCACGCCGACCAGGGCCACGTCGGCCGGCCCGGACGTCAGCAGTTGGCCGAGCGCGCGCAGCTGCTCGGGGGACGACGGGTCTACGTAGTGCATGGTCGCGGGCACCAAGTCGGCCACCCGTTCCTTCAGGTACCGCCGGAAACTGGCCGGGTGGAGAGCGGACAGGCCGACGTACTCGTCGAGGTGGAACACGTCCACGCGCTCCCAGGCCACGGGGCGCCGGACCAGGTCCGCCAGGGTCTCGAACTGGGACTGCCCCGTGGCCAGCACGAGCCGGGCGCGCCCCCCCGGGCCCTCCGCCGCGGCTAAAGCGGCCGCCACCTCTGCCGCGGCGTAGCGCCCGAGGGAAAGAGCGTCATCGCAAACAACTACCCTCATGGTCACCTCGCTTCGTACACGACCGAACCGGCAACGACAGTCATTTCCACCGTAAGCTCCTTTGTCTCTTGGTCGAGGCGAAAAACGACGATATCGGCCGCTTTCCCCACCCTTACGGATCCCCGTCCCGACGGGCCGCCCAGGCCCAAGAGGCGAGCCGGGTTGGCCGCGACCAACTTCATGGCCGCGCGGAGGCCCACGCCGGCGTGGACCATCGCATTGCGGGCGCCGGCCCTGAGCGGGCTGGCCGAGCCGGCGAGGAAGCCCGAACCCGCCAGGCTGAGCCGCCCGTCCGCCCCGAGCTCCACCCTCCCGCCGACGGGGCTTTCGTAGCTGCCGGGCGGCGCGCCGGCCAGGGCCACCGAGTCGCTCACCAAAAGCGCTCGCGCCAGGCCCTTGGCCCTCAGCATGACCTTCATGACCTCGGGTGGGAGGTGGTGGCCGTCGAAGATGAAGCTGCCCCACAGCCGGTCCTCCGCCAGCTGAGCCCATATGGGGTTGTCCAGCCGGGGCAGCAACGCATGGCAACCGTTGCCGAGGTGGGTCGAGAGGCGGGCGCCGGCGTCCGCCGCCTCTCGCACCAAGGCAGGGCTGGCAGCAGTGTGCCCGATGGCGATGACCGTCCCCTCGGCGGCCAGTGCCCTTATGTACTCGAGGGCGCCGGGGGCTTCCGGCGCCAAAGTCACGACACCGACCCTCCCGCCTGCCGCGCCTTGCCACCTCTCGTACTCAGCCGTGCTGGCGGGCCGGATGTGCTCCCGGGCGTGCGCACCGCGGGGCCCGTCCTCAGGAGAAAGGTACGGCCCCTCGACGTGGGCCATGGGCAACGAGTGGGCCATGAGGGAGGAGCGGCCGGCCGCCTCCGCCACCGCCCGCAGGGACCGGCACATCTGCTGTTCGCTCTGGGTCACCACGGTCGGGCACAAAGAGGTCACCCCTTGGCACCAGAGCGCTTCCACCATGGCGCAGATCTCGTCGGCCGACGGGTCGGGGGCGTTCACGTCGAAGCCTCCGAAACCGTTGACCTGGGCGTCCACGAACCCCGGCGCGACCCAGCGTTCGGGCGCGCTCTCGGTCACCTCGACGGCCGCGACCCGGCCGCCCCTCAGTTGGACCCTGGCCGGTTGGCCGGTCTCGGCCAGATGCCCGTGGACCTCGATGGTGGTGCCGGCGGCCATCGGCCTACTTGATGCTGCCCGCGGTGAGGCCGCTCACCAGGTGCCGTTCTATGAGCGCGAACAGGACCACCACGGGGACAATGCCTATGAGGGAGGCGACGAAAAGGTAGTTGTACTGGGTCTGGTAGAGGCCTACGAAGGCGTTTATGCCGACCGTCAGCGTCTCGCGGTTGTCGGTGGGGTCGTTGAATATGGTCTCGGCGACGACGAACTCGTTCCACACCTGGATGAAGGTGAAAATTACGGCCGTCACGATGGCGGGTTTGGCCAGCGGCAACACCACCCTGGTCATGGTGCGCAGGGGGCCGGCTCCATCGACCCGGGCCGCCTCCTCCACGTCGACAGGGATGCTCGCCAAGTACGCGTTCATGATCCAGGTGGCAAAGGCCAGGGCGAAACCGGCCTCGATGAGGATGATGGCCCAGTAGCTGTCCTGGCCGTTGACGGAGAGGACCTCACGGTAGATGCCGACGACCAGGGCGACCGGGGCGAACATCTGAGTAACGAGGATCAGGTAGAGGAAGGCCTTCCGCCCGAAGAAGCGGTGCCGCGCCGTGTAGTACGCCGCCGGCAGGGAGACGGCGAGCACCAGCAGAGTGGACACCCCGGCGATTATCAGGCTGTTGAGGAGGTACGAAGCGAGGGGGATCTGGCTCCACACGGAGACGAAGTTCCCCCATTCGGCATGGGTCGGGAAGTACAGGGCCGGGCTGTGGAACAGGTCTATGTTGGACTTGAGCGCCGACAGCAACATAACCAGGTAGGGGGCCAGGAAGAAGAAGGCGACCACCGCCCCTATCGCTGGGAGCAACCACGGGCGGGCACGCCACCACCCTCGCCCGAGAGCCTGGCGGGGCCGGCGGGCGGGGGCGGTCGCGGCCCGCCACACCGGCGCCAAGGCCGCCCCGGAGCGCTCGAGGAGGGACACGGCGGCGCCCGTTACCCGTTCCCTGAAGAGGCTGCGGCGCCCCCGGGCCGCCTCGGCTACCGGGGCTGCGCCCGCCTCGCCGGGGCCGACGCGCCGTACGTAGAGACCGATGACCAAGATCAAGAACGCCACGTTCAGCACCCCGAGCGCGGCGGCCTCCCCAGGGTCCAGCCGGTAAGTGAACGCGATCTTGTACATGAAGGTGATCGTGGTGTCGGTGAAATCCCCTGGGATCTTGCCGGTGATCACCCAGATGATCGGGAAAGAGTTGAACACGTAGATCGTGTTGAGCACCACCGCCACCATCAGGGCCGGCCGCAGCAGGGGCAAGATGACCCTCTTGTACGTCTGCCAGGGGGTGCTGCCGTCCACGGCGGCCGCCTCGTAGAGGTCGGGCGGGATGGCCTGCAAACCAGCCAGGAACACGTAGGTCGTGAAGGGGATGGACACGATGATCCCGACGAAGATCAGGCACCAAAAAGCGGTGGCTTGGTTTTCGTACCAAAAGATGGGCTTGTGTATGAGCCCGAGGTCGCCGAGCACGGCGTTCAACATGCCGTAACTGCCCTCGTAGATGTAACGCCACAGCGTGGCCGTCATCACGAGGGAAGCGGCCCAGGGTACGATGAGCGCCCAGCGCACGAGGCGCCGGCCGGCGAAGCGTTTGTTCAGGAACTGGGCCAACGGCAGCGACACCAAGATCGTCACCCCGACGACCAGCACCACCCAAAGGACCGTGTTGTAGACAACATGGGGCAGCGCCGGCTCAGCGAACAGGTTACGGAAGTTTTGCAGGCCGGCAAAACCCTCGGTCAGGCCGATAGGACTGATCGTTTCCAGCGACGTGCGGACCAGTTCGTACGCCGGGTAGAAGACGACGGCAACTATCAAGGCCAGGCTCGGGCCGAGCCACCAGAGCGGGGAAGCCCTCCGCATGGCCCGGCGCAGGTTGCGCCGGGCGCCAAGGACGCTAGGGCCTGAAGAGGTGACGGCGGGCGCCACTACCGTAGCGCCCGCCATTTGGTCCGGCATGTTGTCCTGTTGGGTGCTAGCTCAAAACGAGTTGGCTCAACGGCCCGTCAGGGCGTCCTTTTGGAGGCTGTTCAGCACTTGCGCGGGGTTGGCGCTCGGCGTCATGGCCGTGCCCAGTTGGCTCTGGACCGCCGACTGCACGACGGTCCAGTTGGGGTTGGTCAACGGGTAGAACTTGGCCTTGGGCAGCAAGGCGATGCCGGTGGCGTCCACCGGGTTGGTCTTCAGCGCAGCCGCTGCCGAGTTGGTCGCCGGCAGGAAGCCCTCCCGCTCCACGAAGTTGAGGTAGTTGCCCTTCTGGTAGACGAAGTCCAAGAACGCCTTGTCCATGGCCTGGTGCCCGGGGTGCTTGAACGCCATGAGGACGTCTTGTACGCCGAGGGTGAAGGGCTTGATCGAGCTGTTGGCCACCGGCCACGGTGCCGAGCCCCATTTCACCTTGGAGCCCTTCATGGAGCTGACGGCGAAGGTGCCGAGGGGCATGATCTCGGTCATCGCCACCTTGCCCGCGGCGAAGTCGGCCCAACAGCCGCTGGTGCGGTCGGTGTCGCCGGGGTTGGGCTCGGTCGCATGGTCGGTGTTGGACAGAGTGCGCAGGAACTGCAGAGCCTGCAGGTTTTTCTTGCTGTTGATCGTCCACTGGCCTTTGGCGTTGACCCAGCCGCCGCCGTTGGACCACATCCAGAGCGACCACTCAGCCTGGGCCTCCTCGGACCCGAGGGGCAGGCAGTAGCCGTAGTAGCCGGCCTTGGTGGCCTTCACGGCGTCGGTCCGCAGTTGCGCCCACGTCTTGGGCGGGGCGCTTATGTGCGCCTTGGCCAAGGCGGCCTTGTTGTAGCCGAGCGCCCGCACGCTGGCGATCCAGGGGATCCCGTACTGGGTGCCGCCGATGGTGTCGGCCTTTTTGAAGGTGGAGAAGAAGTCGGCTTCCACCTGGGGCGAGAGCACCTCTTTGGCAGGGAACAGGAGCCCCGCCTTCGCATAGGTCGAATAGTTGTTGAAGTTCAAGATGTCGGGCTGGGTGTGGGTCTGGATCATCGTCGGGACCTGCTGGAGCAGGGTGTTCCAGTCGATGACCCGGAGGTCCACCTTGATGCTCGGGTATTTCTTCTCGAAGGCCTTCACGAGCGCCTTCCAATAGGGGGCCGTCTTGGAGCTGTACTGGGCCATCACCACGTTGATGGTGCCACTGGGCGCGGCATTGGCCGCCCTCGTGGCCGCGGCCGCGGTGCTGCCCACCGCGGCCGTGGTGCTGAGGGCCAGGCCGACACTGAGCCCTGCGGCTATGACACTGCGTTGCCTCACGGTTGTCACCTTCCAACCTCCTTGGTCGAGAAATTCTTTTAGTAATGGTCACCAGACGGGCGAATGTGCCGTCGCGGGCCACCGACCGCTCGCCCGTCGATTCCCTCCTGATGGTTTCGGGAGCAAAACGAGCATCAACGCGCATAGTAGCAGTGGGCCCCGCGGGTGAGCGCGCGGGGGCGGCAAAGCGGGTCTAGTGAGATTGAGCGTTTATGGTGGTCGGGGCTAAGTTACGGTCGTAGCATTGCAGTGAGGGAGGTCGTGAGACCTCTCGGAAAAGAGAGGTCGTGCCCGTGTCCCGTGCACCAGAGGCATCGCATGCGGCGACCGAGATCGCCAGCCAGCCCGCCTGCTGGGCCTCTGCCGCCCGGCTCGCTTCCCAGGTCTCCGAGCTGCTCCCCGTCCCCGGTGAGCGCGTCGCCGTGGTGGGCTGTGGGACTTCTTACCACATGGCCCTGGCCTACGCCGGCCTCCGGGAGGCGGCCGGGCATGGGCTGACCGACGCCAGGCCCGCGTCCGAACTGGACCACCGGCGGGGCTACGACCGCTACCTGTTCCTCTCGCGGTCAGGTACTACGAGCGAGGTGCTGGCGGCGGCGGAGGAGCTGCCACCGGGGTCGTCGGCCACGGGGCTGACGGCCGACCCTGCCTCCCCGCTGGCCCAAGCGGTGAGCACCGTCGACCTCTCCTTCGCCGCCGAACAGTCAGTAGTGCAAACGCGCTTTGCCACGAGCGTCCTGGTCCTGCTCCGGGCCCACCTCGGGGAGCTCAGCCCGGCGAGCACCCAGGCTCTGGCCGGACAAGCCAGACAAGCGGTGGAGTCGCCCTTGCCCGAGCAGGTGATGACGTCCACCCACTTCACGTTCCTGGGCCGGGGCTGGACGGTCGGTATCGCGCACGAGGCCGCCCTCAAGTTGCGGGAGGCCGCGCAGATGTGGACCGAGTCCTACTTCGCGGCCGAAGTGCGCCACGGGCCGATAAGCGTCCTCGACCGGGCGTCGTTCGTATGGTGTTTCGGCCCGCCGCCGCCGGGCCTCGCGCCCGACATAGAGGCCACCGGGGCACGCTTCTTCACGTCAGACCTCGACCCCTTGGCCCAGCTCGTGCTCGCCCAGCGGGCGGCAGTGGAGCTGGCCCGCTCCCGCGACCTCGACCCTGACCACCCCCGCAACCTGTCGTTCTCGGTGGTGCTGGGCGGTACCGAGCGCAGTCGAGGCCATGACTGTACGACGCCCGATGGCCGCTAAGTTCATCGCGGTCATCGCGGTCATCGCGGTCATCGCGGTCATCGCGGCCAGAGACGCCCACTGACCTTGAAGACGCTCTACCTGTTGCGCCACGCCAAGTCGAGCTGGGACGACCCTCGGCTCGCCGACCACGAGCGGCCCCTCGCGCCCCGGGGTCGGGAGGCAGTTCGGCGCCTCGCTAAGCACATGGCCAGGGCCAAGCTGCGGCCCGAGCTCGTGCTGTGCTCCTCCGCCGCCCGGGCCGTCGAGACCTACGAAGCCCTCGCCGGCGCCCTCCGCGGGCCGGAGGTGAGCACGGAGGACGGGCTCTACGGCGCCGGCACCGAGGACCTCCTCGCCCGGCTCCGCCAGGTGGGGGAGGGAGTCAGGAGCGTGATGCTCGTCGGCCACAACCCCGGGTTGGCCGACCTGGCCGCGGCGCTCGCCGGCAGTGGCGAGCCGGCCGACCTGGGCCGGCTGCGGGACAAGCTACCGACCGGGGCGCTGGCCGTCCTCTCCTTCGACGGTGCCTGGGCTGCTCTCCGCCCTGGGTGCGCGAGCCTGGAGTCCCTCGTGGTGCCGAGGGACCTCTAGCGTTTCGTCCATGGTCGTGAGCGCTCCCCGGTCTTTGCGCCTGGCCGCTGGTGCTGCCCTCCACGAAATCTTCTCGGCGCCGCCCGAGACCTTGAAAGCCATAGCAGGCGAGGGGGACGCCGGCTTGTTCGGCCCAGGCAGCGTGGCCTGGAGGGTGCACGCTCATCCCTCTGCGATCGTCGGGGGCATCAGTTCGCTGATCGTGCAGACCCTCCACCCCCTGGCGATGGCGGGGGTGGCCGAGCACTCCGACTACCGTTCGGACCCGGTCGGGCGCCTGCGGCGGACAGTGGCTTTCGTGGCCGCCACGACCTTTGGCGGCACGGCACAGGCGGATGAGGCGATCGCGGCCGTGCGGCGCGTCCACGAGCACGTGAAAGGCGTGGCGCCAGACGGCCGGCCCTACGACGCCAACGACCCCGATCTCCTGGCCTGGGCCCACCACGTCGAGGTCGAGAGCCTCCTTCTTGCCTACCAACGCGTCGGCCCTGGGCTCTGCGCCGGCGAGGCCGACGACTACGTGAGGGAGATGGCACGTTTGGGCGAGCTCATGGGGGCGCGCTCACCCGTGACGACGGCTCGGGAGCTGCGTGAATGGGTACTCCACCACCCAGAGGTTGGCGCCACGCCCGAAGCGCGCTCAGCGGTCCGCTTCCTCGCCCGCCTGCCCTTGCCGCTCGCCGCCCGTCCCGCCTACGCGGTGCTCTTTTCTGCGGCCGCGAGCCTCGTACCCTGGGGCTGGCGGATGGAGCTCGGGCTCTTCGTCCCCGGCCCCGTTTCCGGCCGGCTGGCCTGTGAGCCGGTTGCCCGTGCCCTCTGCGCGGCAATGGGCTGGGCGCTCGGGCCCTCGCCGGCGCTGACCGGTGCCGCCGCCCGGGTGCGCCGCAGCGGCCAACCGTTGTAGGGGGGCGAGAAACTGGTGACAGCCGGTGCCGGCGGGCTACCGGGGGCCGGCCAGTGCGTCACCCGGTGGGGACCTGCAGAGCCACGTCTGGGTGGAGCTTGGCGAGCGCCTGGTCGAACGTGGCCAGCCTGCCCCCGTGCGAGCGCGCCAGTTGCACCAGGTAGGCGTCCGTCACTTGGCGGTGGCCCACGATGCCTGTCATTGGCACCTCCGTGTACCCCACGTCGTCGGGCCAGAACTCGTGACGGCCATGGGCGGCCGTCCTTTCGAGCACGGCTCTCGCTGTGGCCGCCGGCTGGTGCTCGCGTACCATCAGCCGCAAGAAACTGCCCTGGGTGACAGGGCAAGTGGCGAACTTGTCCGAGCCGGCGGCGAACCAGGCCTCGGCGGCCTGATGATGGACGTGGTCGTCGACGAGCAGCCCAATGAGCACGTTGGCGTCGAGCAGAACGGTCACTGGTCGTCGTCTTCCAGCCGTCGCACGTCCTCGGTCGTGAGCGTCTTTCCGAGGTGCACGACGGGGAGCCCCGTGCCGGGGCTCGTGCCCACCTCTCCGGCCGGGCCGGCGCCGAGCCCGCGCCGCATGAGTGCTGCCACGGTCTGGCTGAGCGAACGGCGGGTGTCCCTCGCGATGGCGAGGGCCTGGGCGTGGAGGTCGTCCGGGATGTCCAGCGTCGTACGCATATCTGCATTCTAACATCACATCTTGATGCAATGATGTACCTTAAATGGTTGCTCCGGAGGGAACGCATCGAACATATGTCCGGTAAACTGTGCGGCCCATGGCGGCAAGGCCGAGCGAGAGCTTCCGCTGGCGTCTCGAGGACGAAGGGGCAACCCTTTTCGACCTCGGTTACCCCGAGCGGCACGTCGGGCGCGGGGAGTACCGGGGGCTCGAGTTCCTCCACGTGAAGGCCCGGACCATCATCAACCAGGTGCCCCCGTCGTCACGGATGGCTTTTCGGTACACGATCAACCCGTACAGGGGCTGCACGCACGCCTGCGCCTACTGCATGTCCGGCGACACGCCGGTCCTGATGGGGGACGGCGGGACGAAGCCTCTCGGGGAACTGAGACCGGGGGACCGGGTCTACGGGACAGTCCGGGAAGGGCTCAACCGGCACTATGTCGTCACAGCTGTACTCGCCCACTGGCGCACGGTGAAGCCTGCCTACCTCATCACCCTCGAGGACGGGACCGAGTTGGTCGCGAGCGGAGACCACCGCTTTTTGTCGGACCGAGGCTGGAAGTACGTCACAGGTGCTGAGCAGGGACGATTGCGCCGGCCGCACCTCACGCCCAACAACAAGTTGACCGGGACAGGTGCCTTTTCCTCGTTTCGGCCGATAGAAGCTACGGCGGTCAAGTCCGACGCTGCTCTCGGGGTGGTGTCGATCAAGCCGCTTGGCAAGCGGATAGAGATGTTCGACATCACAACGGGGACCGGTGACTTCATCGCCAACGGCGTGGTGAGCCACAACTGTTTTGCTAGGCCGACCCACGAGTACCTCGGCTTGGGGACCGGGGAGGACTTCGAGCGGCGCATCGTCGTAAAGGTCAACGCCGTCGAGCTCGCCCGGGCCGAACTGTCCTCGCCGCGCTGGCAGGGAGACCTCGTAGCCATGGGGACCAACACCGACCCTTACCAGCACGCCGAGGGCAAGTACCACCTGACCAAGGGGATAGTGGGGGCACTGAGCGAAGCGCGCAACCCTTTCAGTATCCTCACCAAGTCCACGCTTATCCTGCGGGACCTCGAGCAACTGGTCGAGGCGGCGACCCGCACGCGGGTGCAGGTCAACTTTTCGGTGGGCACGCTCGACCGGGAAGTCTGGAAAGCTACCGAGCCCGGCACCCCGCCGCCCCCCAAGCGCCTCGAGGCGGTGCGGCGCCTCAACGAAGCCGGCGTACCCTGCGGGGTGCTGATCGCCCCCGTCCTGCCTGGCTTGTCGGACTCCGACGAGCAGGTCACCGAGGTCGCCCGGGCCTGCAAGGAAGCGGGAGCCACGGTCGCCGGCGTGGTCGCGCTCCACCTCCGGCCGGGGGTCCGTCAGCACTACCTGTCTTGGCTCGAGCGCGCCCGGCCCGACCTGATCGAGCTTTACAAGGAGCGGTTCGCCCGGGGTTCGTACCAGCCGAGCGCCGAGCAGGAGCGCCTGAGCGGGCTGGTCCGAGCCGCTATGGCGGGCGGCCCTCCGCGGGGCCGGCGCAAGCCGCCTGTTGGCGTGGCTTCCAAGCGTTCGGAGGCGCCGGCGGCCGGGCCTCGCCGGCACCCGCGCGAGCCTCGCCCGCCGGCAGAGCCGCGCCAGCTGGCGCTTTTCGGTGGCCAAAGCCCCTAACCGCCGGCCCAGCCCACCCAGCGCTCCACCTCAACGGCCAGCGCCGGGCCCGACGGAGGCTGCGCCGCGTACTGCGGGTAGCGGGCGCAGAGGGCCTGTCGCGCCTCGGGAGCGTCGTCGATGGAGGGGACGACCCTGCCGGTGCCGTCGGCTCGTACCCACCAGAGCAGGGACCAGTCCGCGTCGTCGTAGTAGTCGGCGAGGAAAGAGGCGGCCGGGTGGGCAGACACGTTGGCGAGCCGGCGCAGGCGTACGGTCGTCTTCGGCTTCAGTTGGTCCACCGCGCTCCAGATGACGTTGCCCACGACGGCGAACGTGACCGGCACTACGTGGGGCCGCCCTTCCTCGCCGACGGTCGCGAGGCGGGCCACCCGGGCCGAAGAAAAGCGCCGGCGGGCCTCGTGTTGCTCCAGCCTCACGCCCGTTCGCGTTCGCTCCGGCGCCTATTCCCCGTGCAGTTCGGCCACCGCCGTCTCGAAGCGGTCGAGCGCCCGCTCGATAGGCCCCAAGCCAGCCGAGGGCAGCCAGTGGACGGCCCGGCGGAACCCTGCGGCTTGGTACAGCTCCAGCACCCGCGGGTCGGCCGGGACGCCCATGACCATGAGGTCGATAGGGCGCTCGGCCCGCCGGCGCAACTGCTCAGCCCGCTCGAAGACCCCGCCCCGAGTGTGGTTCGGGAACCAGGCGTCGCCAACCGCCAGCACCCTGTCGAGCACCGTGGGCCCGTTGCCGCCGACGAGCACCGGCGGGTGGGGGCGCTGGGCGGGCTTGGGCCACGACCAGATCCGCTCGAAGTTCACGTACTTGCCGTGGAAGCTCGCCTCGTCCTCGGTCCAGATCGTCTTCATGGCCTGGACCCGTTCGACGAGGAGGGCCATGCGCACCTTGGGGTCGGTGCCGTGGTTGGACATCTCCTCCCGGTTCCAGCCGGCGCCCACGCCGAACTCCACCCTCCCACCAGAGAGCACGTCGACGCTCGCTACCTCCTTGGCGGTGGTGATCGGGTCGCGCTCGATGACGAGGCATATCCCGCTGCCGATGCGCAATTTCTTGGTGGCCATGGCGGCGGCGGTCATGGCTACGAAAAGGTCGTAGGTATGCACGTAGCGCCGCGGCAGCTCCGCCCCTCCGGGGTAGGGGCTCTGGCGGGAGGCGGGGATGTGGGTGTGCTCGGGGAAGAAGAGCGACTCGTGGCCTCGCGCCTCGACCACGCTCGCCACCGAGGCGGGGTCGGCGCTGTCATGGGTGGCGAAGATCGCTACGCCGGTCTCCACGCTGAGCTACCTCCGGCGCAGGCCGGCTTCTGCCAGCCAGGGGGCGGCCCAGCCACCGTCGGCTGGGTTGAGGTTGACGCCCGGCGCCACCACCTCGTCGATGCGGTCGAGCAGGCCGGCGCCGAGAGGGGCATCGGTGACCTCGAGCAGGCTCACGAGCTGGTCCATGGTGCGCGGCCCGATGATCGCCGACGTGATCGCGGGGTGGGCGAGCACGAAGGCCACGGCCATCTCCGGGAGGCTCATGCCCGCCTCCTCCGCCAGGGCCGCGAGCTTGTCCACGGCAGCGAGCTTGGCCTGGTTGCCGGGGACCGACATGTCGTAGCGCTGGGGCAGGCGCTCGGCCCGCCGGCTCGTGTTGTCCTTGTTGGTGCCGAAACGGCCGGAGAGCCAACCGCCGGCGAGCGGGCTCCAGCTGAGCACGCCCATGCCGTAGCGCCGGCACACCTCGAGCAGGTCCGTCTCGATGCCGCGCACGAGCATGGAGTAGGGAGGCTGCTCGGAAGAGAGGCGTTCGTGGTCCCGCCTCTCCGAGCACCACTGCGCCTCGACGACCACCCAGGCCGGGAACGTCGAGCTCCCGAAGTAGCGGATCTTGCCGGCGTGCACGAGGTCGGAGAGCGCCGACAGTGTGTCGTCGATGTCCGTGCCGGGCTCGGGTCGGTGGACCTGGTAGAGGTCGATATGGTCGGTGCCGAGCCGGCGCAGGCTCGCCTCGCACTCGGAGATGAGCCAGCGCCGGGAATTGCCCTGCCGGTTGGGCCCGTCCCCCATCTTGCCGTGGACCTTCGTGGCGAGCACCACCTCCTCCCGCCTTGCCGGCCCGAGCGAGGCCAGGAACTTGCCCACTATTTCCTCCGACTCACCCGCCGAGTAAACATCGGCGGTGTCGATGAAGTTGACCCCTTCGTCGAGGGCGCGCTGCATTATCGCCACGCAGTCATCGTGGTCGGGGTTGCCCCACCCCCCGAACATCATGGCCCCAAGGCAGAGCGCGCTGACTTCTACTCCAGTACGGCCGAGATTGCGGTACTCCATGGGCCCGAACCTAGCGCCCCGTCGCGCGCTAGGGTCGATCCCCGTGGAACAGCTGGGGTTTTGGAGCGCCCGTTCGCTCGCCTCGGCGATCAAGTCCAAGCAGTTGAGCCCCTTGGAAGTGCTGGACGCCTGCTTGGCGCGCGCCGACGAGGTCGACCCCAAGCTCAATGCGCTCGTCTGGCGCAACGACGACGAGGCCCGCGCTGGCGCCAAAGCCGCCGGCCATGTGGTGGTGCACGAGCGGCCCGAGGACCTGCCGCCCTTCCACGGCGTGCCGATGCCGGTGAAGGACCTGACCGCCGTGGCCGGCTGGCCCATCACCTACGGGTCCTGGGGCGCCCCCGAAGGCGCCTCGGACGAGAGCGAGCTCGTCGTCGAGGCGCTGCAGCGGGCCGGCTTCTTGCTCACGGGCCGGACCAACGTCCCCGAGCTCGGCCCCCTGCCGGTGTCGGAAAACCTCCGCTACGGGGTTACCCGCAACCCCTGGGACCTCGCGCTGAGCGCCGGCGGGTCGAGCGGGGGGGCGGGAGCCGTCGTCGCGGCGGGCGTGTTCCCGGTTGCGCAAGCCAACGACGGCGGGGGCTCGGTGCGCATCCCGGCCTCCTGCTGCGGGCTGGTGGGCTTGAAGGCGAGCCGCGGCCGCGTGCCGGCGCGGGCGTACGCGTGGGAAGGGGCCGTGGTCCACGGGGCCCTCACCCGCGACGTCGCCGACGCCGCCGCCATCTTGGACGTCGTTTCTGGCCCGGACCCGGGCATGTGGTACAACGCGCCCGCACCGGAGCGCCCTTTTGTCTCCGAAGTCGGGGCGGATCCGGGGAGGCAGCGGGTCGGGATCGTGTTGGAGGCGCCGTTCGACCTGCCGGTGAGCCCGGTTTGCGCCGAGGCGGCCGTGGTGGCGGGGCGGGCGCTCGAGGCCCTGGGGCACGTAGTCGAGCCGGCGCGCCTCGATGTGCCAGAGGAGTTCGTCAACGCCTTTTTGAACGTGGCCAACGCGGACCTGGGCGACCTGGACGGCATGATCGACTGGGAAAAGACAGAGCCCCACATAAGGGCCTACCGCGCGGCAGCCATGGCCATAGACAGCACTACGTACGCGAGGTCGGTCCATACCCTCCAGCGCCTGACGAGGACCATGGTGGCGGCCTGGGGGCGTGATTTCGATATCCTGCTGACCCCGACCATGCCCGTCGAGCCCCCGGTGGCCGGCGAGGTGCTCCGGGCTGTTCACGCCGGCGCGGCTGACGGCGGCCCCTCGTTCGAGGTATTGCACATGACCGTTATGACGGCCGGGTTCAACGTGACGGGCCAGCCGGCGGTCTCGCTCCCGGCGCACGTGAGCCCGGCCGGCGTCCCCATCGGCGTCCAGCTGGTGGGCGGGCCCTTCTCGGAGGCGCTCCTGATCCGGGTGGCGGCCCAGCTCGAGGCGGCGCTCCCTTGGTCGGGCCGGCGTCCGCCGCTCTGAGCGGAGGCAGGGCCGGCGCTGGCCGAGCTACGGCTGGTGGCAAACTGAACCGCTTTATTAGGTTGGGCCGGCGAGGCCGGTCGCGTTGTGGAAGGGAGCGTTAGTGGGTACGAGGCGCCTGGACGAAGGTTGGACAGTGGCGGCGACAGCCGGGCCCGTCCCGGCCGAGCTCGCCGGCCGGCGGGTGCCCGCCGGCGTGCCCGGTTGCGTGAGCACCGACCTCATGGCGGCGGGCGTGCTGCCCGACCCCTGCGTAGGTACCAACGAGGTCCTGCACGGCTGGGTCGGCCGCTGTGACTGGTCTTACGAGACCAGCTTCGAGGCGCCGGCGGCGGCGCCCGGCGAGCGGGCCGACCTCGTCTTCTTGGGCCTCGACACCGTTGCCACCGTGCGGCTCAACGGCCAGATGCTCGGGAGGACGGCCAATATGCACCGGAGCTACCGCTTCGATGCACGCGCGGCGCTGGTCGAGGGCAACAACGTGCTTGCCGTGGACCTGGAGGGCCCCATCCCCGCGGCAGAGCGCATGAGCGAGCAGCTCGGCCCGAGGCCCCACACCAACGTGCACCCTTTCAACGCCATCCGCAAGATGGCTTGCAACTTCGGCTGGGACTGGGGCCCCGACCTCGCCACTGCAGGCATCTGGCGGCCCGTGCTCCTCGAGCGCTGGCGGGTAGCCCGCATCGCCGGGGTCAGGCCCTGGGTGCGCGTCGACCTCGCCGGCCCACCCGCCGGAGAGGCTCCCTACGCCGATGCCTCCTCGCCTCGTCGGGCTCGGGTGCGGGTGGAGCTGCACGTCGAGCTCGAACGGACGGCGCCGGCCGAGGCCGGCCCGCTCCGCCTCGAAGCCGAGGTCGCCGGCCAGGTGGCGACGACCGAGGTCGCAGCCGGCGCGGGCCCAGTGGTCCTGCGCCTGGACATCCCCGAGGCCGAGCTCTGGTGGCCCGCGGGGTACGGGGCGCAGCCTCTCTATCCCGCCCGTGTGAGGCTCGGGCTCCCGGCCGGCGACGTGGTTTCAACTTGGGAGGCTCGCCTCGGTTTCCGTTCGGTCGAGCTCGACACGGCGGCCGACGGGCGGGGCAGCCGGCTCGGCTTCGTCGTGAACGGGCGGGCCGTAGAGGTGCGGGGCGCCAACTGGATCCCCGAGGACTGCTTTCCCTCGCGCATCGACCGGGAGTGGTACCGCCGGCGCCTGGAGGATGCCCGGGCGGCCAATGTCAACCTCTTGCGGGTCTGGGGCGGGGGGATCTACGAGAGCGAGGACTTCTACGAGCTCGCAGACGAGTACGGCCTCATGGTGTGGCAGGACTTCATGCTCGCCTGCGCCGCCTACGCCGAGGAGGAGCCGCTCCGCTCGGAGATCGAAGCCGAGGCCAGGGAAGCCGTCACGAGGCTGTCTTCGCACGCCAGCGTGGCCGTTTGGAGCGGCAGCAACGAGAACATCTGGGGCCATGAGGACTGGGGCTGGGAGCCGCGCCTCCAGGGCCGGACGTGGGGCTCTGGCTACTACTTCGAGCTGTTCCCCGCCCTCTTGGCCGAGCTGGACCCGACGAAGCCCTACATGGCGGGCAGCCCCTGGTCCTTCGGCCACGAAGCCCACCCGAACGACCCCCGTTACGGCAGTGTCCACGTCTGGGACGTCTGGAACGAGAAGGACTACACGGCCTACCGGGACTGGCAGCCCAGGTTCGTGGCCGAGTTCGGCTGGCAGGGGCCGCCGGCGTGGCCCACCCTGGCCAGGGTGCTCGACGGCCAGTTCCAAAAGACGAGCGACGTCTTGGCTGTGCACGAGAAGCAGACGGGCGGCATCGAGAAGCTCGACCGCTGGGTCGCCAGCCACTTCCCGGTCCCGGCATCGTTCGAAGACTGGCTCTGGGCGACTTCGCTCAACCAGGCCCGGGCCGTGAGCTGTGCGGTCGAGTACTGGCGTTCCCTCACCCCCCGGTGCCGAGGCACGATCCTCTGGCAGTTGAACGACTGCTGGCCGGTGTTCTCCTGGGCCGCCGTCGACGGCGACGGCCGGCGCAAGCCTCTCTGGTACGCCCTTCGGCGTGCCTACGCCGACCGCCTGCTCACCGTCCAGCCGGGCGACGTAGCGCCGGGCGTGGGCGCGGCCTTGGCCGCCGTCGCAGTGAACGACGGCCAGGGACCGTGGCGGCTCGACCTCGAGGTGGCGAGGCTGGGCTTCTCGGGCGAAGTGCTGGCGAAGTCGGGTGCCTCTGTTGTCGCCGCGCCCGGTGAGAGCGTGGCCGTCGCCCTCGACGACGAAGTGGCCACGGCGGCCGACCCGGCCCGTGAGATCCTCGTGGTGGCCGGCAATGGGCACCGCGCCCTGTGGTTTTATGGCGAGGACAAGGATCTCGCCCTGCCGGCGCCGGCGCTCGAAGCCCGGGTAGAGCCGGTGCCGGGCGGCTACGAGGTCGTCATCGAGGCCGCGACCCTCCAGCGCGACGTGGCTCTTTTCCCCGATCGCGCTGACCCCGACGCAACCTGCGACGACATGCTCTTCACGCTGCTGCCGGGCGAGTCGCGACGGGTGAGAGTGGACTGCCCCCGGGCGCTCGACCGGGCACAGCTCCTGGCGCCGGGCGTGCTGCGCAGCGCCAACCAGCTCGCCCAGGCGGCTACGGTTTAGTTCACGGCTGGCGACGGTGGATTTCTCGCCCGCAGGGCAGTGTTGGGCTGGTTAGTGGCCGCGGCCGCCTTCGTGGCGGCGCTCGCGGTGCCAGTGGGGCAGTTCGTGGCCGTTGCCGCCCCGCGAGGCACCGACGTCGGGACGGCCCCGGGCGGGCATCGGGCCACGGCCTCGGGGAGGCGCCGGGGGCTGGCGCCCCGGGGTGGGGAAGTGAGCAGGGCCGTCCACGCTCACCCGGCGCAGCAGAAGCTCCGTTGGCAGGTGGCGTGGGGCTCCGCCATGGCGTGGGGTTATGGCGTCGCTTCCGACGCTACGGTCAGGGAGCTGGTGACCCCCGGCGTCGGCGGGCGGGCCATCCGGGTCCGCATCTCCAACGCCTTTGGCAACCAGCCCCTCGTCGTGGGTGCCGCCACGGTGGGCGTGAGCCTCGGAGGTGCCTCTGTGAAGGCGGGGACGCTGCGGCCGCTCAGCTTTGCCGGACATCTCCGCGTCACTGTTCCGCCCGGGCGGTACGCCTACAGCGACCCCGTTGGGATGAACGTCACTGCCGGCGAGACCCTGGCGGTCAGCTTGTGGGAGAGCGGCACCGACCTCGTGTCGGTCCACCCGTGCTGCAGCACCATGGGGGCGGTCTCGTTCTTCACGCCCAACGGAGGGGGCAACCTGACAGCCTCGCCCAGTGGCGCGGGGCTCAGCGTTGCCAGCCAGTGGCCCCGCTGGGTGGACGCGCTCGACGTGGAGCGCGCCGGGCCGGGGAGCATCGTGGTGCTCGGCGACTCGATCACCGACGGCTTCAACGCGACCACCAACTGGGTGCGCGTGCTGCAACAACGGGTCGACAGCTTGCCCCCGCCCGAGCAAAGGGCGGTGGTCGACGAGGGGATCACGGCAAACGCGTTGACCTCCGACGTGCCCACCGACTCGAAGACCGGCGGGGGGCCATCGGGCCTGGCGAGGCTCGCCCCCGATGTGCTCGACCAGCCCGGCGTCTCGGAGGTGGTCGTGTTCCTCGGGACCAACGACTTGTGGTTCGGCGACACCGTCAGTGACCTGATTGCCGGCTACCGGCAGGCGATCGCGGAGGTGCGCAAGGCGGGGCTCCGCGTGGTCGGGGTCACCTTGCTGCCCCGAAGTGCCGGGCGGTGGCCCTGGACCCCTGCTCAGCAGCAAGAACTGGAGCAGGTCGACCACTGGATCCTGACTTCGCACGCGTTCGAGGGAGTGCTGGACCTCGCCCGGGTGGTGGCCGACGTGTACGACGGCGCTTGCCAGCCGTGGCTCATGTTCCCGCCCTACGACTCGGGGGACCACCTGCACCCCAACGCGGCTGGGCAGGTGGCGATGGCCGATGGCGTCAACCTGGGCGTGCTCGGCCTGCCTCCCCTGCCCCCTGCGCGCCCGCTCGTGGCGGCTACACCGACCCCCGGCTGCCAGGCGCCCGCTTAGCGCAGTTGGTTCACGCCGGCGAGCCGGGGCACCAACCTCCCGTGACCGGCGCCTGCCCTCCCACGACCATCCGCGCCACTCCGGGGACCTTCCCGGCCCGCTCCATCGAACCCAGTGCGCCCCGTGCCCCCGCCAGCTCGGCCTCGAAGAAGTCGGTCGTAGCCTGGGCCACCACGCGGCGGTAGCTGGCCGCGAGGGGTGCCGTGGCGCCGTTCTTGCCCCCGGGGTGCTCGACGTAGGGGACCTCGTGGCTGGCCCCCAGCAGGTCGAGATAGTACTTGGGGCCCCTGGCCTCGTCGTAGATCTGGGCACTGCAGGCAGGGACGTTGACGGTGTCGGCATTGCCTTGGACCACCAAGAGCGGCACCTGCGGCCCCGAGAAGTAGGTGCCGCCAAAACTCGACAGTTCGGCGCCGGAGAGCACGGCAAGCGCCTTTACCGACGGGTCGCGGCAGCAGGTGTTGTCGGCGACGGCCAGGCTGACGTCACCGCCGTCGGAATGGCCGGCAAGGCCGACCTCCGCCGCGTTGACCAAGCCCGACAGGACCGAACTATGCTGTCGTCCCGCGCCGATGAGCGCACTCAGCACCAAGCGGAGCTCTGCGGGATGGTTGATGATGTCGGCTTCGTCGAGCGGGCCTGGCGGCGCCGTGTACGGGTAGGTGGGGGCGGCCACGACGAAGCCTGCCGCGGCCCAGTGCCTGAGCAGGCTCGAGTACGCGCTCACCGCCAGGTCGTAACCCTGGGAGAAGACGAGCAGTGGGTAGGGCGCGTGGCTCCGGTCGGGCACGAGCCGGCCCCACCTGCTGGTGGCCGGGTACCAGACCTCGGTGTCGAGGGCGCGCCGCGCTCCGGCCGGCAGGGGGACTTCGACCACAGTGGTGGCCACCCGGAAAGGCCCCCTGGCGGGCAGCTTCGACGTGGCCGAGGGGGCTGCCTTGGCCGACCGGGGCCCTTTGGCCGAGACTGTGGACGACCCGGCGACGGTGGCCGAGGGGGCCGCCGTTACCAGCGCCACAACCGTTACCAGAGCCGCAACCATGGCTGCGAGTGCTACCGCCACCTGCCTTCGCATCGGAGCAGGCAGCGTAGCCTAACCGGGAGGCGGGCGGTTGGCACCGGCGTTCGTGAGCAGTGAGGGCGAGGAGGCGGCCGGACCGGTCGGGGCCTCCTTCGAGGTCGGCCCGCTCTCTCGGAACTGCACCCGGGCAAGTGCTCGCCTGCACCTGGAGGTCCTCGGCACCGAGTTCTTGGCGCGCGGAGGCGAGAGGTTCCTCCGCCTGTACCACCGCGCTTGGTGCGAGAGCCCGGCTGGCCTGGCGCTGGCGGCTGTGGACGCCAGTGGCGAGCTGGCGGGGGTCTTGCTCGGGACGCTGGAGCCGGCCGCGCACTACCGCTCCATGGCTCGCCGGCACGGCTTCGGGCTCGCGCTCTGCCTTCTCGGGCATGCCCTGACCCACCCACGTTTTGCCAAGGAACTGCTCGTCACACGCGCCGTTCGTTACGCGAGGGGTGCGGTGCGGGTGATGGCTCGACGGCCGGCCCCCACCCGAGGCACGGCACCTGAGGAGGGACCCGAGGAGGGACCTGAGGGGAAAGAGGGAGAGATCACCCACCTCATGGTCGCCCCTTCTGCCAGGGGGGCAGGTGTCGGCAAGGCGCTCGTCCACGAGGCGTTGCGGGCGGCCGAAGCGGCTGGCATCGAACAGGTGGTCCTGGTCACGCGCCCCGAACTGGCATCCGGCGGCTTTTACCTGCACCTCGGCTGGCTACCGTACGGGGAGGTGACGAGCCGGAGCGGGGAGCACTTCGTCCGGTACAAATGGTCGCTACGAACATGAGCTTCACGTTGGCGTAAGCCCGCACCGGGGAGAGTGTCAACCAATGCGCAATGCCGCCCCACTCGAAACGAGCACCCGCCAGAGCAGCGTCCGGTACAACTTCCTCCAGCGGACCTGGGACCGGCGGGCTGGTTCTTGGGACCACGGGGCCTCTCCGGGGCTCGAGCGAGTGGTGAACGCCGTACTGGAGGCGACCGGTGCCAGCCCAGGCACCAAGGCGGTCGACCTCGGCTGCGGGACGGGGAGCCTCGCCCTGCCCCTGGCCCGCCAGGGCGTAGAGGTGACCGCCGTGGACATCAGCAAGGCCATGGTGAGCCAGTTGCGCGAGAAAGCGGCTCTGGCCGGCCTCCGTGGGGTCAACTGCGTGGTCTGCCCGGTGGAGCACTTCGACGTCGACCCCGAGAGCGTCGATCTCGTCGTTTCCAACTATGCGCTCCACCACCTCCGGGACGCCGACAAGGAGCTCTTGGTGCGCAGGGCACTGGGCTGGCTCCGCCCGGGTGGGCGGCTCGTCATCGGGGACATGATGTTCGGCCGCGGCAAGAGCGCCCGGGACTGGGAGATCGTCGGCTCGAAGGTCGCCGTTCTGGCCAAGCGAGGGCCAGGAGGCTGGTGGCGGCTCGCGAAAAACCTCGTGCGCTTCGGCCTGCGGCTCCAGGAACGCCCTGTCGACATGCAGACGTGGGAGGCCTACTTCCGCCGGGCCGGCTTCAGTGAGGTCTCTGTGGTGCCCGTGGTGGCCGAAGCTGGGGTCGCGACCGGCACGAAGCACCCGGCCTAGACCGGGTAGCAGGCCCCGCTTCGGCTACTTCTTGGGCTCGGCTACTTCTTGGGCTCGGCTACTTCTTGGGCTTGGTGAACGTCGCGCAGATCTTCGGCGCGGTCCCCTCCAGCGAGAGAAGGGCGCAGAAGCTCTTCCCGCCCACCTTCCAGGTCCCGCCCTCGAGCAGGGCCTCACCCTTTTGCTTTTTCAGGGCCGCCTGGCCCGCCAGGTAGATCGTGTAGGTCACAACGGCCGTTTTGCCCGCCACCTTCACGCTCAACACCTTGGCCGTGGCGCTCTTGGCCATCCCGCCCGACGCCTGGCCCTTGATAACCTTGGCGAAGTCCTTACCGTCCTGGACGAGCGCGATCTTGCGCTTCGCCGGTGTCTTGCCCGAGAAGAACTCTTCCCAGTTGGTGATGATCTTGGCCTTGGCCGAGCCACCTGACTGCGAAACGTGCTTCGCGGCGTGCCTTGTGCTCGCCGACGCCGGCACTGCCCCTCCCAACGACAAGACTGCCACCGCCAGCGCCGCCACGACTGCCCGGTACGAGCGCCGTGCCGGAGTCACATGACCATCCATGTCGTCACCTCTCGAAACTAGCTGCTTCTGAGCCAATTTACCACTGGCCAGCAGTTATCCTGCTTCCGGCCCCCCCGGGGGTGGCTCGGTTGGGTCGCCGGTGCTGCCCCGGAGCGATGCGGCGGCGACGACGGCCACGGCGATCAAGGCTGCCCCCGAGGCGAGCAGGGCGACCTCCAAGCCGTCACGGAAGGCCGAGTAGGCGGCGTGGATCACCTTGTCCTCTATGGAGCTGCCGCCCGTTTTCCCAGGCGGTACGACCCCGGTTTCGATGGCGTGGATCACGATCGCGATGAAGTTGGGCGGGATTTTCAACAGCTTGAGCCGGTGCGTGAGGTCGTGGGTCAAGTGAGCGTTCACCAAAGCGCCGAGCACGGCCGTCCCGAAGACGGCACCGAGCTCGCGGCTCGTGTTGGTGGCCGACGCGGCCATGCCCGAGCGCTCCGGGGGCACCCGCGCCAGTGCCACGGTCGTGACCGGGACGACGCTCGTGCCGAAACCGAAGCCGGCCAGGGCCAGGGTCGCCATCAACCAGAGCGAGGGCGTGGTCGACGAAAGGAGCACTTCGGAAAGCAAGATGCCGGTACCGGCGAGGACGCAGCCCCCTGCCATCGGCAGGCGCGGCCCCTGTAGGGCGACGCGCCGGCCCGCGAGGCCGGCCGCGGCGATCATCGCCCCCGTCATGGGCAAGAACTCCAAGGCCGTCCGGTACGGAGAGTACCCGACCACCTCCGCCAGGTACAGCGCGGTGAAGAAAAATATCGAAAATATCCCGAAGAAAAGCACGAACACAACGGCGAGCGAAGCCGAGAACGCCTCGTCGCGGAAGTAGCTGAGGTCGAGCACCGGTGCCCGGCTCGCGTGCTCGACGCTCGTGAAGCCCACGAGGGCGAGCACCCCGACCACGAACAGCACGATCACGACAGGCGCTTTGTACCCGTCGATCTCGCCCTGGATGACGGCGAACGCGAGAGCGGCGATGCCGACCGCCCCGGTCAGGAACCCACCGACGTCGAGGCGGGCAGCGAGCGGGTCGGCGCTCTCGGGCACGGAGAGCGCCGCGAGGACGATGATGGCGCCCGCGGCCCCCACATTGAACCAGAACACCGCCCGCCAGGTCCCGATCCCGACGAGCGCCCCCCCGATCACGGGGCCGAGGGCGAGCGCCAGCCCCGAGACGGCGGTCCAGGCGCCGAGCGCCCGTGCCCGCTCCTCGGGGTCGGGGTAGAGGTGGCGGATCACCGACAGCGTGCCGGGCTCCGAGGCAGCCGCCCCGACGCCCATCACTACTCGAGCGGCCACGAGGACGTCGGGGTTCGGGGCGAGGGCCCCGAGAAGCGAGCCCGCCGCGAACACGACCAACCCGCCGAGCATGAGGCGCTTGCGACCGAAACGGTCCGAGAGCGTGCCGGCCAGCATCATGAGAGCGGCAAACGTGAGGGCGTACCCGTTGACGGTCCACTGGAGCTGGGTCACGCCGGCATGGAGGCGGGTCTGCACGTCGGCGAGGGCCACGCTGACGATGGTGGTGTCCAAGAACGTGAGGAAGAGCACCGCGCACACGGCCGCGAGCGCGATGCGGTCGTCTAGCCCCCTGGCCCCTCCGCTTGCTGGTGGCGTGTCCAACCCGTGGTTACCCTTTCGGAGACAAGTCAGTTCTACCAGTTCCCCGGCGTTGTAAAGTGAACCGTGGGCAGGAGGGGCCGCCTTCGGAAAAAAGTCGAAAGGAGGCACGACAATGAAGGCATCAGTAGGTGACCACATCGAAGTGCCAGGAGAAAAGGTTGGCGAGGGCGGGCGTAGCGGGGAAGTCATGGAGGTGAGGGGGCCGGATGGCGCGCCCCCGTACCTGGTGCGCTGGTCGGATGGCCACGAAGGCCTCTATTTCCCCGGGCCCGACGCAGTCGTGCAGCACATGACGTCCTCGGGCGCGTGACGCCCAAGGCGAGGGGCGCCGGCGGCCTGGGAACCGCTCGGCGCCCAGCGGCGTTCAAGTCAGCGTGGCAAGTGGTATTGTCTCGGTCTTTTGTCATGGAAACCTGGCGAAGTTCCCCGGGGGCGGCGCCATGGTCCGATTGTCCCGAAGGCGGCCGTTCGTGGCAGCGGCTGCTCAGTACTTCCTAACGCCGTAGGGCTCGCAGTTCGTGCCTCAGCCACTCGGTCGCGCCCAGCGCTATATGCCGGGCCTCGACGGGGTCCGCGCGCTCGCGGTCGCCGCCGTGATCGGGTACCACCTCGGCGTGCCGTGGCTCCCCGGTGGCCTGCTCGGCGTCGGTGTGTTCTTCACTTTGAGCGGTTACCTCATCACCGACCTCTTGCTGTCGGTGTGGGAGTCTTCGGGCAGCCTGCAGCTCAGGTCTTTTTGGGCGAGACGGGCAAGGCGGTTGCTGCCCGCGCTCTTCGTGATGCTGGCCGTCGTGACCACCTGGGCGGCGGTGGCCCAGCCATCGCGCCTGGGCGAGCTTCGGGGCGAAGTGCTGGCGGCGGGGTTGTACGTGAGCAACTGGTGGTCGGCGCTGGCGCACGTGTCCTACTTCGCTCGCTTCGGTGCGCCTTCCCCCCTCGGGCACTTGTGGTCGCTCGCCATCGAGGAGCAGTTCTACTTGGTGTGGCCGTGGCTCTTGTGGGTCGGCCTCATCTGGGTGGGCCACCGCCGGGCGCGCTCCGAGCGGCGCCGAGCCACACTTGACCTGGCCAGCTCCCCCCCCGAGTTGGACGAGGAGGACCTGAAGGAACTCGAGCTCGCTTTTGCCTCGGCCGACGCCGGCGACGCCGGCGACGCCGGCGGTGCTGGGCTCAGGCTGCTCGGGCCGGCGCCGCGTTCGCGCCGGTTCCTCGTGCGCTCCATGGCCCCCGTGGACCTGACGAGCACTGAGACCGCCCCGCCTCCCTCGCCTCAGGTTTCGGAGAGAGCCTTCGGTGGAGCAGACCTACTGGCGCTCGGCAACCTCCTCTCTGGCCGCACCGCCCGCGGCACAGCGCTCGTGGCCCGGGCGCCGGCGGCCCCATCCTTGGGGGACCAATTTCTTACTGACCGGCCTTTGGGGGGCCAATATATGAGGGCCCAGTCTCCGGGGCCCCAACTTGCGGGGGTCCAGCCTGGGGCCCGGGGCACGACCGGGCGCACCACGACCGGGCGCACCACGACCGGGCGCACCACGACCGGGCGCACCACGACCGGGCGCACCACACGCTGGCACCTTTGGCCTCTGGCCGCCGTCTCCTTGGTCCTCGCGGCCGTCTCGGCGGTCGAGATGGCGGTCCTCTACCACCCGAGCTTCGACCCCTCCCGCATCTACGACGGCACGGACACCCGGGCGTTCGCCCTCCTGATCGGGGCGGCCCTGGCGATGGTCTGGCCGAGCAAGGGCCTGCAGCCGCACGTGAGCGCTGGCGCCCGCCGTGCCCTGGACGGGCTCGGGCTCGCCGGCCTGGTTGTGGCTGCGGTGCTCGTCTGCTCCGTCGGTCAGTACTCGGCGTTCCTCTACCGGGGTGGGATGCTGATCTTGTCACTGGCCACGGCCGCGATAGTGGCCTCAGCGGCCCACCCCGCCAGCCGCTTTGGGCGGGCGCTCGGCGTGCGGCCGCTCCGGTGGCTCGGCGTGCGTTCCTACGGCGCCTACCTCTGGCACTACCCGCTGATCGTGCTCACGACACCCACGGTCACGGGTGGCTTCAGCTGGTTCCGGGCTGGGCTGCAGGTCGGGGCGACGCTGGGCTTGGCCGAGCTTTCCTGGCGCTTTGTCGAGTCACCGGTCCGCCACGGCGCCCTCGGCCGCCTCTGGCGCGAACTGCGCTTGTCCCCTCGGCGCTGGGCCGGCTGGGCCGTCTCGCGCCCTCGGCGCTGGCTCTTGGCTGCCGGTACGCCAGCTGCGGTCACCCTGGCTGCACTGTCCTTGGCCGGCGTGATGCCGGCCCTTCGGACTGGCGGCCTCGTGCCGGGCAGCCTGGCCGGCGGGGCGGGGAGCGTCCCTCTTCCGGCGAGCGTCCCCACGAGCACCCTCGCCAGCGTGAGCACTACACAAGCTGGTGCCGGGAGCCGGGTGAGAACGAGCAGCGGGGCGACTAGTCGTGCCCAGGCGGGTGGCGGGAGCCGGCCTGCCACCACGACGAGGCCTGCCACCACCACGAGGCCTGCCACCACGACGAGGCCTGCCACCACGACGAGGCCTGCCACCACGACGAGGCCTGCCGGCCACACGAGCGTCGCCGGCGGGGCGCTCTCGGGCGGCCACGGCTCGGGCCGCGGCGTCCCGGCGTCCGGCCGGGGCGCAGCCGGCCACCAAACCAGCGCTACGACTGCCGGCGGCCAAGCACACCAGGGCGGCGCCCCGGTGGCCAAGGCCGCGCCCTTCGAACTTCGTACGGCCTGTAAGCAGGTGGTCGACATCGGTGACTCCACGTCGGCAAGCCTCATCTCGACCAGCTACCTCCCCGACGCGGCACAGCGGCTCGGGGCCCAGTACGCGAGGGTCGGCGTCGACCAGTCCATCATGCGGATCGAGGGCGGGACTTCCATCGTCGAGACCCTCCCTGGCACCGACAACGCCTTCCAGATGGCCAAGGCACTCGTCCAGCAGGGCTACAGGGGCTGCTGGGTGCTCGCCTTGGGGACAAACGACGCCGCCGACGTCTACGTCGGGTCGAACGTCGGGATGGCCCAGCGGGTGAAAGAGATGATGTCGCTGATCGGGGACCAACCCGTCCTCTGGGTCAACGCTGTGACCCTGGTGTCGAGCGGCCCTTATGCGGAGGCCAACATGCGCCGCTGGGACCAGGCACTGGTGGCGGCGTGCCCGCACTACCCGGACATGGCGGTGTTCAACTGGGCGGCCACGGCACAGCGCTCGTGGTTTATCTCCGACGGCATCCACTACAGCTCCCAGGGCTCGGCCAAGCGGGCCGCCGCCATCGCCGATGCCCTGGCCACGGCCTTCCCCGCCGGCCGGCCCGACGGGCGACGGGCCGGCTCTTGCGTGATCGACGGCACGCCACGCTGGCACCTGCCCAACTTCAAGTATTAGGGCCAGCAGCCGACGGCGCCGCCCCTAGGTCCGGGCCAGGCGGAACTGCGACTTGGGCGCGAACGGCGTCCCCGGGCCGGCTCTGAACCCCACGCCGAGGTGGGCGAAGCTGCGTGGTGAGGAGATGTGGAAGCCCTCGGGGCCTCGCCAGTTTTCGAGCGAGACGTTCTCTCCGAAAAAGGTGACGTCGTCGGCGTCGATGCGGACGGCGTTGCCCCCGGAGGCGGCGACCCGCAGGTTGGAAGCCTGGAGCATGGCGTAAGCCGACACAGCCTCGACCCACACGCCATGGCCGGCCGGGACGCCGGCACCGGTGGGAGCCTGGACGGTCACGTTGGCCATCTGCAGGGTCGCGGCCATCCCGGCCTGGCCGGGGGCAGCCACGTGCACCCCGGTCACGCACCCGTCGAAGTCGGCATTGAACAGATGGACCTTGTGGGGGGTGCCGGCTTCCGAGCTGCCGAGCGACAGGCCCTTGTTGTAGTTGTAGGCGAAGACGTTGGACAGGTGAGGGTTGTCCGAGCGGAGGAGACAGATCGCCGTCCCATTGGCCAGCTGCCAGGCGGCGGCCGGCCTGTTGCCGGGGGGTTGCCAGTAGGGCCAGAAGTGCACGGTCTCGATGTAGTTGCTGTCCCTCGAGCGGTCGATCAGGATGCCGTAGGCGACCGGCTGGCCGAAGATCCGCCGCAGCGTGGCCTGTGCGCCCCCGTCCAGGTAGATGCCTATGTAAGGGTTGTAGAGGAAGATGTCCTCGACCAGGGCATTGTTGCCGGTCACCCGCAACATGGGCTGGGCGGGCGCCGGCGGTCCCCCCGTCTCTTGGTCGGGCACGTTGAAGCCCAGGTTGCGCACCGAGGCGCCACCCCCGGCCAGGGTGACCGGGCTCCAGCTGGCGCCGGCGGGGGCCAGCAGCCAGCTGCCAGCAAAGACGTTGGCCTGGGAGCCGGGCGTGTTCCAGCCGGCGCCGACCAGTGCCACCCCGGGCGGGAGCGTGAGGCCGGAGGACAGCCGGTAGCGGCCTGCCGGCAGGAAGACCGTGTTGCCAGTCGGCGCCTGGCCCGGTGCTGCCTCTTCGATCGCCTTCGACAGTGCCGCGGTGTCGTCGGTCGTCCCGTCGCCGGCCGCCCCGAAGTCTGCCACGTTGAGCAATGGGCTTGTACGCAGAGTGTTCACCGCCGCCTCCTTGGCTCGCCTTCACCCGACCATACCGTCCCGGGCACGGCGACAGGTTGCGGTCGTTGAGGTTGGCCATCTGAGGCAAGTGGCGCCGGCAAGAGGCGCCGAGTAGCAAGCTGGGAAGCAGATTGGCCCCGCCCGGCCAGGCGTTTGGGACCGCTAACTACTCGGCGGGGTGCATGCGGCCGCCGGCGACGAAGGGCGGCACCCTGAAACTGCCCGCCGCGGTCGGGAGGGCCACGACTGGGTGCGCGGCTGTCGGCTGGCGCCCCGGTGGCCGCGCCACGCCCTTCAGCTCTAATTCGAGCCCCATCCGCGAGAGGTCTTTCACGGACAAGTGAGGAGAGACGCTCGAGCCCACGGACATGAAATCGATGAGGAACTGCACCAGGGAGCGGCAGAATTCTGCCTTTTCCAGGCTGATCGCCGCGGGCGCCCGGTTGGGCGAGGGGCCGCTCAAAACGCCCGTGGTTTCGTCCAGCTCCATGAGGTCGGGCACCATGTACAAGAATACGTAAAACTGGCCAGCCGTGCGCCGACTGCAGGCGCGGCAATACACATAACCCGCCATTCGCGCAAAAAGAGAAGTCAGGGTGGGCAAAGATGGGCGGGTGCAAAACAGGCCAAACGGTCCTGGGCCGCTAGCCCTGGTTGGTTCGGGCGAGTACCTGCCTCAGATGGCCGAGGTCGAGGCGGGCTTGCTGGAGGGCCGCCCGCCTCGCTACGTCCAGCTCGCGACCGCATCGGTACCGGACGGCCCCTCGGTCGTGGAGCGCTGGCACGATCTCGGTAGGGCGCAGGCTCGGCGTCTCGGGGTGGAGGCGGTAGTGCTCGCGGTCAGCGACCGTGACACCGCCGGCGACCCGCTCGTCGCGGCCCAAGTGGCTGGAGCAGGGCTCGTGTACCTGTCGGGGGGCCACCCGGCCTTTCTGGCAGAGACCCTGCGCTCGACTCTTGTGTGGGAGGCGGTCTTGGCTGCCTGGCAGGAGGGTGCGGCCTTGGCAGGGTGCAGTGCAGGGGCCATGGCGCTGTCATCGTGGGTGCCGTCACTTCGTGATCCGAGCCTGGAGGGGGTCCCCGGGCTCGGTCTCTTGCCTCATGTGCGCGTCATACCCCACTTCGACGCCTTCGTCGCCAGGGCCCCCAGCCTGGTCTCGGGCGTCCTGCGAGACCGCGACGAGGGCGTGAGCGTGGTGGGCATCGACGAACTGACTGCCCTCGTCGGAGGCCCGGAGCGCTGGGAGGTGAAGGGCCGAGGTTCGGCCTGGTTGCTGAGGCCCGATGGCAGGGAGCAGGTGCCGGCGGGCGCGGCGCTCGAGACGCCGAGCTAGTGCCATAACGGCCACCTTTGCCCGCTGCGACCGGCCACCCCCGCTGCGACCGGGCCACCTTGGCCAGGTCGCGGCCGCCCTGCCGCTCCAGCGCAGCCGGCCCGACGCCCCGGCTAAGGTCGCCCTTGTGCCCGGCCCGAGCGCTGAAGCAGAACCGTTCGCGGTACCTCGGCCGGCGTTCCTATTCGACCTCGACGGGACCCTCGTCGACTCGGTCTACCAGCACGTCACGGCTTGGCAAGAAGCGCTCGGCGCTTGTGGCATACCGCTTTCGGTCTGGCGTATCCACCGCCGGATTGGGATGAGCGGAGGCTTGTTCTTGAACGCGCTCCAGCGCGAGACGGGGCGCACTCTCGACCCCGAGACGCTGGCCAAGCTCTCGCGCCTTCACCGTGAGTTCTACCTCGAGCGAGTGGGGAGCGTCGTCCCTTTGCCCGGGGCGCGCCAGCTTCTTGCCACCCTTAGCGCCCACGAGGTGCCGTTCGCGGTAGCCACGAGCGGGGGAGACAACGTGGCGTCGGCGGGCGTGGCACTGCTCGGGCTGGCGCCAGGCGTGCCCATCGTTACCCGCGACCAGGTGAAGCGGGCCAAGCCGGACCCGGACTTGTTCCTGGCAGCCGCCGAACGGCTCGGCGTGGTGCCGGCCCGCAGTTTCGTCGTAGGTGACAGCGTCTGGGATCTGCTGGCCGCACAGCGCGCCGGTGCGCTCGGGATCGGGCTCCTCTCCGGCGGGTACGGGCCCGAGGAACTGCAGGCCGCCGGCGCCTACCGCGTCTACAACGACCCGGCGGACCTCCTCGCCCATTTGGAGGAGGTCGGCGTGCGCCCCGCGAGCTGAACCAGGGCGCGGCCGTTGCTCGATAGCGCTAACTTGGCGCCGCGATGGCCGTCATTGGCGAAGAACACGAGGGCGCTGGGGTGCCCGACGGCAGCCCCGGCCCGAATGCTTACTATAGGACGCACGGCGCAATGGCTTCGGGCCGCGCGGCCGCCGGCCGAGCGGGTGTCGCGGGCAGGCTAGAGCCGCTGCTCGCTGGGTTTTTCCCGGACGGGCCGCCGGTGCGCTTTGTCTTTTGGGACGGCAGCGCCACCGGGCCTTTGGAAGGCGCTGGCCGCGTCGTCGTCCGTTCGCCGGACGCTCTTCGCCGGGTCCTTTGGTCACCCAACGAGCTCGGTCTGGCCCGTGCCTTCGTGACTGGTGAACTTGAAGTGGAGGGGGACTTGTCCGCCATGTTGCGGGTGCTCCGTGACGCCGCCGTCCTCGAGCGCGACAACAATGCGAAGCGCCGCGCTGCGAGGTTGCGGAACACGGTCCCCTCCTTGCTCACCTCGCTGGCGGGCCACGGCCGCGTCGGTTCGGTTGGCCTGCCGCCGCCCCGTCCGCCCGAAGAGGCGCACCTTTCCGGCTGGCGCCATTCCCGCACCCGGGATGCCGCCGCCATAACCCACCACTACGACGTCGGCGACGATTTCTACCGGCTCGTGCTCGGGCCGGCCATGACCTATTCCTGCGCCCGGTTCGAAGTCGCGGAGATGTCCCTGGAGGATGCCCAGCGTTCCAAGCACGACCTCGTCTGCCGCAAGCTCCGCCTCCACGAACGCCCCGGCATGCGCCTGCTAGACGTCGGTTGCGGTTGGGGCTCCATGGTGCTCCGCGCCGCCGAGGCCTACGGGGCCAAGGCCGTCGGTATCACGTTGAGCGCGGCCCAGGCGGCCTACGCCAAAGCCCGAGTCGAGGCCGCCGGGCTCAGCGCGCGGGTGGAAGTCCGCCTGCAGGACTACCGGGTGCTTCGAGGCGAGACCTTCGACGCCATCTCTTCCATCGGCATGTTCGAGCACGTCGGCTTGGCGCGGATGGACCAGTACTTTGCCACCTTGTACCGCCTGCTGGGACCGGCCGGGCGGCTGCTCAACCACGCCATTTCCAAGCCTGGAGGCAGCAAGATGCGAGGCGCCGGCTTCATAAACCGTTACATTTTCCCCGACGGGGAGCTGATCGACGTGGGCGAAGTGGTAAAGGGCATGCAGCGCGCGGGGCTCGAGGTGCGCGACGTCGAAAACCTCCGTGAGCATTACTGCTTCACGCTCAGGGCGTGGGTGTCCAACCTCGAGGCGTCCTGGGACGAGGCCGTGGCGATGGTAGGGGAACGGCGCGCCCGCGCCTGGCGGCTTTACATGGCTGCTTCGGCCAACGCCTTCGAAGAGGGCAAGATCGCTGTGCACCAGGTGCTCGGGGTGCGTTGCGGCCCAGGCGGCGAAAGCGGGATGCCCCTCACGAGGGCGGCGTGGGGATAGCGTGCCGCAACCCGACGGCTCGCATGTCCTGTTCGTACGTGGCGACGAGGGAGAGGACTGGAGGCCCCTGGTAACGTTCGGTTACGAAGAGGCCCTCTTTGTCCGCCCGCTCTCGTTCAATTCTGCCGGCGACACGATACCGGCTATTTCGGCGGCCTCTTCGGACACGGCCGGCCTCGTGAGCATCGACGTGAAAAGCCGGGATGTCGAGGTGCTCGCGTCCCTGCCGGGCGCGGACATCGAGGTCGTCCGCCTGCACCCGGTCACGAAGGCGCCCCAGGTGGCGGCTTTCGCTAAGGAGCGGATGGAGTGACGGGGACCTCTTTTTCGCCGGAGGGGACATGGCGGACCCCAACTGGCTCGTCGGTTTCACCAACGACACCGGCCCAGTCCCCTACTACCCCTACTACCTCTACGACCGAGCGACGCGGAGGGCCCGGTTCCTCTTCGACCACCGGCCCGAACTATCGAGCTACGAGCTCGCCCCGATGGGACCCTTCTCGTTCGCTGCCCGGGACGGCTCGGCCATCCACGGGTACGCCACGTTCCCCCTCGGGGCGGAGCCACCTGCCGGCGGTGCTGAACGTGCACGGCGGCCCCTCGGCCCGGGACAGTTGGGCTTCGACCCCGAGGCGCAGTGGACCGCCAACCGGGGTTATCTGTGCAGGCAATGGGGCGCCAAGATGCATGACGACCTGGTGGACGCGGTCCGCTACGCGGCCGCTCAGGGCTGGGCGAGCCCGGCAAAAGTGGCGATCTAGGGAGGTTCTTACGGAGGCTACGCGGCGCTCGTCGGTGCCGCTTTGCTCCGGGCCGTTTTTGCTGCGCTGTCGACCCGGCGACCGAAGCCGATTTTCTCTGGTCGCGCTCGCCCCTGTCGCGGGTGAAGGACATCCGCATCCCCTTGCTCGTAGCGGAGGACGCCAACGACCCCCGCGTGAAACAGTCCGAGGCCGGGCAGATCGTCGGCGCTTCGAGGGCCGCCGGCATCGACCACGAGTACATGTTCTTCGCCGATGAAGCCACGGCTTCGCCAAGCCGGAGAACAGGCTGCGCTCTTACGCCGCCGAGCGCTTCCTCGCCCGCCACCTCGGGGGGCGCTTCGAGCCGGAGGGACAGCGCCGGTGGCGGCGCCGGCGATAGGGCCGGCCCCGGTTGGCCGCCGCCCCGACGCCCGCCCCGGGCTAGCCGCGGCCCCGGCCGCGGCCCAGGACCTCGAAGCCCCCGTGGTACCAGGCGAGGCCGTTGCCCGCCGGCGATACCTCCACTGCCTCGACGACCGCCTCCACCAAAAGCGACCAGCCGAACGGCTTGGCGGCGACACTGCGGCAAAATGCCCTGTCCGGGACGGCGTCGAGCACTGGCCCGTAGGGCGAGGGGGAGGTCCCGAGCAGGTCGGGCGGCGCCGTCAGCTCGCCGGCGAAGTGCTGAGCCAAGCGTTGGTGCCCGCCGCTCAGCACATGGACGACGAAGGGTGCCCCGCTCTGTTGGATCGCGCTGGCCAGGTCCGACAGAGGCGACACCAGGCCGGCAAGCACCCCGGGGTCGCCCTGGCCGATCAGTACCGAGGACACGGTGAGCCCGGCCGGCTCGCCGGCATCAGGCACGTCGGCCAGCCACACCGTGACCGGCAGTACGAGGTGGCCGCGGAGGCGCCGGAGCGGGTCGCGCTCGGCCGGAGCTACGGCCCACGGGTCGCCGTAACGGAGCGAAGCGCCCGCCGGCGGGTTGCTCGAGCGTCTCTCCTCGCCGGCGCCGCTCGGCGGCTGGTCCCCGCCGGCGCCGCTCACGTTTGGCAGCCTCTCAAGGGAGGGAGATCACTTCTTGCGCCGGCGACCGGGGCGCCTCGAGCCCTGTCAGCTGAGCAAAGTAGCCGGGCCCGGCGCGGGTCTCGGTATTGGCGCACCCGCCGTCGGCGTGGGACTGGTAGGTCAGCCTCACCGAACTAGCCCGCAGCTTACGGCCACTCATATCGACCGCCTCAAGCTCTGACCAGCGGGCTTCGGTGGCCGGGTCGTCGCAGCGAGCAAAGACTTCAGACCAGACCACCGGCCCGGTCAGGCCGCTCGCCGGCACTAGCAGGTCTCTCACGGCAGTGGTCGTGCCTACGGCCAAGTCGGTGACCTCGGAACGCCAGGCCCCCGGGCCAGCCGCGCTGACCCGGAACCGGTACGGCCGGCCCGCTGACCACGGGTAGTGGCAGGTGTTGGGGCCGTCCACGGGCGGTAGTTGGGACCTAGTGCCTTGGAGCTCCCCGCCGGCGCTGCTGTAGCCGCCCCAGTTGACCGCACCTTGGGGGGCGCCCGGGTGCCATTGGAGCCCCGTGTGGCCGGCGCCCAGGTCGCGACCGGCGTCGACGAAGGAGACCTGGAGCGCCCAGAAGTACAGGCGCGTCACCGCCGGCGGGGTTACGACCTCGAGCACTGCGCTCACTTCGGAGAACGGCCCGGCGTCGGGTAGGAGCCACCACAGGTGAAAAGAAGACGCCCCGTTTGGCGAGGGCGGCGCCCCCGAGACCCGAGGGCCTTCGTGCCAGCGGTTGGCCCACTTCACCCAGGCAAACTACCGCCCTCCCGCCTGCGACCTCGGGCGAGGCACGGGGCTGGGCGGGGCTAGGCGTGGGCTAGGCGGACAGCCACTTCGTAAGTTCCTTGCGCGCACGAGGTGGTGCCAGTCCTGCATCCACGCAGCCCGGCATGCCATCGCCCTCGACCTGGCGGCCGCCACCAGCTCGCCGGCGACGAAGGCCACGTCGTTGCCGGCGGTGGTCACACCGTTGCCGAGCTCCTCCGGCTGGCGCTCTGGCCAGGACCAGGGCCGGGAAGCCAGGTCGCGCAGCCACCGTTCGCCCACTACAGCGTCGTGGAGCTCGCCGAGCACGTCCTGCAGGTCGGTGGCGGCAGCAGCCGTGGCTTGCGCCGAGCGCCGACGCGCTGCCGGACGGGCTACCACCGCCGCCGCTTCGGCTATGTAGCGCAGCCTCTTCGCCTCGATCCTGACGCGGTGGAGAGCGTCGTCGGGAGGCGATTCGCCGAGGCGGCGGACAGCGCGGCGCGCCGAACGCCACTGAGTGGCACCAAGTTTCGCCATCGCTGCCGGGGCCGGCACCTCGAGGTACTGCCAGAGCTCCGCCGGCGGGGCAGCGAGGGTTGCTGCGCCGGCCCCGGGTGGTGCCTCAGCTCGTCTTGCCAGGGCGTCGAGGCAGTGAAGGGCGGCCAGGTACCGTTCGCTGTCCATGACTTCGAGCAGCTCCTGGTGCGCGACGGACTGTTCGGAGCGCGCCGCTTCGATGACCCTGGCGGCGGCGCCCTGGTCAGCCGGAGAGAGCTTGGCGCACTCCGCCTCGAGCCGGAGCACCCGCACGTCGGCGTCGCGGGCTGCACCTAGGGCGCCACTCAGCCAGCGCAGTTCCCGCCGGAGCGCCGCGAGCCAGCTCATGGCGACGACGCCTTCCCCTTTGTCTTCGCGTTTGTCTTCGCGAGGCAGCCGCCGGAGCGCCCAGAGGACCGAACGAAGACGCCGCGTGGCGACGCGCGCCTTGTGGACGTGCTCGGGGTCCGGGTCACCCAGGCGTACCAGCGGGTCGTGCTCCACGATAACGTCGAGGCAAGCGCGCGCCTGGCCTTGGAGGACGCTCGCCAAGGTGGCGTTTTTCCACGGCTTGCTGGTTGGCTTTTGGGCCTGCAGCGCACTCACCTCCTCCTCGGCCGGCGGCGGCTGAGCCGCCGACTGTAGCACCGTCACGAGCTTGCTCCTCCGGGAGCTGGGGCGTGCCCCTGCGCTCACGAGCCTGGCCACGATGGCGTCCAGCACCTCCGCCTGGGAGCCCTCCGCCAGTTCGACCTCGACCTCCCTGAAGCTCACCACCGTGGCAGGCCCCGGCCCTTCGTCTACCGCCGCCTCAGGCGCTCCTCCAGCGGCCAACGTCGTGCCCTTTACCGAGTCGTCGTCCACCTCCGCCGCGGGGTGCCCGTTCGCCAAGATCCGGGTGCGCCGGCGGGTGCTCGAAAGGCGGGCGATCGGCACCAGGGGCTCGCCGAAGGTCACGGCGGCGAGCAGCTTGGAGACCTCGCTCGGGGGATGGGCGGCGCCCTCGTGAGCGCCGGCGGCGCCTGGAGCAGCAGCCCCGCCCGCCGGCGCCTCGGCGGCCTTCGTTTCCGGCCAGTTGACCTCGGTGCGGGCCCACGACCCCTCGCCGGCCGGCGAACCCTCGGCAGCGGGCGACCCCTCGGCCGCGGGCGGGAGCTTCACGGTCCACTCCGAGGACGCGAGCGGCCCGTCCGCGCTCTCGCTGCCGCTCCCAGCCAGCCCTTCTGTTCCCCCGCCATCAGGCCCCGCCGGCCGCTGCTCGCGGTGCCGCAGGGTTATCTGGCGCTTGGCCAGGTACCGGCTGGCGGTGTCGTAGTAGGTCGTCTCGAGGTGGAGGGTCGCCAGCGGCCGAGCCTCGGCCCCGGGGAAGGCGCCGGCCAGATCTGGCAGCGCCCACTCGGGGCCAACTTCGAGCTTGACCTCGTGTTCAACTTGATGGGACCGTTCCATTGGCCCTCCGGGCCGTCAGGCCTGCTAAGTCGCCAGAACTCGGGGGCAATCTAGTGCGCCGAGCCGGCTCGGTAGGCTCGGACACCCGAGGAACCGAGGCCACCCGACGACACCCGACGACACCGAAGACCCCCAAGACCCCCAAGACCCCGAAGACCCCGAAGACCCCGAAGGCACACGAGGGCACATGCAGGCACGCCGGCCATTTTTTTCCGAGCTCACCACTATGGGCGTGGGCGGCCCCGTGGGCCGGTTGGTCGAAGTGACGGACGTCACTGCCCTGCGGGACGCCCTCGGGAAGGCCGACGCGGAGGAAGAGGGTGCGCTGCTGCTGGGCGCGGGCAGCAACCTCGTCGTCTCGGACCAAGGCTTCCCCGGCACGGTGGTGCGCCTCGGGATGAAAGGGTGCCGCTTTCAGCGCGAGGGCGACTCTGTACGGGTGGAGGTCGGCGCCGGCGAGGACTGGCCCTCCTTCGTCGCCCGTTGCGTTTCCGAGGGCCTCTCCGGGCTCGAGTGCCTCTCGGGCATCCCTGGCACCGCCGGCGCCACGCCGGTCCAAAACGTGGGCGCTTACGGCCAGGAAGTGAGCCAGGTGGCCACTCAGGTGGCGGTGTGGGACCGAGGCCTCGGGCGCGCGCGCCGGTTGCTCAGTGCGGAGTGTGATTTCGGCTACCGCACGAGCATCTTCAAGCGCCAGCAGCGTTATGTCGTGACTGCGGTCACCTTTTGCCTGCAGCGCTCTCAGTTGTCGCAGCCGCTCGCCTACCCGGAGTTGGCGCGCGAGTTGGGCTCGGCGCCAGGGGCAACAGTGCCGCTCCGGGAAGCGGCCCAGGCTGTGCTCGAACTCCGCCGCAAGAAGGGCATGGTCCTCGACCCGAGCGACCCCGATACCAGGAGCGCAGGGTCCTTTTTCACAAACCCTGTACTCTCGGACGCCCAAATGTCCGAACTTGCGCCGCTGGCCCCAGGTGTGCCGTCGTTCGCAGTGACAGGTGGCACAAAAGTGCCCGCGGCGTGGCTCGTGGAGCGGGCGGGGTTCAACCGCGGGTACCAAATGGGCCGAGCAGCGATTTCTTCCAAGCACACACTTGCGATCACCGCACGACCTGGGGCGACTGCCGCAGAGGTGGTCGCGCTGGCAAGGGCCGTGAGAGACGGGGTCGCCGAACGCTTCGGGGTGCGGCTCGAACCCGAACCGCTGCTCGTGGGGCTCGTTCTTTGATGCGCCTAACCTTTGGCGGGCCTGAGATCGGGCACTCAATGTGATGCCCGTAACAAAGCATCTATGACGCCGATGCCGATGTTCCCCCATAACTATGCCGCCCCCGCCGCTGTGGGTGTATAGTGGTCATTGTCCCTGAGGCTCTCCCTGCCAACAGAGGACCTAGCTCGGGGTAGGTTCCCCCCCCTCCCAC
>JAJYMB010000108.1 GCA_021787365.1 Actinomycetes bacterium | reverse complement strand
CGCGGCCAAGGTTGTCCACCGAGCATGGTTACCCCTTTACAGACGGTCGTCGGACGCCGAGAGGGCCCCGCCGCTCGGCTCTAGCTACGTTGTACCCCAGGGCCAGCCATAGCGGGCCGTCTCACCCCAGGGCGGCCTCGGCGGGCTGCTTTACCACCAGTACCAGCGCCTTTACCACCAGTACCAGCGCCCCGCACCCCGCCTGAACGCGAACCCGGCCACCCAGGCGAGGAAAAAGACGACCGCCGCGATCCAAAAAAGGTGCACGGCGAAGCCGAGGCCGACGAACAACAGCGCCAGCAACAGGCCCAGCAGTATCAATAACATGTCAGGTCCTCCTTCGGGTCGCTTGCTGTGCCAACCCTTTCGCGTTACCCCGCCCCGCCCTGTGCGAAACACTGCCCACCTGGCCTGGCCTTACCAGGTTTAGGCCCCCGGTAGCGGGGAATCATGTACCGGTGCGGCACAGGCCGGTAGCGCCGGCGCGCCGGGTGGCCTCCTTTATCGCCTGGTGGGTGGTGCTCATGGCGTTCTGGGTCTGGGTGGATGACTCGCTCTCGCTGGCCGAGCTCCTCGCGGGGGCGGGGGCCGCCGCCCTAGGTGCGCTGGCCGCCGAGGCGGCACAGTCACGGACCGGTACCAGGTTCCGGCCCCGGGTAGAGTGGCTGGCCCCCGTTGCCGGGCTTCCACTGAAGGCCATGTACGACACCATGGTGGTCATGAGGGCGCTGGGGCGCCGGGTCACCAGCGGTGAAGTGCCGCCGAGCCGTTTCCGTGAGGTCGGCTTGAGGCCGGCCCAGGGGCCGGGGGGCATCTCCCGGAGGGGGCTCATGATTGGCCTTTCCTCCTTTGCGCCGAACACTTACGTCCTCGGTATCGACCGGCGCCGCGCCACCATGGTGGTCCACCAACTGGTGCCTCCCGAAAAAAACGAGAAAAAAAAGGATAGGGGCCGGTGAGCGCTTTCCTCTGGGCCGGCCTCGGGTTGCTCGTCGCGGCCTCACCCAACCTCTTGGTGCTGGCCCGAGGCGAGGCAATAGAAGCTTTGGTTGCCTACGAGGTCCTCTCGTCTGTCGCCGTGATGCTCCTTGTGGTCATGCCGCAGGGTTTCGGCCGCTCCGGCGAGTTCGAGCTACCGGTGTTGCTGGCGCTGCTCCTGTTCGGGAGTGGCATGGTGTTTGTGAAGGCATTGGAGCGCTGGTTCTGATGGCCCAGCAGGTCACCGCCGACGTACTCCTGGGCTTGGCCGTCTTGCTGGTCGGTGCCTCGTCGCTCGGCGTCTTGCTCATGCCCGACATCTTCCGGAAGCTCCACTATGTGGCGCCGGCGGGTGTGGTCGCCCCAGCGCTAGTCGCCCTCGCAGTGACCGTGAAGGTCGGGTGGGCTGCCAACACCACCGACACGTGGTTGGCGGTCCTCTTCATGGCCGCCACGAGCCCAGTTATCACTCATGCCACGGCGCGCGCGGCGCGCGTCCGAGCTATTGGTAGCTGGACCGGTAGGAAAAGTAGAAAGGGTAGTGAGGAACGCCCTCGAGGGGAGGACGGGCGATGATCGTGGCTGTGGCGGGAGGCCCCAGCCTCGATGCTCTCCAAGTAACGCTCCTGGTCATCGTTGCCGCGGGAGCGGCCCTCGTCGTGCTCACACGCGAGCCCGTCCGCCAGGTGATCGTGCTCAGCGCGTACGGGCTGTTGCTTGCGCTCTTGTTCCTTACCCTGCAAGCCCCGGACGTGAGCCTCTCAGAGCTCGTCGTGGGCGCTATCGTCCTGCCCATCCTCCTCCTGGCCGCTCTGGCGAAGATCAAGAGGGATGTCAAGTGACGCCGAGCGTCCGGCGGTGGCTGTGCCTCGCTGCCATCGCGGGCTTCGCGGGTTTCTACCTATGGGGCCTTCAGGGACTTCCCGGCTTCGGTCGTTACCCAGGGCCCTACGGCAACATCATCGCCTCACATGCGGTAGAGCAGGCGCATGCAACGGGTGTCGTTTCGGCCGTCAATTTCGACTACCGCGGTTTCGACACCCTTGGGGAGGAGTTCATCTTGTTCATCGCAGCCACCGGGGTTGCCACGGTTCTCCGGCGCCTGCGTGGCGAGAGGAGAGGCGTGCCCGTGGACCAGGTAGGCGGGCGCGAGCAGACGGGGACGAGCGATGCCGTGCGGGTGATGGCCGTGCTCTTGGTCGGCCCCATGGTGCTTTATGGCTGGTACCTTACCTCCCACGCCCAGACGAGCCCGGCGGGCGGCTTCCAAGGCGGCGTCGTGCTCGCCAGCGCGGTCGTCCTCGTGTACTTGGCCGGGCAGTTCCAAGCTTTTAGACGGATCACACCGGTGGGTCTTTTGGAGACGGCGGAAGCGGTCGGAGCCGGCAGTTTTGTCGCCGTCGGCTTGAGCGCGCTCGCGTATGGCCTCGCCTACTTGACCAATATCCTGCCCCTAGGCCACCAACCGGGCGCAGTCGATTCCTCCGGGACCATCGCCCTCATAAGCTTCTTCGTCGGCGTCGAGGTGAGCGCGGCATTCGCGATGATGGTGGCAGAGTTGCTCGAGCAGGCACTGGTTATAAGAGAGACCGGCACTTGAGCGCGCTCTTCTTTGCCGTTGTGGCCTGGGTCGCGGGCGCTGGCCTGTACGGGATTGTGACCAGCCGTCATTCGGTGCACCAGGTCATAGCCCTTATCGTCCTACAAACCTCCACTTATGTCCTTCTCTTGGGCGTGGGGTACAAGGCCGGAGGGGTGGCGCCTTACTTTTCCGACATCTCCCGCCACGCCAGGACGGTCGATCCAGTCGTGCAGGCGCTGGCGCTAACTGATGTAGTGGTTGAGGCCGCAGTCACGACCCTGTTGCTGGCCTTTATCATCCAGGCCCATAAGCGCTTCGGGACGGTAGACCCGCAGCAGTTTTCCCAACTCGAAGGTTGACGAGGGTCGGCGCTCAACTGTTCGATTGTTCGCGGGCGGCGGTTCGGGTGCCCGTGCTGCAAGTTGCTACCGGAGACCGAGCCTCCTTACCTTCAGGACCTTCTAGCGGGTGTCGAGCCGCAAGGGCCGGGGCCTTGCTTATCACTAGGACGCTCGTGGCGAGGACGAGGGCGCAGGCGATCCAGCCGAGCTTCTTCGAAGGCACGCTGGCCGAGGAGCACGGTGTTGAGGAGCGCGACAGCACCCCCAACCCCGCGCCGGGAAGGGCGCCGCCTGCCGATCTTCACCCGCGCCACGTAGGCGAAGAGGATGTTGGTGGAAAGGAGTGGGTCCACCAGCGTGATCGGCCCTGCTTGGAGGGGGCGTGATCCGCACGAGCCATAGGAGGCATTCGGCGGAGTCAGCGGCGAGCGGCCGCGGACTCACGGCGATTGGCTTTTTGGATGGCTTCGACCAGTTCGTCCCTTGACATAGTCGACCGACCGCGGACCTCGAGCGTCTTCGCTACTTCTTGGAGATGGCGCTTCGAGGCATTGGCGTCTACGCCCTCGGCCGATGGGTACTGCTTCTGTTTGCCCGCGCCACCCTTTTCGGACTGCTCGTCGGAGGGGCCGTGGCCGGCCTTGGGCTCCCAGTGGTCACCAACCTTCTCGAAGGAATGCTTCAATGCTCCGTATGCAGTCTGAGTTGCCCTGCGGCCTTCTCCATACTGCTCAGCAGCCGAGTCGTGGGCCTTCGCGAAAGTGCGCTGGGCCTTCGCAGGTGACCGCCGGAGGGTGGCCGGAAGCTCGTCCTTTTTGACATTGCCTCTGCTCGTTACTTTTGGCATCGTCCTTCCTTTCTCGAGGCTCTTGGGTGGTTGGTCAGTTCTGGGGGCCGATCGGGCTAGCTTTCTGTCCGCGGCTCATACACAGCAGCTACCCCTTCATCAGGCGGCACAAACCAATCGGGCAGGCGCGTGGTTTTCAGCCAAAGGAGTGGCTTGTGTTTCTGAGGGGCCGCCGGGTATTAAGGCACCGTGGCAGGACAGACAGAGCGCCGGATTAGTAGGACTTTGCTTGAGCACTACCCGTGCACGTACGGTGTAGAGGTGGGCGTTGGCAGCCTGGGCACGCCCTCCAAGCTCTTCCAGTTGCTGGTCCTGTCCATGCTGATGGGGGCCCGCATACGAGCCTCGGTGGCGCTGGAGGCCGCGCAGGCTCTGTTCGACCACAAGTGGACGAGGGCGGACCGGATGGCGGCAGTTAGCTGGGAAGAGCGAGCCAGCGTCCTCAACGACGCAGGTTATGCCCGCTTTGATGAGCGGACCTCGACGATGCTTGGCGAGGCGGCGAGGATGTTACAGGACAAGTACGGCGGGGACCTTCGCCGGCTTCGGGACAAAGCGAGCCGCGAGCCGTCCGCGGAGCGGCGCCTACTGAAGGAGCTCAAAGGGGTCGGGGATGTGAGCGTGGACATTTTCTTTCGTGAAGCACAAGCTGCCTGGGACGAGATTTATCCTTTCGCAGACCAGAAAGCGCTTGATGCCGCCCGGCGCCTCGGCCTCGGTGCGGACGTCGGCTCGCTCTCCGCTCTGGTGCCTCGCCGGGACTTCGCCCAGTTGGTCACCGCGCTGGTCCGCGCTGACCTCGACCATGCATATAAGGACCTCCAAAGAGAAGCCTCTTAGGTACCTATGATGCCCAAAGCACGTGAACCGTTGACCGCTTACCGCTCCCGGAGGGACTTCGAAAAGACCCCGGAGCCGACCTCGCGCGGGCACACGCCCAGGACCAAGAAGCCGGTCTTCGTGGTCCAGGAGCACCACGCCAACCGGTTGCACTACGACTTCCGGCTCGAAGTGGACGGGGTGCTCAAGTCCTGGGCCGTCCCAAAAGGACCTCCCCCCGACCCCTCTGTCAAGGTGCTAGCAGTAGAAACTGAGGACCACCCGCTCGAGTACGCGACCTTCGAAGGCACGATACCTGAGGGCAGCTATGGAGCCGGAGAGGTCTCGATATGGGACAATGGCACTTACCGCAACCTCACCGAGCGGGATGGCCACGCGGTCCCTTCCGCGGAGGCCTTGGGCATGGGTCATCTGAAGTTCCGGCTCGAAGGGAAGAAGCTGCGGGGCGCGTACGCCCTGACGCGAATGCAACGGCGGAAGAAGCCACAGTGGTTGCTAGTCAAGAGCCGCGACGAGACCAAAACTAGAGGAGCTTCCGGCGCGCACTAGAAGAGATGCCGCGGCCCCTGAGCTTGGCGTGATGCGCCCGGCTTGCCTGCCGGCGCTGGGCGGCCACTTGACAGGGCCGGCCGGCGGCCCCTGCTGGTAACCGACCAGGCAGACGAGACCTGCCAGCCTCACGGTAGATGGGGCCGGGTGGGCGCCGGCGACACCCAATACCAGCGCCACGTCGGAAACCAGGCCGTCGTTGACACCGAGCACGGGCGGCACGTGCTCCTCCGCCCTTGACGTCGCGGTGTCGGTGCTCTGGGTGGAAGTACTTCTGTTGCGGCGCTGTCCCATGCGAAGCTCTGTTGCCGTTCCTCCCCAGGTTGAAGAGCCGACCACTGACGAAGCTTGTGTACCCAGCCGGCCCCAGAACAAGCGCTGGCTGCCAGCTAGGGGCGGTGCTGGTCCCGTTGCTGGTCCCGTCGCTTGGGCGCGGCTCTTAGCTGCGGCTATGCTACTTTCGCGATCGGGTTGTCGGGCGGTTTAGATGCTCGGGTTATGGGTACGCTCCTGTTGTCTCCGAAACTGCAGCGAAAGGAGTGACCATGGGAACACAGGCGCGCGTCGCCCTGCTTTTGGGGGCAACCGCCTGCCTCTTGGCGGTACTGGTGGACTGGGTCATAGAAGAGCTCTCGTAATAGGCGGGCTGCCACTACTAGCTCCCTTGCCGTCATCGGGGCCCCGAGCGGGGTTGCGGACGGCAAGGGAGCATTTCTTGACAATCACGAGGGGACCTCTCGGGCGGGGTGGGTACCACCGCGTCAGCGGCCCCCTTTTCCTCGGGAAGTCCTGCCTCCTCGACCTCGAGGAGCTTTGAGCTGACAGGTCTGGACCGGGTTATCCCCTTACACCCATCCGTCGAGAAGGCCGTGAGCCCCTGAGCACTGGGGGTACCTCGCTCGGGCTCCTATTCACCTCTGGCCCCTCATGTCGGGACCACCTCAGCGCCGGCGCAGGATGGCCGCCGCGGCGCCGGCGACGCCCAAGGCAAGCGGGACAGTGCTCCGGGCCATGCGCTTGCCTAGCCCCGCGACGGGAAGCGGAGGCTCGCTGCCGTGGCGCGCCAAGTACATGACCTCGGCTAGGTGGAGAGCCCGCCTTCCCTGCACGGCCTGAGCGACCTGGGTCTTGCAGGAAAACCCGTTCGCGACGACGATGGTTTCGGGGCTGGCCTCGCGCACAGCCGGCAGGAGCGCTTGCTCACCACATGCGAGCGAGATGTCGTACTTGCCGTCTTCAAAGCCCCAAGAACCAGCGAGGCCGCAGCAGCCACCGCTCACCTCGCGGACCTCCATGCCCATCCGCTCGAGGAGGCGTCTGTCGGCGTCGAGCCCGCCCGTCGCGTGTTGGTGGCAGTGTCCCCAGAGCATTGCCGGCCTATGTAGTTGTGGCACGTCGAGCTGATAGCGTTCGAAGAACTCGGCAAAGTGCATGGCGCAGTCCTTCAGGCGCTTGGCGTCGTCGTCGTGGGGGAGAAGCTTGCCGAGTTCGTCCCGGAAAACGGCTAGGCAGCTCGGCTCGATGCCGACAACAGGTGTCCCCGCCCGTGCGTAGGGCCGCAGGAGGTCGACTAGGTGCTCGAGGTAACCCTTGGCGCTGTCCAGGAAGCCGTAGTCATAGAAGGGCCGGCCGCAGCAGATGTGCCCTTTCGGTAGCACGACACGCCAACCGGCGGCCTCTATCGCCTCGACACAAGCCACTCCGACTTGGGTGTGCAGCCGGTTGTTGAAGGTGTCTGGAAATAGGACCATTTCTGGTCCGCCCGCTTCGGGCAGGCCGTGGGGGCTAAAGAACCAGTTTTGTAGGGTGACCGGCGCGAACTTGGGCAAGGCCCGTCGCCGGTCGATGCCCGCCACCGCCTTGGTCAAACGTGAGAGCCCTGGGGTCTGCGTGGCCGTGTTCGCGAGCTCCGGCAGGGCGCTAGCCAGCCTGGACGACTGGCCGATGAACCCGAGGGCGTAGGCATGGCGGGGTCGCCGCCGCCGGGGGGACTTGTAGTGATGGTAGAGGAACTCGGCCTTGTAGGTGGGCATGTCCACGTTGACCGGGCAGTCGTTGGTGCATCCTTTGCACGAAAGGCAGAGATCCAAGGCCTCCTTCACCTCGAGCGAGCGCCAACCATCCTTCACGATGTCGCCTTGGAGCATTTCGAAAAGCAGCCTCGCCCGTCCTCGGGTGGAGTGTTTTTCTTCCATTGTCACCTGGTAGCTCGGGCACATGACCTGCGTGCCGCCTGTGGCCCGGCACTTGCCCACCCCGACACAGCGAAGCGTCGCGTGCGCGAAGTCTCCTCCGTCTGGCTTGTAGGCGAACTTGACCTTCGGCCGCCGGGGATTGTAAGAGGTGCCGAGCTTCAGGTCTTTGTCGAGCGGGTAGGGCTCGACGACCTTTCCAGGGTTCATCCGCCAGGTTGGGTCCCAGGCGAGCTTGAACTCGCTCATCGCCTGGAGGAGCTCAGGCCCATACTGTTTGGCGAGAAGCTCGGCCCGCTGCTGGCCGTCGCCGTGCTCGCCCGAGAGCGAGCCTCCGTAGGAGACGACCAGGTCGGCTGCGCTCTCCATGAACGACCGGTAACCTTTGACGCCGGCCGCGCTCCGCAGGTCGAAGCTGATGCGAGAGTGGATGCAGCCCTGTCCGAAGTGACCGTACATGGCGCCGCGGAGACCGTAGTCGCGGTACAGGGCCGAGAGGTCCCGCAAGTAAGCGCCCACCTTGGGGGGCGGTACAGCCGAGTCCTCCCAGCCGGGCCAGTGGTCGCGCTCGCCCGGTGGGAACGCGGTGGCTGCGAGGCCAGCCTCTCGGATCTCCCAGAGGTCCTCGGCGTAGCCACCCTCGGCCCGGCTCTTCGCGATCCCGAAGGTGTCGTCCCGGTAACCCTGGGAGGCGAGCCAGGCTGTGAAGCTCTTCGCTTGGGCCTGAGCTTCCTCGAGCGAGCCGGAACCGAACTGCACCATGAGCCACCCGCCGGCCTGTTCGCTCTGTGGCAGTTCGCGAAGCTTGGAAATGTTGAGACCGAGGTGGCTCTGGTCCTCTATCAGCCGGCGGTCCAAACCTTCGAGCGCTATGGGGGAAAACTGCTCCATGATCTCCTGAACGGCATCTCCCGCTTGGGCGATGTCTTTGTACGCTGCGACGACAGTAACCCGGCGGGGGAGGGCGGGCGTGAGAAGCAAAGTTGCTTGGAGGACGGTCGCGCACGTGCTCTCTGTCCCGGTGAGGGCTCGCGCGACATTGAAGCCCCTTTCTGGCAGCAGCTCGTCGAGGTTGTATCCTGAAACCCTCCTGGGAAGGGCCTTCAAGTCGGGGTAACCGGCGCGGATCGCGCTCGCGTACTTGTCCCTCAAGTCGCGGAGCCTTCGGTACAGGTCACCCTTGCGACCGCCCGCGGCGATGATTGCTTCGAGGTCTTTCTCCTCGTCCACGCCGACCCAGAAGCGGGCACCCTCGTAGGTGCAGATCTCGAGGCGTGCGACGTTGTCCGAGGTCCTGGGGCCCGGCCCGTAGAGCTGCGACTGGACGGAGTGGGCGCCGCACGAGTTGTTCCCGATGTTGCCGCCGATGGTGCAGCGCGAGTGGGATGAGGGGTCAGGGCCGAAGACGAGCCCCGCAGGGCCCGTACGGAGGTTGACGTGCTCGTTGACGGCCCCGGGTTGGACGGTGACCGTGCAGTGCTCAGTGTCGGGATCGCCGATCGCGTTCAAGTACTTGGAGTTGTCCACCACTACGGCATAGTTGACGGTTTCGCCGGACAGGCTCGTGCCGCCTCCGCGGTTGACGACCGGGGCTTCGAAAGCCGAGCAGATCTCGTGTGTGGCGACGACGTCGTCCAAGGTGCGAGGCACTACGACCCCGATCGGGACCTGTCGGAAGTTGGAGGCGTCCGAAGCGTACATGGCCAGCGAAGCGCTGTCGAAGCGGACTTCGCCGCCTTGGCCGCGCCCGAGGGTTTCCTCGAGCTCCCGCACGTCTATTGTGGCCAAGGTTCAGCCCTTCTTTGTCCCGCGCAGGACCCCTTGGGCCTTTTGGCGCACGCCGGTCTTTATGATCTCCCAGGCGTCCTCGTCCCCCGAGGCGAGCGCCTTGGCCGTGTTGGTCATCTGCTCCCAGGTGGCGTGGGGCGGGATGGGCGGCACGTTGGGGTCGGTACGGACGTCGAGCACGGTCGGGCGGTCGGAGCTGAAGGCCTGCTCCCAGGCCTTGGCCACCTCGTCTGGGTGGGTGACCTCCACCCCGCGTAGCCCGATGCCCTCGGCAAAAGCGGCGTAGGCCACGTCGGGCAGGGACTGGGACCCTGCGTACTTGGCGAAGCCGCCCATGGCCCGCATCTCCCAGGTCACCTGGTTCAAGTCGTTGTTGTGCAGCACGGCCACGACCAAGCGGGGGTCCTCCCAGTCCTGCCAGTAGCGGGCCGCGGTGACGAGCTCGGCCATCCCGTTCATCTGCATGGCGCCATCGCCGACCAGGGCCACGGCGGGCCGGCCCGGGAAGGCGAACTTGGCGCCGATGGCGTAGGGCACGCCCGGGCCCATGGTGGCTAGGGTCCCCGACAGCGACGCGCGCTGGCCTGCCCTCAGCTTCAGGTGCCGGGCGTACCAGTTGGCCGCCGAGCCCGAGTCGGAGCTGACGATGGCGTCTTGGGGGAGCCTCGAGCTGAGCTCCCACACGAGGCGCTGGGGGTTGACCGTCCCGGGAACGTCGCTCCCGGTCATGGCCTGGCGCTCCATGGTCTCCCACCAGCGGGCGACGTTGGCCTCCACCTTGGCCCGCCAGGAGCGGTCCTTCTTCCTCTCTAGCAGCGGGAGCAGGGCCTCGAGGGTGGCTGCGGCGTCGCCTACCAGGTTCACCTCGTAGGGGTAGCGCATCCCGATCACCGAGGCGTCGCTTTCTATCTGCACGCCTCGGGCCTGGCCGAAGGGGGGCAGGAACTGGCTGTAGGGGAAGCTCGAGCCGACGGTCAGCAAGGTGTCGCAGTCGCGCATCATCTCGTAGCTCGGGCGCGTGCCGAGCAGGCCGATAGAGCCGGTGACAAAACCGAGGTCGTCGGCCAGCACGTCCTTGCCGAGCAGGGCCTTGGCCACCCCCGCCCCGAGAGCTTCGGCGGCCTCGACGAGCTGGCCGGTTGCCCCCCGGGCGCCCTGGCCGGCCAAGATGGCCACCTTCTTGCCCGCGTTCAGCACCTCGGCGGCGCGCCTCACCCCGTCCTCGTCGGGCACGAGGCGCGCCCGGGTGGCCCCGAGGCTCGAGGGGACCATCTTGAACTCCTGGGGGGGCGGGCGGTACTCGAGCTCCTGCACGTCGTAGGGCACGATTATGCAGGTCGGCACCCGCCTAGAAAGAGCCGTGCGCACGGCCCGGTCCACCAGGTTCGGCAGCTGCTCGGGCACGGTGAGCATCTGGAGGTAGTTGGAGCACACGTCTTTGAACAGCGCCATCAGGTCCACTTCTTGCTGGTAGGCCCCGCCCATGGCGCTGCGGTTGGTCTGGCCCACCACGGCGAGCACCGGGACGTGGTCCAACAAGGCGTCGTAGAGCCCGTTCAGGAGGTGGACGGCACCCGGCCCCGAAGTGGCCGTGCAGGCCCCGAGCCGGCCCGAGAACTTGGCGTAGCCGACCGCCTCGAAGGCGGCCATCTCCTCGTGGCGGGCCTGCACGAAGCGGGGTAGGCCGCCCCCGTTGTCTTTGGCCCCGTCTTTGGCCCAGGCCGCGAACACCCCGTTTATCCCGTCGCCGGGGTAGCCGAAGACCTGCTCGACCCCCCAGGCCCGCAGGCGTCGGAGCAGGAAAGTGGAGACCGTCTCGCTCATGGCCCCCCACTACCCTTCCGGGCCGCTGTTACACCTTTGACTGCGTCCCCATTGCCGTTGCCCTCTCCGCCGAAGCCGTTTTGGGTGCTGACGCCGGCCGGGGCATGGGCGCGTTGACCTTGCCGAGCGTGTCGTCGAGCTTCTTGCCGCCAGCTGGACACGCATGAGCACCGCCATGACCCGGCGATCAGGAACATGATGAAGCTCGTCACCATGTAGTCCTCCCGATCTGCTTGTGGTCCGTGCTCGTCAGTAGGCCAGCCGGCCCTTGTACTTGGGGCCGGGGACGAACTCGGTGAGGCGCCGTTCGGGGTGCTCCAAGCGCGGCCGCTCTTGCCTCAGGGTCATTTCCTTGCTACTCCTCCGGTGTCACGAGGTAGAGCTCGGACTAGGCGCGCAGGCGTAAGAGCCAGAAAATGGGCACAATCTGGCCCATAGCCCTGAACTACTCAGTTCGGCCGCCCGTACACAGGGCTGCTTCAATCAGATGGTGCCGGTTGAGGGTCGGGCAGGGGCGGCGGGTTCGGGCCGGGTTGCGGCCAAGGATTGGGCGGTGGCCACGGGTCCGGCCCGGGGCTTGGGGTGGGCTTGGGCTTATGGGCTTGGGCTTATGGGCTTGGGCTTAACGGTGTTCTTCTTTTAGCCTCAGCGCGGCTGGCCGGTCCGAGGACGAGTTTGAGCCAGCTCAGCAGGGGTAAACCATGCCATATGGAAGGAGCAAGGGCGAATGCAGTCGCAGCGGGCCAGCTCTGTGCAGTGACCGACCGTACGAGCAGCTCAGCTGACTTCTTAGTTGCCGCGCTTGGTGAGCAACGCCGCCGCCGTCTTCGGGACCGGAGGCAAGTGGTTGGCTGCGCGGTGGTCGATCAAACGCCGACGGCTCCGCACGAGACGGAGGAGGGTCGTGAGACCGAGGCCACCGGCCAGGTTGCCAACGATAGCCCAGCCAAAAAAGCGGGCCCAGGCCAAGTAACCAAAGGGTGCATGGAACGTGTTGAGGGCGCAGAACACGAGGATCGAGTCGAGGACCGAGTGGAACAGCCGCGCGCCAGCTATGAGGAACGCCATGGAAACCGATGCGAGGAGCTTGGCCATCTCGGAGTCGGTGCCACTGTGCATCCGAGTCATGAGGGTTATCGCTCCTCCCGCGAGGATGCCGAGGGCCAGGCTCCGCATGTTCACCCCGGACAGCACGTAGTAGCTCCCAATCAGGATTTCTTGTCTGCGGAGGGAGGGGAAGGCTGTGTCGATGAGGAGGGCCATCAGCCATCCGCCGCCCAGGTTGCCGACCAGCGTCCAGACCCAGAGCCTCATAAGGTCGCGCACCCTCGCCTCGCCAGCGGCCACGACCGTGACGGGCACGAGGAAGCCTTCGGTGAACAGTTCGCTGTGGCCCAGACGGAGCCCGATGAAACCTATGGAGAAGGCCAAACCTCCGAGAGCCAGGCTGCCGGTGGTCTTGGTCGTGATAATGAGCACGAGGACCCCGAAGCCCACCTCGAGCCCTGCGACAGTGCCCGTGGCCAGCATGTCCGGCCAAAGGCGCTGCAGGCGAGGTCGACCCTCCCCTACTATCCGGTCGAACGAACGCTCGATGGTTTCCTCGCGCGGGTACTCGGGTCCCGCTGTGGACGGCGGCCGGTGCTGCGGCGTCCCAATGGCGTCTTCCATCAAGGTGCCTTCTGTACCCCGGTGGGGCGCCGTCATTCCCCTTGGCGCGGATCGTCGCCTCGGTGTGCGGAGTGACGGGCCCGTTCGACATCCTTGCGTATGGTCCACGCGCGACGCTGCGCGAGGCAGCACCTCCCGAGTGGGTGCCGCCCATGTTGGCGACGTTGACGGACAAGCCTTTCTCCGACCCAGGTTGGGCCTTCGAGCGCAAGTTCGACGGCGAACGCTGCTTGGCGTTCCGCAGTAGGGGGGAATTGCGCCTACGTTCGCGATCGTGCCGGCCGCTCGAAGGCACCTACCCCGAGATAGCCGACGCCCTGAGAGACCAACCGCTCGATGACTTCGTGGTGGACGGGGAAGTTGTCGCCTTCGACGGGGCTCGCACGAGCTTCGCCCTGTTGCAGCAGAGGTCCGGCATAAAGGACCCGGAGGTTGCACGAATGAGCTCCGTGCGTGTGTTTTTTTATGTTTTCGACCTTCTCTACGCGCAGGGCCGGGACGCTACCCGCCTCGCGCTTCTCGATCGCAAGCGCGTTTTGCGACGCGCGCTCGACTTCCGCGACCCGGTCCGCTATACGGTGCACCGCAACTGCGACGGCGAGCGCTATTTCGCGCAAGCTTGCACGCACGGCTGGGAGGGGCTTATCGCGAAAGAAACCACCTCGGCTTATGTGCCACGGCGTTCGTCCGACTGGTTGAAGCTCAAGTGCTCGGCGGGCCAGGAGTTCGTTGTCGCCGGGTTCACTGAGCCCGCCGGCAGCCGCATCGGTCTCGGAGCCCTCCTCGTCGGCTACTACGACGGCCAGGGCGATCTCGTATACGCGGGCAAGGTCGGTACGGGCTTCGACCGGGCCACGCTGGTCGAGCTAGGCAGGCGTTTGAAGCGGTTGGAATCCACCCGGCCGGCCTTTACGCCAGCGCCCAAGGTTGGTCGTGGCGTCCACTGGGCGCGCCCAGAGCTCGTGGTGCAGGTGAGCTTTACCGAATGGACCTCCGAAGGCAAGCTCCGTCACCCGCGGTTCGAGGGTCTCCGAGAGGACAAGGCAGCGGGAGAGGTCCACCGCGAAAACCCGCGAGGGAGGACCGTCCGTGGCCAGTAGCCAGCTCACCGTGGATACGCACAGCTTCACACTGTCTCACCCCGACAAGCTGCTTTTCCCACAGGACGGCTTGACCAAGGAGGACCTTGTCGGGTACTACCGGGCGGTTGCGCACACGATGGTCCCACACCTGAGGGGTAGGCCCCTCATGCTCGCTCGCTTCCCTGACGGGATCCAAGCAGGCGGCTTCTACCAAAAGGAAGTGCCGAATTACTTTCCTGACTGGGTGCACACCGCGGCCGTGGGGAAAAAGGGCGGCGCGCTTACTCAGGTCGTTTGCGACGACGAGGCGACACTGGCGTACTTGGCAGCCCAGGCGTGCATCACCTTCCACTCGTGGCTCAGCCGCTCGGACAGGCCCGACGTGCCCGACCGCCTCGTCTTCGACCTCGACCCTTCCAGCGACGACGACTTCCAAGCGGTCCGCTCGACTGCAGCCGACCTGCGTAAGGCGTTAGAAGAACTTGGCCTCGTGCCTTTTGTCCAGACGACAGGGTCGAGGGGGCTGCACGTGGTAGTGCCGATCGAGCGGCGCCAAGGCTTCGACGAGGTGCGCTCGTTTGCCCACACCCTGGCTGAAGAGGTGGCGAGTATGGCACCGGATGAGCGGACCACCGAGGCTCGCAAAGACAAGCGGGAGGGCCGGGTCTTTATAGACGTGCAACGCAACGCGTACGCCCAGACGTCGGTCGCTTCCTACTCCGTCCGGGCGCTGCCTGGCGCGCCAGTTGCGACCCCCTTGGCCTGGGGCGAGCTCGGCGGGGCTAGGTCTCCGGGTTTCAAAGTTGCCGACGTGCCTGCCCGGCTGAGCAGTAACCGCGACCCCTGGGAGGATATTGGGGACTGCGCGCGACCGCTCGGGAAAGCCATGCAAAAGCTCGCGAAGCGTAGCCCAGCTTAAATAGGACTCTTCTTCTCCGGAAGGAGGAAGGCCAAGCGTGGGCGCCGAATGGGGGTGACGGCGGTGGAAATCAGCGTCCGCTTCAGGCGGGGCGAGGTCGCACTGTTCCTTGCGAGGCGGGTCGTAGCCAATGCCCTCGCGGAGTCGGGTTGCCTGGTCGACCCCGACGTAGCCGTCCTGCTCATGGACGAACTCACGGCCAACGCAGAGCGCCACGCGGGTGGCGCGCTCGAGGTCTCCGTGCAGGTGGGCGGGACCCGAGTATGGGTGGAGGTGCAGGACGCGGATCCGCGCGCCCCAGTCCTGAGGGAACCGGGAGCGTTGGACGAGGGTGGTCGCGGCCTTTGGTTGGTGGACCACTTGGCGACGGCCTGGGGAGTACGCCCACTTGCCGGGGACAGGAAAGCGGTGTGGTTCGAGGTACGGGCCGACTGAGCGATCGCCCCCCCCCAATATCAGGGAGCGATACGGCTCGAGTCTCATGGGCGCTTCTCCGCGTGCAAGTGAAGGACCCAGCAACCCTGCTCGTGACGGCCGTAGGGCTATTATCGCTGGTCGGTATAACCGCGCCAGCCTCGGCGGCCGCAAAGAACGCCTCAGCGACAAGAAGCCTCGCGAACGTTTCGTCCGGGCTCGGGCCAGTCGAGCAGGTCACTGCCAGTGGCCGGAGCATGGGGAAACCTGTCGCCGGACCTGAGGCCAGCTCGTACTATTGGAGCCTTGGACATAGGCCCGGCCATAGGAGTGGACATCGGCGGCACCAAAGTGCTGGCTGTACGGTTGAGCCCAGCCGGCGAAGTCGAGGCTTGGGCCAAGCTGCGCACGCCGGTCCGCGCTGGTGACGTCATCGAAACGGTCCTGGTCGGCGTCGCCCAAGTGGCAGAGGGGGCCAGCGAGAGGTCGAGCACACTGCCTCTCGGTGTCGGTTTCCCGGGCATGCTCGACCGCAACGGCACCGCTCATTTCTGCCCGCACCTGCACAGCGTGGACGGGATGGACCTGCGCCAGCTCCTGGCTGAGCACCGTGACCCCGGCGCGAGCACTGTGGTGCTCAACGATGCGACGGCGGCTTGCTGGGCGGAACATTCAGTTGGTGCCGCTCAGGGTTTTGACGATGTGCTCATGGTGACCCTCGGAACCGGGATCGGGGGCGGCATGGTGACCCGTGGTCGCCTGCTCGAGGGGGCGCACGGCTTTGCCGGTGAGATCGGCCACATGGTCATCGACCCCCACGGGCCACCCTGCCCGTGTGGGAAACGCGGCTGCTGGGAGCGGTTCGCGTCCGGTGACGGACTTGGTCGTCTGGCGCGTGAGGCTGCCCTAGCCGGAAGACTGGACTGTGCCGTGAAGGCGGCGGGGGGCGACCCTGAAGCCGTGCGCGGCGAGCACGTGACCGAGGCCGCCCTAGACGGTCACCCTGAAGCTCTGGCGGTCATGAAGGAGTTTGCCTGGTGGTTGGCTCTCGGGCTGGCCAACCTGTCCAACGTCCTCGACCCCTCCGTCATAGTCCTGGGCGGGGGGCTCATCGAGGCCGAGCAGGCAGTGATGGAGCCGCTACAGGACGCCTTCGCCGACCTCGTCGAAGCCCCTGAGGCGCGCAGGATACGTCTCGTCCCGGCCCAGTTGGGAGAGAAAGCGGGGGCCGTGGGGGCCGCTCTGTTGGCCGCCCAACGCAGGGGCTGAGAGGGCCGGCCCGGCTAGGTGTCGACCACTTGCTGGTCGGTACCCGCTCTGCTGCCGGCGCCCAACGCGGAGGGCGCCACGCCGACGTGTCGCGACAAGCTCTTGGCCAGCCACTTTGCAGCCAAGTCGGCGTGGGCGCGGAGGGGGTCGAACCCTCATGCTCTTAGGCGGCAGGGTTTAAGCCCGCTGTGTCTACCGATTTCACCACGCGCCCAAGGATCAGGTCGCCAGTGCTGCCTCCAGGAACGGTCGGCTCGTTGCTCCATCGACAACGCCCACTTGCCCAACCAGGAGCATCGGTCGCAACCGAGCGAAAGTTGCCTGTCGTGGCACCGGTCGTCAGTCTAGGGGCCAGCCGACGCAGTCCTGGGTGCTTGGACCGGACGTTTTTGGGTAAGCGCTGCAAGGCCCCGTGGACGGGGGGCAACTTGCGGAGGTGGCGGAAAGGCAGAGCTGGTACGGTGGCGCGATGGCGATCGCTGCTGCCTTATTTGCCGCGCTCCTCTTCGCGTTGGCCTCGGTCTTCCAGCAGCGGGAGGCAGAGTGCCAGCCACGCGATAAATCGCTCAGAGTTAGCCTGGTCGCCCGGCTCGCTACTCGGCCCCGATGGTTGATCGGCTTATGTTTCGATGGGGTTGGTTATGCCTGCCAGTGGGTGGCTTTGTCCAGGGGTTCCCTGGTGCTGGTGCAGCCGCTCTTGGTAGTGAGCCTGCTGTTCGCCCTACCCATCAAGGCCAGGCTGGTCCCATACCGGATGCGCAGCTGGGACTGGAGCGGCGTCTTGCTCACGACCGCCGGTCTTGGTGTGTTCCTAGTTGTCAGCCACCCCACAGCCGGGCACCCGAGCGTGCCTGGCAGCACCTGGGCTGCCCTTCTTTTCGTTACGGTCCTGGTGGCCGGCACGCTGGTGGTCTTGGGTCGTGAGTGCAGCCCGCGTTGGAAAGCGATGGCTTTCGGCACAGCCGGGGGGGTGGTCTTCGGGGCGTCGGCCGCTCTGACGAAGGACTGCGCTCACCTGCTCTCGTTGGGGGTCGGGTCGTTGTTGTCCAACTGGCAGCCATATGCGTTGCTAGCTGCGGGGGCAGCGGGCATGGTGCTCTCTCAGAGTGCGTTCCAGGCCGGGCCTCTCGACGCCTCCCTACCCACTTTGTTGGCCACGGACCCCGTTGTGAGCGTTGTGGTCGGTGCGGCCGTATTTGGGGAGTCGCTCCGAGCTGGCCTCATTGCGAGCAGTGCCGAGGTGGTTTCCTTTTCGGCCGTGGTAGCTGGGATCTTCATCCTCGCCCACACGGAAGCGACTAAGGCCGTTGGCGCGCGCCAGTTGGAGCTCACACCCTCCTGACCCCGGACTCGCAGACGGACGCCTGCCACCACCATATGTGGCGCGAGTCGTGGCTTGCCCTCACCCCGAGTGATGACAACGCTGGTGACGCTCTCGGAGACGACGCTTGTCAGCCGGCGGCCAGCCGCCCGGTAGGTCCTCGAGACGCGCTCGGTGCCAGCGAGGTCAGCGGACCCTGCCGCCCCCGAGGAGATTGAGTTCGTAGATGCTCTGGATGTGGACGTCCTGGCCGGTCTCGGGGGCATCGACCATCTCGCCGTGGCCTACGTACATGCCCACGTGGTAGACGTCCCTTGGCGTCCCGAAGAACACGAGGTCGCCCGGGACCAGGTTCGCGATGCTGACCCGCTGGGTGAGGTCGTACTGGTCCTGTGCCGAGTGGGGGAACGACACGCCGGCCTTGCCCCAAGCGACCATCACGAGCCCAGAGCAGTCGTAGCTGTCGGGGCCGGCGCCGCCCCATTGATAGGGCTTGCCGATCTGGGAGAGAGCGAAGGCCACGGCGATTTGGGCACCTGGGGCCGCACCGTTCGCGCTCGTAGCCGGCAAAGTTGTCGTAGTCGGTGTTGAGGTCGTCGGGGGGGCCGTCGAGGTAGCCGTAGCCGGCGTTATCGAGGTCACCGAGGTCGGTGCAACGAGCGTCGGCGTGGTTGTCGCTGGCGTGGTTGTCGCTGGCGTGGTTGTCGCTGGCGTGGTTGTCGCTGGCGTGGTTGTCGCTGGCGTGGTTGTCGCTGGCGTGGTTGTCGCTGGCGTGGTTGTCGCTGGCGTGGTTGTCGCCGGCGACGAGCCTTCCTCCGGCACGCTGGTAGCAGCAAGTCTCGTCGGTGAGACCCCTCTCGTCGTTTCCGGCGGTGCGGTAGTCGTGGTGGTCCCGAGTTCCGTAGTGGTCGGTTTGAGGATGCTGGCGGTGGTCGCCGTGCCGGCGGCAGTCGTGGTGGTCACCAGCGACGACACGGTGGTCGGGGTTGCCCGGGTGGTGGACGGTGCCGAAGGCGCGGGCACCGACGTGGAGACGGCGGGCGCGGGGGTGCTTGTGGCTGCTGGAGCCGTCGTGGTTGTGGTGGGGGTAGGTGGCACCGTGGCGGCAGGGGTAGGTGGCACCGTGGCGGCAGGGGTAGGTGGCACCGTGGCGGCAGGGCCAGTGGTCAGGCTGGAGGCCGGCGTGCTCGAAGCCGGCGAGTTCGAATCTGGCCTACCGGTGGTCGCCGTAGTGCTGCTCGAAGCCAGTGCTGACGCCACGGTGCTCGAAGCCTCGGTAGCTGTCGGCGCCACAGTCTCTGCCGGCAAGACGCTCGTCGTTGCGGTCGTGCTCGGTGCCGGCACGGGCTGCTCTGTGGTCGCGAGTAGGGCCTTTTCTTCGGTCGCTTGCACCGCGGCCTGCTGGCGCTGAGCCTGCGCCACGGCTAGCGCCAGAGTGCCCTTCACGTCTGCAAGCTGCGACCGCAGGAGGGACTGCTGGGCAGCCGCCGCCTTCCCGTCCGCGGCTAGGCGTCGCCCCGCAACTCGAACAGCAGTTTGACGCTCGCTGAGCAGGGCCACGGCCGAGCGAAGGCGAGCTGACGCCGACCGGTACCGCAAAATGATTGATGTCTGCACTTGGGCGACCGCTTCTGCGTACCCAACGATGAGGTAGGGCCGTAGACCTGCGCCGCTACCTGCCCGGAGCGAGAGGGCTTCGCCGCCGGTGTACGCCGAGATCGCTTCCTCCACCAGTGCCGCCCTGGCACTGGCCAGCTGGCCCTTGGCCGTCACTTCGGCGGCCCCGGCGTCTTTGAGCTGGGCTTGCAAGTGTGCTGCCAGCACTCCCTCCGAGTCGGCTCTTTCGGCGAGCTTGGCCATCACGATGCCTTCTTGTTCCAACTCACTCGCGATCCGGTCGGCACGGGCCTTGTCTGCTGCAACGCGCCCCCTGTCAGCAGCGAGCTTCGAGTGAGCGGTGGCGACGCCCGTACCGCCACTGGCAGCTGCGCCGCTGGCCAACTTGGGGGCCACGGCCCCGACCTCAGCACGCGAGCTGCCCACCTGGCCAGCGGCACCACCAGCGCCGACTGCGTCGAGACGGGCGACCCTCCTACCGCCGGAGGAGGTGCCGGCGGTCACTGCCGGCGGGGGCTGCGCTGTCCCAGGCTCAGCCGTGCCTGCCATGGTGGCGCCGGCCAGGACGAGCGCACCCGCGGCTAGGAGTGGCAACGACTTGTGATCGCGACCAAGCTTGTTCATGGCGACTTTCGGGCACCTGCACGATCGTGGTACGGCGGCGGGACGGTTACCGATGGCAGCCCTTCTATTTGCTCAACAGCAACTCTAACAACTCTGGTCACAGCTGTCACAAGAGGCCTCAAGCCTTTTGTATCGACGCCTTTGCCGGTCAGGACAAGCGTTCGAATGAGAACACGTGTTTGAGTGCAACAGTCGAGAGGGTGCACTGGGACGCTGGAGGAGGTTCGCAATTGGCGTCCAAATGTCACTGCATTGTCTTTCGGGGCGGGACAGTAGGTTTGCTGCCGATGAGCGATCACGTTGCTAGAGAGTCGTCACCCCAGCAGAGCACCGGCACCGCCCCCGAGGGCTACCGGATAGAGCACGACTCGATGGGGGAGGTGCTCGTGCCGGTGGCCGCCAAGTGGCAGGCCCAGACCCAGCGCGCCGTCGAGAACTTCCCTGTCTCGGGGCTTCGCATCGAGCGCTCTCTCATCCGGGCCCTGGCCCTCCTGAAGGGAGCCGCAGCCCGAGAGAACGCCGAGCTCGGCGTCATAACGCCCGAAGCCGCCGAGGCCATTGCTGGTGTCGCGTCCGAGGTCGCCGGCGGCAGCTGGGACGGCGAGTTCCCGGTGGACGTCTTCCAAACGGGCTCGGGCACCTCCTCCAACATGAACATGAACGAGGTGCTCGCCACCCTCGCCGGCGAGAGGCTTGGTCGCAAGGTGCACCCGAACGACGAGGTCAACGCGTCCCAGTCGTCCAACGACATGTTCCCTTCGGCCATTCACCTGGCGGCGGTGGAGGGCGTCGTCACCTCGCTCGTGCCGGCCCTCGCCCACCTGGCCGAATCGCTCCGGCACAAGGCGGTCGAGCTCGCCGGGGTGGTCAAGGCCGGTCGTACCCACTTGATGGACGCCACCCCGGTGACCTTGGGCCAGGAGTTCGGCGGCTACGCGGCCGCCATCGAGTACGGCATCGAGCGTCTGGAGGGCTGCCTCCCTCGCCTCGGTGAACTGCCCCTCGGCGGGACTGCCGTGGGCACCGGCCTCAACGCGCCCCCGGGCTTCGCGGCGGGCGTCATCGCCCGCCTGGCCGGTGAGCTCGGCCTGCCCCTCCGCGAGGCGCGGGACCACTTCGAGGCGCAGGGCTCGCGCGACGGCCTGGTCGAGGCCTCTGGAGCGATGCGGACGGTCGCGGTCTCGCTCTACAAGTGCGCCACCGACTTGCGTTGGATGGGCAGTGGGCCGCGAGCGGGGCTCGGTGAGGTGCACATTCCCGACCTCCAGCCGGGGAGCTCGATAATGCCGGGAAAAGTGAACCCCGTTATCCCAGAGGCCGTCTCGCAAGTCGTAGCACAGGTCATCGGCAACGACGCTTCCATAGCCTTCGGGGGCGCGGCCGGCAATTTCGAGCTCAACGTCATGCTGCCGGTTATCGCGCGCAACCTCTTGGAGTCGGTGCGCCTGCTCGCCAATGTGAGCCGACTCCTCGCGGACCGTTGCATTTCTGGGCTGGAGGCCGATGTGGGCCGGTGCCGCACTTACGCCCTGTCCTCGCCGGCGATCGTCACCGCCCTCAACCCCTACATCGGCTACGAAAAGGCAGCCAAGGTAGTGAAGCAGGCCCTGGCCGAAGGAAAAGACTTGCGCACGGTGGTGCTGGAAAACGGCCTCCTGTCCGAGGAGGAGGTAGACCGCGCCCTCGACGTCGAGGCCATGACGCGCGGCGGCGTCGTAAAGTGACCAAAGACCCCGCGGGGTGGGCCTACAACCTGCTCGTCCTTTTGCACATAATCTGTGCCGTCGCCGGGTTTGGCGCGGTCGTGTACCGTGGTTTCCTGCTGGAGGTGGCTCGCCGGCGGGGAGCAGCAGGTGCGGCCGAAGCCGGTGTGCTGGCGGTCTACGGCCAGGTTTCGCAGTTCGCGGAGATCCTCATATACGGGGTAGTCGTGTTCGGGTTGGCCGCCCTCGGAGAAGAGGGGCACTCGTCCAATTTCGGCAAGGCGTGGGTCGTCGCCGCCCTCGTCGTCTATTTCGTGATGGTCGGCCTGCTCCACGGCATGGTGCGTCCGGCCGAACGTGACTACCGGCGGACCATGCTCGCGCTCGCCCAGGCACCGCCCGTCAAGCCGCCGGCGCGGCCCCCTGAGCTCGACCGGCTCGACGGCCTCTACCGCCGGATAAGCGCAGGTACCGGCCTGTTCAACGTGCTTTTGCTGGGCGCGCTGTACCTGATGGTGTTCAAGCCCTGAACTGAACGCTCGGCCGAAAAATGTCCACTTTTTCAAAAAGTGTCGTGCTTGTCGCCAAATGCGCCCCGAACGCGTCAGAAGTTACCGGAGGCGTCAGAAGTCGTCGCCGGCAGGCCCGGGCTCAGACCTGCTGGACTACAGCATCGCCGTCGAAGGAGACCTGCACGTGCTGCTCGGGCCGGCGCTTGTTTTGGAGCGCTTGAGCGGCAAGCGAGGAGCGGTCGGCCTCGGTGAGCGGGGGCTGCACGAGCGAGCGGGGGAAGAGCCGGCGGGCGAGGACCACGTTCAGCTCGGCCGCATATACGGTGAGCTCCGATATCAAGTAGATCCAGGCGAAAAGACCTATCACTATGCCAAATGTCCCGTAGAGGGAATTGTCGTTTTTCAGGTAATGGCCGACGACGAAGCCTCCGAAGGACTGGAGCACGGTCCAGCCGATCCCGGCGAGGACGGCGCCTGGTACCAGCTGGCGGAGCTTCACCACCGCTGGGGTGAGGATGCGGAAAGTAAACAGGTAGTCGGCGAAGTTCACCAAGCCCGACGCGGCACCGCCCGCCACGGCGAGGCCGAGGGAACCATGTGCCGCCGGCACGGCAGCGCCGAGGAAGGTCCCGACGACGAGGCCCACGCCGAGCACGGCGAGGAAGCCGAGGCTGCGGGCAAGGCGGGCGGGGAACCCTGGACGCTCGGGCCCGGGAAGGTTCCACACCTGCGCCATCGTGAATATGCCGTTCTGGCCGAGGGCGAGCGAGCCCCAGACGAGCCCGCCGATGCCGACCACGAACCCGAACACGCTGTCCCGCCGCATCGCCTTGATGTTGCCGGAGAGGTCCGTGCCGATTATCGGGAACTTGCTGAGCGCCGACGTCAAGAGTTCGTGGCGGAGGGTGGGGTGCCCGTTCAAGACCAGCCCTAGGACCGTGACCAGGAGCAACAGGAGCGGGAAGAGGGTCCCGAAGGCCGTGTGCGCCAGGTTGGCCACGAGCGTGCCGGCGTTGTCGTCCCCGAACTTCTTCACCACCCCGATGACCACCGACAGCGGCACGTGGCGCTGCTGGGTGCGGTCAAGTTTCCTGACAACGCGTTCAAGCGGGTTCACCGCGCCACCTCCGGAGGTCTCTAGCGAGTACGGTTTGGCAGGTCAGGTACCCTATCTTGCCAGCGCTAAGCAGGGCGCGATCATGGTGGCAATGCGAGTGCTGCCAGATGTCACAACCGGTGACGCCATCTGCCTCCCCAAGGGGTTTGTCACTTATGCCGGCAACGCCGGCATAAAGGACTCGAGCCTCGACCTTTCGATCGTGGCGGGCGAGGGCCCCTGCGTGGCGGCTGGGGTCTTCACGCAGTCGCTCTTCGCCGGGCCGAGCGTCACCCTTTCCCGGCGCCACCTGGCCGACGGGTCCGCCCGCGCCCTCGTGACGGTCTCGAAGAACGCCAACGTGGCCACCGGGGCACCGGGCGAGCGCGACGCAGAGGAGCTGGCCGAGCTCACGGCCAAGGTAGTCGGGTGCGCCCGGGACGACGTTGTGGTGTGCTCGACCGGGGTGATCGGCCGGCGCTACCCGATGGAGCGGATAAGGGGGCACTTCGCCAGCCTGTCCATGCCCGAGGTGGCGGACTTCCAGGCGATAGCCAGGGCGATCATGACGACGGACACTCGGCCGAAACTGGCCAGCGCGCCGGCCGGCTCGGCCACGGTCATGGGGCTGGCCAAGGGGTCGGGGATGATCGAGCCCGATATGGCGACGCTGCTTGCGTACGTGTTCACCGACGCCGAAGTGCCGGCGCCCGACCTCGATGCGATGTGGAGGCGGGCCGTCGATGCCACGTTCAATTGCCTCTCGATCGATACCGACACCTCGACTTCGGACTCGGCGGTCGTCATGGCGAGCGGCGCGGCCGGGGAAGTCGAGCCGGCCCAGCTCGAGGGCGCTCTTTTAGCCGTCTGCCGCTCGCTAACGGTCCAGCTCGCCGCCGACGGCGAGGGTGCTACCAAGGTCCTCCAGGTCCAGGTGGCGGGGGCGGCTGATGCTGCCCAGGCGAAGCGGGTCGCCAAGACGATCGTCAGTTCGCCCCTCGTCAAGTGCGCCGTCCACGGGGCCGACCCCAACTGGGGCCGGGTCGTGATGGCGATCGGCAAGTGCTGGCAGGAGACCGGTATCAGCGCCGAGTCGGTGCGGGTGAGCTTCGGGGGCCTCGAGGTCTACCCTCACCAGCTGGCCGCCAGGGACCTCGACCGGCTGGCGCAGCTCATGGCGGAGAGCACCGTCGAAATCGGCGTCCGCTTGGGGGACGGCCCGGGGGAGGTGACGGTGTGGGGGTGTGACCTGTCCCCCGAGTACGTTCACATAAACGCCTATTACACGACCTGAAGAGGAACCCCGGTGCACCCTCTGGAACAACTGCGTTACGTGGCAAGGGGATGGGAAAGCATGGACGACCTCCCCGTGACCGAGGTAGCGCAGATCCTCGCCGAACTGGCAGAGGAGAGCCCGGCCACGCTCCTCCATGCCTGCCGGCGCCTGATCGAGTACTTCCCGGCGTCAGGGCGCCTCTGGTGGCTCTCGGCGCGAGCCCTGTCTGCCCCTGAGCCAGTGGGTGGGATCTGGGAGGCGGCCAACGAGCTCTTGGAGGACCCGACAGGCAAGCGTTTAGCCGCGGCGCTCCCCGCCGGCGGCGGCGTATCGGTGCTCGGCCCAGCGGCGGACGCAGTGGTGAGCGCGCTCCGGCGCCGGCGGGCCCGGGAAGGCGGCGCGCCCAAGAAGAACCGTGAGCGGGACCGGAGTTCCCGTGGGCAGGAACGTCAGGGCCAGGAGCCGGCGGTTGTGGTGGTATCGGCCCTGGCGGCGGGGCCGGACGCCCTTCTGCTCGACGGTGCGGCCGCCAGGCGGGTGCCAGGGCTTGCCGGGCGGGAGAGGACCGTTTGGGCCGTGGTCCCGAGGGGCACGGTCTTGCCGGAGGCCTTGTGGCAACAGCTGCTCATTCGGGCGCGAAGCGCTGGCGGCGTGGAGACGCTCTCGCCCGACTGCTTCTCCGCGCTGGCCGGACCGAACGGGCTTGCCGACGCGGCTGACATCTTTTCCTCCCCGACCTGCCCCCCGGTGGCCGAGCTCCTCGGTTGGCGCTCTTGACCCCACTAGAGACCCTGGCCGCCGAGGCCACCTCCACCTAGATTTCCACCAACCTGCCTCCGGCGCCACCTACGATCTGGCCAGCATGGGTTGGGACGGCCGGCTGAACCTGGAGGACCTCGGGGCGGAGGATCCGTTCGGCACGGTCCTGGCCGACCCCCCGTGGCGATTCGCCAACCGCACCGGCAAGGTGGCCCCCGAGCACCGCCGACTTTCTCGCTACGAGACCATGGACGCGAAGGACGTCGCATCCTTACCGGTTGCCGACGTCGTGGCCGAACGCTCGCACTGCTACTTGTGGGTCCCGAACGCACTGCTCGCCGAAGGCCTTTCCGTGATGGAGAACTGGGGGTTCACCTACAAGGCCAACCTGGTGTGGCACAAGGTGAGAAAGGACGGCGGCTCCGACGGCCGGGGAGTGGGCTTTTACTTCCGCAATGTCACCGAGCTGGTCCTCTTCGGCACGCGCGGCAAGCTGCGTACGCTCGCACCGGGCCGGCGCCAGGTCAACCTCATAGCGAGCCGGAAGCGAGAGCACAGCCGTAAGCCCGAGGAGCTCTACGGGATAATCGAGGCCTGCTCGCCTGGGCCCTACCTGGAGCTCTTTGCCCGTTACCCCCACCTCGGTTGGGCGTCCTGGGGAAAGGAAGCGCCGGAGGACGTGGAGCCGCGCGGCCGCCAGTGGAAGGGTTACCGCTGACGGCTTGCCCGCCCGCCGGGCTCTGCGTGCGCCCGCCGGCCGGGCGTGGTCCTCTGCCTGCGCCGCCGGCCCGGCGTGTTCAAAAAACCGGCCGATGTGGCTGGGCAGAAGCCACATCCGTCAGAAAAAGTGCCACTTAACCGGTCAAAATCTGGTGAATGTGCCCTTTCGGGGTTCACGTTTGTAGGTTTTCGGGCGCCCCCGGCACCGGACCGAGGTGCTTCTCGAACCAGTGGCGTGCGTAGGGGTTGTCGTTGTACGGGCCGGTCTCTGTGTAGCCCGACGAACGGTAGAGGGAGATCGCCTCGGCCAGGTGGGAGCTAGTGTCCAGGCGCACGGTGGTGCACCCGAGCCGGCGGGCAGCATCCTCGAGCGAGGCGAGCAAGGTCTTGCCGACCCGGTGGCCGCGGGCAGCAGGGTCGACCCACATGTGCTTTATCTCGGCCGTGAGCGCGTCGAGCCGGCGGACCGCCCCGCACCCGACAGCGCGGCCCTCGACCCGGGCGACGAGGAAAGCGCCGTTAGGGTGTACGAGTTGGTCATCGCGCACGGTGAGCGCCAGGCTCGGGTCGAACCCGCCGGGCAAGCGCTGGCGGAGCTCCTCGAAGTACTGCGACAACAGGCCCGTGGCCAGGTTGCTGCCGGCTGGTTCGGCTGAGACCTCTAGCTTCGCGGCGACGTCCATCTCTCCAGTCTCCCAGGCCCGTGGCGCGAGCCGGCAGCCGCCGGTGACCGGGCGCAGGAGCGCGCCGGCCCCCTCTCTCTTCGCGTCACGTCGCGTGGTGCCTGCCCCTCGCCGGCGGGCCACAATGTGCACATGAGCCGGCAAGGTGGGGCACGACATCAGGGCGGTCGAGCAGGGCCGCGCCGAAAAACGGGTGGCGCGCCCGTGCCGGCCGGCCCCCAGCCGGCGGGTGCCGACGACGAGGTCTACCTCACCCCGCGAGTCCGCCGGTTGCGCCATGTGGTGTGGGGGATGCTGGCGGCCTGGCTCGTGCTGGCAGTGTTGGCGGTCGTCCTGGTCAGGGTGCTGTAGGGCGGGCGGGTCGGAACCCGAGCTCGCTTGACACCGACCCAACCGGGACGGTACCATCCCGCCTTGAAACGGTTCATATCTGCGGGGACACAGAAAGGGGGCATTCCCTGCCCGTGGGCGGGGAATAGACGCGAATGAGCGAGCAAGTACTGCCTTGGCGCCCGGAAGGGTTGCGCTGTGAGTTCCGGACCGACCCTCTCGGCATAGGCACGAGGCGCCCGTTCTTGCAGTGGCGGCTCCCGCCGGCGGCAGGAGATGCCCGCCAGGCCGCGTTCCAGCTGCGCGCCGCTGCTTCGGTCGGCGAGCTCGGTTCAGCGGAGGGGGCGTGGCAGAGCGAATGGGTGGAGTCCGCGGCCTTGAACGCCCGGTGGCCGGGCCGCGCGCCGTCCTCGCGCGAGCGCACGTTTTGGTCGGTGCGGGCGCGGACGCCGGCTGGCGAGGCGAGCGAGTGGAGCGGCCCCGCTTTCTGGGAAATGGGGCTGCTCGAACGTTCGGATTGGTCGGCCTCGTGGGTACGCCGCCCCGACGCCGCCCAGCGGTCGCCAGATAGAGCCCCTTATGCCCTCCGCCGCTGTTTCCACCTCGAGGCTGTGCCCGGCATGGCGCGGCTCTACGCGAGCGCTCTCGGAGTGTACGAGCTCTACCTGAACGGCGAGCGTGTGAGCGACGCCCTCCTACGGCCCGGCTGGACCGATTACCGCCGGCGAGTGCAGTACGAGGCGCTCGATGTCGGCGGCCATTTACGACTGGGAGAAAACGTCCTGCTGGCTCTCGTCGCCCCAGGCTGGTACTCGGGCAGGATCGCGACGCGCGCCGAACCGGGTTCGTCCCAGCCGGTACGAACGCCGGAGTTGCTCGTGCAGCTCGAGCTCACGGCCGGCGACGGCAGCCGCAGCGTCGTCCCGACCGACGAGCGCTGGGAATGGGCGCCGAGTGCCATCGAGTCGAGCGACCTCTACGACGGAGAGGTGTGGGACCTCCGGCGCACATTTCCTTTTGGGCAGACGGCCAACCTGCGCTGGAGCGCTGTCGATGTGGGTACCGGGACCGCCGGCCAACTCGTCGCTCACCGTGCCGGGCCGCTGCGCGCCGTCGGTACCGCGAAGGCGAAGGTTACGGCCCAAGCCGACGGCACGGTCTTGGTGGACAGCGGTGCCAACGACACGGGCTACCTGAGATTGAAGGTGCGCGAAGACGCCGGCCGCCAGGTCGATGTCGTCTATGGCGAGATTTTGGAGCCCACTGGCAGGCTTTACCGGGGCAATCTGCGCGGGGCTCGTTGTGCCGACAGCTTCACCTGCGCCGGCGGCGGGGTGGAAACTCTTGTCCCGGCTTTTTCCTATCGCGGCTACAGGTACGCCGAGGTGCACGGGCTTTCGTCCCCCGAGCGCCTCGTCGGTGCAGAAGCGGTCACCATTTCGAGTGAGATGGAGAGGACCGGTCATTTCAGCTCATCTGAGCGCTTGCTCGAGCAGCTGCACGAACTGATGGTGTGTTCGCTGCGGGCCAACTACGTCGACGTCCCGACCGACTGCCCCCAGCGGGACGAGCGGATGGGCTGGATGGCAGACGCCCTTTTGTTCGCGCCCGTCGCTGCTTACACCTACGACATATCAGCCTTCATGTCCAAGTGGTTCGACGACATCTTGGACGCCAGGACGCCAGCCGGCGGTTTCCCCGACGTCGCGCCGCGCCCCTCGTCCATGTGGCCCGGACCGTCATTTCTCGCCGGGGCGCCGGCTTGGGCGGACGCAGGCGTGCTCATACCCTGGTTGATGTTCGAAAGGTACGGCAACAGCGAGCCCCTCGAGCGCATGTACCCCGCCATGGTCGAATGGCTGCGGCTCGTCCACGACGCCAACCCCGACGGGATATGGCGCAACGGTCGCGGCAACGACTACGGCGACTGGGTGCCGGCCGGGCCGGACACTTCGCACGACCTGTTCTCGACATGCTGGCTCTACCGTTCGAGTTCTGTCGGAGCGAAGGTAGCTCACCTCTTGGGCGACAAAGAGGGCGAGAGCTGGCTGAGAGAGCGCTCGGAGGCGGTGCGCGCCGCCTTTGTCGGCCAGTACGTCGATCCTCGCACCGGCCGGGTGGCCGACGAGAGGAAAGCCAGTTCCTCCATTGCGGCGAGCCATTTCGCCCCGATCGTCGGGGAGGAGACCCAAACCGGCTACGTCTTGCCACTCGTGTTCGAGATGCTCGACGACGCGACGACGGCCAAAGCGGGCCAGCGCCTGGCCGACTTGGTGACTTCGGCCGGTAAGCGCCTCGAGACTGGTTTTTCCGGGAGCGCGTTCTTGCTGAGCGCCTTGGACAAGGCTGGCCACCCCGGCCTCGCCTACGACCTGCTGTTGCGCACCGAGCCGCCGTCGCTCGGCTTCATGGTGAAAATGGGCGCCACATCGGTCTGGGAACGCTGGGACGGCCTGGACAAGGACGGGTGGCCGGCGTGCCCCACCATGAACTCGTTCAACCACTACGCCATGTCTTCTATGCTCCTCTGGCTCGTAGAAGGCGTTTGTGGGCTCCGGCCGGCGCCGGACGTGCCGGGTTTGACGAAGGCCGCCTTCCGGCCGGCCATCTCGCGCCAGGTGGCCGACGTGCACTTCGCCTTCGAGGCGCCGGCCGGCCATCTCGAGGTCGGTTGGGCATGGGACGGAGAGCACGCGGTGGTCGGCAGGCTCAGCGTGCCGCCGGGAATGGAGTGCGCGGTCGCCGGCGCCGTACCGGTCGACGACGTTGTCGGCGCGGCGGTAGCAAGCGCCGGCGACGGCACGCCGCTCGGTGAGCAGGTGGTGGAGGCCGGCGACCACGAGGTGGTCTGGCGGGTCCCGTGAACCTTTTCGACCCGAGCCTGTGGTTAGGGTAGGCGGGGGTCGGTCGAGCCCCTGATCACTAGGGTCCCTTCGTGGTGGCGAGTGCCGCCGCCCACTCGGTTCCCACCGATCATGGCGAAGAGGTCGCTCACCGCCGCCGCGCCCAAATGCTCGAGGTCCATGTCCAGCGTCGTCAACGAGGGGTCGGTTTCCTGCGCAAAGACGGTCCAGTTGTCGTAGCCGGTGATCGCGACATCGTCCGGGACTTTTCGCCCGGTAGCGGTGACCGCCTCGAGCGCTGCCGCTGCAATCTGGTCAGATCCGCAGGCGATGGCATCGACGTTCGGCACCTTCGCCAGGACCTCGCGCGTCGCCTGCCGTGCCCAGCGCTGGGACCACAGGCCGTACCTGACACGGCCGGCGAGACGGAGGCCATGCTCGTGGAGAGCGTGGGTCACACCGAGGGCCCGTTGCTGGACCGCGGGGGAGTGCTTGGGGCCGGTGACGTGGGCTATCCGGGTACGGCCGATATCCAGCAAGTGGTTGACGAGTGTGACGGCACCAGCAAAGTCGTCGACAAGGTGCACTACATCTCGGGAGTTGCTCGTGGGGCCGTGGACGTATACGCACGGGATCTTGGCTGACGCGGTTATCGAGGAAATTGCTCCCTGGTTGTCGCCAACGATAAGCAGGCCGTCGACACCGCGTTGGCGGAGCATCACGCCTAGCTCGGTGAGGCGGTCGTCCACGCCCCTCGCATCAGCGATGATTGCCGAGAACTCCAGTTGCTCGAGCACGGACTGCGCCCCGATGACCATGGGCATGGCTAAGCGGTCGACCATGGGGTCCCTTAGGAGCACACCGATGATGTTGCTCCGCCCGCTCGCCAAGCTCTTGGCGGCCAGGTTGGGGGTGTAGGAGAGTCGCCGGGCGGCTCGGAGCACGCGTTTCCTGGTGGCCTCAGAAATCCGCTCCTGCCGGTTGATTGCCTTTGACGCGGTGGTGACAGAAACGCCCGCCAGCCGCGCCACTTCTGTGAGCGTTGGTTGCCGGGCCGTGTCCACGGGCCAAGCATATGCGTAGGACGGCGCAAGCTCCTGCCACGCCCGGGGCAAGGCGCCGTGCCGCGAAGCCGACGCGGCAGTACTGCTCCCGGCTAAATAAGGGGAAGCGCTTCCGCAACCATAACCGCTGAGCAGGCGTGCTCGAGGCACACCTCGTCTTGACAGGAGCCAGGGTATGAGGGTAGCGTTCCCGCGTACCAAAGGAGCGAAGGGAGGGAGGGCCAGGGCATGGCTGTCGCGCAGGCAGGCCTTGTGTTGCTCGTCTAACCCGGAGAAAGAGGCATGGAGCAAGGAAGCAACGCGGTGCCGAGCACGCCAGCCAAGGCCTCGGCCGGAGCCGTCGGGAGCGGCCCGGTTTGGCCTACACGCGCGGCTACAGGGAGCCTGCACCCTTTGGACATGCGAGAGGTCGTCCTTGCCGAGGGGCACGAACTGGGCGACTGGCAGCGGCGCAACAGCGCCGAGACGCTCCCCAATTGCATCGAGCGAGTGGTCGCGTCGGGCGCTGTCCGCAACCTGGAACGTGTGGCTCAGGGGCACGGGGGCCAAGCCGCCCATGAAGGGCTGCACTTTTCCGACTCGGACGTCTACAAGACCCTGGAGGCCGCAGCCTGGGAGAGCGTGCGCGGGCTCTCGTCTGAGGTAGAGGACTTCCTCGAGGAGGCCTCGTCGGTCATAGCGCGGGCCCAGCGCTCAGACGGTTACGTCAACTCTTGGTTCCAGGGCCAGCACCCAGAGTTGGTCTGGAAGGACTTGCGCTGGGGGCATGAGCTTTACTGCGCCGGCCACTTGCTCCAAGCCGCGACGGCGGTGCAGCGGACAGGCAGCGGCCCGAGCTTGGCCGGCGTGGCAGAGAGGCTCGCGGGCCACCTGCTCGCGACGTTTTCCTTGGAGGACGGGGACGGCCGCCTCGTGGCCGTGGGCGGCCACCCAGAGGTCGAGACGGCCTTGGTGGAGTTCTACCGGTCGACCGGCGACGTGCGCCTGCTCGAGCTGGCCAAACGGCAGGTGGATCTCCGGGGGAGAGCCGACGTCGCATTGCCGGGCGCCGGCCTGCTCGGGGACCGGCGTTTCCCGTTGTCGTACTTCTTGCACCATCTTCCCGTACGGGAGCGGGCTCACGCAACCGGTCACGCGGTGCGCGAGCTCTACTTGCAGGCCGGCGTCGTCGACGTGGCCGTCGAGACGGCTGACACCGAGCTGCTGGCTGCGTCGGAGGCCATCTGGGAGGAGCTGTTTTCTTCAAAGACCTATGTGACCGGCGCGCACGGTTCCCGCCATCGAGACGAGTCCATCGGGGACGCCTACGAGCTGCCGAGTGACCGCGCCTATGCCGAGACGTGCGCAGCCATTGCCAGTTTCCAATGGAACTGGCGCCTCCTGCTCGCCACGGGCCGGGCGCGTTACGCCGAAGAAATGGAGCGTGTGTTTTGGAACACCGTCGCCGGTGCCGTATCGCGGCAGGGGACGGAGTTCTTCTATTCGAACACGCTGCACCTGAGGACCGATGACGATGGCGCAGACGAGTACTCTCCTCGTCGTCGCCAGCCCTGGTACCCATGCGCTTGCTGCCCGCCCAACCTGGCACGGCTGATGGCGAGCGTCCAGGCGTACCTTTTGACCAAGGACGCCAAGGGGCTGCAGGTGCAGATGCCCTTCAGCGGGGCCGTCTCCACCGAAGTCCCGGGTGGCGACGTCCACCTCGCCGTGCGGACCGGTCACCCATGGGAGGGGACAACGGATATAGAGGTGACCCGGTGCAGTTCGAGCGAGCGTTGGGACTTGTCGCTCCGCTCCCCTCAGTGGGCCGGCAAGGACGTTACGAGGGTCACGCTGAACGGGGCCCCTGTCGAGGCGTCCTGGGAAGGCTCTTACATCAGGGTTGGCAGGCGTTGGGGTGCCGGCGACCACCTCCAAGTTTCGTGCTCGGTACCGGTCCGCGTATTGAAGCCGCACTGGAGGGTCGACGCCGTCCGCGACTGCGTCGCCGTGCAACGAGGCCCACTGGTCTACTGTGTCGAGGCGGAGGACCTGGACGAAGGTGTAGCCGTCGAGGACGTTGCGATGGACGCGACCCGTACACCTGAACCGACGACCGTCGTGCCCGGCGCCCTCCAGGGTTATGTGAAGGTGGCCATAACCGCTTCGGGAAGGGCTGCCCATGGCTCGGTTGGCCCGTTGTATTACGAGGACGGCGCAACCCAGTGGAGGGCCGAGCCGTTGGCCCTCACCTTGGTGCCCTACTTCGCCCGTGGCAACCGTCCCCGGGACGCGATGCGGGTGTGGGTCCCGGTCCAGCCCGCTCAGAGCGGAGCGCAAAAGACAGGGCCCGTCTGAGGGCGAGAAAAACGGAATGGCAACCTTTGTCGGCGACAAGTCCGGTGTCACAGTTTACGAGGGCCAAGAGGTCCTCAGGGTCGAAGCGTGGGGGGACAACAGCGCGCGGGTGCGCTCCACGCTCGGGCCGTCCACCTCAGAGACACCCGGCAGCGCCTTGGGTGAGGCAGGGCCCACCGAAGCGAGCGTCGAGATCTCTGGTGACCGAGCGCGCGTGCGCAACGGCAGCCTCGTGGTCGAGGTGCTGGACCGCAGTACCGAGGATTTCCCCTCCCCGCCCTTGGTGCGCTTTGTCGGCCGGGGTGGTGACAGGGAGCTCTTCGGCGAACGCCCCTCTCATTTCGCCTCGCCCCCGCCCCGCCGCTATGGCACTAGTGGCAGCAGTCTTTACCGCTGCGAGGTCACGTTCAACGCCTTCCCGGGCGAACGCATCTACGGGCTAGGCCAGCACCAGCACGGCCTGCTGGACCAAAAGGGCTCCGTGATCGACCTGGTCCAACGTAACACCGAGGTTTGTGTTCCTTTCGCCCTTTCCAGCCGGGGCTACGGGTTCTTGTGGAACATGCCGGGTGTAGGCCGCGTCGAGCTCGCTGCCAACCGTACAAGGTGGGTGGCAGATGGGGCTCGCCAGATCGACTATTGGGTGACTAGGGGCCTCACGCCCGCCGAGATCGTCAGCCGCTATTCGACCATGACCGGCTTGGCCCCCATGATGCCTGACTGGGCGAGCGGCTTCTGGCAGTCGAAACTGCGCTATCGGACGCAGCAGGAACTCCTCGAGGTGGCCCGTGAGCACAAGCGCCGGGGTCTCCCGCTCTCGGTCATCGTGATCGACTACTTCCATTGGAGCCGCCAAGGTGAGTGGAAGTTCGACCCGGCTGAGTGGCCGGACCCTCAAGCCATGGTCGATGAGCTGAGGGCGTTGGGCATCGAGGTAATGGTGTCGATCTGGCCAACGGTCAACCCTGCCAGTGAGAACTATGCCGAGATGGACAACCGAGGCTTCCTCGTGGGCAATGTACGGGGCTTGCCCCTCCACCTCCCGTTCTGGGACAAGGGATACAACGGCCGGACGTTTGTGCGCTACTACGACGCGACTAACCCCGAGGCCCGCCGGTACGTGTGGCAGAAGGTGACGGAGGGTTACCGCCGTTACGGGATCCGGGCCTTTTGGCTGGACGCATGCGAACCAGAAACGCGCCCCGAAGATCCCGAAAGCGCCTTGTACTACATGGGTTCAGGTACCGAAGTACAAAACATGTACCCCAGGGATCATGCACGCGGATTTTACGAGAGGCTCGTGGCCGAAGGTGAGAAAGCGCCGCTCCTGCTTTGCCGGTCTGCCTGGGCCGGCAGCCAGCGCTATGGGGCTGCCGTGTGGTCAGGCGACATCGGTTCCACCTTCGAAGCACTTGCGGCCCAGGTCCCCGCCGGCCTGAACATCGGCATCTCGGGCATCCCCTGGTGGACCACCGATATCGGCGGGTTTAAGGGAGGCGACCCGGGCTCGGCCTACTTCAGGGAGCTCATCGTACGCTGGTTCCAGTTCGGTGTGTTTTGCCCGCTGTTCAGGCTGCACGGGGTGCGCGAGCCGGGCCCCCTCGTTGGCTCGGGCCAGACAGGAGGCCCGAACGAGGTCTGGTCCTTCGGCGACGAGGCGTACGGAATAATCCGTGAACAGCTCGCCTTGCGTGAACGGCTGCGCCCGTACGTGATGGCCCAGATGGCAACAGCCAGTGCCACCGGGCTGCCGCCCATGCGCGCTCTGTTCTTGGAGTTCCCAAATGAGGAAGCGGCGTGGGAGGTACCCGACGAGTACATGTTCGGCCCGGACGTGCTCGTTGCCCCCGTCACGAGACATGGCGCGCTCAGCCGTGAGGTCTACCTGCCGGAGGGGGCGGCCTGGCTCGACGCCTGGACAGGGGAGCCGGTGAAGGAAAACGGCTGGGTCACGGCCGAGGCGCCCCTCGAGCGCGTGCCGGTCTACCTCCGGCAGGGGGGTGCCTTGCAAACCCTGGCTTTCCGTAAATAGCCTGGAGGCAGAGTGGTCGACATCTCGGCTGGCGGCATGGGAAGGGCCCGATTGACATGGCCGGTGTGAGAGCAGCAGCTGGCGTTGGCGCGGACGCAGCAATTGCGCGCCAAAACGACGAGCTAGCGCCAGGCGCACGCACCGGGAGGGGGCGGCTCGCGGCTGGGAGGCGCAGGCAGGTCGCGGGCTGGCTGTTCCTTGCCCCCGCCATCTTGTACCTGCTCTTCGCGTTCGCCTTGCCCATAGCTTACAACGTCATGTTGAGCTTCGAGCAAAGCTCTCCCGAGACCATAGCCAGTTTCACGGCCCCCTTTGCTGGCCTCGCCAATTACCGCTTCATACTGACCGACCCGACGACCCAGAGCGCCATCATCCACACCTTTGAGTTCACTGCGGGCTCTCTTATCGGGCAGTTCATAATCGGGTTTGCACTTGCACTTCTTTTCAGCCTCCGCTTTCCCGGACGGACAATTGGGCGGTCCCTCATCATCGTCCCTTGGCTCGTCCCCCTCCTCGTGACCGGCGTGATCTTCAAGTTCCTCTTCCAGCTCGAAGGCGGGGCGGTGAACCAGATCCTCCTCGACATCGGCTTGGCCCAGCACCCAATTGACTGGCTGGAGACGCCCCAGTTGGGGCTGCTCACGATCCTCATAGCGAACATCTGGCTCGGGGTGCCCTTCTTTTTCCTGCTCCTCTACAGCGGGCTTCAAGACATCCCAATCGAGGTGAAGGAAGCGGCCGTCATGGACGGTGCCGGGCCCTGGCAGAGGCTCCGCCTGGTCGTAGTGCCGATCATCCTCCCCGTTATCGAGGTGACAGTGCTCTTGGGGTTCGTGTTCACCGTGAAGGTGTTCGACCTCGTGGTCGCCCTCACTGACGGGGGCCCTGCAAACGCGACGCAACTCATCACGACATGGTCCTACAACCTGTCATTCCAGCAGTTCATCTTCGGCGAAGGCGCGGCGCTCAACAACGTGCTGCTCGTGTTGGCGCTAATTTGTGCACCTGTCTACCTCTGGCTCAGCCGGGATTCCTTGAGGCGCAGCACGGGAGCAGGGAGATGACCCACCTGCAGAGGTCGAGAGCTCTCCGGCTGTTGTGCACCCTCGGGGCCGTCGCCTCCCTCGTGGTGGTCCTGTTCCCCGTGTACGCCGTGGTCGTGGCCTCCTTCGAGACCACCTTGACCCTGCTCGGCAATACCTACTATTTCGTGCCGCACGGCGCGACCCTGGCGAACTACCAGGTCGTGCTGCAGGCGCAGGCCGGCCACTTGCTGACGAGCCTCATCGTTGGCGTCGGGACAGCCGTGCTGGCGTTGGTTGTGGCCGTACCAGCTGGCTACGCGCTCGCAAAGTACCCCTTGCGGGCGACGGTTGTCCTAGTCAGCGCGCTTCTCGTGGCGCAGATAGTCCCGTCCATCGTCATAGCTACGTCACTGTTCAAGGTCTTTCACTGGATCCACCTGCTCAACTCGTACCCGGGCCTGATCCTCGCCGACGGCACTTACGCCATACCCTTCGCGATCTTGGTGTTACGTGCCTTCTTCTTCAGCCTGCCAAACGAGGTAATGCAGGCAGCGAGAGTCGACGGTGCGACGGAGTGGCAGACGTTCAGTCGTATTGTGGTACCACTTGGGCGCTCCGCAGTGATAACTGTCATGGTGTTCGCGTTCTTGAACGGCTGGGGGGACTTCATTTTCGCCTTGACTGTCCTAAACGGCACTACTGTGGAACCGATCACGTTGGCGATCTACACCTACCTGGGCAACTTCAGTCAGGATTGGGGTGCGGTGATGGCGTCAGTGGTGTTCGCGATAGTGCCGGCTGCGGTGATGCTGGTGGTGGCGCAGCGCTACATAGCGAGCGGCCTCACCGCTGGGTCGGTAGTTGGCTGAGGTTGGCACAGGCCATGGTGCAGTTGGGGGGGCCCAGCACATGAGATGTCGTTTAGGGGGGCGAGATGGTAATGAAAGGGGTGGTAGGTACCACAGCATAAGGGTGTGCTTCACGGAAGCAGTTTGTGGGGTAGAGTGTCAGTTGCATTAGTTGACTGTATTGTCCGCCGCTACCAGGAACAAAAAAGGAGAGAACCATCCATGAACCTACTCGAGAAAAGGTTGAACCGCGGGCTCGCAGCCTTAGCGGCCGCCTCAGTTGCGATTGTGGGGTTGTCGCAGGTGAGCGCCTCTGCCGCGACTTCGATGACCCTCACCGAAATTGACTACTTTTCCACGGTTGGCCAGCTCAAGGCGTTGAGTACCTACGTGAAGCAGTTCGAGGCGGCTAACCCCGGAGTTAAGGTAGTTCTTTCGCACTCGCCGTTTGGGACCTACGACACGAAGCTCCTCACCGACGCCTCGGCCCACGACCTGCCCAACATAGTGATGTCCGACAACCCATTTGTGCCCGACATGATAGCGACGGGCGAAATACTGCCCCTTAGCAATTTCAAGGGCTTCAGCGCCAAGGGATATTTCAAGGGTATAATAGATGAGGGCCTGTTCAATGGTAAGTACTACGCGTTGCCGGTAGCAGGGTCAAACTCAATCGCCTTGTTCTACAACATCGCCATGTTGAAGGCTGCGCACGTGAGCCCTCCGAGGACATGGGCGCAGATGGTGACGGACGCGAAGAAACTTACGACCAAGAGCCATTACGGGATCGCGTTGACGGCTGAACCTGCGGAGGACACCACCTGGCAGTGGGAGCCTTTCCTGTGGAGCAATGGGGGCTCTTTGGCGAACCTGTCGAGCAGGCCGGCCGAGCAGGCACTAAACCTCTGGGTGAGCTTCATAAAAGATGGCTCTGCTTCAAAGGCTTGTCTCAACTGGAGCCAGAGCCCCGACGCTATTGACCAGTTCATCCACGGCAAAGCCGCCATGGAGGTCAATGGCCCGTGGAACTTCTCCAACCTCAACGCGGCGGGGTGGTACTACGGCAAGCAGTTTGGGATCGTCCCCATACCGGTACGTGTGCCGGGCCAGAAGGTGGTCGCGCCGCTGGGCGGCGAGGACTATATGGTGAGCAATAGTGGTACCAAGGCTCAGCAGGAAATGGCTTTCAAGTTCATACAGGGCCTGCAGAAGCCATCGCAGGAGTTGTACATGGCGAAGGTGTTCGGGTACATGCCCCCGAAGCCGAGCGTTGCGAAAACCTTTATCAGGGAGGCAGGGCCTGAGTGGAAGGTGTTCGTCAACGAAACCCTGAACGCCATTCCACGGGCGAACGTGTTGGGCGTGAAGTACGCGAAGATGTCTGAAGCCACGTGGACCGCTATAGACTCCGCTATTGCGGGGACTGCGAGCGTGAAATCGGCGCTGAACACGGCAGCGAGCCAGATCAAGACGATCTTGAAGGGCTAGTCGAGTAGCTGCCTCGGAGGCAGTGACCCCTGGCCCTGCGACGTAGTGCAACGTAGCGGCCCCGGGCCGGGTGGCGCGGTCTAGGTACCCGCCCCCGGCCCGCCTGGCGTTTCAAGCTCGGAGCCAAGCAGTCGCGGTGAGGAGCGTCCGTCGCCATGGCGACGACTATCTTGTTGTTCGTGGCGCGGCGCTGGGCCGACAGCGGCCTGGGACCGGCGCTGAAGGGCTGAAGGAGGAAGGACCGTGAGCGAGGCATTGAGGGTCGCTGTGATCGGCCAGGGGTTTATGGGACGCGCTCACGGCCTCGGCTGGGTGCGGGCGGCTGCTGTCGGCGACGGGCCGTTGGCGCCAGAGTTGGCTGTGTTGTGCGGCCGTGACAGGGGAGCGCTCGAAGCCAACGCGCGGCGCTACGGCTTCGCCGAGTGGAGCGACGACTGGGCCGGGGTCGTCCAGCGCGACGACGTTGACCTCGTCGACATCTGCACGCCCGGCGCGTCGCACGCCGAGATCGCCCTCGGCGCTCTCGCCGCCGGCAAGCACGTGCTCTGCGAGAAACCCCTGGCCAACACCTTGGGCGAGGCGCGTTCGCTGGCCCGGGCAGCAGAGGAGGCCGCTGCCAGGGGCGTCTTTGCGTGCGTCGGCTTCAACTACCGGCGCGTGCCCGCGGTCGCGGTCGCCCGCCGGCTGGTGGCGGAGGGCCGAGTCGGGGACCTCCGCCACGTGCGCGCCGCCTACCTCCAGGACTGGCTCGTCGACCCGAGCTTCCCGCTGACCTGGCGGCTGGACTCGGGGCAGGCCGGGTCCGGGGCGCTCGGGGACCTGCTCGCCCACGTCGTGGACCTCGTGCGGTTCGTCAGCGGCGACGAGTTTGCCGAAGTGGCTTCTGTGCTCGAGACCTTCGTGAAAGAGCGCCCGCTCGCGTCGGGCGAGGCAGGGCTGTCGGGCACCAAGGCGTCATCAGGGGCGAAGGGCCCGGTGACCGTCGACGACGCGTGCGCCGCGCTGGGCAGGCTGGGGCGGGGCGCGATGGTGACGATGGAGGCCACCAGGATGGCCCTCGGGCGCAAGAACGGCCTCGTGCTGGAACTGTACGGTACGAGCGGGAGCCTCCGTTTCGACTTGGAGCGGCTCAACGAGCTCCTGGTCTACGAGGCGGGGGCGTCTCGCGAGGGCTTCTCGCGGGTCCTCGTGACCAACCCCGACGATCCGTACTTGAGCCAGTGGTGGCCTCCCGGGCACGTGCTCGGCTGGGAGCACACCTTCGTCCACGAGTTCGAGGACTTGATGGCGGCGATCGCCGAGCACCGCCAGCCTGAGCCCTCCTTCGCCGATGGGCTGGCCACGCAGGCGGTCCTGGACGCGGTGAGCCGGTCGGCGAACACGCGAGGATGGGAGAAGGTCGACACGAAAGGGGTGGCCAAATGACCAGGCCGATAACGTTGTTCACCGGCCAGTGGGCCGACCTGCCGCTCGAGGTCGTCGCGCAAAAGGCAGCGGCGTGGGGTTACGAGGGGCTCGAACTTGCCTGCTGGGGCGACCATTTCCAAGTGGACCGTGCCCTGGCGGAGGACGATTACTGCGAGAAGCTCCGGGCCAAGCTGGCGAGCTACGGGCTCGGTTGCTGGACGATCTCCAACCACCTCGTGGGCCAGGCGGTCTGCGACCACCCGATCGACGAGCGGCACCGTGCCATCCTGCCACCCCGCATTTGGGGTGACGGCCAGCCCGAAGGGGTCCGCCAGAGAGCTGCCGAGGAGATGAAGGACACGGCGCGCGCGGCGGCGCGCTTTGGCGTGAAAACTGTGGTCGGCTTCACCGGCTCGTCCATATGGATAACGGTGGCCGGCTTCCCGCCTGTGCCGCCCGAGATGATCGAAGCCGGCTACAAGGACTTCGCCGACCGCTGGGGCCCGATAATCGACGTGTTCGACGAAGTGGGCGTCCGCTTCGCGCACGAGGTCCACCCGAGCGAGATCGCCTACGACTACTGGACCACGCGGCGTACGCTGGACGCCATCGGCAACCGCCCCGGGTTCGGGCTCAACTTCGACCCGAGCCACTTCATCTGGCAGGACCTCGACCCCGTCGCCTTCCTCGCTGATTATTCCTCGCGCATCTACCACGTCGACTGCAAGGAGTCGGTCCGTCACCTGGACGGGCGCAACGGCCGGTTGGCCTCCCACCTGCCCTTCGGCGACCTGCGCCGGGGGTGGGACTTCGTGTCGGTGGGCCACGGGGAGGTGCCTTGGGAGCACGTCATGCGAAAATTGAACGAGATCGGCTACGACGGCCCGATATCGGTGGAGTGGGAGGACTCGGGCATGGACCGTGAGCTGGGCGCGCCCGAGGCCCTCCAGTACCTCCGCAAGCTCAACTTCGAGCCGCCCTCCGCGAAGTTCGACGCGGCATTTTCGCAAGGCTGACGAGCGCTGGGTAGGGTAGCCCCAAGATCCGGCACCCGTACGAGCGCGGCGGGCGGCGAAATAGCAAGCCAAGGAAGTGAGGGCCAACAGTGAGCGAGCCGATGAACGTCACGGTCTGGGGCGAAAACCTGCACGAAAAGCGCGACCAGCGGGTCCGGGAGCTCTACCCCGAGGGGATGCACAACACCATCGCCTCGGCGGTGTCGGAGCACCTGCGCCGGGAGGCGACCGTGCGGGTCGCCACGCTGGACCAGCCCGAGCACGGGTTGACCGAGGCAGTCCTAGCCAGCACCGAGGTGCTCACGTGGTGGGGCCATATAGGCCATGGCGAGGTGGCGGACGAGGTGGTCGAGCGGGTGAAGCAGCGAGTGCTCGCCGGCATGGGGCTGGTCGTGCTGCACTCGGGCCACTGGTCGAAGATCTTCCGCTCCTTGATGGGCACGAGCTGCAACCTCCGCTGGCGCTCGGTGGGCGAGAGGGAGCTCGTCTGGACCATCAACCCTGCACACGAGATCGCTGAAGGCCTTCCGCCGGTGTTCGGGATCGAGGCTCAGGAGATGTACGGGGAGTACTTCGACATCCCCCAACCCGACGAGCTCGTGTTCATCTCGAGTTTTGCCGGAGGCGAGGTTTTCCGCTCGGGGTGCTGTTTCTACCGAGGGGCAGGGCGGGTGTTTTATTTCAGCCCTGGTGACCAGGACTATCCCGTCTACCACAACCCCATGGTCCGGCGAGTGATCGCTAACGGTGTCCGCTGGGCGCGCCGGCGGGGTGGGCCCATGGCCGAGCCTTACAAGCTCGAACGCATGCCCGAAGGCTGGATCGACGCCTACCTCGAAGCGGCCGGGCGGGGCGAGTGAGCGGTCTCCGGGCTGTCCTCGTGGGGGCCGGCGCCATGGGGCGAGCCTGGGGGCGGGCAGTAAATGACAACCCTGACGTCGACTTGGTGGGGTGGGTCGACGTGGTGGAGGAGCGCGCCCACGAAGCCGTAGAGGCGCTCGCTGCCGGCAGCGTGGCGGTCGAGGGAGACGTCGGTGCCGCGCTCACCAGCTTGTCGCCTGACTTCGTGGTGGACGTCTCTGTGCCGGAGGCTCACTACGAGGTCACGGCGACCTGCCTCCAAAAGGCCGTCCCTGTCCTGGGGGAAAAGCCAATGGCCGCCACCATGGAAGAGGCGCGCCAGCTGGTCGAGCTTTCCGAGCAGTGCTCGACGCTGTTCGTCGTCAGCCAGAACCGTCGCTACAATGCGGGCCTGGCAGCGTTCAGGGAGTTGGTGGCCACGCGCCTCGGCGGCGTCGGCCAACTGAACGCAGAGTTTTACCGCGCCCCGCACTTCGGCGGTTTCCGGGAAGAGATGGAAAGCCCGCTACTCCTGGACATGGCTATCCACACCTTCGACGCGGCGCGCTACGTGACGGGTACTGACGCGCTCAGCGTCGCCTGCAGCGAGTTCAACCCTCCTTGGAGCTGGTACAGGGGCGCCGCTTCGGCAGTCGCCGAGTTCGAGATGACCGGTGGCCTTCGCTTCAGTTACCAGGGCAGTTGGTGCGCGGAGGGGTTCGAGACCTCCTGGGACTCTGCTTGGCGGGCGGTCGGGCCCTTGGGCAGCGCCCTCTGGGACGGTGCTGGCGACCCGGTTGCCGAGGTGCGCCCGGACGGGTGCACTAGCCCGGGAGCCGCGCGCGTGGAAGCACCGGCCGTGGCGATCCCGGGGCGGGGCATTGCCGGCTCGCTCGCCGACTTCGTCCGGGCGCTCCGCACGGGCGAGGCGCCCATGGGTGAGTGCCACGACAACATCCGGAGCCTCGCCATGGTCTTTGCCGCTCTCGAGTCGAGCAGGACGGGCCAGCGGGTCGCCGTCGATGCATAAGGCGGACCGCCTGGCAGTGCGCTTCGGCTCGCCGGCTTCCTGACTTGACAGACGCGCGCCTTTTGAGTAAAGTTTGAAACGCTTCAACTCGCTCGGTTCGGCCGACGCTAGCGGTGGCCAGGCTGGAGGGGGTCTGGAGCGGCAACGAAGGGGAGCAATTCAACTCGAGAAAGGGGGTTTTAGCTCGTGTTATCTATTGTGCGACCCCACCGGTCGCAATCGCGCGCCACCAGAGGTGGCCGGAAGCTGTGGCATCGCGCGGCGTCCGTCGCTCTCGCAGCCACGCTGTGCGAGGCATTGCTCGTAACAGCCGGTGCCGTGACGTCGGGTGCCTCCGCATCTTCAATTGGCGTCAACCCAGCCACGAGCCCTCAGGGTTCGACAACTTTCCGGATCGGTTTCTGGCCCTGGTCGGGTTCGATCTCTTACAACCCGTACAGCCCAGACTTCGTCCAGTCTGGCAACTTCGCGCTCTTCGGTTTGGCTGCTTACTTCGACCACAACCGCCCCGGCGCCAACCCTTATTACCCAGAGCTCGCTAAGAGCTGGACTCTCGGAAAGCACAGCATAACGCTCCATCTGCAGCCCAGAGCGACGTGGCAGGATGGCACCCCGTTTACGAGCAAGGACGTGATGACGAGCCTCCTAGTGGCCGGCGGTGACTTCAACTCCGTATGGTCCGACATCACTTCGGTCAGCACGCCCGACGCGCACACGGTCGTCATCAATTTGCAGCCTTGGGCGGTGACGCAGAACGTGCTGCTCAAGCTCTTTGAGTTTTACGTCGTACCTACCAGCCAGTACGGCTCCTTGATCCCAGCCGGGTTCCAAAAGGACATACTGACCTACTGGAGGATCTACGATACCCTTCATCCAACCACCGCATCGCTGGCTGCTGCCTCGAATAGCGCTGCCGGTAAAGCCATGTCCGCTGTGGATACGAAGCTGATCAAGTTCAATCCGCCCACCCTCCTTGGTGACGGCGCCTACAAGCTCGTGAGCGCTACTGTGAGCGGCGTACTCTACGAGAAATGGACCGGGTTTTGGGATGCGAAGGCGATAACCGCCCCGTGGGTCGAGGTCTACCCAATGCAGCTTTCCACCCAGTTTGGCTCGCTCGAGACCGGCAGGATCGACCTCCAGCAGGACACGCAGTTTACCGACCCCGAGGTCCAGCAGCTCCACTCGTCTAGGTACGGCCACTACGTGTTTATCCCCTCGGCCGTACAGGTGGAGAGCCTCGCACCACACCTCGCGGACTACCCGCTCGGCATCCTCCAAGTCCGCCAGGCACTCGAGTACGTGATCAACAGGGAACAGTTGGTGCAGGCCGACATGGGTGGCAGCCTCGTCCAGGACCCGCCCCAGAAGTACCCCGATGGGATAAACGACTTCATGGCCAAGCAGTACATGACCAAGGCGCAGTTCGCGACGCTCAACCCCTATAATTACAACCCCGCAAAGGCGGCCTCGCTGCTCGAATCGGTCGGCTTCAAGAAGAAGGGAGGCACCTGGTACACCCCGAAGGGGACCGTGTTCTCGCTCACGATATCGGAGCCCTCGGCCAACTCGCAGTTCGACACCGACGGTGTCGTGATTGCGAAGCAGTTGAGCAACTTCGGCATCCACGCTCAGAGCGTGATCGTCAACCAGGCTACCTACACCGACCAGCAGTACGCGGGCGACTACCAGTTGTCGGAAAACTTCTTCGATTGGGAAGTCGGTCCGCCGATGGCAGACTTCGCCCAGGTCTTTGGCTGGCCGTCGTTGCCATCGTACAATTACCCTGTCAGCTACAGCGGGAAAGGCCCGTTCACGGGTCAGGTGACCATCGGCTTCGGTCCTGTGAGCAAAGTCCCGGGACTCGGCACGGTAAATGTGGCGCAAGTCTTGAATGCCCAGATCAACGAGGCACCACCGAGCACGTGGTCCAAGTACACATATGACTGGGCCCGGTGGGTCAACCAGAACCTGCCTCTCCTGCCGCTCTACAACAACGCCTTCCACGAGGCCTACGCGACCTCGCGCTACACCAACTTCCCCCCGCTCTCGGCGAAGTGGCTCTGGACCAACTTGAGCGACGTCGGGCAGTCGGTTGTGATGATGCAAGACGGTTACATCAGGCTGAAGTGACAGAACTGGCCCGGGCGACAAGCGTTGTGCGCGTATCGTTGCCCGGGCTGGCTGTCGTCCTGGTTGCGCGCGCCTGGAGGGTGTTGCCGGCCGCCAGGCCCGTCCACCAGCGCAGAGCTAGCCAGGTGAGCGTGTGATCTCGTACTTCGTGAGGCGGCTTGTGGCGGCCCTGGTGACCATCTACGCCGTCATAACCGCGTCGTTTTTCCTGGTCCGGCTCATGCCGGGTAACCCGATCGAGTACCTCGAAGCCCAGATGACGCTCCAGGGGGGGATGACCCCCGACGAGATCTTGGCCAGAGTGCGAGCGATCTACGGCATCTTGCCTACCGGCCCGCTTTGGAAGCAGTACCTCCAGTATGTGGGCAATGCTTTCCAGGGCAACCTGGGCCAATCGATCAGCAACCCGGGCCACTCTGTGGTCGGCATTATCGCCGGCGCGCTCCCCTGGACGATTTTCGTGATATCGGTCGCCCTGCTCATCAGCTTCGTGCTGGGGCTAGTAATCGGCACGATAATGGCGGCGTTCAAGGACAGCCTGTTTGCCAAGGTGATGACGGGTATCACGTCGTTCCTTTCCGCTATACCGATATACCTCGTCGCCATATTGCTCCTCTACTTCTTTGCAGACCAACATGCGTGGTTCCCGCTCAGCGGCACGTACACGGTGGGCCTAAAGGTGGGTTTCAACTGGCCGTTCGTCCAGAGCGCGCTGGACCACGCCGTGCTGCCGATCGCCAGTTACGTGATCGTGGGTTTCGGCGGCTGGGCGCTGTCCATGAAAGGGAGCGTGGTGACGATCCTCGGTGCCGACTATGTTCGGGCGGCCGAGTCCTGGGGCCTGCCGGCGGGACGGGTGACCCGATCGTACGTCGGGCGCAACTCGATGCTACCCATGGTGACCAACCTCGCCCTGTCGATCGGTTTCCTGTTCGGGGGCTCGGTCTTCGTGGAGACGTACTTTGCCTATCCCGGCATCGGCTATTACCTAATCGGGGCGATCAACTCGCGCGACTACTCGCTGATGATGGGGTGCTTCATCTTGATCACCGTGGCGGTCGTCTTCGCCAACTTGATCGTCGACTTCATGTACCCCCTCGTCGACCCCCGGATCGTGATGCCCGTGAGCGGCAAGCGGCGGGTTGTTTTGGGCAAGGCGGGGCAGGGCGCGGGCGGCGGTGGGCCGCGGGGTGGCGAAGCGGTCGGCCCACTCGGTGCGATATCGCTGGTGGACAGAGGCGTGTGAGGTTCGGCGGAACGGAGGGAAAGTGGAACTGCTGAAGAGCCTGTGGCGGATCTGTGTGAGCGACAAGCCGGCCTTGGTCGGTGGGGCGGTGCTCGTCATATACCTCGTGGCTGCGCTCTTCGGGCCCGTCTTCGTCCACGTGGGCAAGGTGGCCAACCCGTCCCTCGCCTACCTGACCCCGTCGTGGCGCCACCCCTTGGGGACGGACTTTCTCGGCCAGGACGTGCTCTCCGAAGTGATAGTGGGGACGAGGCCGGTGATCGAGGTGGGCCTGTTGGCGGCGATCTTCGCTGTGTTCGTCGGGGTGGTCATCGGGCTCGCCACCGGCTACCTGGGCGGGGCCATCGATATGGTGCTGATGCGCGTGGCCGACGGCTTCCTCACGATCCCCGGCCTCCCCCTGGTGATTGCGGTTGCTGCCATCATCCGGTCGAGCAGCCCCTTCATCCTCGCTGCCATCATCGCAATAACGGCATGGGCCGGCCTCGCTCGGGCGGTGAGGTCTCAGGCGCTCAGCCTGCGGACGGCAGACTACATCGAGGCCGCGAAGGTGCAGGGTTTGCCGCTCCGTAACATGATCAGCCGGCAACTGCTACCCAATGTGGGACCGTACGTGGCGATCAATTTCCTCCTGACAGTCACTGGGGCGATATATGCAGAGGTGGGCCTCTTCGTCCTCGGGGTCGCCCCTGTGAGCGGCACCAATTGGGGGATCATGATCAACCTGGCCATGGGCAACGGTGCTCTCTACACGAGCAAGAGCCTGTTGTACTTGGTCTCGCCCATGGCGGCAATCGTGTTCCTACAGGTGGCGCTCGTCTTTTTTGCCCGGGCGCTGGACCAGCTCTTCAACCCCAGGCTGCGTGCTCAGTGAGCAGGCGGCTGACTTTGGAGAGGCGGTTCCGGTGATGACGGTCGGGCGGGAGGGAGCCGGCCCCGCGCTCATAGAGGTCGACAACCTGACGGTGAGCTTCGGGCGCCTGCGTGCCGTGGAAGAGGTTAGCCTGACTGTGGCTGAGGGCGAGGTCTGCGCCCTGGTAGGCGAGTCCGGGTGTGGGAAGTCGACTCTCGCGTACTCGTTGCTCAGCATGGTGCCTCCGCCCGGCGTGGTGAGCAGTGGTGAAGTGCGCTATAGGGGCCGGAGCGTGACGCGGATGAGCCGCAAGCAACTCAACGAGTTCCGGGCGGCGGACGTGGCCATCGTGTTCCAGGCGGCGATGAACGCCTTGAACCCTGTCCTAACCGTGGGTCGCCAGGTGGAGCACATCCTGAGCTCCCACCCGGACGCCTTCGCGACGGCAGGAGAAGGGCGGGAGTACTTCGAACGGCTCCTGCAACTGGTCCGGTTGCCCCCCGGGGGGGTCTGGGGCAGCTACGAAAGCAGGTTGTCCGGGGGGATGAAACAGCGAGTTGCGATCGCCATAGCCATGCTGCTGAGGCCGTCGGCCCTCGTCCTGGACGAGCCCACGACGGCGCTCGACGTGCTCAACCAGCGGCTCGTGATCGACATCCTGCGAGACCTCCATGAGACGTTGGGGACCACAATCATTTTTGTTACCCACGACTTGGGCCTCGTGGCCGAGATGGCCGAGCGGGTGGCGGTAATGTACGCCGGACGGCTTGTTGAAGTGGGGACGGTGGACGAGATCTTCTACGGGAGCCGCCGGCACCCGTACGCAAAGGCGCTGATAGAAGCGATCCCGAGCGTCGTCCGTGACGAAGCTTTGATCAAGTCCATCCCTGGGCAGGTGCCCAACCTGCTCGACCTGCCGCGAGGTTGCCGATTCGGCCCGCGCTGCGAGCTGGCGCGGCCGGCGTGTGCCGAGGCCGAACCACCCCTCGTGAGCGACCGGGACGGCCACTCCGTCGCCTGCTATGTCGCGAACGAAATGCTCGAGCGAGCGGTGGTCGCGCCGTGACCCTGCTGTCCGTAAGTGACGTCACCCACCGCTACCCGATCACGGTCAGCGAGATCCCCGTCCTCAACCGGGTCAACCTCGAGGTCGAGGAGGGGTCGGTCGTGGCGGTGGTGGGTGAGTCGGGGTGCGGCAAGACCTCCCTCGGCCGGGTGATCGTCGGGTTGGTGAGGCCACTCGAGGGCGAGGTCCGTTACGAGGGAAAGGACATTTGGGACCTCTCGAAGAAGGAGCATGCGGCCTACCGACGTGCGGTCCAGGTTGTCCACCAGGACCCTTATGCGTCGCTGAACCCGGGCCTCACGGTGGAAGAGACGCTCAAGACCGGGCTCCTCTACCACCACATCGTGACGCGGCGGACGGCCCGCTCGGAATTGTTCCGGCTTCTCGAGTCCGTCGGCTTGGAGGCGACCCCGGCGTTCCTTCGGCGCTACCCGCACCAGCTCTCGGGCGGCCAGAGGCAACGGCTCGTGATCGCGCGGACGATGGGCCTCCGGCCCAGGTTGGTGGTGGCAGACGAAGCCGTGAGCATGCTCGACGTGTCTATGCGAGTGGCGGTGCTCGACTTGTTGCTATCGATGCGCTCCGAGCTCAACCTGGCCTACGTCTTTATTAGCCACGACTTCGGGGTGGTGCGGTACTTCGCCCGAGGCGGGCGGATAGTCGTGATGTTCTTCGGCGTCGTCGTCGAGGAGGGGCCGGCGGAGCAGTTGATCCGCCACCCCCGCCATCCCTACACTTTCCTGCTCCTCGACGCCGTGCCCGTGCCCGACCCAAAGGTCGCCCGTCGCCGACGCACCGAGGCGACCAAGGTGGCCGCGGAGCGGGTTACGGGCGAGCCCTCGGCCACCGGGTGCGTGTTTTCCAACCGGTGCCCGTACGCGGAGGACAAGTGCCGGGTCGATACGCCCCCCCTCGTGGACTCAGGGCCCCAACATGGCCACCGGGTCGCGTGCTGGTTCCCCGACAAGGTGCCCGACCTCCAAGCGGTACTCGGAGCGAGCGCGGAGGGGCGAGCCATGCCTGAGGGGGCCGTCCTGAGTGGTAGGTAGCCATGTGGGGGGTTGCCGATGGTGTGGTCCGCAAGGGCCAAAGACGAAAGGAGCCATATGAAGGGGGCTAAAAGGTGACTGTAAGGGTGGCTGTAGTGGGGATGGGCCATATTGGCACCACCCACGCTCGGTGTTATGCCGCCGACCAGCGCGCAGAGCTGACGGCGGTTTGCGACGCCGTCCCGGAGGTGGCGAGGAAAGCCGGGGAGTCCTTCGACGTCCCCTGGTTTACGTCTGTGGCCGGACTGATGGCGGCCGATCTCGGGGTCGATGCCGCCAGCGTGTGCACAGCAGGGGAAGAAAACGGGGGAGACCACTACGCGCCGACGATGGAGTTGTTGCGCGCCGGTGTGGCCGTGCTTGGCGAGAAGCCGATCTCCAACCGGATCGACCACGCGAAGGAGATGGTAGCGCTGGCGTCGGAGATGGGCCTCCCTTATGGCATCAACTTGAACCACCGGTTCACGCCCGCCGCACGGAGGGCGCGTTCGTGGCTCGACGAAGGACGCCTCGGCGAGGTCAACCTCTGCAACATGACCATGTGGATCAACAACCCCAATGAGTCGTCGCCGCACTTCCACATGCGTGCGCTCCACCCTCACTCCATCGACGTCATGCGCTATTTCTGTGGCGACGTCAGGCAGGTCCAAGCCTTCTTCAAGAAGGGCGCTGGCCGGAAGATCTGGTCCAACGTGCAGGCCAACCTACTTTTCCGCTCCGGAGCGCTGGGCCACCTCACAGGGAGCTACGACGCCGGGAGCTCCTACGGGCTCGAGACCTGTGAGTTGGTGGGCTCCGAGGGCCGCTTCGTCTTGTCCAACGCCTGCGAGCGTCTCGTGTTCTCCCCACGCCGTTCCATTTCCACCGAGGCCTACGACTACCTGGGAGGGATGAGGAGCTTCCAGGAGACCTTTGCCGAGCGCATCGGGGCATGGCTCGCCGACCTGGAGGCCAAGGTGCCGCCGGACGAAGTGGATGGCAAGGCCGCCGACGCCTTGGCGGCCCAGCTCGTCATAGAGGCTTGCATCAGGTCCTTCGACACGGGGACGGTGGTCGATGTGGGAGAGGAGGGCAAATGAAGACCGGCGTCAACAGCGTGCTATGGGGAGGCCACGGCCTGGAGGAGGCTTTTGCCGGTGCGGCGAGAGCAGGCTACGACGGTATCGAGCTGTCGGCCATCCCCAAGATGAGCGAGCACCTCGTACTGGAGCGCTGGCAGGAGCTGGTCGGCCCGGTCCGGGAGATGAGCGAGCGCTACGGCTTGGAATTGCTGGCCATAGAGCAGCCGAGCCAGGACCCGGAAATTATGGAGCAGGCTTTCCAGGCGGCACAAGCCCTCGGCATCCCGGTTGTCAATTGCGGGCCCGGTGGCAAGACCGGTGACGAGACGTCCTTAATTGCCGCCATCGCGTCGCTCGGCGACCTGGCCAAGCGGGCGGAGGACCATGGCGTCTGCCTTTGCGTCAAGGCCCACGTGGGTGCGGCTATATGGGACACCCCGACGAGCCTGCGCGCCCTCGAAGCCATCGGCTCGCCCGCATTTGGCCTGGACATGGACCCGAGCCACATCCATCGGGCAGGCGAGGACCCGGTGGAGGCGCTTCGTGCGGTGGTCTCCAGAGTCCGTCATGTGCATATAAGGGACTGTAAAGGCCGCGAGTCCGGCCCTGGCCTCCCCGAGGACCAGGCGTGCGGGAGGGGCGACATCGACTTGCTCGCCTACATAGGCGTACTGCACGAGTCCGGCTACACCGGGCCGGTTGAACTCGAGGTGATCGGGGCCAAAGCCTACGACCTCGTCTCGTGCCAGGCCATTGCCTCGGAGTCCCGGGGCCACTTGCAGGCCTGCCTGCAGGCGTGCGGGGAGCGCTAACCTGTGGGGCGCGCCCCGAACATCTTGTTGATAGCAGTGGACTCGCTGCGGGCGGACCGCCTGGGCTGCTACGGCTACCGCCGGCCTACCTCGCCCCACATCGACCGCCTGGCCGCCCAGGGGACGCTCTTCGAACAGTACTGGTCCCCCCATATCCCGACCACGCCTGGCTACGGCTCCATGCTGACGGGGAAGGACTGTTTCGGCACCGGCATAGTCGGGCTTCGCCAGCGCGAATTTGCTCCCGGGTGCGAGAGTATGGCCGAGATCCTGGGGAGGGCCGGTTACTCGACCACCTGCGTCGGCTTTACGGGCAACGCCGCCTCACGAGGCTTCGACCGCTACCTCGACTACAAGGCATGGGGCAGCCTGGCGGAGGCGCCCCTCAGGAAGGCCGAGGGCCTCAACGACGTGGCCCAGCCTGAACTGGACCGCTTGATCGGCGAGGGTAAGCCGTGGTTCGTGCTGTTGCGGCACATGGACCCCCACTCGCCCTACCTACCGCCTCCTCCCTACGACAGGCTCTTCTACTGGGGCGACGAGTGCGACCCGGCCAAGTATTCCATGGCCCCGGTCATGTCCTTCGCCCCCTTCGCAGACTTCTTCGCCTCCTGGATGCCCCCAGGTATCACCGACGCCGATTTCATCGTGGCCTCCTACGACGGCGCCGTAGCCTACATGGACGCCTGCATCGGCAGGCTGCTCCACCAATTGGAGGCCAGGGGCGTCGCCGAGGAGACGATCGTCGTGCTGACGGCGGACCACGGCGAAACCCTCTACGACCATGACTGTTTTTTCGACCACCATGGCTTGTACGACTGCGTCCTGCACGTACCCCTGATCGTCCGCTACCCGGGGCGGGTCCCCTCCGGGCGCCGACTGACCGAAGCGGCCCAGCACGCCGACTTACTACCCACCCTGTTCGAACTGGCCGGGCTGAAAGCGGCTGTCCCGAAGGACGTGACGGGCCACAGCTTGCTCGATGTCATAGGGGGCGCTGCCGCGCGTCACGACGCCGAGCTCTACCTCACGGAGGCGACCTGGATGCGCAAGCACGGCTGGCGCACGCCCGAGTGGAAGCTGATCGTAGCGTTGGAGCCCGATTTCCATTTCAAACCCCCGGTGGAGCTGTACGACCTACGCGCCGACCCGGGGGAGGAGGTCAACCTCGCGCATGCGCGCCCCGAGGTTGTGAGCGAGTTGTGCCGGCGCATGGAAGCGCACATCACGAGCCGGACAGAAGCGACAGGCCGGCCCAGCCCAATCGAGGTCCTGGTCGACTGGCACGGGAAGGCGGGCCTCGGGCCGTTCCGCTCGAGCGAGGACGCTTACAGGACCCTCCATATTGGGAGCGCGGACTCGGCTCGTCGGCTGCAGGCAGGGGTGGGGCAGGCCTCTCGGGCCGCTTCCGGGTGACGCCATGCGCGTATTGCTGATCGTTGCGGACGCATTGAGGGCGGACCACCTGGGGAGCTACGGCTACCACCGCCAGACGAGCCCCAACCTGGACGGCCTGGCTGCCCAGGGGGTACGGTTCAGCTCCTTCTTTGCTCCCAACATCCCGACCGAGCCCGCCCACACGACCATGTTCTCGGGCCAGCACGCCGCCCGCCACGGCGTGATGGTCCACAAGCAACTTAGTGCCGTCCCGCGCCCTGGCACCCCGTGGTTGCCGAGCGTGCTGAAGGCCGGGGGCGTGCGGACAGTTGCCTTCGACAACCTTGCGGACTCCAAGGCATGGTTCGGCCAGGGCTGGAGCGAGTACCACAACCTTCGGCACGGGAAGGCGCTCTTGGACGCGGCCGAAGTTAACGCCGAGCTCCTGCCGTGGCTGGCCCGTAACACCGAGGGGCCGTGGTTTGCCTTCGCCCACTATTGGGACACCCACAGCCCCTACCTGCCGCCCGAGACTTACCGGCTCCGCCACTATGATGGTGACCCCAACGACGGCGCAGCCGACGGCATCGAGCGATGGCAAGCTGAGCCGAGCTACCCCTTCGCCTACCGCTGGCAGGTGCGCCGCTACGGCGCCTTCCGGGACTTGGACTTCGTGCGGGGCCTCTACGACGCCGAGATCTCTTACCTGGACGACCAGCTCGCCCGGGTGTTCTCCGCGCTTTTCGAGGGCGGCGACGATTTCGTCGTCATCTTTACAGCCGACCACGGCGAAGTCATGTACAGCAGACCGGGGTTTTTCGACCACGCCGGCCTGTACGACGATACCGTCCATGTGCCCCTGGTGATGGCCGGCCGAGGCGTACCCAAAGGCGTGGCCGTGGGTGGCATCTACCAGCACACCGACCTTGCGCCCACCGTCCTCGCCCGGTTCGGGCTGGCTGTGCCCTCGCCGATGACGGGCAGGGACCTGGTCGAAGTTGCAGTCAACGCGCCTGACGCGCCGGGCTACGAAGCGGTCTACTTGTCGGAAGGGACATGGGAGGTCAAGTGGGCCATCCGCACCTGTGACTGGAAGCTGGTGAAGGTGATCGACCCCGGGGTCCACCAAAGGAGCGAGGACGAGTTGTTCGACCTCTCAGCCGACCCGGCTGAGTCGGTCAACGTGGTGGGGTCCCACCCCGAGGTCGTGGACCGCTTGGAGCTTTGCTTGCGCCGCGCTTGGGAAGAGCTTCTTGGCAGCCAACCGGACCCGCTCAGGGTGCAGAGCCTGCAGGGCGTGCCGGCTCAAGCCTGGGTGGACGCGGCCGCGAGCGAACAGCCAGCAATATGACCTGCCCACGGTCAGCTTTGAGGCCTAGTGTCCTCCGGTGCTGACGAGCTTGCTCGTCGGCGCCTCCAGCCCTTCCAGCGGCTCCTGAGGCGCGACGCTGACTGAAGCCGGGGCGTCGACCCATCGCGAGGCGGCCCATCCTCGGGTGAGCTCGGGCCAGTCAGGCAGGCGAGGCCAGAAGTGGGGGCGCAGCGAAGAGGCGGCTACTCGCTCGGCCGCCGACTGGTACCGGTAGTCGCAGCTCAAGCGCAGCCGCTCACCGCGGTTTTCTGGTGCCCAGTGGACGCTCAGACTGTGGAACACAAGCACGTCTCCCGGCGTGTAGGAAACGGTGGCCCAGCGCTCGTCGTCGAGATCTGCCGAGACTCCAACACCGCCGACCCCGTGGGCTGGCGCCGTCGGGCGGAGGCCTCTACGGTGCGACCCGAGCAAGACCCGCAGCCCGCCGAGCGCCGGCCCGTACTCCCCGAGGGGTACCCAGGCTGTGAGGGTGTCTGTAGAGCCCTGGACAAGGGGGAAATCTTGGTGCGGGGGCGTCGGGAAAGCCGAGGCTGGAAAGGTGATCCTGGCGATCTTGCGCGGGTGCACGAGCACCTGTTCTTTGCCTACTGATAGCAGGGCAGCGGCCAGGCCCACGAGCTCTGGGTCGTGAGCCAAGCGATGGAACGTCTCGAGAGACTGGACGGCTTCATAAACGGGCCACCAAGCATCGTCACCTTCCCGCACGACCTTTGGGCCGGGCCAGGCCTCCGAGCGGGGGCTGCCATGTCTGAGCCAACCCTTCTCCTCCAGGATCCCGAGCACGTCGTTGCGCACTCGCCCGACTTCGGCCGGGGACAAGATGCCATGGAAAAACAGGCAGCTGTCCCGGTCCAAACGCTGGCGCAGTGCCGTTGGGTCGGTGAGCAAACTGGTCGAGTCGGCGAACGTCAGTGACATTTGAAACCCCCGAGTCGCCGATCTTACCCTGCGCTCGAGTGCTCACGCCCGATTCCAGGACTCCCAGCATGGCGGGATAGTCGAGTTGTGGCTCGGCCTCATGGAGCAGGCAAGATCGTGGTCTCAACGTCCTGTGGCTGAGTGCTTCCACCCCCTCGCTGACGCCCGTTTTTAACCCTTC
>JAJYMB010000152.1 GCA_021787365.1 Actinomycetes bacterium | reverse complement strand
GCGGCGATCCCGGGCGAGTGTCGCCTATCTTGGGCTTGCGGGGCTCGGCTGGCGCCGGCCCGCTCTCTTCGGGGGCGAGGGCTCCATTGCTCGACACCCGGCCGCTGCCCACCGGGCCGGCAGGCACAGGGCCGGGAGGCACAGGGCCGGGAGGCACCGGCCGGCTACGAACCGGGCCGGAAGGCGCAGGAGCGCCCGCCGCTGGGCCCGAAGCGACCGCCTCGGCGGGCACAACGCCACCAGGTACTGGGCCCTTTGGTGGGCCCTTAGGCATCAGGCCCTCTGATATTGGGCCGGCGCCGGCGGGACGCGCCCCCGGGCGCTCAGGCTCCTTAGCTCCTTCCTGGCGGCTGGTACCGGGCGTGGGCTCTTGTGGAGCCGCCTCGGCGTCTTCGCCATGGGCCCCGGAGCCGTCGAGGCCAGCCGCCTCGCGCTCGTTCCCGGCATGACGGCTTCGCCCTCCCCGTGAGCCTCGCCGGCGCCGGCGGCTTTTGCCGTGGGTGTCGGCTACATCTTCCGAGCCGTTGAGAGGGGCCGGCCCGAAGTGTTCCCCGCCACCATCGGGGCCACCGTCGCCAACGCTGTTTTCTTTACTGCCAGCTCCGCTGGCTTCACCTGCTGCGCCGAGCAGTTGTTCCGACATCGAGATCTTCCCTTCCAGGCCGGCACGCGTCGGCGCGCGCCCGGCGTAGGTCGTGGCAAAGGCGCGCGGAAACGGCGGGGGCACACCGGTCGCGCGACGGCGCCTACGGTCATAGGAGCAAAAACCTGTGGGCTATCGCCCTCAGCCGACCCCGCACTAAGAGCATCCCGGTCGTGGTGGGAAGGCTCCCCATGTACTGGGCCCGAGTCCCTCGTCGTCCGTGGCTGGGCCCCGGGCAGGCCGCCTGCCCGCGCAAGTTGGCGGAGCGGAGGGGCCACCGGGAGGCGGGGCGAGCTGCTCGGCCCGAAGAACCCCCTCATGCGACCGCGCCAGCGGTGCCACAGTCCGTTCATCGTTGTCCCGCCGGCCAGTGCCGCCTCCAGGAGCCTTCTCCCGGTTGCCGCGCGTATAACTTCTTCTTGCCGGGCCCGAGTCGCGACCCCAACCAGGCCAAGATTGCCTGTCGTGGCACTGAGCAGACGGCTCTCGAGGAAAACGGGCAGCTGAAAGACGAGGTCATCTCACTTCCCGAGTCTACCGAAGGAGCCGGGCGCGACCTGCGGACCTCTCTTTAACGCCGGCTGAGCGCTAGCTGAGCATTAGCTGAAGCGGCGCATCCGGACGTTTTGCACGAGCCCCACCGCCACCCAGTCGACGACCATGGCAGAGCCCCCGTAGCTCATGAAAGGCAGCGTTATGCCCGCCACCGGCATTATGCCCATGGTCATCCCGATGTTCTCGAAGATCTGGAACGTGATCATGCAGAGCGCCCCAGTGCAGATGAGGGTCCCTGCCAGGTCCCTTGACAAGGTGGCTGCTCGCCACGTGCGCCAGACGATCAGGGCGAACAACGCCAAGAGCAGGGCGGAGCCGGCGAAGCCGAACTGCTCGGCCGCGGCGGTGAAGATGAAGTCGGTGGACTGGTTGGGCACGTACGACAGGTCGGTCATCTGGCCCCGGAAGAGGCCCCGGCCGTACAGCCCGCCGTTGGCGATGGCAACCTTGGACTGGTCGAGGTTGTACTCGATGGTCCGTGCGTAGGGGTTCGAGCTGCTTACAGTGCCCTGGGAGAGGCCGCTCGGCGCGTGCAGGAACGTCGTGAGGCGGTCCCGCTGGTACTGCTTCAACACGCCGGACTGCAGCACTCCGACGATCGCGACGATGGCGAGGACCGTGAGCACTACCATGTGCCGGCCCTTGGTCCCGCCCATGAGCAGCATCCCGACCATGACGACCCCGAGGACGATGGCGCTCCCGAGGGCGTCTTGTTTGAAGATGAGCAGGAGCGGGATGGCGGAGAGGCCGAGCACCAGGAGGAGCACCCTGATCGAGATAGCCCCTTTGCGGCTGGCGAGGAGGGAGGCGAGAGACATGATGAGGGTGATCTTGGCGAACTCGGACGGCTCGAACTGGAAGGGCCCAACCTGGATCCACGACTGCGCCCCGAGGATCCTGTGCCCGATGACCAGCGCTGCCGCCAGCGCCAGGAGGGTCCCTGCATAGAGCACTGGCGCCCAGGACAGGTAGCGCTTGTAGTCGAACACGAGGGTGGCTGCGCAGGCGGCGACACCGAGGACCGCCCAGATCGCCTGCCGCTCGAGCTCGGCCTTCGGGTTGGCCCCCGACAGCGCCAGAGGGTAGCGGGTCGTGGCGTACACCATGATGACCCCGACCAGGGTGACGGCGCCCGCCGCCAGCAGGAGCAACGGGTCGAAGTGGCGCCAAGCGGGGCTGGTCGCCACCCTCCGGGGCGCAGGGGGTGCGCTCACCTGGGCCGGCGGGGCGGTAGTGGTGAGAGCCATCAGCAACCGGGTGGGAGGGTCGAGGTGACGCTGGCGGGGAGGCCACCGTGCTTGGCGAGACCGAAGAGCGTGTAGTACTCCTGGACGACTGCGGGTGCGGCCGCGCACGCCCCGTAGCCCGACTGCTCGAAAAAGGCGTCCACTACGAACCGGGGGGCGTTGGCAGGCGCGAAGCTCGAGAAGACCGACGTGTTCTGGACGTACTTGGGCCAGCCCACTTGGGAGTAGTTGGGCCCGACCTGGGCGGTGCCAGTCTTGCCAGCGACGGGGATCTTCGAAAGTGGGAACCTCGTGAAAGCGCCGTAGGCGGTGCCAGCAGGGTTGGACGTCACTCCCTCGAACCCAGAGATCATGATCGCCCTGTCGGCGGCGCTCGGCATTTGCACGTGGTCCTTCACCTGCGGCGTATAGAGCTTTATGATCTTGCCGTTGGGCTTGCCGCCTGTGCCGGGCTTTTCGACTGCGAGGGCGACTTTGGGTACGTAGAGCGTGCCCCCGTTGGCGAACGCCGAGTACGCGTCAGCCAGCTGGAGCGGGGTCACTTCGTCCTCGCCTTGGCCGATCGCCTCTTGGATCTCCTGGCCGGGGTCGAAGTACGAATTGGGGTAGGCCTTGGGGTACTGCTCGTGCTGCCGGGTGAAGACCTGCTGGCTCGGGACGATGCCGGGGGCCTCGCCGGGAAGGGCGACGCCGCTGTACCGGCCGAGGCCGTACTCCGCGGCGATGTTCTGGAGGTACTCGGGGTGACCCTTGCCGCCGGCCCAAAGCTTCCATAGGTCGTAGCCGAGCGAGTAGAAGTACGCGTCGTCCGATATGGTGATCGCCGTCTGCAGGTCGACGTACCCTGCGGCTATGCCGGCGTTGTCGCGGAAGAACTGGCCCCCGACCGTGAGGCCGCCGGTGTCGTGGTACAGGTAGTACGGGCTCCTGACACCGTAGTCGAGGGCGGCGGTGGCCGTTATCAGCTTGAACGTGGACCCAGTGGCCCCTGCCCAGGCGATCGGCCGGTTTTCCAGCGGGTAGTGGTTGGCCGGGTTGTTGTAGTACTTCCACAGGCTTTCGCTGATGCCCCCCACGAAGGCATTGTCGTTGTAGTCAGGGTACGTCGCGAGCGCAAGGAGTTGGCCGTTGCGGGGATCCTCCACGACCATGGCGCCCGCCGGCGACCGGTACCTGTGCAAGCTCGTAAAGCCAACCATGGTCCGGGCGTTCCTGGTCCAGTCTTCGAGCGCTGTCATGGCAGCTCTTTGGTCTTTGAGCGAGATCGAGAGCACGATGTTGTCCCCGGGGATGGGGGGCGTGTAGCTCGCGACGCCGAGCACCTGGCCCTGGGCGTTGACCTCCTCGACCTCCTTTCCGGGTATCCCGCGGAGGTACTGCTCCATGCTCGCCTCCACCCCCGCTTGGCCTACCTGAGAGGTCGTCGTGTAGCAGGGGATCCCCTTGGCGCACATCTGGGATTTGTCGGCGCTGTACTCCGAGCCGGTGATCTGGCTCACGTACCCGACGATGTTGGCCGTGAGCGAACCGTAAGGGTAGTAGCGGATAGGCTCTGCCGTCACGGTAACGCCAGGTAAGAGCTTCTGGTTTTCGTAGATCGAGAGCGCGACCGAGTTGCTCACGCCTTCTGCCACCGGTACCGGCTGGTAGGGAGAGTACTGGGGGTTGTCGATCGCCGCCTTGACCTGCGCGACGGGCTCGTCGAGTACTGCCGCGAGCTCGCCGACTATGCCCGGGTGCTCCGTGACGGCGTCGGGCTGCACCTCTACCACCTGCTCGATGTGGTTGCCCGCGAGCAGCTGGCCGCCACGCGAGAAGATGTCGCCCCGGGGCGCCGGGATGTAGATCGTCTCCAGACCCTGGCTGGCGGCCTGCTGCACAGATGGGACGTTGGCGTCGGCGACCTGGAGGTACCACAGCCGACCGAGCAACGTGGCAAACAGGCAAACGACGACAACCATCACCGCGACAGCGCGGATCTTGAGAGAACTCGGCCCGCTCGGGGCCGGCGTCACCGGGCTCGCCACGCGGCCACCATACCAAGGCGAAAAACGTACATCACCTCACGCCCGCGCGCGTCCTTCTCCGGCGCCGTGAGCGCACCGACGACGAACGGCGACGGCTCGGGAGCTCGGACACTGCGCCGGCGGGGAGAGGTTCTCCCGGTGCGGGCACGGGGACCCGCACCCCGAGCGCCCAGCTCATGAGGGCTATAGCAGGGAACGAAAAAACTGCCGCGTAAACGGCCTCGATGAACGCGACCTCGACCAGCCGAGGCTCGCCACCCACGACCAGTTGCTGCTGGCCGACTATGTAACCGATAGCTACGAACAAAGCGACGCCCACAGCTGTGCCCGCGGCAGCAATAAAGGGCCCGAACATGAAGCGGGTCGAGAGCATGTTGGCCCTCCCCCAGCCGACCAGGAAGCCGACGAGGCAGGCCACCAAGGCGGAGAGGCCGAACGGCGTGTTCTGGAGGAAAAGGTCGCTCGCGAGGCCGGCGGCAAAGCCAACCACGGCCCCCTGGTCCGGTCCGCCCGAGAAGCCCGCAGACACCGCTAGCAGCATCATGAAGTCCGGTGCCACCCCGTCCACGCGCATCCCGTCGCCGAAAGTCGTCTGGGCGAGGATCCCGACACCGAGCAGGACGAGGACCTTGGCGACCGTGCGCGCCTCAGGGCCTGTCAACAGCCCACCCCCGCTGCGCTCAGCTCCCCTGAGGCGACCACAGCAGCACCCGCACAAACTCGAGGTTGGAGAGGTCGGCCAGAGGTTTCAGCGAGACTTGAAGCTGGAGCGCCCCCGAGGGCGCCGACACCCTGGTGACAGTCCCGACTGGGATCCCGGCAGGGAAGGGCTCCAGCGAGAGGCCGCTAGTGACCATCTTGTCCCCTGGCTTGACGGCCTCGCCGACGTTCAAGTCTTGGACCTGCAGATCGAACCCCAGGCCTTCCCCCCTGGCGGCCCCCACTACGCGGCTACGCACATCACGCACGCCCACGACCGAGGTGGGGTCGTCGATCAAGGTCACGGTCGCCAAGTGGGCGGAGACCGATGACACGCTGCCCACCAGCCCGCCCGCAGACAGGACCGGCTGCCCGACGGCCACACCGCTCGTGCGACCCCGGTTGAGCTCGACGGTCTCCTCGAAGTTGGCGCTCCCGACGTCCACCACCTGAGCGGCCACGCTCGGGATGCCGGACAGGTACGACAGGTGCTCTTGCGCGAGCACTTGCTCTGCCTGCTGCTCCTCTGCCGCCGCCCGCACGGGGGCGGCCTGGTCGGCGGCCAGTTCTTCGCGCAGCTTTTGGTTTTGAGCCTCGAGCGAGCGGTACTGGAACGCCCCGTAAATGAAGTCGCCGACCGGTTGCAGGGCAGAGTGCACGGCCGACTGGAACGGGTTGGCGACCTCCCGGGCCAACGTCCGCGCCTTGTCGAAGTACCGAGAAGTGCTGGCCTTCTCGCTCAAGGTCACAAACGTCACACCGAGGAGCACCAGCAATAGCAGGAGGAACCGCCCCCGCGGTCGCCGGCTCCCAGCCAAGCGCGCTACCTCGTTACCGCGAGCTCGTCATCAACACGTCAGAGAGGACCTCGAGCTGTTCCAAGCACTGGCCGCTGCCGAAGGCCACCGACTGGAGCGGGTTGTCGGCTATCACGATGGGCATGCCGGTCTCCGCCGCCAGACGGGCGTCGAGGCCATGGAGGAGAGCTCCGCCGCCGGTCAGGACGATGCCTTGCTCCATGATGTCGGCCGCCAGCTCGGGGGGCGTCTTGTCGAGCGTCACCTTGACCGCGTCGACGACAGCTGCGACCGGCTCTTCGATGGCGTCGCGGATCTCTTCGGTGGTCGTGACGATGGTCTTCGGTAGGCCGCTGATGAGGTCGCGCCCGCGGATCTCGGCGCTCACCTCCTGCTGGAGCGGGCAGGCCGAACCTAGCGCGATCTTGATCTCCTCGGCGGTGCGCTCGCCCAAGGCGAGGCTGTACTCCTTTTTGATGAACTGGATGATCGATTCGTCGAGCTCGTCGCCGGCGATCCGCACTGACTGGCTCGTGACGATGCCGCCCATCGAGATCACCGCCACCTCCGTGGTCCCTCCGCCGATGTCTACCACCATGTTGCCGGTGGGCTCGTGCACGGGGAGGCCCGCGCCTATGGCGGCGGCCATGGGTTCTTCGATTATCCACGCCTGGCGGGCACCGGCCGACTCAGCCGCGTCCATCACGGCGCGCTTTTCCACTCCGGTCACCCCCGAGGGGACACAGATCACCATGTCGGGCTTGGAAAGCCTGCTCGGGTGGACCCGGCGTATGAAGTAGCCGAGCATTTTCTCGCAGATCTCGAAATCGGCGATCACTCCGTCGCGAAGCGGCCGCACGGCCGTTATGTGAGCGGGCGTACGCCCGATCATGCGTTTGGCCTCCAAGCCGACGGCGAGCGGCCGCCCGTCCCTCGCGTCGATCGCAACGACGGACGGTTCGTTGAGAACTATCCCCCGCCCTTGCAGGTAGACGAGGGTATTTGCCGTGCCCAGGTCCACGGCCAAGCCCCGTCGGAAAGATGAGAACATTCTGTCGCGCGCCACGAAGCCTCCTCGCTTAGGCAAGGACCGGTCGCCTCCAAGGTTAACTCTGGAGCTTCCTCTGTGCCAGCCCACTCGAGGGGAGGGGTCCCTAAGGCTGGGGAACGTCGGCGAGCTCGGGGAAAAACAAGGCTATCTCACGCTGGGCGGATACGGCGCTGTCACTCCCGTGGATTAAGTTCTCGGTCATCGAGAGGGCAAGGTCCCCCCTGATCGTGCCGGGCGCGGCCTCTGCCGGGTTGGTCGCCCCCATCATCTGGCGGACCACCTGCCAGGTGGCCGCCGGCCCACCGACAACGGCCAGCAACGCGGGCCCCGAGGTGATGTGCGAGATCAGGCTCTCGTAGAAGGCCTTTCCCTGGTGTTCGGCATAGTGGGCAGCGGCCGCACCGGCGTCGATCGAACGCAGTTCGGCGCGCACAAGCTCGAGCCCACGCCGCTCCAGGCGGCCGAGGATCTCGCCCACCAGCCCCCGTGCGACTGCGTCGGGTTTGCAGATGACGAGGGTCATCCCCTGGCAACTCATGAGCGAGCGATGCTAGTTGGCGCGCTCGGCGGGTGTGGTGCCGGGCACGAGCGCCGTCCGCGCTTCCCCCACCACATAGAGCGACCCCGTCACGAGGACCATGCCGTCTTCTCCGGCCTCGCGCAGCGCGACCTCCAGTGCTTCGGCCACCGACCCGGCTGCCAGGGCACGACACCCGAGCGAGCGTGCCACTTCGGCCAGCACTTCCGCGGGCTGAGTGCGTGGTGATGGAGCAGGGCAGGTCACGACCAGCTCGGCCTTCGGGGCGTCGAGGGCGAGCAGCATGTCGCGAGCGTCCTTTCCCCTGAGCATCCCGACCACCATGGCCCGCCGGCGCCCTTCGCCAAACTCCTCTGCCACCGCGCTCGCCTCGCAGTGCGCGCCGGTCAGGTTCTTCGCCCCGTCCAGCAGCACGAGCGGGTGCTGGCGGACCACTTCGAGCCGCCCGGGCGAACGGGCTCGAGCGGCGGCAGCCACGACAATGTCGGCCTCGAGGGGCCGGCCGAAGAACGCCTCGGCTGCGACCAGGGCCAGGAGGAAATTGTGGGCCTGGTAGCTGCCGTGGAGGGGCAGGTAGACCTCCTCGTAGCGCGCTCCCGGGGTGCGCAGGTCCATGAGCCTCCCGCCCACCGCGACCGCGTTGGACTCGACGGCGAAGTCCCGGCCCGCCAGCCAGAGCACGCCCGGCTCCTCGGCCGCAAAGACCGAGTACAGCTCCGGGTCGGTCTCACCGAGAACGAGCGTCGCACCAGGCTTGACGATGCCCGCCTTCTCACGGGCTATGTGCTGCCTCGTCGGGCCCAGGATCTCGACGTGGTCGAGCGAGACGTTGGTGACCACCGACACGGAGGCATCGGCGACGTTGGTAGCGTCCCAGCGGCCACCGATGCCGACCTCGACCACCGCCACGTCGACAGGCTTGTCGGCGAAGAACCGGAAACCGGCGGCGGCCAGGCACTCGAACCAGGTGAGGCGCTCGGCGGCGCCCGGCTCCTCCAAGCGGGCGAGGTCCGAGAGGAGCTCGGCCAGGTCCTCGTCAGCGATGGGCTCGAGGTCGACCATGATGCGCTCGTTGATGCGCTCGAGGTGTGGGCTAGTGAAAGTGCCCACCGTGAGGCCCTTCGACATCAGCACCTGGCTGAGCGCCCTGGCCGTCGAGGTCTTGCCGTTGGTGCCGGTCACGTGCAGCACGGGCTGGCAGCGCTCGGGGTCGCCGATCTTGTACATGAACTGGCGGATGCGTTCCAGGTTGGGCACCCTCAGGCGGGGGTCACCCAGCATGCGCTCGAGGTTTTGGTGGCGGTCTAGCCACGCCAGGGCTTCACCAAGGTTCATGCTGAAGTAGAGGTCGAGGGTTTGAGGGTTCGGCTCGGAGGTGTGGCCTTCGACCCAGAAGGTGACCCGGGTGGTGCGCGAGCCTCAGCTGGCTGCCCGCCTGCGGGTCTCTCTGTGGACGGCGTCGGCCCGCGGTACGAGGGTGGGTGCCACTCGCTCGAGGACTACGGAACGGTCGATAACGCACTTGCCGATGTCCGACCGGCTCGGCAGGTCGTACATGACTTCCAAGAGGACCTCTTCCAAGATGGCTCGCAGGCCCCGTGCACCGGTGCCTCGCAACATGGCCTGCTCCGCGACCGCCTCTAGGGCGTCACGGGTCAACTCGAGCTCGACCCCGTCGAGCTCCAAGACCTTTCGGTACTGCTTGAGCAGGGCGTTCTTGGGCTCTGTGAGGATGCGGACGAGCGCCTCCCTGTCGAGGCTGGACACGGTGCCGATGACCGGCAACCGGCCCACGAACTCGGGGATCAGGCCAAACTTGAGCAGGTCCTCGGGCAGCACGCGGGCGAAAAGCTCGTCGTCGTCTGCGTCGTGGGCGCGGTGTATCTCCGCCCTGAAGCCGATGCCCTGCTTGCCGAGCCGGCTCTGCACGATCCGCTCGAGGCCGGCGAACGCCCCCCCGCAGATGAACAGGACGTTGGTGGTGTCGATCTGGATGAACTCCTGGTGGGGGTGCTTGCGGCCCCCCTGGGGAGGTACGGAGGCGGTCGTGCCCTCGAGGATCTTGAGCAGCGCCTGCTGCACGCCTTCGCCCGAAACGTCCCTCGTGATCGACGGGTTCTCGCTCTTCCTGGCGATCTTGTCGATCTCGTCGATGTAGATGATGCCCGTCTCGGCCTTCTTGATGTCGTAGTCGGCCGCCTGGATGAGCTTCAGCAGGATGTTTTCTACGTCTTCGCCCACGTAGCCGGCTTCGGTGAGCGCCGTCGCATCGGCGATCGCAAAGGGCACGTTGAGCATCTTGGCCAGGGTCTGGGCGAGGAAGGTCTTGCCACAGCCTGTCGGGCCGAGGAGCAGGATGTTGGACTTCTGGAGCTCGACGTCACCGTCGGTGTAGCCGCCGGCCTGGACCCTCTTGTAGTGGTTGTAGACCGCTACCGAGAGGATCTTCTTGGCTTTCTCCTGGCCGACCACGTAGTCGTCCAGGAAATTGCGGATCTCGGCGGGTTTGGGCAGCTCGTCGAAGCGGACCTCGGTCGGCTCGGAGAGCTCCTCTTCGATGATGTCGTTGCAGAGGTCTATGCACTCGTCGCAGATGTAGACGCCCGGCCCCGCTATCAGCTTCTTTACCTGCTTTTGGGACTTCCCACAGAACGAGCACTTGACAAGCTCGCTCGACTCTCCGAACTTCGCCATGTCCCAGCCCCCGCCCTCAGGCCACCCCTGCGGCCTGAGGCACGCTGGCTAGCTCACGGGTGGTGATCACTTCATCGATGATGCCGTAACTTTCGGCTTCAGCGGCGCTCATGATGAAGTCCCTATCGGTATCTGCCTCCACTTTTTCGAGCGGCTGCCCCGTGTCCAGGGCGATCATCTCGTTTAGCAGGTCCCGCATGCGGATGATCTCCTTTGCCTGGATCTCTATGTCCGCCGCCTGGCCGGCTGCTCCCCCGTAAGGCTGGTGCAGCAGGATCCGTGCGTGCGGCAGTGCATAGCGCTTGCCCTTGGTGCCCCCGGCCAATATGACGGCCGCCGCCGAAGCAGCTTGGCCGTAGCAGAAGGTGGAGATGTCGTTGCGCACGAACTTCATGGTGTCGTAGACGGCGAACAGGGCGGTGATGTCGCCGCCTGGCGAGTTGATGTAGATGCTGATGTCCTTGTCAGGGTTTTTGTACTCCAGGTAGAGCAGTTGCGCGCAAACGGCGTTGGCCACATAGTCGTCTATCGGGGTCCCTAAAAAGACAATATTTTCCTCGAGCATCCGCGAGAACAGGTCGTAGCCCCGCTCTCCCCGGTTGGTCTGCTCGAAGATCCCCGGGACGTGGTACTGGTCGACCACGCGCTGGCCCCCAGCGTACCGGATCGTCGCAGCGGTCTGGTGTTTCACTTACCGCCCTCCTCCGTGCCGGCGGTCCCCGTCGATGTCGACGTGACCGCCCCGAGCGTGGCACCGGCGATGGTCAGCCCGGTTGGCGTTGCCCCGCTGCCCCCGGGCGCCAATGCCGAGCCCGCCAGCTCGAGGCTGGCCGGGCCGCCCGCGGCCCCGGCGAAGGGTGTACCGGCCTCGCTTCCCGCGACGCTGCTACCAGCACCGGGTGCCTCTTCTTCGGCTGTTAGCAATGCGCGGTCCACGGGGTTGCCCTCTTCGTCGGTCACCTCAACATGGCCGACCAACCAGTCGAAAGCCTTGCTCTTCTTCAAATCCGAGCGTACCGCCCGGCGCTGCCCTGCGCGCTCGACCTGGCCCCTGAAAACCTCGAGGCTGACGCCAGCCTGGCGGGCGAGGCCCTCCATGAACTCGTCCATCTCGGCCTCCGAAGGCTCGATCCCGAGGTCGTCGGCCACCGCTCGGAGCGCCAGGTCCGCCTTCACCGCCGGCACGGCCTGGGCGCGCATCTCAGCCACCACCTGCTCCAACGTGGTGCCCACGGCGTTGAGGTACCGCTGGAGGGCAATGCCCTGAGAGTCGAGACGCCGGCCGAGCGTCTCGGCCATGCGCCGGGTCTCCGCGTCCACCAGCACCGCCGGCGGGTCCTCGGTAACGAGGCCCACGAGGGCTTCCCACGTCCCGTCTCGGAGCGCCGCGGCTGCCCGGGCCCGCTGGGCCGTCGAGAGGCGCTTCCGTATGTCATCGCGCAGCTCGGCGACTGTCGTGAACTCCGAGGCCTCCGATGCCCACTCGTCGGTCTCCTCGGGAAGGACCTTCTCCTGGACCTGCTTGACACGGACCTCGACATGGACGGGGCCTCCAACGTCGGTGTCGAACACAACGGTGTCGCCAGCCTTGGCGCCGGGTATGTGCTCGTCGAGCCCAGGCAGGTCGTCGCCCGAACCGAGCTCCACGGAATAGTCCGTATACGAGAGCCCCGGCAGAGGCTTGCCGTCCCGCGACGCCACCATGTCGATGACCACGCTGTCGCCGGTCCTGGCCTCACGCTCGACGATAGCTAGCTCGGCGAAGTTGCCCCGAAGCCGGTCAACCTGCGCTTGGACATCTTCTTCGCTGACGAGAGGGCTCGGCACCTTCACCTCGAGAGACTTGTAGCCTTGCAGCTCGAGGCGCGGCCTGACCTCGACCACGGCGTCGAAGGCCACCGCTCCCTCTTCCTGGCCTGCAGTCACCTCGACCTCGGGGTCGGCGATCACATCGACGCTCTTGTCGTTGACCGCCCGCTCGTACCACTCGGGTAGGTGGCGGTCGAGCGCCTCCTGCCGGGCACGGGGCCGGCCGAGCCTGGCTTCGAGCACCCGCCTCGGGACCTTGCCGCGGCGGAAGCCCGGCACGATCAGCTCCTTGGTCAGCCGGTCGAAGGTCTCGTCGATCGCCCGCTCGACCTCGTCCTCGTCCACCTCGACGGAGAGCTTGACCTTGTTACCCTCCAACGGGGCGACATCGGCTTTCATATGAGACGCTGAGCCTACCGTGCGCTGCGCCCTTGGCGGGCGCCCAGCGTGGCGTAGCCGTCGGGCGCGGGTCAGGGGAGGCCGGCGGAGGGCCGGCGGGCAGTGGGCTCAGGCGATACCAGCGGGGCCCAGCGAGCGGGGCCCAACAGGCGGGGCCCGGCCCTGGGCTGGCGCGCTGGGCCGCTCCCCAACGACGAGGAGCGTGCCCCGAAAGCGACAGTCTGGTATGGTTTTTACGAGCCAGTTCCGCTCGGGGCAAATGGCTCGCCCCCGCAGGTTGTTGCGTCGTTGCTCAACGTGTATCGGGGGTGGTGCTCATGCGTGACTGGCAACGGTTGGCGGTGGTGCTCTTGGAGGCTCTCGGTGATCGCGTCGCGGAGTCAGGTCATCCGGCGTGGGTTTACGTCGCGCCGGAGCCAGGCTCTGAGGACGAAGAGACCTTTGCTCTTGGGTTGTCCGAAGATCCAGCCGCCCTCTTCAGCCGGACGGCGCCTCCTGAGTGGCAAGCAGTGGGGGTAGTCGCGACGGGACGGGTAGATGTGCTCGTCGACGGGCCCGGTGGGACCTGCGCCCCGCGCCGGACCGGGGCCACCCTGCGCATGTCCTGCCTGGTGACCAGGCAAGACGGGGTGTACTGCAAGGCCGTGACCTCCACCGGCCGTACCATCGAACAACCGCCCGAGAGCGGGGCGATGCTCGACGCACTCGAGCGCTGCTTGGGCCTGCCGACCAACGGCTCGCCCACGACGCCGGCAGCGCACAGTGGTCTCGCCACGCCGGACAAGGGCCGCCATTAGGCACCCACAGAGGCACGCCTTCTGCCTCTTCGAGCAGGCCGGCCGCCGCGGTAAGCCGCCGGCCGGCACGCTACGATCGAGGTGCAAACCGGGGAGTAGCGCAGTTGGCAGCGCACCTGCTTTGGGAGCAGGAGGCCGCGGGTTCAAGTCCCGCCTCCCCGACCGGCCGACAGATCGAGGCGCCTCGCTCCCCGGTTGGGAGGCAGTCCGGTTCAGAGACAGTAAGGGAACTGCAGTGCACAAGTGCCCTAGCCGGCGTACCGTAGGCGGGCCAAAAGGATCTGGCTAGGGTGGCTGAGTTGATGAAGCGCATGGCTGCGCCCGCCCGCTGAAGGCCGCGCAATTGTTCTACGTCACCGACCTTCGCCACTTCGAGGGCGTCGACTTCGACCCGGACGCGCCCGGGCCGGCGCTCAGGTTCGCTCGCTACTTGCGCCGCGTGGTGCTTGCGGCGACGGCATCCCCCGAGCGGGGGCCACGGGCCACCGCGCTCGCCTGCCGCCGACGACCGCAACGGGCACCCTGTCCAGGACGCCTCGTCGTCGAGCGCCAAGACGTGCCCTCACAGATCAACTGGCGCTGCCCCTCTTGCGGGGAGGCCGGCCAGATCGACGGCTGGCAGGGGTCGGAGTTCGACCTTTCGGCCTCGTCAACGTCGGACGCCAAGACGGGCGCTCTCGCCCACACGAAGAGGGTGGTCCTGCCCGAGACGAGCTACTGGCTCGTTCTCGACGCCGTCACACTCGACCGGGAATGCCAGCGTTTGCTGTACCGAGCCCGTCCTGTCGCTAACGGTGTCGAACTGTCCGGGGACGAAAGGGACTTCGAGGAGCTGGAGGGCTACGTCGCGTTCGAGGCGAACAACGCTCTGACCAAAAGTGCTCAGCGCAAGTGGGACGACATCTTTGACAGGCTTCAGGGCAAGCCCCGCGACTGGCTCGAGCACAGTACAGAGGTGGTGCTGGAAGAGCTTTCGCACTTCGGCCTGGTCGCGGCTCGCGAGCATGTCGCTGGCATGATCCGCCAGCACATCGCGACGCTGGCCGCCGCCCTCGGGCTCACGGAACGGTCCGTTCAGCGCCAAGTCAACGACGAGGACCTTCGCGGACTGGCCCGCCAGGCCGCGATCGACCTGGCCGCTGAACAACCCGGGGCGGACTTGCTTTCTCAGCCCCGCAACGTGCCCGTCGGCTTCCAGACCGTCGCCCGGCTGGTGACAGCCCTCGCCGAAGCCGCCCACGTAAGGGTGGAAAACGGAGACCCCGTGGGTGCCCACGGGGCGCTGCAGATCCTATCGCTGCTCGGCCAAGTCCTATACGACTTGCCCGGTCCACCTAAAGACGTGGTCCTTTTCCCTCAGGCGGCATTGGCGCGAGGTGCTCGCTTGCTCAGCGCGACGGCGGAAATGCTGCACCAGGGCGCCGCTGTTTCCCCAGACCTACCTTCGGGGAGCGCGGCCGGGCTGGCGGCGGCCTTCGCGCAAGACGCAGAATCACTCCGGGAGCTGGTGGAAAAACATGGCACACCCTCGGGCCCCACGCCGGGGAGCTAGCCCGCGTCCAACGCAAACAGGGGCTCGCCCAACCGGTCCTCGTCGACCTCGACCCCCAGGCCCGGTGCTTCGGGCACGGGCCCTCGGCCCTCGGCAGCACGTGGTTGGTAGCCGGCCACGTGCTCGAGGGTCCAGTCGTTCATGAACGACGCGGCATAAAGCGCTCCGGGCGCGGTGGACCCGGCCAGGTGGGCGACCGCTGCCGTCGTAAGGTCGCCACCCCAGGTGTCCTCGACCGTCAGCGCAATTCCCAGTTCTACGCACATGTCCCTCAATAGCCGCGCCCTGGAAAGCCCGCCGACCCGGCTGATCTTCAAGTTGACGCCCTCGGCAACACCGTCCGTAGCGATGCGCACGAGCGACTGAGGGTCAAGGACCACCTCGTCCAGCACCATGGGCAGCGAGGTACGCCGGCGCACCTGGACGCACTCCTCGTAGCTCCGGCACGGCTGCTCGATACGGAGCCGGGGCAGGCCCTCGAGCAGCCCTACCGCATGGACTGCTTCGGCCAGGCGCCACGCCCCGTTGGCGTCCGCGACCACGGTGTCGCCAGGCCCGGTCGCCTCGAGAACCGCACGCACGCGAGCTGCGTCCGCCTCGGGGTCCGAGCCCACTTTGAGCTGGAACCGGTGGATGCCGTTTGCGCGCTGGGCCAGCACGAAATCGACCATTTCCGCCGGCGGGCCGAGCGGGACGGCCACATAAAGAGGTACTTCGGGCTGGCGCCGGCCACCGAGTAGTTCGGCCACGGATATGCCTCTGAGCTTGCCGAACACGTCCAGGGCCGCGATATCGACGGCACTTTTCGCGTAGCCGTGACCGGCTAGCTCCGCGTCCATGGCGGCATGCAGCTGGCCCAGGTTGGTGGGGTCCTGGCCGAGGAGCGAGCTCGCAAGTTGCGACAGGGCGCTTCGCGCACCAGCCGGGTGCGACGGTAGGTACGTGGTGCCGAGGGGGCACACTTCGCCGTAGCCGGCCGCACCGCTGCCCGTGCGCAACACGACCACCGTGCTCTCCAAAGTCGTCACCGAACGGCCGAGCGACATCACATAGGTCCCGTGCGCGTACGACAGCGTGTAGCCGTAAACCTCGACGCGCTCGACCCGCGGTGTCATGTAGTGCGCGGCCCGGCCGCGGGCTCGTCCAAGAGGCCAGGCTCAGCGGACGAGCCCGGCTTGGCTTCACCGAGGTACGCGCTGACGACGCGCGGGTCGCCGGCGAGCTCGGTGCTCGGTCCGGACAAAACGACGCTGCCGTGCTGGAGGACGTACGCCCGCTGGCTGACCTCGAACGCGAGCCCCACGTTTTGCTCCACCAGCAGGACCGAGGTGCCGCCCAGCGCGATCTGGGCCAGCAGGTCGTAGACGGACTCGACCATCTGGGGCGCCAAGCCGAGCGAGGGCTCGTCCACCATGAGCAGCACGGGCTCCGCCATCATCGCCCGGGCAATCGCCAACACCTGTTGCTCGCCGCCCGAGAGCATCCCCGCCAGCTTGGCGAGGTGGTTGTCCAGCAACGGGAAGCTGCGGAGCACGGCCTCGAGCCTCGCCCGCCTCGCCTCGCGCTGGCGGCCGGCGCGCCAGGCACGCGCGCCCTGCCCCGCGGAGCCGAAGGCGGCCAGCTCCAGGTTCTCGCGCACTGTCAACGACGGGAAGATCCGCCTTCCTTCCGGTACCTGCACCAACCCCAACCTCACCCGCGCCGGGGCCGGCACACCGGCGAGGTCCCTTCCGTTGAACGCCAGCGCGCCCGACCTCGGCTTCACTATCCCTGAAACCGCCTTCAACACGGTGGACTTACCGGCCCCGTTGGCACCAAGCAGAGCCACGATCTCGCCCTCGCCGACCGAAAAGCTGACATCGGAGACCCCCCTCACCGGGCCGTAGTAGACGGTGAGCCCGCTCGCCTCGAGGACGCTCACGCCTGGCTCCACGGGCCCTGGCTCCGGCGGCGCCCGAGGTACGCCTCTATGACTCGGGGGTCGTTGCGGACCGTCTCGGGGGCGCCCACGGCGAGGAGCCGGCCGTGGTCGAGCACGGCTACTGTGCTGGCGAGCCGCATCACGAGCTCCACGTCGTGCTCGATCATCACGACCGTGACCCCTTCCCGCCAGGTCTTGCCCACGACATCGGCCAGCTCGTCGCGCTCCACCGAGCTCACGCCGGCAGCCGGCTCGTCGAGCAGCAGCACCGACGGCTTGGCAATGAGCGCCCTCGCCACCTCGAGGCGCTTGCGCATGCCGTAAGGCAGGTCGCCGGCAAGGACCCGGGCCTTGCCGGCGAGCCCCACGTACTCGAGCCACCGCTGCGCCTCGGCCGCGAGCTCGCGCTCATGGCGGCGCGCCCTCGGGGTGCCGAGCACGCTCGTGGCCAAGTTGGCGCTGGTACGTAGGTGCGCGCCGGCAAGGACATTTTCCAGGGCCGAGAGTTTCGGGAAGACCCTCACGTTTTGGAACGTCCGGCGTACCCCGAGCCGAGCCACCTCGTCGACTGGCAGACCGCTTATCTCCCGCCCGTCGAGGCGGACCGACCCCCGGGTGGGCCGGTAATAGCCCGTCACGCAGTTGAAAAACGACGTCTTGCCGGCACCGTTGGGCCCGATGACAGCGAACAGAGACCGGTCCGGCACTTCCAGGTTGACTTCGCCCAGGGCGTTGAGCCCGCCGAACGAGAGGGTCAAGTCTACTACCGAGAGCGCCGGCATCACTTGCTCTCCTCGGGTGCACCGACCGGGCCACCCAGGCGAGCTTCGGGCGTCTTCTCAGGGCGGGTCCGTACCCACATGCCCCGCGCCCAGGCCCAAACGGGACGCGCCCTCCGCGCCAGCCCCAAGCCCCCCTCCGGCCAAACCCCCTGGGGCCGGAGCACCATGATCACGACCAGGACGATGCCGAAAACGAGCAGCCTGGCCTGGGCAAACTGGCGGAAGATCTCCGGGAAGGCGATCACTACGCCCGCTCCGAGCAGCGCACCCCACACGCTCCCCATCCCGCCGATCGACACGGCCATGACCACGAGGAGCGACTCGCTGAAGCCGAAACTGGGCGGCGCGATGGCTATAAAAGCAGGAGCGTAGAAAGACCCCGTCAACGAGCCAAAGACACTGCCCGCCATGTAGGCGTAGAGCTTGTAACGGCGGACCTTGATGCCCATCGCCTGGGCGGTGTCCTCGTCCTCGCGGATGGCGAGCCACGCCCGCCCGAGGCGAGACCGGCGTACCCGCAAGCTAATAGCCGCGAACAACACCACGAGGACCAGGAACACGTAGTAGTAGCCCGCGGTGCTCGTAACCGAGAAGCGGCCGATAGACAGAGCTGGGATGCCGTATATTCCCTCGGGCCCGCCGGTCTGGCTCAGGTTGTTGACGAGGTTTTGGATTATCTCCCCAAACCCAAGCGTGACTACGGCCAGGTAGTCGCTCCGTAGGCGCAACGTCGGGGCGCCGATGAAGACCGCCCCCGCCAGGGCAGCCAACAGGGCCACTGGCAGCGTGGTGAGCACGGGCCAGTGAAGGTCGACCGACAGCAGCCCGGTCGTGTACGCCCCAATGGCGAAGAAGGCCGCGAAGCCAAGGTCGAGCATCCCTGCGTACCCGACCACGAAGTTGAGCCCGAGCGCCAGGCACATCAGTATCTCGACTTGCATGGCCACGCTCACCACGTAGGTGCTGCCGGCGAAAACGGGGACCAGCGCACCGAGCGCGATGACGGCCAAGGCGACGGCGGGCCCCGAGCGTTGCGAGACGGGACCTGCGAACTCAGACCCGCTGGCCAACTCGCTCGCCCAGCAAGCCGGTGGGCCGGAGCCACAAGGTCAGCACGAGAGCCCCGAAGGCAAACATGAGGGCCCACTGTGCCCCGAACAACCCGGTCCCCACCGACTCCAAGATGCCGAGTAGCAGGCCACCAACGGCGGCCCCGGCCACGTTGCCGATACCCCCGAGCACGGCGGCCGTGAACGCCTGGAGACCGATCGAGAAGCCCATCAGGTAGTTGATCTGCCCGAAATAAAGGCCTGCCATTACCGCGGCCGCGCCCGCCAATGCCCCACCGAGGAAGAACACGAGCGAGATCACCCGGTCCACGTTGATGCCGAGCAAGGTAGCGGCCACGCGGTCCTGAGCCACCGCTCGCATGGCCGTACCGAGCATGGTGTGGTTGACCAACAAGTGGACGGCCAGGATGAGGGCAGCTGCAATGACGACGATCCCGAGTTGGGTCCAGGTGTAGCGAACGCTCAGCACGTCAAAGCCACTGTTGGGCGGGGTGACCGGGAAGGGCAGGAAGTTGGAGCCCCAACCGGGGGTATTGAGGACACCGTTTTCGAGCGTCTCAGAGACGCCGAGAGCGGCGATCATGAGGGAGAGGACCGCCGCCCTCCTCATGGGCCGGTAGACCACGCGCTCCACCACGACGGCGACGACCCCCCCGGCGAGCATCGTGATGACCCCGGCCCACGCTAGGTTGCCCCAATTGACTCGCGAACTCACAGTGACGGTGGCCAGGACGCTGTAGCAGACGAAGGCTGCCACCATGTAGAAGTCGCCGTGGGCAAAGTTGATCAGCCGCAATATTCCGTAGACCATGCTGTAGCCCACGGCGACCAAGGCAAAAAAAGCCCCCAAGAAGAGGCCAGCAACGATGTCGGGGACGAGGACGCCCCATGTCATCGAAAAGCAGCCGTCCTACGCGGGACCAGGCCAGAGGGACATCATGCTGCCGGCTGTCGAGGGGCCAGTTCGTACTGGGCGCCCCTCACCTGGAGTACGACGAAGTGCGCTCCCAAGCGTGAACCATCGGGCGCGAAGTGGACCGGGCCGGTCAAACCCTGGAAGGAGAGCTTGTGCAAGGCCGCGATCACCTTGGCGGGGGCCAGGCTGTGGGCTGCCTTGGCGGCATTGACGAGGGCGAAGATGCCGTCGTATGCGTACGCCGAGTACGGGCCAGGCTGGGCATGGAACTTCTTTGCGTAGGCGGCGTCGAAAGCCTTGGCGGCCGCTCCCGTGAGGAACGACGACAGCACGGCGATCGTCGCGTACGTCCCATTGGCCGCTTTGCCCGCGTCCTTTATGTACGTGGGGTCGACGGAGCCGTCAGCGGTGGCAAAGGGGATCATGAGCCCGGCGCTGCGCAACTGCCGGACAAACTCGGCGGCTTGGGCAAAATAGCCGGTCCAGTAAACGGCCTGGGCTTTCTCGCTCCGCACGGTATTTATGACCGCTGAGAAGTCCTGCTCGGTGTTGGGAATGGCCTCGATGGGGAAGACCTTGGTGCTGGTGCCGGCAAGGTCCTTTTTGGTCAGTTGGGCCACGTTGACCGCGTACGTGGTTTGGTCGTCCGCGATGAGCAGGCGCTTCACGTGGAGCACCTTGGAGAAAAACGCGGCCGCCTCCTTGGCTTGGAGCGAGCCGCTCGGGTCGATCAGGAACACGTTGTGGTAGCCAGAAGAGGTCAGCGTGCTCGAATTGGCTGCCACCTGGATATTGGGTATCCCCGCACGGGCGTAGATCGGCTCGGCCGGCTGGGCGGCGCTCGAGCAGTACCCGCCCACCATCGCCTGCACACCGAGCGAAACGAGCTTGTTGGCGGCGTTGACAGATGTCTGGGGGTCGCAGGCGTCGTCTTGCTCGACCAGCTTGATCTTGTGGCCGAGCACGCCGCCCGCGGCGTTTACCTTGTTGACCGCGAGCACGAGACCGTGGTAAATTTCCGTGCCCGCTTGCGCCTCGGCACCGGTCATGGGCTCCGATGCGCCGACGAGGTATGTCGACGCGCTCGAAGCGTCCCTGCTGCTCGCGGAAGCAGCAGGCGCAAAGGTGAGCGGCGCGCTCAGGCTCCCCAAGAGCACGCTCACCATCACTACGCCCCTTCTTGCGTACCTGGACTTCAAGGTTCCTCCTCTTCCTCTCCCGCCGCCCGCGAGGTACGCCGGCGGCGACCTCGCCATCTTGGCACGGCAAGGTGCAGCTACGCTGTCGCCTCAGTTGGAGTGCTGTCTAGGAAAGTGGTTCCATCTTTCGACAAGTGTTGAAAGGCCTCTCGGCGGAGCTCAGGCGAACCTGATCTCGACCGCGGCCTCGTGGGCCGGGAAGCCCTCGTGGCGAGCGAGTGTGGTCACCGGTTCACGCATACGGGCGAGGGCTGTCTGGTTGGCTCGCGCCACCGCGGTCCGCTTGCGGAACGCCTCAGCCGTTATCCCCCCGTTCACCTTGGCAAAACCGCTGGTTGGCAAAGAGGCCGGGCAACCTATGAGGAAGTTGGCAGCCGCGAACGGCGTCCACTGGCCCACCAATATCTCGCCAGCATTTACCAGCCGGGCAAGCAGGTCGTCGGGGTCGCGCACGGCGATCTGAAGATGTTCCGGGGCGTAGCTGTTGGCGACCTCAGCTGCTTCGGACAAGGTCTCCACCAAGATCGCCCCGCCGTTTTTGCCGAGGGCGGCGGCCGCATAACTACGGCGCGGCTCAGGCAGGCGGGCAAGCTGGCTCGCCACCTCACCTTGCACCGTGCCGAGCAGGCCTTCGCTCGGCGTCACGAGCAGGGACTGAGAGTCCGGCCCGTGCTCGGCCTCGTTTAGGAGGTCGGCGGCCAAAAGCCGGGCATCGGCGCTCTCGTCTGCGATGACGAGGCTCTCGCTCGGACCGAGCAGCATCGTTGTCGCCGTCCCGTAGCGCTGGACCTCGACCTGCGCGCACGTTACGGCTGGGCTACCGGGCCCCACCACCTTACGGACCTTGGGGACCGTCTCGGTGCCGAACGCAAGGGCGGCGACACCCGCCGGCCCGTTGGAGCGGAACACGTCGCGGATGCCGAGCTCGGAGGCCACGACCAAGACGGCGGGGTCGACCTCGCCAGCGCTCCCTGGCAAGGGTGGGACCACAACCGCGATCTTGGGCACGCCGGCTACCACCGCCGGCGTGCCCACCTGGACGAGCACGGAGGGGAACGACCCCTTGCCGCTCGGGACGAACAGGCCCGCGCTCTCGATCGGGGTGACCTTTTCCCCCACCACTAGCCCGGGCTCGCTCTCGAACTCCCAGTCACCCCTCGCCATGAGCTGTTCGTTGAACCGGCGCACGTGGTCGATACCGTCTCGGAGCGCCGCGACCAGGCCTTCGGGCACGACCCCATGCGCTTTGGCCATCTCGGCCTCGCTCACCCGGAGGTCCGCCGGGCGGACATGGCAACCATCGAAGCGCTCGAGGGCGCGCACCAGCGCGGCATCGCCGTTTTCGCGCACGTCTTCGATGAGGTCCGTTATCTGGGCGCGCAGGCCAGGGTCGAATATCTGGTCGAGGCCCCGTTCGAGCACGGCCTGGCGCTCCTTTTCGCTCAGGCTGGCCCAACGCCCGATCAGCCTTACCGGGCCGTTGGCGGCGGTCATGTGGTCAGCGTTCCTTCCTGGTAAAGAGCCGTAGCCAGTGGAGCTTAGCGAGCGGTGCCGACGCGGGCCGCTTGGCGGGCACTAGCCCGGCCCGGTCCCGGCGAACGCTGGCGAAGTGCTGCCCGAGGGCTCGGCCCCAGGGAGCTAGGCCGCTTCGTCCCGTGCTGGCCGTGCCGCCATCCGCCGGCCGATGCCCTCGTACACAAACCCGGCCTCCGCCGCTCTCACCGGGTCCAAGCAGTTGCGCCCGTCCAGCAACAGCTCGCCGTCCATGGCCGCTCGCACCCGCCGCCAGTCGAGGTCGACGAACTGGGGCCACTCGGTCGCCAGGACCAAAGCGTCCGCCCCGGACGCGGCAGCGTAAGCGTCCCTCACCACCCGCACCCCGGTCGCGTTGGGCACCTCCCTCACGACCGGGTCATAGGCTGCCACGAAGGCCCCGCGCTCTATCAAGCGTTGCGCTATGTCCAGGCCGGGCGAGTCCCGCAGGTCGTCGGTGCCGGGCTTGTAGGAGAGCCCGAGCAGGGCTATGCGCGCGCCGCGCAAGTTTTTCAGGTGGCGGAGCAGTTTTTCCACCACCAGGTGGCGTTGGTCGGAATTGATCCCCATCACCGCCTCGAGAAGCCGGGCTTGGTAGCCGTACTCCCCTGCCGTCGCGATCATGGCCGAGATGTCCTTGGTGAAACATGAGCCGCCCCAGCCGAGGCCCGCGCTCAAAAAACGTGGCCCGATGCGACGGTCGAGGCCTATGCCGGCGGTGACCGTCTGGATGTCTGCGCCCACCAGCTCACAAAAACGAGCCATCTCGTTGGCAAAACTGATCTTCGTGGCCAGGAAGGCGTTGGCCGCGTACTTCACCATCTCGGCCGTCATCAAGTCGGTCTTCACTAGGGGGACGATGCCCCTCGAGCCCGCGCCGGAAAAGCTTTGGTCGAGGATTGGTTGGTAAACCTCGATGACCTCCTCCAAAGCGAGGGCATCGTCCGCGCCGACCACGACCCGGTCCGGGTGGAGGTAGTCCGTAACGGCGGTACCCTCTCGCAAGAACTCGGGGTTGGACACCACCCGCACCAGGGAAGCCACTTTGTGGTCTCCGGCCGCGTCCGCGATCACCGAGCTCAGCCAGCGCCCGGAGCCGATCGGCACAGTGCTTTTGTTTACGAAGATGTGAGGGCGCCGGAGGTGCGGCGCCACTACGCGCGCCACCTCCTCCATGGCGCTCATGTCCGCCTTCCCGTCGGGCCCCTGGGGAGTGCCCACGCAAATGAACGTGAGGTCCGACTCCGAAACGGCCGGGCCGACCTCCGAGGTGAACGAGAGCCGCCCGGCCTGCACGCCAGCAGAGAGGAGCTCGTCGAGGCCCTGCTCGTGGAAAGGTGCCCTGCCCTCCGACAACTGCGCCAGCTTGCCCTCGTCGGACTCGACACCGACGACCCGGTGGCCTATGTGCGCGAGGCACGCCGCCACGACCGTGCCGACGTACCCGCTCCCGATGACAGCGATCCGCCTCGCCATGGCCCCATTATCCCAGGAACGCACCGTTGCCGGCAAACGCGCCCCGCTTATTAGGCGTTACCTGCCCCGTCGCGCCCGTAGCAAGTGCCCGCCCGTAACGCTCACACCGCCATTACGCTCACACCGCCCACCCCGCCTTGCCGCCATCGCCGGCCAGCCTATCGGTCGCCACGTGAATGCCAGCTAAATTCGGGCCGTGCCCATGACCAGCCTTATCGTGCTCAACTGGAGAGGGGAGCAAGCGACATCCCGCTGCGTCGCGAGCCTGCACCGCCTCCAGCAGGCCGACGAGTGCGAGATCCTGGTCGTCGACAACGAGAGCACCAGCCGCTCGCGGCGGGCGCTCGCAGGTCTGGAAGGCGTAACCGTCGTGCCGCTGGCCGACAACCGTGGTTTCGCGGGTGGCATGAACGCCGGCATCGCCAACGCTCATGGCCGGTTCGTGGGCCTCTTCAACAACGACTTGGTGGTCGGCTCCGCCTGGCTCGAGGAGGGCCTCCGGGTGCTGGAGGACCCTGCGGTCGGCATCGTAGGCGGCACCCAGTTCCCTTGGGACGGTGAGGGTGTCCCTGAGAGCCAGGAGGGCGGGCTCGCCCTAGTGCGCATGGACCCCGAACGCGGGTTCACGGTCCTCGGTCCCGCCCCGGCGGAGCGCCGAGTGGTGGCTGCCATAGACGGGTGCAACATCCTCGCCCGAGCTGAGCTGCTCCGCCGGCTCGATGGCTTCGACCCTGACTACTTCGCTTATTACGAGGACGTCGACCTGTGCGCCCGGGCGTGGGCGTTAGGTTACGAAACAGTGTTCGACCCTGCCATGCGCGTGTGGCACCGCCGGGGCAAGAGCTCGGACCAGGTGGCACGCCAGCGTGCCTTTTGGTCCGCCCGTAACCAAATCGTCAACATCGCGAAACACTTCCCCGAAACGAGCTGGCGGCGGGCCTCGGCACTGGTGGCCTTGGAGCACCTCTCCGACGCGCTCGTGGGCCACCCCGGAGGGCTCCGGGGCAAGGGCACCGAACGCCTCAGCCGGGACCAGCGCCTCGGGCGAGCACAAGCCGTGCTCTGGACCAGTTTGCACGCTGGTTGGCTCTCGGCGAAGCGTTCTGCCACCATCGCCGCGGGCCAGCACGACGAGGGGTTCTCGGAGCGCCTTCGCGCGCTCAACGCGGGGGTGAGCTAGGGGCTGGCTGCGTCCTAGCGCTCGCTATTGCGAGCTCGAGCCGCCGCGGTTCTCGGCAAAATAGCGCCGGATCTCTGCCTCCGAGCGGCCTTTCCAGGCGCGGACGGAGTGCGTGGCAAGGACCCCCCGTCCCAGGAGCTCCTCGGGCGAGGCGGGCAAGCCCTTCCACGCGACCGCTATGGGCCCGTCCGGGCCGCCGATGTCCCCGAGAGTGTAGCCGGCCGCCCGGGCCATCATGCCGACCAGCCAGTCTTCGCCAAGCTTCGAGCCGGCCAGGGCCGGCATGTCCAACCAGCCCATCTCCTGGCAGCGAGCGAGCATTCCCGGCCGCAGCGCGTTCACAGCGCCGAGAGTGTGCTCGCCAAGCTCGTAGCCGTTGGACCTGGCGGCGACTAGGAGCCGACGGAGCGCGGGGCTGCAAGTGGGGCGGAGCACAAGGCCCGGCAGGCCTGCCTCGCTCGATACGGCGCGAGCTGCGGGGCCGAAATCCCGTTTGCCCCCGTCGGCGCCCCAACGGTAGGCGCCAAGCACCCCGAGGGTCGGCTCCTTGGCGAACCGCTCGGCTACCAGCCGGTCGAGCCCTGGGCCGGTCACGAGGGCGTCAGAGTCGAGGCGTAACACGTAGTCAACGGCAAGGTTGGCCAGGACCCAGCGGAAGGCGTAGCACTCCTTCGACCAGAGGCCCCCGTAGGCGTTGCGAGGGTAGGGAAGAGAGGGCAGCACCACGCAGGTGGGACCGAGGCTTCGAGGCCGCCAAGGCGGAGGCCGGTCGTCCACCACGACGACAGTCGCCAGAGGGAGGTAAGCGCGGACGCTCGCGATCGTGTCTACGATGTCGTCTCGGCCTGAGTCAGGGATAACTACGGCGCCCTTCGGTCCTGACATGGGACAAGGCTAGAATATGCCAAGTGCGGGTGACGATCGTGCTGCCCCTGATGACGGGGCTGCCGTCGGGCGGGCTCAAAGTCCAGTACGAAAACGCTGGCGCTTTAGCCGCGCGTGGCCACGAGGTCACGGTCGTGCACCCGATGTCGGATTTCCGCATGATCGGGGTGCGAGGCACATGGCGCTATGCCCGGCTCCTCGCCCGCCACCGCCGGGTCGGCCACGGGATCATTGGCTGGTTCGACCTCAACCCGGCGGTGAAGCTCCGCCTTCTCCCTTTCTTGGCCGGCTACCTGCTGCCCGCGGCCGACGTGACAGTCCTCACGGCATGGCAGACAGCCGAGTGGACCATGCGGCCCCGGAGGGCGGCGGGTCGCATGGTGCAGGTCGTCTACGACTACGAGTTCTGGATGAGTGCGCGCAGCGAGTTCAAGGCCAGGGTGGCCAGAGCCCTGTCGCGACCCGACGTAGCCCTTTTCAGCCCTTCCTCCGCCGTCACCGAGATGCTCCGGGAAATCGGGCGTGAGCCTGTCGCACATACCCCTCCCGGCATCGACAACGACCGCTTCGGCTGCGACGTCGCGCCCGACGAGCGAGCGCGCGTGGTGGGTTTCGCTCTCCGCCCCTACCCGCAAAAGGCCATGTCTGTCATGGCAGAAGCGTGCGAGCTCATCTTGGGGTCTCGCCCCGACGTGGCCGTCCGCTGCTACGGCGCCGGCGACACCGAGTTCCCGCCGGGAGTCGAGCGGGTAGGAGTGGTAGACGGCCCCGGGTTGCGCGCATTTTACAACAGCTGTCGAGTTTTCGTGCTGCCGAGCGACTACGAGGGCTGGGGGTTGCCCGCCGCCGAGGCCATGACCTGCGGTGCCGCGCTCGTCACGACGGCCAACGGTGGGGCGGAGGATTTCGCGGTCGACGGCGCCAACGCCCTAGTCGTCCCGCGCCGCGACCCAGCCGCCATCGCGAAGGCCGTCCTGCGCCTCCTCGAAGACGACGACCTTCGGCTACGCATATCCTCTGCTGGGCTGCGAGACTCCGCCAAGTGGGCGCTGCCGCGCGCGGCAAGCACCTTCGAACAGGCGCTGCTGGCGACCGTCGCTTAGCGTGGGTCGCAACGCGACGAGGCTCCCTGTCCCCTGGCTCCACTGTGGCCGTGTCGTCAGCTGCGGCCGGTGCCCGTCATCTGCGCCCGTAGAGGGCCGGCGCGACGAGGTCGTGCAGCGCCATCGACCACCCTTTGCCGTACCGGCGGTAGTCGCCGGCCAGGCTCAGCAAAGCGACACGGCGCAAGCGCTCTATGGGCGGCGCCGACCGGCCCGGCCGGCGCCGGGCGAAGGCGACGGCGGCTCGCAACTGCTCCGACGCTTGGCCTCCACCGAAGCGCTCGCACGCCTCCGTCCAGCACTCCACCCGGCTGTCACGGGGCCAGCCGGCCTGAACTAGCCGGTCGCGCGCGCGGCGCGGAGGCAACCCCGCCAGGTTGGAACCGTGCACACGGTAGCCGATGAGCCTGTCGGGGAGGGCAAGGGGCACTGTGCCCCGCAATACGGCGCAGAGGGCGAGCCATTCATCGTGCCAGCAGTTGTCTGGCAGCGGTAGGGCAGCCTCGATCAGCCTCCGGCGCGCAGCCATCGCTGCTCCGGTTACGACGGTACGCCGGGAGAGGACGCCGACCGGGCGCTCCGCCCACTGGTGCCGCTCGGCGGCGCCGAAGCCGACGAGCGACCAGAGGGTCCGGCCGGTCGGGCGGCCGTTGCTGTCCACCACTTCCCCGTCAGAGAAGACGAGTTCGGCTCCCGGGCTGGTTCCGAACGCCTCTGAGATCCTCGCCACTTTGCCCGGGTGCCACACGTCGTCGTGGTCGGCGAAGTGGACTATTTCGCCCGTCGAACGCTCGAGGCAGCGGGCCAGGTTGGTGGCAAGCCCAAGGCGGGACCTCGAGGTGAGGATCTGCACGTCGGCGGCGAGGCCGTCCAGCACCTCCCGGGCGATGTCAACCGAACCATCGGTACTCGCATCGTCCCCGACGACCACTTCGTCGGGCAACTGCGTCTGGGCGGCAATGGAGCGCAGTTGGTCGCCCAGGTACTTCTCGCCATTACAGCACGTGACGACGACGGTAGTTTTCGGTCCCGCCACGGGCTCATCATAAGCCAGGTAGTGCGCTCGACGTACCCGGGGAGCCGCGCGCAAGTCCATCACGACAGCTCTTCGAGCGCGGCCCAGGGCGCGCAAATACGAGCACCCTCGGCCACTAACGTCTTAGCGGTGGGAGTACGCCGCTCTCGAACTTGCCTAAAGGGCCCGTCCAGTACCCCGTCTCGCGCACACCCCCACGTTAGGAAGTTGTGGGCGGTAGCGGCAAACCTGGCCTTGACGAGCGCGGTCTTGGCGGTGCCAGCCGGAGCGGAGGCGCGCACCGTGCCCAACATTTTCTCGGCCAACTCGAAAACTCCCTGCATATACGCGGCAACCAGCGTCCCGCTCATGCGTTCGTTCAGCCGGCTCACGGGCAAGCGGTTCAACTGCGTCATGGTTTACAACAACGCCAGGCCCACCTGGCCCTGGTGGGAGCGGCTGTGGATCTCACACCCGCCGCGACCCTGGATGAAAGTCCTCGAGTGGGCCAAAGCCGTGCCCGGCCGCCGGCTTATAATTTCGCAGCCGATGGTCCCAGACGACGTGCCTGCCAACTGGCGCCAACTGGGCGCAGAGGGCGCCTACGACGGTTACGCCAAGCATTTCGCACGAAACCTGGTAGCCCTCGGCCTCGGGGACGCCGTCATCCGCCTCGGCTGGGAGGCCAACACCAATGCCGACCGGGAGACGGCCCTCGGCACCAACCCGGCGCAGTGGCGGGCGTGGGCGCGCTATTGGGCCAACCTGGTGAGGTCCATGCGCTCGGTGCCAGGGGCCCACTTCATATTCGACTGGACCGTCAACGAGTACAAGTTCCCCGTACCGCTCTCGAAGTGGTACCCGGGCAACAGCGTGGTCAACGTGATAGGCATAGACGCCTACGACGCCGGCATCCCGGACAGCTCCCTCACCCCGGAGCAACGCTGGCAAGAGCTCTCGAGCGAGCCCGACGGCCTCGACGCCGTGGCAGCCTTCGCCGCCGCCCACGGCAAACCGCTCTCCCTCCCGGAGTGGGGGCTGGTGGCACCGGGGCCCGCCGGCGGCGCCGGCGACGACCCGACGTACGTCGCGGGACTGGCCCATTGGATCCGTTCGCACCGCGTCATGTACGAGTCGTACTTCTACGACCCGGGCGACGCCAACCTTGTCTTCTTGCCCCAGGCACCAGCGTCGTTGCGGGTCTACGAGCGCTACTTCCCAAACGGGCGCCGCCTCGGCGGCTCCTGACCGGAACGACCGTCACGGCCACGAAGTCCCATAGAGTGGGCGAGTGGCGGGCGATCTGCTCCACGTCGTAGTGGGCCACGGACTGCCGGGCCTCTACCTCAACGCACTGCGTTCGTTCCGGGCGGTGCTCCCCGACGCGCCACTCCTCGTCCTCGACAACGCCAGCCCACAGCGCCGGCTCCGCCAGGAGCTCCAGGACCTGGCGGCGAGCGACCCGGCCATCGAGCTGGTCCTGCGGGAGCGCAACGAACGGCGAAACGGCAAGGTGGGAGGCCTGTACGAGGCCTACCGATTGGCCTTCGAGCGTGCGGACAGCCTGGGAGCCCGCTATGTCCACATCATGCAGGCCGACATGCAGCTCCTGTGGTGGGACGAAGACGTGGTGAAGAGGGCCGAAGACCTCTGGGGGCGTCACCCCACCTGTGTCAACATCATGACAGCCGCGCTCTCTCGGGACCGCTGGCTCGCCGGCGACCTCTGCACCGACGGAGAGACAGGCGACACGCTGGTCAAGGGTTACGGCCTCACGGACACCGGCCTCTTCCACCTCACCCGCTTCAGCCAACTCGGGGCCAGCTTCGAGACCACCGAGGCGGAGCACGGCCAGCGTGCGTACGAAGCAGGGATGCGTGTCGCCGTCTTCGCTTGGCCGACCGAGGTACCGGTGCCATGGCCGGCCGTGGTCCGCCACGGCCGGCAGCGGGGGCGGGAAGTCCGCACGGGAAAGCCGCTCCTTTGCAAACCCCTCTCCGGCGCGGACCTCGCCTCGCTCAAAGCAGGCGGAAAACCGCTGACCATGGAGGACATCTGCGTGCCGTGGGGGTGGTCGTGCCTCTCTCCGATGTGGACTACCGACCTGGACAACGTCCACTACTGGGCACTTCGCCGGCGGGACTTCGCTGTCAACGGTTGGCGGGCCGCCAAACCCCGTTGGGTTACCGCCGGGCTTGACCGGCGGAGCGACATCTTGCTCAAACCTCGGCGCCCTTCGCTGACGGCCCTCCTCGCGAAGCCGATCTGGGCCTACTCCCGGGCGCTTTGGCACCGGGCCCGGCCGGGCGGCCATGGGGGGCCCGGGCGCCTTGCCGTGCTGGCTGCACCCCGCGACGACAACCCGTACCAGGAGCTCCTCTACGGCGAGTTGCGCAAGGCGGGTGTGCGGGCCCGCTACGAGGAAGGGCCGACGACAAGCCAGAGCCTCAACGTCGCGCTGGCACCTGTCATGCTGGCACGGTACCGTCTGGCCGGTTACACGGTGCTCCATCTGCACTGGGTTTTCCAGTTCTCGCTACCGTGGGCCCGGAGCCGGCGCTGGGCTCGCCGTGCCATGCAATATTGGTTCGCCCTTTACCTGAGGACAGCTTCCTGGCTCGGTTTCACCGTCGTGTGGACTGCCCACGACCTCGCACCCCACGAGCCCGTGTTTGCCGACGACCGACGTGCGCACAAAGACTTGGCGGCGCGCGCCGACCTAGTGATAGCGCTCTCCCCAGTGTCGGCAGAAGAACTCTCGCGCCAGGGCGCCCGTGCGGTGCGGGTGGTGCCCTTCGGGGCTTACGCCAAACCCAAGCTTTCGCCCTCAGCACGGGCCGAAGCTCGCCACGCCCTCGGCTGGAGACCTGAGGAATGCGTCGTCGTACACTTTGGGAAGCTCCTGCCTTACAAGGGGGCTGACACCCTCTTGCGTGCCGCTCACCTCCTGCCGCCCGCGAGCCCGGTGCGAGTGGTGGTAGCCGGGGCGTGCAAAGACCACGGGTACGCCGAACTGCTCCATACCCTTGCTCACGACCTCGGTCGAGCGGACCTCCGCCTCGAGCGCTTGAGCGACGAGGAGCTGGGCACTTTCCTGCTCGGGGCCGACCTAGCCGCCTTCCCGTTCCGGGACGTCACCAACAGCTCCTCACTGCTGAACGCACAGTGTTACGCCTTACCAGTCGTAATCCCGGACCTTCCCGGGCTCCGCGACTTCCCCGAGCGGTCCGTCCTTCGCTACGACGGCACCGCCGACGGTTTGGCGAAGGCTCTCGAAGGCTTCGTGCGCTTGGCCCCGGAAGAGCGCCGGCAGATAGGAGAGTCGGCGCGGGCCTATGCAACTTCGGCGGACTGGCCGACCGTGGCTACCATGACCCTCGAGGCCTTCCAGGAAGCGACCGCGGCCAAGCAGAGCGGACGGCGCCGGCCACCGTGAAAGACCGCGCCCCCGTTCAAAGCGCATTGCTAGTGACAGTCCCGCCGGCGCAGAGCGTGGCACGCTGGGTGAGATGGAGGTTCGACCCGAGTGCTCGCGGGCGAATGCCCCCCCATGTCACTGTCCTGTACCCCTTTGTGTTGCCGCCGCTCAGCGACGAGGTCATCCACACGCTACGCGATCTCTTCGCTGGCGTAGCGCCCTTCCGTTTCAGCCTGACCCAGGTGGCGTGGTTCGGTGAGCGCGTGGTTTACCTGGTACCCGAGCCCTCTGGCCCCTTCGAAGACCTGACCTGGAAGGTGGTCGAAAAATTCCCTGGTTACCTGCCGTACGGGGGCGCGTACGGCACGGACCGTGTCGTGCCGCACCTCACCTTGGGCACGAGCGGCCCGTCTGCAGCCCTACGGCGGGCGGCACTCAAGGTGGCTTCGCGCCTTCCCGTCCACGCTGTTGCCACGGAGGTGCTTCTCATGGTCCGCCATTCGGGCCGAAAGCCCTGGCGAGCCTTGGAGTCCTTCTCGCTCGGAGGGGGCTCGTCAGGCGGCGCCGTTGACTTCTAAAGCCCCTGGCCCAGCCCGTTCCCCCGACCCAAGCAGCCGTTGCAGAAGGGCAATGTCGTGGCGCTGCGCCCCGCTCGGCTCGAACCCCGAATGGTAGAGAAGCTGGGCCTCTACCGACAAGCAGGGGACGTCCTGGCCCCCCACCCGGCCTTGTGAGAAGGCTCTACAGCTCAGGTCGTCACCGTTACGTGGCTTGTCATCTGCTTCGCTTGCCACCCCTTCCGCCACCCCGAGCGCGGCGGCCAACTTTTCCCAATCGATGCTCAACAAGTCGACCACCCGCAGTTGGTTGTCGGCCATCTGCCAGCGGTCCGGCATCCAGAGTGCGAAGTGCATCTCATGTCTCACCTCGAAACCAAGCGACTCGAACACCGCCCGTGCGGCACCGGCGTGGTTCGCGAAGTCGTCCACCACGATGTCTACGTCGTCGTGCCGGCGTGTCTGGTGGCCCACGAGCGCGTCGACCCCCCACCCTCCCGCGAGCCAGAAGCGGATACCGGCATCTTCGAGCGCGCCGGACATGTCCACCACTTCCCTCTCGGTCACCTCCCCGCGAAGGGCGCCGTAAAGCGGGGTGGCGAGCGCGCGGAGGAGCGAGTTCTCCTGCGCCTCGGCGAACTTCTGGCTCGCCTTCACCGCAGCCCAGCGCAGCGGCCGCACCGCCATAACGCCGCGATGGACAATCCGCCCCAACACGTGCGGCGGCGGCGGCAAACCTGGCCCGGAAACGCGTGATCGGCCTCCGGCCCGATCAGCCGACCCACCAGGACCGCTGCCGCCAACGGCCTCGCTCACAAGCCTCTCGCCGACGAAGGGTGCAGGGCTCCCGCCAGAACAACTTTTCTCCACCGTTATATCGAGAGTGTACCCACTCAGCGTGCCACCACCGCGCGCGCCCCTCCAACGACCACAGAGCCCTCGCAGTCTGAACACAAATTCGCACTCTCGGCGGTCAATCCACCGCTGAGACTGGCGGCCGCCTGCGCTGAGCGACCTCCCGGCCGTCGAAAAGCAGGCTGTCCACCGGCGATTTCCGTACCAAACCCCGGATCCGCCGACGTCCTGCCAAGGCAGCCGGCAAGAGCCGGAGGAAAGAAGGGGCCACCCGCACCACCGGCCCCGGCTGCGTCGGCCAGCCGCGAATGTCTTGCCACAAGTGCACGAGCGAGAGCCCGAGCGCGTGCCTGGGCGGGAACCCGCGTACCACTACGAGCATCGAGTTGCGCCGGATCTGGCCGACTTTCCAAGCAGGCGGCAAAGTGGCAGTGGACAGCGAGTGCTGGTGGCGGACCACGGCCGTAGGGCAAGTCACGAAACGCCAGCCGGCGAGGCGCGCCCGCAGGCACCAGTCCGCGTCCTCGGCGTACATGAAAAGCGGCGACCACAAAGGCCCTACGTCCAAGAGAGCCTCCCGCCGCAGCAGCACCGCAGCGAAACAAGCGCCCCCAACATCCTCGACCCGGTCGTACTGGCCCTCGTCACTCTCCCCATGGCCCCGGTTGGCTACCCACCCGTCGGCCAAGATGCTTGCGCCGACAGAGTCGATCCTGTCAGAGTCACCCAAGAGCACCTTCGGTACGACGCCGGCCACGCGCGGGCCGGTCCTGGTCATGAGTTGGACCATCTCGTGGAGCGCTCCGGGCGCGAGCCAGGCGTCGTCATTCAGCAGGAGCACGAGCGGCGCGCCAGGCGCCCTGAGCACCTTCTCGAGCGCCCGGTTGAGGCCCTCGGCGTAACCCCAGTTGCGGCCGAGCGGCAACAACTCGACCGGCTGGCCGCCCCACTTGGCGACGAGCGGGTCGAGAGACGGGGCCACCGCTTCGGTCACGTTGTTGACCGCCACCACTACCCGGCCGGCGCCCGCCTCGAGGGCGGATCCGACACAGCGCTCGAGCGACAACTCGGGCCGATAGGCGAGCACGACGACATCGACCGCCTCCACGGCTACATCAGTTCCCTCATGAGTCCCCTCATGCGAAGAAGGCGAGATCCGCGAGCCTGGCCAACTGCAAAGGTGGGTGGGCGAGCGCCCGCACGAACGCCCCCGAGCGCCGGCCGAGCACGGCAAACCAGTAGGCCACGATGCCACACAGTGCGGGCAGGCCAGAGAAAAGCAGCCCGAGCGCGCCGCTCGGGGCGTAGGGGCGGGCCACGACTTCGAGCACCAGCGTCACCGCGAAGCCGACGAATGCCGGCAGCACCGGCACGTCCCTCAGGAAGCTTGCCACTCGGGCGTCGTAGCGCCTCCTTGCCACTCGAAGCAGGAAGAGGCTTGCCACTATCGCGGCGACTGCCCCGCCGCCGGCCACGCCGACCGGCCCCAACTCCAGGAGCGAAGCCGTACCGGCGACGTTCACCACCATAGCCAGGGTGGCGTAGCGAGCTTCGACGTCCGGGCGCCCGACGGCCGCAAGGTACTGGGTCAACACCCCTGTCCAGAGGTTCACCAAGTCCCCCCCGAGGGCGACGGCTGCCACCATACCCCCGACGCGGAACCCGGGCCCCAGCCACTCCACCACGGCGAAGTAGGAAGCACCTATCCCGACGGCACTTATACCTGTCGTGACTACCACCCAAGCGCGCTGGAGCCGCTCGAAGGCCTCGGCCGTCCCCTCGTGCCCGTCCCTCGCGAAGGTGTGGGTCAAGTGGGTGCCGAAAGGGACCAGCAAGTTGTAGGCCATGTTGCGCACGCCCGACGACACCGTGGAGCCGGCATTGTAGAAAGCGAGCGCCCGGAGATGGAACACGCCTCCCACGAGCAGGCTCCCGACCTCGTTGTTGACCAAGGCGATCACACCCATCAGCTGCATGCTCCCCGAAAAGTGCAGGATCTCCTTCACCTCTGGCCAGGGCAGGAGCCGGAGCCCGCGCCGGCTCATGTACCGGAGAGCCTTGGGCACAGTGAACGCAGAAGCGATGACCTGCTGGCCCACGTACACGATCCCCACACCTTTCAGCCCGGCACCAGTCATCACACAAAGGACGGACCCAAATGAGCCGGCAGCGAAAGTCACTATCGTGAGCGTGTTTGTGAAAGCGTACCGCTGCCGCGCGTTTACCACCGCGCTGAACAGGTTGTGGACGAAGCTCGCCGCAACAAGTACCCCAACGGTGCGCAGCAGGAAAATGCCTTCCGGCTCGAGCCTGCCATGGACGCTGAAGACAGCCATGAGCGGAGGAGCGGCCCACCAAGAGACCGCCGTGGCGATGCCGCCCAGCACGACGAGGAAGCCTCCGATGGTGATGAACGCCTGAGTCGTCTTCACCCTGTCGTCGCGGCCCGCGTACAGCGCGAAGTACCGGCCCATCGTGCCCCCGAGGCCCCCGCCGAACGGCCCGAAGAACACCCTTATCGAGTTCACCAAGGCGAGCAGGCCCCACGCCGCGACACCGAACCCATGAATGAGGTACGGCGTGACGACAGTGGTGATGGCGAGCGGGACGAGGGAGCTGAGGTTGTTCCACATTGCCCCCGTGAACAAGATGCGGTGGACCGACCGGCGGTCCTCTCCCCCGGCAAAGTGCCTCCCCGCACTGCCCGGCTCCTGGCTGAGGCGCGGGCCCTCCTGGTCGGGTGCGTCCCCGACTGCCGCCCTGCCGCTCACCTCTGCTTGCATCTCAGGTTACCCCACCGCCCGTAAAAGTTCTGTCTCCAGGCGACGGGTCGCGGCTTCAAGGCTCCAGCGCTCTGCGACTACCTTTTTGGCACCCTCCCCGAGGCAACCCCGCAACGGCTCATCCTCCAGTAGGGCGCGAATGGCTGAGCCCATCTCTTTTGGATCCCGCCTCACGAGCAAGCCATTGACTCCATCTACCACGGTTTCTCTCACCCCGCCCTCGGCTATAGCCACGGTCGGGATCCCGGCTGCGCCGCACTCCAAGGGCGCATAGCCGAACGGCTCGAGCCGGGGCGCATACGTGAGCAAGGAGGCCTCGGCCAGCACCTCGAGCATCTCGCCGTGTGTCAGGGCGACGTGCAGGGTGAAATCCACCCCTAGTTTGTCGGCCTGCCCCCGCAGTTTCGCGGCCAAGGGCAACTCTGGCACAGCCCGGCGCAACCATGCCGGTACGTCTGCCCGGCTGAGGCGAGCAGGCCTGAGCGGGACCTCGTGGTACGGCGCCAGTGCGTTGATGTCGAGCATCTTCCTGTCCGCCGTCGGTGGGGAAAAGATCTCCACCTCATGGCCGCTTTGTACGAGCCCCCTCACATGGTCGTAGAGGGCTCGCTGGCCCCCGCCAGAGGGCAGGTTGTGCCACACAGCGATCCGCATCAGGCTTCGCTCACCCCCGCTACGCCAGGGCCCGCCGCGCTCGGCTGCCGCCTAGGTCGAGGGCGCCGGCGAGCCCTTGTCGCGTCTGGCGGGCCGGCGAGCGAGCGCGCCAGGCGGGCCCAGCCGCCCGAGCGCTGGCGGAGCATCTCCAGTTGCCGATAGCCGGCCACGACAGCCTTCTCTCGCACGGCTGGGTCACAGGCCCGGCGCAGGCCCTCCGCGATCGACGACGGCCTGGCTGGGTCCACAAAAATGGCTGCCTCGCCGCCGACTTCGGCGAGCGCTCCACCCGTCCCGCACACGAGCGGGACGCCGGCAGCGAACGCCTCTGCGGCCACGATCCCAAAACCTTCGTAGCTCGACGGGTAGGCAACAGCGACTGCGTTGGCCAGGTAGGCCCACTTGTCCTCGTCTGCCACGTAACCGGTCACCACTGAGGCGGCCTCGAGGCCGTGCTCGGCCAGCATCGGCCGGGCGAGGTCGTCGCGGTCGCCCATGATCACGAGCAGGCTGCCGGCGCCCTCGGGGCTGGCACGGAACAAGCCAAAGGCGTGGAGAAGTTGTGGGACGTTTTTGCGCGAGTCGAAGCCGCCGTTGAACACTACGAAACGCCGGCCCTGTAGCGGAGACGGCGGCCTCGCGCCGAGGCGTTCGGGGACAGGCGGGTGGGAGACCGGCGCTCGCCGGCGGCAGAAACGGTACACCTGATGGGCGCTCGCGTCCGATATGGAGGCGACCAGGTCCGCCCTGAGGAGCGATGTGCCAAGGGAAACCAGGTACATGGCCGCCCATGGTGGCCTCGTCGTGAGGTAGGTGCGTGGGTAGAGAAGCGGGATGAGGTCGTGGACCACGAGGAGGCTCTTCACCTCCGCGGGCCGAAAGAGCGGGACGCCGTAGTTGGTCGGGGCCACCCAGAGGTCGGGCCGCCGGCGGGCGAGCCAGCGGGCCACCTGCACCTGTTCCCACCAAAGCCATGTGGTCCTTGGCAGCAAGACCACCTCGGCGGCCGGGTACTCGCGACCTAGGCGCTGAGCGCCCTCGGCCTTGTCGGTGACGAGGGCCACGTGCCAGCCGTCGGCTGCCAGTTCGTCCACAATGGCCCGGGCAACCGCGTAAAACCCGATGCCGGGCCTCCCGAGGCAGCGAGCGTCCACCGCCGCCGTGAGGCTCACTGCGCCGCTCCCAGTCGACGCCGCGCCAGGAAATAACCGCTCACGAAGCCGACGTCGGAACTGGCTTCTTCGAGCAACTGCAGCCACGCCAGCAGGGCCAGGCCGGGGCTCCGCTGGCGGAGCGCCCTGATCGTCCAGCGGGGGGACGCGGCCAGGGGCAGCAAGGCTGCCGCGAGGAGGAGCCAGCGCCGACGGGACCCGGCGGCCACGAAGGCCAAGAACGCGAGCGGGACAGGGAACAACGTCGGCCCCCAATCGGGGTGCTTCACGAAGTTGCGGGCGTTGCCCCGCCCATAGGACCGGGCCCGGCGCAGCATGTCGACCGTGCCACCCGAAAAATCGTGCTCCATCCGAGCCGCGGGCTCGAAGAGCAGCTTGGCCGCAGGGAGTTCCCGGCGGAGGCGGTAAAAAAAGTCCTCGTCCTCGCCACCGAAGCGGATAGCGGGGTCGAAGCCCCCGACAGCCTCCAAGGCGCACCGGCGTACCGACATGCTTGCCCCTGGGAGCGAGGAGACTTCCCTTCGGCCGGACCTTGCTCCGTCGCGTACGTTGGAGAGCAGGTACAGCTTCAAGCGTTTCGCCAGTGAAGGGCTCCCTGCCAGCTCCGACTCCAACGGCGCGATCGGTGGCTTCAGCAGGTAGTAGCGGCCAAGCAGCCCTTTCACCCCGCAGGGGCTGACCTCACCACCCGCGGCCATGACCGAGGGGTCCAAGTAGGCGCGGAGGAGGGTTTCGGCCCAGCACGGGGCGGGGCGGCAGTCGTCGTCGGTGAAAGCCACGACGGGCGCCTTGGCAGCGCGCCACCCGGTGTTGCGCGCCGCCGCGAGCCCGAGGTTTTTCGGGTGCACGAGGAGCCTCGCCTCAAAGCGTCCGCAGAGGGTGCCGAGGGGGGCTGGGGCGCCGTCGTCCACCACGATGACCTCGAGCCGGTCCCGGACGGTCTGGCCTTGCAGGGCCTCGAGGGATTTGCCGAGGCACTCGGGCCTGCGGTTGGTGCAGACCACGACCGAGAGCTCAGGGCTTCGGTCTTCAGCGACCACCGTGCCTCCTTCTTGCCACCCTCCGGTAGATCTCCGCCAGCTGCGCGGCTCGCGGTGCCCAGGAGTGCCCGTCCACGTGGGCTCGGAGCGCTTCAGGGCAAGCGGGCTGCTCGAGCGCCAGCGCTATGGTTTCGGCGAGATCGTCCACCCCCGTACCGCACAGGTAGCCCGTGGACCCGTGCTCGACGAGGAGCCGTCCGTGGTTGTCGGGATGGTCCGTCGTGACCACCGTGGCGCCCGCGGCCTGCGCCTCCAGGACAGCCAAGCCGAAACCCTCCCGCACGCTCGGGTAGGCAAAGATGCGCGACGACTTCATGAGGCCCCACACGTCGGCCTGCCGGGGTAGCGACCCGGCGAAGGACACGCCAACCAGGCCGAGTTCGAGTGCCTTCTTCCTCAAGCGGCGCTCCTCTGGGCCGGAGCCCACGACGAGGCAGCGGAGGTCCCGGCCTCGTCCCTGCAGTACGGCGATGGCGTCTAGCAGCACGTCCACCCTCTTGTGCTCCAAGAGCCGGCCCGCGTACAGCACGTCCCATGGCTCGGGCGCAGGCGGGGCGGCCGCGATAGCGTCGAGGTCGGCACCGAGGGGCAGAAGCGACACCCGCTCCGGCGGGATGCCCTCGGCCCGGAGGCGCCGGTAGGTCTCGGGCGAGTCCACCACGATGTGGTCGGCGCAGCGAGCCGACAGCTTCTCGACAGCCGCAGAAATACGCCCCATCCGGCCCAGGTACCGGCACCAGTACTCGCCTCCCCACCATTCGTGCCACGTGACGACCAGAGGGACACCCCTCAGCCGGGAAACGAGCCAGAGAGGAACGAGGTGGAGGTAGGGCATGTGGTCGGCATCGACCACGTCCGCACTGGCTGTCGCGAGGCGCACCGACCCCAAGGCAAACATTGCCGCCTGCCAGATCGAACGCCGTGGTCCCGCGTACATGGCCCAGGGCCGGCACACCGCGCGCAGCGGTATGCCGTGCCACTCGGGCACGCTTTGCCCATCGGACCACCAACGCATGGTGTGCACTTCGAGCGCGATCTCGCGGGACACCATACGGCGCGCCAGCTCCCAGAGGCGCACCTCCTTGCCTCCCGCGAAAAACGGGTACAAGCCGTCGGTCACGAGCGCGACCCTGAGCCGGTCAGCCATGGAGCACCATCTCCTGGTAGACCCGGAGCGACTCGGGGATCTGGCCGAGGCGCAGAGTGCCGCCTTCGTCCTCGTCGAAGTAGCTCTCGTACACTACGTGGTCCCTTTTGAACAACCTCGCCATCTGCTTCATGTAATAGGGGTCGTCGCCGCCGCCTGCAGGCGGAGCAACTTCGCCCCACTCGGGGACGCTCAGAGCTTTGCCGTGCGCCTTGGCAAACTTGACCAGCTGCTCGATACCGCCCGGTTCGCGGCTAAGGAGGCGCCAGCGCTCGGGGCCGGGAGGCACTTGCTGGCCGCTGACAAGAGAGTCGTAAGCGTCGATGCCTATAATGTCAACGACAGAGTTCCCAGGGTAGTAGTCCGAAAACGGGATAGCTTCGTAGCCGGCGTTCACGGTCCAGTCGAAGAGGAAGTGCGAGCCAGGGACAGCCATCGCTCTTGCCTCCTGCGCCCAGCATTTTGCCCAAGCCGACATGTCCTCGGGCGTACCCCCGTTCCAAGCCACGCCCGAGCCGGGGTCGTTGGCTTCCGGCGAGATCCGTAGCACGGAGCGCGAGAGGCCCTCGTTCACGAGGTTGCGCCCCAAGGCTGCCGCGTAGGAGTCATAACCCCCTGAAGCGCAGATCTGGCGCCAGTTGGGCGGGACGTCCGAGGGCACCAGGCTGATGGTTATGACCAGCCTCCGCCCGGAGCGCTCGCGCACCCAGTCAGCCCAATTGCGGTCGGTTATCTTGGTTGTGGCAAACCACGGCACCTCCCATGTCGCCCACGTGGGGTTCGCGTTGTCGTAGGCCATCACACAGCTATAGACGTGGCCCGTGAGGGCGTCGACCTGCCCCAGGGTCGTGATGCTCTCCCGCGGGTACACGCAGATGGAAGAATACGTCGGGCTCGTGAGCAGACTTCGCCCCACCAACACGCCACCCGCGCCAACAAGGAGCAAAGCCACGGCGACGGCACTGCGCCGGTGGCGCCTGAGCCGGGGCAGGCGCCTGCTCTCACCACCGGGGCCTGAGGGCGGTGTTTCGCTCGGCCGTGAACGGTCGGGCCCAGCCCGCAGCTCCCCTGACGTGCCGCCCACCCGGTTTTCGCCCGCCCGAGGGCCGACCACCGTCATGTCCCGAGCCTGCGGAAGAAATGCCCGGCAAGGCGCCCGGCGCTGTACGAACCGACCATGAGCGCGTCCACCAGGGTGGCGACCACAAAGCGCCAAGCGCTCCCCCGGGACGGGCGAAAGCAGGCGAGCATGTGCCCCGTGGCCACGGTGAGAAGCCACGCCAGGGGCAGGCCGACGGCAAACCTCTTGGCGCGTGAAGTAAGGGCCAGTCCTCCCCCAGCCGCCAGCGAGGCCAAGAAACCGCCGAAGGCGAGGTCCGGCAGGCGGACCTGGCGGTAGCGCTCGAGTTGGCGAGCGCCACCCTTGCCACTTTGATAGAGCCAGCGCAGGGACTGGGAAAACGACTTGCTCTCGCGATGGTCCACGGTCAGGGAGGCCACGAGGGTGGACCGGAGGCCGGCACGGGCCATGGCATGGTTGAAGGCGATGTCCTCCCCCTCGCCGAGATCCCTGTCGAAGCTGACACGGTCGAAAACCTCCCGCCGGAAAAGAGCGTTGTTGCCGGTCAGGGTCATCGTGGAGGCGCGGCCTCGGGGGGATAGGCGGAAGGTACGGCACAAGTAGGCCACATCACCATCGGGCACCGCCTTTCCTCCAGCCGCGTGATGGCCCTGGAGCGACACGAGGCACCGCTCGAGCCAATCGGGAGGCAGCACGATGTCCCCGTCGACCATGGCTACGAACTGCCCGCTCGCACTGTCCACCCCCGTAGCGCGCGCATTGCCCCGGCCCCCGTTCGTCGCGAGGCGTACCAGCTTCACGCGCCGGTCTTCGCGACCAAGGCCGGCCACGATGGCGGGTGTCTCGTCGGTCGAGGCGTCATCGACGACCACCACCTCGAGTATTGGCGCACCCCGCTGGCCCAGGACCGAACGGATGCAACGCTCGATATTGGGCGCTTCGTTGTAGGCGATGACGACGAAGCTGACCGGCGCACAAGCCTGGGCGTGGCCGGGGGGGGACGGGCCTTGACGGACGGCTTCAGTGGTAGACACGTGCGGTCGGGTCCGAATAGACAAGGTCGTCCACGTGGTGCAGGAACCTCGCGGGGAAGCGGTAGGACACGCGCGCTCCGCTTATCGAACCATATGCGCGCCTTTGGACCACGTCCGAAGCCGTGGCGTAAACCCACGCCCCCCGGTCAAGGGCCGTCGGCGTGAGCCACGTGTGGGGCAAGGGCGCAAAACTCGTGGCATCCCAGATCCTGAGGGGCCCGAAGTCGTCGGTATAGACCACATGGTGGGGGCCCATGTTGGCCACGAGCCAGCGAGCGGCACTCACCTCGCCGCTGCTTATTACGAAATAGTCGTACTGGGTGCCGGAGTTGGCCAAGATGGCCGAGGGGGGGCCGCCCGTAATGACCGCCGTTTCGCCGGTACCAGCGAGCAACATCAAGATGAGCGCTGCGACGAGCACCGCCCCGGCCCGGAGGCGCACGATCAGCCACTCGGCGCTCATGCCGAGCGCAACCGCCAGGACGATCGAGGCCTGCAACTGTGCCCGGTCGGCGTTGTACGAGCCGGCGACTGTACCCGAAAGGCGGATCAGCGCCAAGAACGCCAGGAACGCGAGCATCATCACCGACAGCTCGAGCGGCGCGCGCACCCCGCGCTTGGTCAGCCGTCGCAGGAAGGACAGGGCGACACCGCACGCTATCGCGAGCAGCAACAACTCGTCCACGAGGATCACGAGGTCTTTCATGATCGTCGCAGATCCGGGCAACAGGGCAGGCAGGCTGTATGTCGGAGGGGCGGCGTGGGCCGGGTAGAGGCGGGTGAGGGAAGCGGGGTAGGGGTGCAACCAGGGCTCGGAGGCGCGCGCCGCCGCCCCCACCGCCGCGTAGTACCGGGCGGGGCTCATCGTGGTCCCGACGTTGCCCGACAGGTAACGCTGGATGAGCGACTGACCCTTACCGTAGGGCAGGATGCGCAGCCCCTGGACCGCCATCGAGGCCACGAACTTGGTGACGTTGTGGGTGGAATGCGTGTAGAGCACGTCCCAGCCGACGACCATCCCGACGCCGAGAAGCACCGTGACGAGGCCCACCGCGGGTACCGCCCGGCGCCTCAGGGCGAGACGAAGCACCCCGTAGCCCAACCATGTACTGCCCAACAACGCGACGGCCACGTACGACGTCGAGTAGTGCGACACGACAAGGGCGGCCAACAGCGCGGCGATCGCTGCCTGGCGGCGCTTGCCGCTCAGTTCCTCCGCGAAAAGGGCGACGACGAGGAGGGCGAAGAACAAAAAGGCCGTCTCCTGGCGCGCGAGGGCCACGAGTTGGCTAGAGAAGTCAGTGAGGACGATCATGTAAGCCGCGCCCACAAACGCCGCGGCTCCGTTAAGCCAACGTCTCGCCAGTTCGTAGGACAGCCCCGGCACGAGCGCGACGAACACCGGGTAGAGGCCCTTGAACAGGTACATGCCCGAAATAGAAGTGAGCTTGGAGAGAGCCGCCGGCAGTGCCGTGATCGACAGCATCGACGCGTAGGGGTCCCCGTCCGCCGGGCGTGACCAGCGCCCGGCGCCAAAGGTATATGAAAACCGCTGGAACTCCTGCTGGACGTCGTAACCGAAGAGATAGTTGCCCCGGAACGAGAAAAGGTACAAGAGGGCGAGCGCGGTGCAAAACAAGACAGTCTGAGCGCGTTGATGCCTTCCGGCCCGGGCTTCCAGGAAACCGACGACGAGGGCGAGGGCCGAAGCTCCTATGGTCAGCTGGACGACGATAGCACTGTGGCCGGAGTTGAGCCGTTCGACGCCGACGGTCGCTAGTACCGGGAGAAGCAGCACCAAGTGCCAGGGCCGGGGGCGCCCGAAACGCAAGGGTTCGGAGGGCTTCACCAGGTTGAGCACGGGGTCACGCCCCTTGGGGCAGACCAGTGCCAGGGCGGCAGCGACCACGTTTAGCCCGATGGCGAAGGGCTCCCGGTCCAGAGGTCGTTCGACACCGAGAGGCGGTAGTGCTGTGCTCATCACCAAGGCGAGGCCCATGATCACAGCCACCCCGGCCCCGAGCACGAGGGCCGCCTGTGCGTAGCGGGACCCGAAGCTCGCCCGGGCCGCTTCGACTGCTAACGCCCCAGGCAGCAGGAGGGCGATCGCGAGGGCGAGCAGACGCGCCGCCAAGAAGTGGGGGTGCGAGACCGCTACGTCGAGCGCGCCGAGCAACAACGCCGTCGTGACCAGGTCACCCGGCCGGCGCCGAGGGGTAATGCCTTGGCTCGCCGAAGTAGCCATGCCGGAGCCCACCTCAGGGCCGGCCAAGGCAGGTTCGGGGACGACGAGCGTGCTCATCGGCCTCCGGCTCCCGGTGGGACTCCGGAAGGGCTGGCCGCGTACGTCGAGGGACCGGGTGCGGCGCGCGACGGTACGGGGGCCAGGTGGAACTCAACCGGCGCCAGGTGCCGGCCCGGCAAGCCGACCTCTACTAGGGCGGGCGAAACATGCTGCGGCACCCTCACTGAGACCTCGACCGACCTGGTCCCGCCAGCTGGCACGGCCACTGTGCCGCTGCGGAGCAAGAACGCGTTGCGGTCTGTGCCGACCACGCTGGCGCGCCACGGCTGCTCGATGGCGGCGCCGGTGTAGTTCGCCACGTCGAAGTCGAAAACGAGGCGGCGTCCTGGACCCAGGTGGGTTGGGAGGTCCCTCGGGTGCGGGAGAGAGAGCGCGACGAAGCGCTGAGCCACCGGGACGAGCCCGGCTCGCCGCCAGAGGGGCGAGCCGAACTGGAGGACAGCGCCTACCGCCACCACCGCCAAAACAGCAGATCCGAGCCGCAGGGCACCGGAACGTTTGACCTGCTTGGCGAGCGCGCCAGGCGCGAAGTGCTCAGTCAAGGGCGGAACTGCGCCAGCTCTTCGCGGAGCCGACCCTGCCGGTAAAAGCCCTTCTCGCAATGTCCAAAGAACTGGTGCGTGCCGCGCCCCACCCGACTGCCCAGCAGGTCACCTCGGTGAGGCTCCCCACCCCTTGGAGCACGTGCGCCAGCACGACCTCCGCCGGGCTGGCATGCTTACGCGCTCTCCAAAGGGGCAGGGCGAGCAACAGCAGGTAACCGGGCCGCCGCAGGGCAATCGGGAGACCGAGGAGCCAGAGCGGGTAGACGAAGGGCACGGGGTCGTCGTACAACGCCCGCAACACCCTTTCGGGGTGCTTGCGGTAGAGACGAGCCCTTGCCGCCCCGTACTGGCGAGCGCGGCGCATCCGCCGGCGGAAACCGCCCCAGTCGTGCTCGACACTGGCGAGCGGCTCGTAGCGGATACGTATGCCGGCGTCGACCACGCGCCAGGTGAAATCGACATCCGAGCCGTACGAGAAGCCCTCGTCGAAGCCTCCGACGGTCTGAAAGACGCTCCGATGGACGGCGAGGTTGATGGTGGGCGCCTCCTCCAGGTAGAACAGCTTCCCGGTCGGCATGGACCGTTCGAAGGTGTTGTGTGCCCCCGTGGCTCGCCCGCTCACCACGAGCTCCTCCCCCCTCGCTATGGGCGCCACCAGGTGGCCGAGCCACCCCTCACAGGGGACGCAGCCCGAGTCCACGAACACGACGATGTCGCCCTTGCACTCCCTCACGCCGGCGTTGCGTTGGCACGCAATAGTGACGCCGGCCCCAGGAGCTGGGTCGAAATCGACCCAGCCGACCCAGGGATGGTCCGATCGGACACCGTCCAGCCGGCCAGAAGAGGCATCGACGACAACCACCTCGCTCTCTGCGGACACCCCCCGGCCGGCCTCGGCGCTCAGTTCGTGACCGAGGGCGGCTAGGGTCTCCGCGAGCTGGGGTTCGTCCTTGGAGACGACGATGATCGACACGGTTGGGAGTAGCGCCTCTGCCCGCCTCTCGACACGTCCTGGCCGGGTGCGGGCCACGGGCGGGCCCTCCACCGAGACGCTTTCCGCGTCGGGTTCGGGTAGAGCGCTCACCGAGACACCTCGTGCGCGTGCGGTCGCCTGTCGCGCACCGCCCCGCGGCCGCTCACCGTGCTGCCAGCAAATAACGCTGTGTCAGCACCGCCTTTTGACGAGTCCGGCTCGTCGAGGGATATCACTTCCTCGCCTTCACCTTCCGCCTCGCCGACCACGCGCAGGGCGCCCCTGCGCTGCGCCCCGCTGGCGCCGGCCGCCCTACCGACACCGTGTCGCTCCGCAGCCGGCACAGGCGGGGCAGTCTCGGTGACCTGTTCGGGCTCTGACAGCCGCGGCCGCAGGCGCACGCTGCCGAGCACCTTCAGGCAGTCTACCCCGTCTCTCCAGGTGATCTTCTTTCCCTGCGCGTGGGTCCTGCCCACATAGCTCACCGGCACCTCGTAGGGGCGGTAGCCGCGCCGGAGTAGCTCTGCGGTGATCTCCGAGTCGAGCCCGAAGTTGGCCCTCGTCAGGGTCAAGGAGCGAAAAAGGCTCGCAGGGACCATCTTCAAGCAGCTGTGGAGGTCGGTGAGACAGGCGTCGAAGAGCACATTGGCGACGAGGGTCGTCACCCGATTGCCAAGGGCGTAGCGGAACGAGTGGTAAACGGTGTTCATCCCGAACATCCGCACCCCGAACACCACTTCGGCCGTACCGTCGACAATCGGCCGGAACATGTGCACCAGGTCGGATGCCCGGTACTCGCAATCGGCGTCGAAGATCACGAAATGGCTCCCCGTGGCAAGGGAGGCAGCCGTCAGCACGGCCGCGCCCTTGCCGAGGTTGAGCGGATGGTGATGCACTATCACCCTCTCGTCGTCGATGCCCGAGACGAACTCACCGGTCCCGTCCGTGCTCCCGTCATCGACGATGACGAGCTCGAACGGGTGGCCGAGCCTAATGTCAAGTACGTCGCCGACCGCCGCCTCAATGGTGGAACGTTCGTTGTGCACCGGCATCAGGACCGACAGCTTCAAAGCCTGAACGGCACCATTTGCCTGCGTAGCGCTTTGATTATTGCTGGTAGTCGGGTCCACTAGGTCACGCCTCCTGGTGGTGATCTCTGCACAGAGCGTAGCTGCAGGGAAAGAACAATCTGTTAAGCTTTGGTTACATCTCGGTTATTTCTATATGGTCTCCTTGTCAGTTCTTGCAACGTCGGTACCGCGCCTGCGTGCGCGATCTCGCGGTGTTGCAAGAAAGCCTCGCACTATTTGTCGGCGACCGGCTCCCGCCCTACCGCCACAAGCACTTTACCCAAACTTTGGCGGTCCGACACCCGGACGCTAAATATGGGTTTCTACGTGCTGATCTCGAGTGAATGGGAGGCACGAGGGCCACGGGGCGCGCGCAGCCGGGGCGGGTACCTTGCGCTCCCTGTGGCGGGATCGGTCCGCCGGCGTCAGGAGCGCCGGCGCAGCAGGACCCCGCGGACCAGCGCCGCCTGGCCGGCGTGCTGCAGGTCGTCTGCAATGACGCTTACCAAGCGGGCCCCGAGGCTCACGGGTGGGTCCCACCTCCTGTCCACGATGCGAGGAAGGTCGCTGTCAGTGAGACGAGAGACAAAGCGCGCCGTCCGGTCGTGGACGGCGTCGTAGTACCCGGCGAGCAGTCCCGAGCTCTCGACCCGTACGGCCGCGACCTGCTCGCTCCCATGCCCGTACCCGGTGTCTTCGGGCGCGAAGGGCAGCCCGAAGCGCTCTAGCCACCCCCCCGATGTCCAGGCCTGCTCCAGGTCGGCGACCTCCGACACGTGGTCGTCCTGGACTCGCGTGAGGTGCCAGACGAGCCAGGCGATGGAGTTGGCCTCGGGGTCGAGACGGGCGGCGAGCTCGTCGGGGTTCAGCCCCTCGATAGCATCGTGGACGGCCTCGCGTACCCGGCCGAACGCATCTACGAGAAGGTCTGCGCTGGTCATGACCGCGACGCTAGCTCGATGCCGCGCCTGCCGGCCGAGGTCAGTGGATCGGCGGCTCGGGCGTAGGTGGCCCGTACTCCAGAAAGTCGAGGTCGCAGCCCTCGTTGGCCTGACGGACGGTGGTCGCGTACAACTTGCCCCATCCGCGCTTGTAATAGGGCGGGCCAGGAGCCCAAGTGTCGCGGCGCCGGGCCAGCTCCTCGGCCGGCACTTCGAGGTCCAGGCGCCGGCCGGGCACGTCCAAGCTGACCAGGTCCCCGTCACGGACGAGTGCGAGCGGACCACCCACCGCCGACTCTGGTGCCACGTGGAGCACGCAGGTCCCAAAGCTCGTGCCGCTCATGCGGGCGTCCGAGATCCTGACCATGTCCCGCACGCCTGCCCGGAGCAGCTTCTTGGGCAACGGCAGCTGGCCCCACTCTGGCATCCCTGGGCCACCCACCGGGCCGGCCCGCTGCAGCAGGAGCACCGACGCCGGCGTGACCTCCAAGCCCTCCTCGTCGACCCGCCTTTCCATGTCCTCGTAGTCCCTGAACACGACGGCCGGGCCTCTGTGCACAAGTAGCTCCCGGGACGCCGCCGTCTGCTTTATGACTGCGCCGTCAGGGGCGAGGGTGCCACGGAGGACTGCCAGGCTCCCGCCCGGCCACAGAGGGTCTTCGAGCGGCCTTATCACCTTGTCGTCGTAAACGGTGGCGCCGGCTATCTCCTCCCCGACCGTGCGGCCTGTCACGGTCAGGGCGCCCAGCTCGAGCAGCTCCGACAGGCGTGCCATCAAGGCCCTGAGCCCCCCGGCGTAAAAGAGGTCCTCCATCAAGTACTCGCCCGAAGGGGCGATATTGGCCAACATCGGCACTTCGGCACAGAGCCTGTCGAAGCGCGTAAGGTCGAGACTGACGCCGGCACGGCGCGCCATGGCAACCAAGTGCACAACAGAGTTGGTCGAGCCCCCGAGGGCCGCCACCACCCGCACCGCATTGTCAAAAGCAGCGTCGGTCAGGATTTTGTCCGGCGTCAAGTTGTCGCGCACGGCGGCAACGGAGCGCCTACCGACCTCGGAGGCCATTTGGGCGTGGCGGGAGTCGACCGCCGGCACCGAACTGGACCCAGGCAAGGCCAGCCCGAGGGCTTCGACCGCGGCCGTCATGGTGGAAGCGGTCCCCATGGTCATGCACTGCCCCGCCGAGCGCGCCACCCCCCGCTCTACGGCCTCCATTTCCTCCTCACCGACCAGCCCGGCGCGGCGGTCCGCCCACATTTTCCACACGGAGGTCCCGCTCGCGAGCACCTTTCCGCAAGCGTTCCCACGGAGCATCGGCCCGGCAGGGAGAAAGATGCAGGGAAGGCCGGCAGAGACCGCCCCCATGACGAGCCCCGGGGTCGTCTTGTCACAGCCCCCCATGAGCACCGCCCCGTCCACGGGATAGGAACGGAGCAGCTCCTCGACTTCCATGGAGAGCATGTTGCGGTAGAGCATGCTCGTGGGCCGCTGGAACGCCTCGGCGAGCGACATGGCGGGCATTTCCAAGGGGAACCCCCCCGCCTGCCAGACGCCGCGCTTCACATCCTCTACACGCTGGCGGAAGTGCATGTGGCAGGGGTTGATGTCCGAGCCCGTGTCGATGATCGCGATGATGGGCTTTCCTCGGTAATCAGAAGGCCCGTAGCCGAGCTGGCGGAGCCGCGAACGGTGCCCGAAGGCTCGGAGGCTGTCCGTGTCTAGCCACCGAGCACTTCGCAGCTCGGTCATGGGTGCGCCTCGGCGGCGTCCCGCCCACCCGACGAAACGCTGGCGCGCGCTGTCGCCAGCTCTTCGGCGAGTGCTTGGCGGAAAAGTCGGAGGTCGACTGCCACCGTGACCATCCCAAAGCCCTGTTCCACCGCCTTGCTTGCGGTCTTCCCGTCATAACAATGCATGCCGGCGACCACACCGCGCGAGGCACAAGCCGAGCGGATCTCCTGGACCGTGCTCACAAACTGGGGGTCGTCGACCGACCCTGGCGGGAGGCCGAGAGCCAGGCTCAGGTCCGAGGGGCCGAGGTAAACAGCCGTCACGCCCTCCGTCGCCACGATCTCGTCAAGGTGGTCGATGCCCGCGCGCGTTTCGATCATGACGATGCAGGCCACTTTTTCGAGTTCTGCGGGGTCGTTGGTCCCGGCAGAGATCGAGGCACGGAACGGGCCGAACGACCGCCGGCCGGCGGGCGGGAAGCGGCATGCCTCCACAGCCCTCCGCGCCTGTTCCGCGCTTTCGACTAGGGGCACAATGACCCCCCTCGCCCCCGAGTCGAGGACCTTCATTATGGTGGCGGGGTTGGCCTCGGGCACTCTGACTACAGGGGTGCTGCCCCCTACGGCGATCGCTTGCAGGAGCGGTACCAGCTGCCCTTCCGACGCGCCCCCGTGCTGCATGTCAACACAGACATAATCGGGCCCCAACGACGCGATCGCTTCAGCGGCCAAGCTGTCCCCGATCGCGTTCCAAACACCGAGTGCAGGCTTGCCCTTCCGCCAGCTCTCGCGCAAAAACTCCTCCATGGTAATTTCTCCTTTCGTACCGGTTGCACCGGCCAAGCCTAACGAGGGGGATCATAGCCAGAGCGGGATGCCACGCCCTACCCTCCCGGCGGGACAGGGACTGCAGCCATCCTCCGCTCAGCTCGCCAGCAGTTCGCGACATTGTGCGGCCGACGCCGGCTTTCGGCGGCGCCGCAGCCAGACAGCCGCCCTTGGACCTTTAGGTAGTATCCCCCCAATGCGACTGAGCCCAGAGGAAGGGCGTGTGATCGGGAGCCTCATCGAGAAACAGCTGACGACCCCCCAACAGTACCCCCTGACGGTCAACGCTCTCTTGCTGGCCTGCAACCAGTCCTCCAACCGGGACCCCGTGGTGAAATACGACGAGCCCACGGTCTATGCCGCCTTGACGTCCCTCAAGGCCGCTCGGCTTGTACGTTTCGACCACCCCTCCCATGGCAGGAGCGTCACCCGTTACCAGCAGGTACTCGACGAGCACCTGGCGGTCAGTGTGCAGCAAGCCGCCCTGCTGGCGGTCCTTCTCCTCAGGGGCCCGCAAACAGCTGGCGAGTTGCGGTTGCGCACTGAGCGCATGTGCGAGTTCGACGGCATAGGCCATGTCGAGGCCGAGCTCGAGCGCCTCAGCTCCCGGCCGGAACCGCTCGTGGTGCGGCTCGCGCGCCAGCCGGGGCAGAAGGAGGAGCGCTGGGCAGAGCAGCTCACCGAACAACTGCCATATGCCCCAGCGTCGCCAGTGTCGCCAGCGTCGCCAGTGTCGCCAGCGTCGCCAGTGTCGCCAGCGTCGCCAGTAAGTGACCCTGCCGAGGTAGGGGCCCCAGGCGACCTGGCCACACAGGTGGCCGAGTTGCGCGCTCAAGTAATTGAGCTGCGCGACGAGGTCGAAAGGCTGCGCCGCGATCTCCACGGGTGACCGGCGAGCACCGGCCCTCAGAGCCCAGGGGGCCCACAACGCTCAGGCCGCGCAGCTGGCCGAAAAATCTGGAAAACAAAGGCACGCCTTCGACTTGCAGCTCGGCCATGGCTTCGTCTCCTATTGGTAGCAGAGATGCTAATAGTAGCACATCCGTGAATAATATGCTATAGTCACGGCTATGACCGGCGCCGAGCTGCTGCTGCACCCGGTACGCCTCCGTATCGTCAAGGCTTTCCTCGGAGACCGCGCTCTCACTACGTCGGAGTTGGCGGCCGAGCTTCCCGACGTCCCGGTCGGCAGCCTCTACCGGCAGGTGGCCCGGCTGGCCAAAGCCGGCGTGCTCCAAGTGGTGGCCGAGCGACGGGTGCGCGGGGCTGTCGAACGTACCTACACCCTCCGCTTTGCCGCGGCCCAGCTCCAGGCTGCGGAGGTAGCGGCCATGACCTCGGAGGCCCATGCGCAGGCCTTCACCGCCTTTGTCGCCGGCGTTCTCGATGACTTCGACCGCTACCTCATGTCGGGGAGCTCCGACCCGCTGCGTGACGGCGCCTCCTACCGGGTGGCGGGAATGTGGCTCACCGACGCCGAGTACGCCGATTTCCTGCGTGACCTCGTCGCCATCGCCCAACCTCGGCTCGCCAACGCTCCAGCCAGGGGACGGCGCCGGCGCATCTTCTACAGCGTCCTCCTCCCCGGCCCAGAAGGGCTCGTCGGCAACGCCCCCCAACCAAGCACCAAGAAACCCGAGAAGAAACCTAGGAAAGGTAAGAAAGGAGCGAGTGGCAGCTGACGTCCAGGGGCGGCACGCGTTGATCGAGGTGCGAGAAGTCACGAAGAACTTCGGACCGGTCACGGCCTTGGACCGGCTCAGCTTCGTGGTGCGCCCGGGGCTCGTCACGGGCTTTTTGGGCCCCAACGGTGCCGGCAAGACGACAACTATGCGTGTGATCTTGGGCCTGGACCACCCGACAGCGGGAACGGCGTTGGTCGGAGGCCAGCGTTACCAGGAGATAACCTGGCCGCTGCACGAGGTGGGCTCGCTCCTGGACGCGAACGCCCTACACCCGGGCCGCCGCGCCCGGGCCCACCTGATGTCGGTCGCCCAGAGCAACGGGGTCGGCCGGCGACGCGTAGAGGAGGTCCTGGAGCTCACAGGCTTGAGCACGGTTGCTGACCGGCGGGTACGCACTTATTCGCTGGGGATGAAGCAACGCCTTGGTATCGCCCTGGCGCTGCTTGGCGATCCACCGGTGCTTGTCTGCGACGAGCCGGTCAGCGGTCTCGACGCCGAAGGGGTCGTCTGGGCCAGGGAGTTGTTCAGGAGCCTCGCCGCCCAGGGCCGGACCGTCCTCGTGTCAAGCCACTTGATGAGCGAAATGGCGCTTACTGCAGACCACCTGGTGATCATAGGCCGGGGCCGGTTGCTGGCCGACACGCCGATCGACCGCTTCGTCGAGTCCAATACCCGCTCCGACGTCCTCGTCCGGGCACCCCGAGCGAAGGAGCTGGCCGAATTGCTACGAGGCCGGGGCGCGTCCGTGCGCCTCGAGACCGATGGCGCCTTGGCCGTGACTGGCTTGGGGTCGCCACAAATCGGCGAGTTGGCTGCCGAGCACGGCATCGCCCTCCACGAGCTCTTCTCGCGCCACGCCTCTTTGGAACAGGCCTACTTGGACATCACCGCCGACAGCGTCGAGTACCGAGCGGGCAGGCCAGCCGAGCCCGGGAAGGTCACTTGATGGCGGCCATGGACGTAGCCCCGGTCTCGCGGCGGAGAAGGCCTGTACCGTCGCTCGGGTTGCGGGCGCGGGGCCTGCTCGCCTCGGAATGGACCAAGCTCCGCTCGGTGCGCTCGACCTTCTGGGCGCTCGTGGTGGCCGGCGTGACGGCAGTCGGAGGCAGCGGCGTCGTCGCCATCTCCATGGCGTTGTCCCAGCGCGGCTCGGCCCTCCCGCGCGACCCCCTGGCATCCATCTTCTTCGCCTGGCTCGAGTACCCGGTCCTCGGCGTAGGGATCCTCGGCGTCCTGGCGTTCACTTCAGAGTGCAGCACCGGGCAGATCCGCACGACCTTCTCGGCGGTACCCCAGCGAACGGCGGTCTTGGTCGCGAAAGCGAGCGTGGTCGGTGGTGCCGTGCTGGTACTGGGCGAGGCGCTGGCGTTCGCTTCGTTCTTCCTCAGCCAAGCTGTCCTGGCCGGGCACGCGAGCCAGCTCTCCTTGTCCCGCCCGGGCGAGGTTCGCGCCGTGCTGGCAGCAGGGCTCTCGCTCGCCGTCGTCGCCCTGGTCGGCCTCGGGCTCGGCGCCTTGGTACGCCACACGGCTGGTGCGGTGGCGGCTATCCCGGCCGTCCTTTACCTCCCGCTCCTCGTCCTCTCGCTCCCCTCACCCTGGGCCGACCGGATCGGGCGCTACACGATCCTCATGTCCGCCTACCAGCTCGTCTCGCTCCACCGCCAACCCGGCCTGCTCTCGCCAGCCCTGTCGCTCGTGGTGCTGGTCGCCTGGCCTGCCCTCCTCCTAGCCGTCGCGGCCATCGCCACGAGCCGCCGGGACGCTTGAGCCAGGCGGCGGAGCGTGCCTGACTAAGTTGACGTTGGCAAAGAGGCTGGGACGAAGCCAGAGGAGGTTGCACGAAGGATGAAAGTTGTCGCTCGCCACCGAGGTTGCCCTTGGCTGACGTGAAGGTGACAGTTGAAGGGCGGAGGCCCGTCGGCCGCATCGAGCGGATCTGGATGAGCTACGGCTACGACGAAATCAACTGGACGTCTACGCCGCGGGGCCGGGCCAACACGGCGACGCTTCGGGACCTCTTCGGGGGGCCGGCCGTCGTGCGGGCACACAACCTACTGACCAGTGGCAACGGCCGCGCGCTGCCCCACTGGAGCAGCGGCAACGTTTACCACGAAGACGGCCAAGGGAGCGCCTTGTACGACTGGGGCCTGGCAGACGCCACTTTCGACGTGTGGGTCGACCACGGAATGCCCCCGATCGTGGAACTAGGGTTTTGCCCGGTGCAGTTGGCGAGGAGATCTGCAAAGGTGTTCCATCCCATGCCATCGCTCTACGGGGAGTACGAGAGCTGGGGCTTCGCGTCGCCGCCTCGCGACGAACTGCGTTGGAGCGGCCTCGTGGAGGCCGTCGCCCGGCATTTCCTGAAGCGTTACGGGGCCTCACGGCTCTCGGAGTGGTACTGGGAGTTCTGGAACGAGCCAGACATCAGCTACTGGGACGGGACGCTGGAGGAGTACTGCCAGTACTACGACCTGACGGCAACTGCCTTGCGACGAGCGCTTCGAGAGCCGAGAGTTGGAGGCCCGGCGACGACCGGCCAAGGCACGGTATTCCTCGACCGTTTCCTCGGCCACTGCGTCGCTGGGACGCACGCGCCGGGGGGCAGAGCGGTCGGGGCACCCGACTTCGTGTCGTTCCACACCAAGGGGACGCCCGGGTTCACGCGCACCTACGGCCCGATCGGGCCCGATGGCGCGGCGGGTGACGAGGACCGCTCGCCCAGCACGGCAAAGATGCTGAACGAGATAAACGCAAACCTCGACGTCGTGCGCTCTTACCCTTCACTGGCGGAAGCCCCCGTCCTCGTGGACGAGTGCGACCCGGGTGTACCTGCGCACATGGGCGTTTTCGACAACCGCAACTACGGCTACCGCAACACCGAGTACTACGCCGTGTTCCAGCTGCAGTTGATGGCGGCTCTCGTCGGTGAGCAACCAGGGGGCCGGAAAGGCGTATCGCTCGCTACGGCCTGGGCCTGGTACATGGAGGGTGACCGCTTTTTCGAGGGTACGCGGAGTTTCTTCACTGCCTCGGACATCCTTGCCCCGGTGGCCAACGCCTACCGGATGCTGTCGATGCTCGGCGACCGCCGGCTAAAAGCCCGCGTCGAGCACCGGGGCACCGAGGCCCCCGCCGGCGCCGTGAATGCGCTGCCCAGTGCGCGTCCTGACGGCGGTGTCGTGGTCATCGTGTGGCACCACAACGACGACCAGTACGTCCACGGCGAGTGCCACGTCGAAGTGGAGATCGCGGACCTGCCGTGCGCAGGGCGGCCCGTGCGGGTGACGGAGTACCTGATCGATGCCGAGCACAGCAACAGCCACAGTGCTTGGCGCGCGCTCGGCGCCCCGCAAGACCCGAGCCGAGAAGAGGTCGAGGCAATAAAGGCCAGGGCGTCGCTCGAGCCCGTGCACGAAGAGACACTGGAGAACTGCCCGGAGTCCCTGGCGCGCCAGATGACCCTTCGCTGCCCGGCAGCAGCGCTGATCGAGGTGGCACCGGCCTGAGACGGGACCGCACGCCACCACCGCACCGCTCACCCTCTCGTTACAACTGCTCACCCTCCGCGCCACGAGGCCCTAGGGACGCGAGAGTGGCCGGCCTCGATGGCAGCCGTGCGTTGCTGCACGGCGG
>JAJYMB010000023.1 GCA_021787365.1 Actinomycetes bacterium | reverse complement strand
GCTCAGTGCCAGGACCGAGCCGACCGACAGGTCGATCTCGGCGATCAGGAGGACGAAGGCCTCGCCCAGTGACAGCAATATGATGATAGCCGCGTTCAGGAACAGGTTCAACACGTCCGACTCAGTGAAAAAGTGGCCGGACAGAGACGAGAATATGATCATTATTGCGACCCAGACTGCGAGGATCCCGGCCTCCCGGGGCACCCTTCGGGTTTTGTGCGACTTCATTTCAGCGCTACCTCCTCCTCGGCACTGACCGCCACCAGGCGCAGTGCATCGGGCGTCAACGCGTCGCCGGACAGCACAACGTCGCCGAGCCTGCCCTTCCTTACTACATAGCAGCGTGAGCAGAGCTCACAGATCTCCTCGGCCTCCGAGGACGAGACGATCACCGCCTTGCCCTCTCGCGCCTCGTCCCGTATGACCTGGTAGATGCGGCGCTTGGCGCCCACGTCCACACCCCGGGTGGGCTCATCGAGCAGGAGCACCCGCGCCCCGGCCATATGTAGGCGGCTGAAGAGGACCTTTTGCTGGTTCCCCCCGCTGAGCGACCCTACGGACCTGTCGGGGTCACCGCGGATGTCGAGTCGTTCGACTTCGCTGTCCGTCTCCGCCGTCACCCGGGCCCTGTCCACGAGGCCGAAGTAGTGCCTGAATGAGCGCAGTGCCGCGAGGACCTGGTTGTTCCTGACGCTCATCGAAGGAATGATGCCGTCCACCTTCCTGCTCTCTGAGAGGAGGTACAGGCCGCGTTCGAGCGAGTCGGCGGGGTCCTTTGGCCTGAACGGCGCGCCGTCGAGCACAACCTGGCCACCGTGCAATGGGTTCAGGCCGTGCAGGGCCCGTAGGAACGCTGTCCGCCCGGCACCCAACACACCGTACAGACCGACCACCTCACCGAAGTCGACCTCCAGGTCGGCATGGCTGACACCGCTGGCGACCAGTCCCGTGACCCGAAGAGCCGGTACCGGCGCGGTTTTTGTGCTTGCGTGTTGCCTTGTTACCTCGGTCCCCGTTGGCACTTTCGGACCCCGCGGTGCCGGGGCACCCGGTACCACTTCTTGGGTACGGCTCTTGCTTCGCTGCGCGTCACCGGTGCTACCTGCCAATTCCGCGACCAGGCGCTCGTGATCGAACTCGCTACGAGCGCCCTGTGCCACGACGTGGCCGTCGCGGAGTACGACGATCCGGTCGGCACAGTCCAGTACTTCATGGACCTTGTGGGTGACGAGCACAAAGCTGACTCCTTCGGCAGTCGCCCTGTGCATGAGGTTGAAAACGCGCTCTATTTGTTCGACATCGAGAGAAGAAGTCGGCTCGTCGAGCAGGACAACCTTCGCACCCGAGGATAGGACGGCGGCAATCTCTACCAGCTGGCGCTCCGCCTGGGAAAGTTGGCTCGCAGGCAGCATAGGGTCAATGTCGATGCCGCGGCCGGACAGTGTCCGAAGAGCGTCCTGCCTCAGCTGTTTGCGGTCTATAAAGCCGAAGCGCTGAGGCAGGACAGGATAGCTCAAGTTTTCTGCGACGCTTACCGTACCGATTATCCGGAGCTCCTGGTACACGGCAACGACGCCGTGGCTACGAGAGTCTGCCACGCTCCGGAACTGCACCGGCTGACCACCTGCCATCAGCTGGCCGGCGGTAGGTTGCTCGGCACCGGTCAGTATCTTTATTAGCGTCGATTTGCCAGCGCCGTTGTGGCCCATCAAGCCCAAAATTTGGCCCGGTTGCACCTCGAGGGAGACGTCTTCGAGCGCAAGCATTTCTCCATATCGTTTGGTGACGCCCCGTGCCTCGACAAGCGGTGACTGGGCGGCCCTACTCGCGCTTTCACCACCTGGTGTAGGTGCCAATCCTCCTGTCGAACTCATGACCACCTCTTCCTCCTGCCAGGCTTTTAGCGCCGGGCGAGGGCCACTTGAGCAAAGTACTTCCCGCTGCCTGTCACGGGCTGCGCCTCCCCGCAGGGAGCCCCGGTGTGCAGCCCGTGACCTGACAGCTAGGCCGTCACGGGTAAGCGACAGAGATGTATTTCGAAGCGTCCTGCTTGGTGATCTCGATCGCCGGTGTCAGGATGAGAGAAGGGACCTTCTTCCCGGCTAGGTACTTCTTGACGTTCGCTAGTTCGATAGTTGTCTCGAGGCGCGGTTCCTGCATGACCCCGGCCTTGAAGATGGAGTTGTTCTGGACGTCCTGGACGCATTGCTTGGCTCCGGCAAACCCTATGACCGCAACCTTGCCCACGTCGTGCGCGGCCTTGATGGCGTCGAGAGCGCCCAAGCCTGAGGGGCAGTTGATGTCGTAAATGACGTTGACATTCGGGTGTGCCTCTAGCATGGCAGACGCGGCGGTCAGGCCCTGCGTCGTGTTGCCCCCGCCATTGGCGTCAGCGACGATTTTGATGCCCGGGTACTTCTTGAACACTGCCTTGACACCGGCGTCCCGGTTGAGGACCGATGTGGCAAGGGGGTAGTCGTCTATAGCCACGGTGCCGTGGCCATGGAGGTACTGAGCTATTTCTTGGCCGACTATGACGCCACCGTGGTAGTTGTTCGTCTGTACGAACTCGACAACGTGGCCACCGGCCTTCTGGTAGCCGACGACGTTGGTGTCAATGGTGAACACGGGGATGTGGGCCTTGTTGGCTGCGAGGACCTCCGGCACCGCCGCTTTGGCGTCGGGCGGAGCGATCATGAGAGCCGAGACGTGCTGCTGGATGAAGCCGTCGACCTGAGACAACTGCGTGGCTTGGTCGAGGTTGGCGCCCTCGACATGGCAAATCATGCCTAGTTTCTGTGCGTAGGTTTCACACGTCTTGCCCATCAAGCCGAAGTAGGGGTTGGTAAGCGTCATGAGGGCCATACCGATCACGGGCTTGGTGGGCGCAGCGGTCGCAGGCGTGGTGGCTACACCAGCAAGGGCAACTGCGCTGACGGCCGCCGTCGAGAGGCGGGCCCAGCGACGGTACGGGCGTGCTGACGTTGTGCGTAGCTGCTCGGATGCTCGGTTATCAGGGCTTTTAGCTTTCCTGGTAATGCTCGAGGTCAAGGTACTTCCTTCCTGTTGGATGAGCACGACATCGGTCGTATTGCTGTTACGTTGGTTGTGGTTGCCGGCCAAACGGGACTACCTGTACGGGCAGGGATTGTGCCGATGAAATGAGCCTGAAAGATCATCTTGCGACGTCTTTCCCTTCCTGCCGGCGCCCCGTGGTCCCGGTGAGCCCGGGGCCTTGGGTGCGGGTAGCGTCCTTCGGTGCCAGGTTCGGTCGAGCCCGGCGAGGGTAGCTCGAGAGGTTCGTACGCCACTGTCCCCAGTTGCTCGTTGTTGCCCCCTGACCTGGTGTACCTATGTGACGCGAAACATGCTAGCGGCCGGAAAGCGGTTGCGCAAGCGCTTGTACAAGCGCTTGCGCAGTGCTACCGTCGGGCCATGCGTGAGCTGGCACGGAGCTGGCGGGCATCTTGGTGAAATCGGCGGCCACGATGGCCGACGTGGCCGAGCGCGCAGGGGTCGCGGCATCGACGGTGTCGCACGTGGTGAACGGGACGCGGCCGGTCAGCCCGGCAACCAGGGAGCGGGTACTGGAGGTCATCGAGGAGACCGGGTATGTGCCCAACCGCGTGGCCCGTTCGCTGGTTACGTCGGATACCCACCTGATCGGGATCGTGATGTCGGCCCTTACGAACCGCTTTTTCGTGCCTGTCGTGGCTGCCATAGACCGCGCCGGGCGTAGGCACGGGTATAGCTCGGTACTGGCTGACAGCCGTGACCGGGTGGCGTCGGAGGCGGAAGCTGTCAACATGTTGCTCAGCCGGCGTGTGGACGGGGTGGTGCTGGCACCGGTCGTAGGCGACAAGCGAACTGTCCTCGACAAGCTTCTCGACGAGCAGGTGCCGACGGTGCTGATCGACCGCTTCCTCGACGAGCGCTTCGATCAGGTGGGGGTGGAAAACGTCGAGGCAACGGCGCGCCTGGTCGAGCACCTCGCCGCGCTGGGCCACTCGCGGATCGCTCTTGTGAGCGGCCTGCGCGGCATCCCCACGACTGAGGAGCGGGTAGCGGGTTACGAACTCGGCCTCGATCGGGCAGGATTGCGGCGAAACCGAGAGCTCATCGTGTCCGGGAAGTCCGCTGCGGGCCCGGCGGAGCGCGCTGTCGGAGAACTTCTAGGCCATAAGGACGCTCCTACGGCCATCGTGTCGGGGAACAACTACATGACCATAGGGGTGCTCCGGGCATTGCGGGGGCGGGGCATGCGCGTGCCCGATGACATGGCTGTTGTCGCATACGACGACCTGGAGTTCGCCGACGTGTTCCAGCCCAGGCTGACGGTGGTCGCCCAACCGGTGGCGCAGATCGCGAGCAAAGCCGTCGAGCTGTTGATAAGACGCATGGCCGACAAGGACGGTACGCGAGAGCCGCAGCGGGTCCAGCTGCCTGGCGTCTTCGTCCATCGCGAATCGTGCGGTTGCGTGGTGAAGGGGACCTCGCCACGCTCTCTCACCGCGCCAGGTGCCAAGGGGGGCGGGCGTCGAGGTCGCGGCGCCGGCAGCGCTCTTTGAAGACGCGTATGGGCACTAGGCCCTGCCTGCTCGGCATCGACCTTGGGACGGGTTCGACCAAGGCGGTCGTGTTGGACCAAGCGGGCAATCAACTGGGTGCCGGGTCCACCCCTGTCAAGCTTTCGGAGCCGCGTCCTGGGTGGGTGGAGTCAGATCCACGAGATTGGTGGCGGTCGGCCGTCTCCGCCGTCAAGCAGGCCCTCGCCGCGGCCCAGGCACCGATCGGTGTGATCGGGCTCTCGGGCCAGATGCACGGGGTGGTGCTCTCGGGCCCCGACGGCCAGGCTCTGCGGCCGGCAATGCTCTCGCTCGACCGGCGCGCGCAAGAAGACCTCGAGGCTTACCGGGCGCTCCCGCCCGAGGTGGTGTCGGTGCTGGGCAACCCCCTGGTGCCCGGGATGGCGGGGCCGATGCTGCACTGGCTGGCTTCCCACGAACCAGAGATCCTCCGGCGGGCAACCTGGGCCCTGCAGCCCAAGGACTGGTTGCGCCTGCGGCTCGTAGGCGAGGCGGGGAGCGAGCCGTGCGACGCCTCGGGTACCCTTCTTTTCGACGTGGGGGCTAACGGCTGGGCTCTCCCGGTGGTGACAGGCCTCGGTCTCCCACCATCACTGCTCGCACCTCTCGGGGAGGCGTCGGCGGTCGCAGGCCCGCTGGCGGAGGTGCCTGCCCGAGAGCTTGGGCTGCCCGCAGGTACTCCGGTCGCCTTCGGTGCCTCCGACACAGCTGCAGCGCTGGTCGGCACGAGCCTCTCCACCGTCGGGCATCTCCAGCTGACCGTGGGCTCAGCCGCACAGGTGGTCACCCTCCGGCACAAGCCCGAGCCCGACCCTGGGCGTCGGTACCACGTTTTTGCCGCTGCCGAGCCAGACCTGTGGTACGCGCTGGCTGCGGTGCAAGTAGCGGGGGTGGCATTGTCCTGGGTGCTCAGGACGTTCTGCGGAACATGGGAAGAGGCATATCGGTCGCTTGACGCTGCGCCGGTGGGTGCTCGCGGAGTCCTTTTCGTTCCCCACCTTGCCGGGGCCAGGTCGCCATCCATGGATAGCTCGGCGACAGCGGCCTTTTCTGGCCTCGAGCTGGCACATGACCGAGCGGACGTCTTCCGTGCCGTCTTCGAGGGAGTGGCTTTCTCCATCGCCGAAGCAGCCGAGAGCCTCCCAGAGTTCGAGGGGGCCTCTTCTGTGTACCTGGCTGGGGGTGGCACGCTCCGCGTGACATGGCGGCAGCTGCTCTGTGACGTCCTCGGGAAGTCGCTGTTGGTCGCAGACGACCCCAACGCCTCTGCCCGGGGCGCCGCCCTTCTTGGCGGCCGGGCCGCGGGCATCCCGGGTGGCCCTGGCCAAGGGGTGCAATGGACCAAGAAGGTCGAGCCTGACCCGGTAGCGCACAAACGCCTAGCAGCGGCGTTCGCTCGCTGGAAGGCGGCAGCCAAAGCTAAAAGCTAACTCGGTTCACCGAAAGATGCCGGGAGAGCGTCGTAAAGCCAGCCACTGCCGTCCAGCCACCGGCGGGTCCACCTGGGCTATGGGGCTTCGCCGCCGGCCGCGCCAACGGCCGACAGTTGGCCGCGCAAGCGGCGGGCCATAGGAGCGGCTAGGGCGAGCACGGCGGCCAACGTCGCGAACGCCAGCCAAGGCGTCCCCTCTGCGAACCCCGAGAGGACCGCGACCACGATGCCGCCGGCTTGACCCGCAAGCCACAGGAGCCCGGCGGCGGCCGCTGAGCCTTCCCCGCAGCGTCGTTCCGCTACCTCCAGCATGACCGGCAGGCACGGCAGGAGCAACACGCCCACGAGGCAAAGGCTGACCGTGGCGCTCATGAGGCCCGGCACCCATGCCAGGACAGAGCAGGCAGCTATCGTCACTACGCCGCCCACGAGCAGAGCTGGTAGCTGCCACCCCCTTCGCGCTACCCAGGGTGGCACGAGAGCGGAGCTCGCTACGCCTCCCAACACCATGAACGTGAGCAGGGTGTCGGACTGCCTGGCGTCCACACCGGCAGGCTGTAGCAATGGTTGTGCCCAGGTCGTGAGGGAGACGAAGACGCCGAAGCCCACGAACACGAAGCTCACCAGGCCCCGCATTACGGGGTCGGACCATAGGCGGCGCATCTCGCCCCACCCGACGGCAACAGTGGTCCCTTCCAAGGGGTAGGGGAACGACCAGCGTGCCAGTGCGAGGACAAGTACAACTGCCCCCACGCCCGAATACACCGCTCCGATGATGAGCAGGAGACCCGACCGAGTGGCACCAAAGCTGGCGGCCGCGACGAACGCCAACACGAAGCCGAGGAACGTCCCAGCCGACCCGACGGCGATGCCCGCCGGCCTGTCCTCCGGTCTCAGGTAGTGGCGGGCCAGGGCAGTGACCGCGTTGAGCAACAGTGGTTGGGAGGCCGCCACCACGATTTGGCCGAGAAGGACCCAGGCGAAGCCGCTCCGGTTGAGCCCACCGAGGCGGAGCACTGTCCCGAGGGCGTTGAGCACGGCGCCAGCGCCGAGCCAGAAACGCAGCGACCTGCCCACCAGCCGCGCCGCGGGCAGGGCGAGCAGCACGTACATCAGTGGGAACACCTCCGAGAGCAGGCCAACCTGGGAGTCGCTCACTCGGAAATGGGCCGCGGCGCCCGTGGTCAGCGGAGCGAAGATCAGCCAGGCCATCTGGTTCGCCGACGAAGCCAGCGCGAAGCCCGCGATCGGGAGCCAGCGGCTTCTCGGGCTTTCCACGGCAAGTGATGATAGAGGCCGGAGGGGGAAGAGTCCCGTAACTAGACGCCCCAACCTCGCGCGGAGGGCCCCGCAAGGCCTCGTTTGCGGAGCGCGTGGCAGACCTGCCCGCGTAGCGGGTGCAGAACTGCTTTCGGGGCGCGGACAGCGTCGTCATAGAGCGGTGTTTCGCGCCGAGAAATGGGAAGTGCACCCGGATGCAGGTTGTGACTGCCATCTGTAGCTGCCTTGACTGCCATCTGTAGCTGCCTTGACTGCCATCTGTAGCTGCCTTGACTGCCATCTGTAGCTGCCTTGACTGCCATCTGTGGCTGCCCTGGGCGCCATGTGCGACCGTCTGGGTGCCCTCTGTGGCCACCGAGGGTTGCCCTGTTGGCAAGAGTTGCTTGCCACGCCGGCCCTCCTAGACGCCGAGGCTGCTGCGTGCGGCCGCTTCGAAGGCCCAAAACGGCATGAGCCGCTTGGCGACGAGGCCTACTCTCTCGGACGCTTTTCCTACCGAGACCCGCCTCGGAGGGCGCGAGGACGAAAGCACTTTCACAATGACCGCGGCCACCTTGTCAGGGGCGACTCCGTTGCGCTCGTCTTGCTCCATGACCGAGATCGCCTTGGCCTGCGCCCTCGAGTAGCCCTCGATCGATGGGCCCGCGCCGGCCGGGCCCGCCGCTCCACCCGCTGCCGGCCCGCCGGCCCTGCCCACCGGCCAACCCTCGCCGGCGCCTACCACCCGCCGCCGGTCCGTGAACTCGGTCCGGACGTTGCCCGGCTCGATCACGGTTACCTTGACGCCAAAGGGTGCCACCTCGTAGGCAAGCGCCTCTCCGAGGCCCTCGAGGGCGAACTTGCTCGCGCTGTAGAAGGCCTGGAACGGTAGGCCGATCAACCCCCCAATGGACGAAAGCAGCACGAGCCGCCCACCACCGGCGGCGCGCATCGCCGGCAGTACCGCTTGCACTACCCGCACCGTCCCCCAGAAGTTGGTTTCCAGCTGCGCTTTTGCCGCGTCGACCGGGGTCAGCTCGAGGGCCCCGGCTACTCCCCAGCCGGCGCAGGTGACCAGGGCGTCTACTCGGCCCCGCTCCGCGAGCACCCTGCCGACAGCCTCGTTTACCGAGGCGCCTTCGTCGACGTCCATCACGAGGCCCTGGCAACCCTCGGGAGCCGTACCGCGCCGGCTGGCACCGACGACGGCCCAGCCCTCGGCAGCCAGGCGAGCCGCCGTGGCCCGCCCGATGCCTGCCGACGCCCCGGTTACCAGCGCGACCTTTTCCATGAAAGGCACCCCATTTCCCTGTCCTCGGCCGGCGCCCTGCCGGCGAGACGGCACCCCGCATCTTAATGTGCCCGCCGTCTTGGCTAGCGCGGGAGAACACGGTGGCGCTATTGGCCGACTTTGCCAGCCTCGGGGATGAAATCGGCCTCGATTTGTGAGACAATACCCTGCTATGCGCTGTCGAAGACCGCGCCGGCGGAGATGGGTCGCGTGTGTTATCGCGCTATTGACGGTCGCCGTCGGCTCCACCACTGTCGCTGTTGCAGCCGGCGCCTACACGCTCGAGTTCCCTGCCCTGACGACTTCCTATTACGAGCAAAATGGCAGCTCAGGGGGGCTTTTCCGGCAAGGGGAGGCAGCCGGTAAGGCCGGGGCCCAAGGCATCGTCATATTGGACTTCGGACGGCCCGCAGAGGTAGGGAGTGGTTACGGGACGATGGGGTTTGGGGGGTCGTTCATTTCCCTACCGGCCATCATCGGGGGCGTAGAGAGCTTCATTAGGGCCTACTATCACTATGCCCCGGTCGGGCTTACTCTCGACGTCGCGGTCGGCACGAATAACAGCTGCGGCACCGGCCAGCCTTGCGGGGCGCGGATCTGTGGCTGCACGAACGAGCCCGCGAGCTTTTACGCCTTCGGGGGGGCGTGGGCCTTCGCGGTAGAGGAGCTCGGTTCTTGGGCTTTGGACTACCGGGCCGCGGGCGGCTTTAGCGACGTGGTGCGGGTGGTGGCGGCGGACGACGCAGAGCCCGCCTACGACCCCGGTTACCGCAACACCTACGAACTGCTGGCGGGGTACGCCATCACGGTCGGTGGTCCCCAGCCTGCGATGGTCGATTATGGCTCGGCAGAACGACAGTGGACCAACGCCCAGCTCTTGCAGGTTGCGTACGGCTTTCGTCCCGACGTACCGATGCCCCAGGTCTACTACTCCTCGCAGGCCAATGAGTGGGCCGACCTGCTCCTTTATGCCAAGAGGGCCCGGCACCTCAACATGACGATCTTTGGCGTGCTGGCGGGAGGCGACCCCGCGGCGGCTTACAGCGAGATGCTGACGGCTGCCGAGCGGGTGACCCAGCAACGAGCCATAGCTTGGCTGTCCACGTTGACCAGTTGAGCGCCCGTCCCTGCGGCACGCGGGTAGCGAGCCAACTGACAGCGAACTCCTCGGCCACGCGTGCAGGGCCCGGGCGCCGGCGCCGGCCGGCACTGTAGAACTGCGGCTATCGCCCTTTCCTGAAGTGCTTGCCGAGCGTACCTTCCTGGCCCTGGTAGCTGGACCCTATCCCGGTGCCGTAGAGCTTGGCCGGCGGGCAGACCATGCGTTCGAACGTGAGCCGGCACACCCTTTGCCCATGTTCGATCATGAACGGCACGTCGTGGGCGCGCACCTCGAGAGCGGCGCGCGAACCCCGGAGCTTCCCAGATGGGTCGTAGCCGAAGCCCGGGTCGAAGAAGCCGGCGTAGTGCGCCCGCAATTCGCCGCTGGTCGGGTCGTAGGCGGTCATCTCGCACGCCAGGGTAGGCGGGACGCACACAGCTTCCCGGGAAAGCAAGAGGTAGAACCGCTCCGGGGCGAGCACTATGCGCCCCTCGTCCTCGGGCAGGGCCCTTTCCCAATAACCCTCCACGGGGTGCTCGCCGGGTTTGGCCATGTCGAGGGCGAAGGTGTGCTCCCTGGCGGTGTAGCCGACGCTTTCGCCGGGCGCGCCCCGCAGGTCTACGGAGAGGAAGAGCCCGTCGCTCGTGGCCAGTTCCTCGGACCTCGCCGGGCGCCCGTCGAGGTAGAGGAGCGGGGTCTCGTTCTCGTGGAGGTACCGGAGCTCGCCGTCGTCCAAGCGGGCCTGGCCGATCATGAGCCGGAGCTGGTTCAGCGAGAGCCCCTCACGCGCCCGCACGGCGAACGAGAGGGGCACCACCTCGACCCACAGCGGCCCCTCGTAACCTGGGGCGACCTCGTCGAAGCGGAAGCTCCGGTCCGTGACTAGGCGGGTGAACACGTCGAGACGCCCGGTCGAGCTTTTGGGGTTGGCCTTGCCCCGGACGAAGACAGGGAGCCGGAGGGACTCGGCCAAGGGCACGAGGTAGGGCCGCCCCGTTTCGAGGACGGCCCCGTCCTGGCGGAGGTCCAGCTCGTCCACTACCAGCTCCTTCAGCTTGTCCTCTACCGGCTTGTCCCCGGGGAGGAAGCTGCATCGCACGCGGTAAGCACGAGGGCCTAGGCGCAGGTCGAGGCTGGCAGGCTGGATATTGCCAGGCGGGACGGCCTCGGTGCCGGCGTCCACCCAACCCGCTTCGAGCGCTTCTGACAGCATCTGGCTCGGCAGCACGCCGCGCGTTCCCTCGCTCAAGCCGGCGAGGCCGGGTCGGTACGGCATCGTCTAGGGATGGTAGCTGGGGCAAAGGGCAAGGCTCGCATAGCCCAGGCTGCTGTAGGGTGCGACCGTGGGTGACAGCAGCCCCAATGGGGCGGTCCGTCGGCGAGGCGCGAACCTGCGGCTGCTTACCCGCGCGCTCGTGGCGGTCGCCTTGGCGGCGATGGCCGCGGTCGTCGTGCGCCTGCGCGGGACCGGTGGCACTCCCCCGCACCGGGGCGGCTGGCGCGAGCTTTCCACCGAGGACTTCGTGGAGCCCGTGGAAGAGCCCTGAGTGCGCGCCGTCCTGGTAGGGCTGGGCGCAGTCGGTGCCCGCAGCGCCCGCCAGCTCCTTTCTTCCACGGTGGTAGACGGACTGCTGGTCCTGGCCCGCCGGCCCCACCACGTCGCGCCGAACATCGCCTCCTTGGACGGGCGGGGAACGGTCGAACTGGCAGAGCTTTCGGCCGAGGCCTTCATTCGCGAGCTCCCCGAGGCCGCTGTGGTGCTGCTGGCCGCCCCTGTCACGGCACCCTATGCCGGCCTAGCGGTGGCACGGGGTGTCCCGGTCGTCTCTGTCACGGATGCCCCTGAGGACGTGCGGTCATTGCTGGCCCTTGGGGGCGACGCCCGCCGGCACGGGGTTGCCGTGGTTGCGGGCGCCGGCATGGCTCCGGGCCTCTCGTGCCTGTTGGCGGCGGCTGCAGCCGAGGGGATGGACGAGCTCCACGAGGTCCACGTCGCGACCGTCGGCACCGGGGGGCCGGCTTGTGCCCGGCGGCGGCACGCTGCGCTGCGCGAATTGGTCGAGGAGTGGCGCGACGGAGCCTGGGAGCGCAAGGTCGCGAGTTCTGGGCGCGAGCTCGTGTGGTTCCCCGAACTCGGCGGCGCTGATTGTTACCGGACCAGCCGGGCCGACCCGCTGCTCATGGCGGAGGCCTTCCCCGGTTTGCGGCGGGCGACCACGCGGGCGGCGGCGTCCCGGCGTGACCGGTTCACTTCCTGGTTGCCGATGCTGCGGCCGCCGCACCCCGAGGGCGCCGTGGGCGCGCTCCGGGTGGAGGTACGAGGCCGGCGGCAGGAAAGGGCCTCCACGGTATTGCTCGGTGCGAACGGCCGGCCGGCGCTCGTGGCGGGTACGGTGGCAGCGCTGGCGGCGGAACTGGCTGCCGCACGGCTCTTGAAACCAGGTGCAGGAGGGCTGGCCTCCTTGGCGCCGAACCCCCGGGAACTGCTGGCCGAGCTCTCCCGGCGGGGTGTCAGGACGGAAGTGTTCGAGGGGGCCGGGCCGACCCCCACCTCGTAGCTCCAGGCTCAGGGTTTGCGGCGGTGCTTCCAGTTGTAGGGGTCCTCCCAGCCCAGAGCGGCCAACGCCTTGTTGACGAGCCGGAGGGCAGCCGTGGCCTCGTAGTCATCGGAATGGAGGTAGATCCGTTGCACGAGGGCCGTACGCGCCGCTTCCAGGGCGGGCCGGCCCGCGCCGACGAGCTCTTCCATCGGGTCACCATCGTTTGCGGCCATACTGCTCGCGTTTCCAGCCAGGGCGGTGGCACGGTCGACGACTTCTTTTGGTTCTGCCATGACGGCCCGAGAGTAGCCCAACGGCCGGCTGGTCAGCTCGGGGTCGCCGGGCGGCGCGGCCGCCGGCGGAAGAACCTGACGACCGGGTCGTACTTGCTGTCTACCACCCGCTCCTTCATGGGGATTATGGCGTTGTCGGTGATCTTGATGCTCTCCGGGCACACTTCGGTGCAGCACTTGGTGATGTTGCAGTAGCCGAGGCCCTGGGCGCCCTGGAGGAACTCTTTGCGGTCGAGGGCGTCGTTGGGGTGCATGTCGAGCTCGGCGTAGCGGATGAAAAAGCGCGGGCCGGCGTAGTGGGCCTTGTTGTCTTCGTGGTCACGTATGACATGGCAGACGTTCTGGCAGAGCCAGCACTCTATGCATTTGCGGAACTCTTGAGAACGCTGCACGTCGACCTGGTACATGGTGAAGGGAGCGGTCGGCTGCTCGGCCGTGGGCGTGAACGCCGGCACCTGCTTCGCTCTCTCGTAGTTGAACGAAACATCGGTGACCAGGTCCTTTATGATAGGGAAGGTCCGCAAGGGCGTGATCGTGACCGGTTCGCCCTCGGGGAGGCTGGAGAGACGGGTCATGCACATGAGCCGGGGCCGCCCGTTGATCTCGGCGGAACAGGACCCGCACTTGCCCGCCTTGCAGTTCCAGCGCACGGCGAGGTCGTTGGCCAGGCTGGCCTGTGCCCGGTGGACGACGTCGAGCACCACCTGGCCCTCCTCGGCCGGCACGACGTACTCGACGAGGTCGCCGCCGCCGGCGTCGCCCCGCCAGATGCGCAGCGTCAAGTCGTAGCTCAATGGTCTCCTTC
>JAJYMB010000107.1 GCA_021787365.1 Actinomycetes bacterium | reverse complement strand
AGACCAGGATCCGCCGCGGGCTCATGAAGCTGCGGGACGTTTTCGAGGAGGCCGGCGTCCAGTGAACGAGGAGTGCGCGGCTGTTTCCGAGGCGCTGGCCGACCTGGCGCTCGGCGTGCTCGCCGGCGAGGAGCGGACCGCGGCCGTCGCCCACCTGGAGGGCTGCCCCCGCTGCTCGCGCTGGGTGGCCGAGCTCTCGGCCGCCTCCAACGAGCTGCTCCACCTCGCCCCTGCGGCGGAACCGCCAATCGGCTTCGAGGCCCGCGTGTTCGAGCGCCTGGGCCTGAAGCAGCCCGTCCCTCCTGCTCGAGGTCTGGTCGGGCGCCACGGCCGTCTGGTGGGGCGGGGGCGCCTGAGCGGGCGGGCGCGGTTAGCAGGCCGGGCGCGGTTAGCAGGCCGGGCGCGGTTAGCAGGCCGGGCGCGGTTAGCAGGGCGGGGGCGGCAGGCAGGGCGGGGGCGGCAGGCAGGGCGGGGGCGGCTGGCTGGCGCAGTCGGCGGCATTGCCGCGGCAGTGGCGCTTGCCTTTGGCGGCGGGCTGCTCGCCGGCGGCGGGCTTTCGGGGGGCGGGCTTTCGGCGGGCGGGCTCGCCGGCCAGGCACCCCGGAGCTCCCCGGCGGCCGCACCGGCGTCCACTGGGGCGCTCGAGACGGCCGCTCTTTTCAGCCAGGGGCGGCCGGTCGGCAAGGTGCTCGTGTACCCGGGCAACCCGACCTGGGTCTTCATGTACATGGACGACGGGACCTGGACCGGCGCCCTGCGCTGCCAGGTGGTCGAGGACCGGGGGCCGGCTGTCACGCTCGGGACCTTCTGGCTCTCGAGCGGCAAGGGGGCCTGGGCGGCCAGCCTGAGCCAGCCTTCCGGGCGCCTGCGCTCTGCCCAGGTGGTGGACGCCTCGGGCCACGTGCTGGCGGTGGCCCGGCTGTCCTAGGAAAGCTTGAACTGTCCTAGGAAAGCTTGAAGCGGTAGGGCGCCGGCCCGGAGACCCCGGGGTGGGCGACGAAGAGGTCGCCGGCGTGGGGTTCGGCGGCCAGGCGCTCGGGGGAGAGCCCCTCCCGGGCCGTAGTTATGTAGAGGTCGTCGAGGTGCGGGCCGCCGAAGGCGACGCTCGACACGTGGGAAGTGGGCAACTCGACGACGGCGAGGCGCCGGCCGTCGGCAGGGTCGACCCGTTCCACCCGGGAGCCGCCCCAGAGGGCGACCCAGATCATGCCTTCGTCGTCGATGGCCATGCCGTCGGGGTGGCCCTCGCCCGTGAACTCCGCGACCACGCGCCGCCCGGAGAGGCGCCCGGTCTCGGGGTCGAGGTCGAAGGCGTCGATCGAGAGCTGAGGGGTGTCGATGTAGTAGAGGGTCTTCCCCCCCGGTGGCCAGGCGAGGCCGTTGGAAATGACGACGCCCTCGAGCAGGGTCACCACCGTGCCGTCGCCCGAGAGCATGTAAAGGGAACCGTGCGGCTCTCTCTGTCCCCAGTCCATGGTGCCGGCGAGGAAGCGGCCCCAGGGGTCGACCTTGCCGTCGTTGAAACGCACCCGGGTGCCGTCGATGCTCACGGTGCCGAAGGGCCGGAGGCCGCCGCCGTCGGCGTCCACGAGGAAAAACGAGTCGTGGGCGGCGAGCACTAGGCCCCCGTCCTCGCGGAGCACTACCGCGCCGACCGGCCGGCCGACCGAGAAGGAGCGGTGCGAGCCGTCGGAGGGACGGAACCCGTGGACGCTCTCACCCATGATGTCCACGAAGTAGAGCTCCTGGCGACGTTGGTCCCAGACCGGGCCCTCGCCCAGCCGGCAGCCGGCCCCGAGCGCAACTTCGGCTACGTGCTGATGCGGCACGGCGACAACCGTAGCTAACGTTGGTGCATGGACGCCAACGGGTTGAGGCGCGCCTACCTCGACTTCTTTGTCGAGAGAGGGCACGTGGAGGTGCCTTCGGCCGGCCTCGTGCCGCACCACCCGCGCGCGCCTCTTTTCACCAACGCCGGCATGAACCAGTTCATCCCGTACTTCCTCGGCGAGGAGGTCCCGCCCTACCGCCGGGCCACTAGTTCGCAAAAGTGCGTCCGGGTGCGGGGCAAGCACGACGACATCGACAACGTCGGACGGAGCCCCAAGCACATGAGCTTTTTCGAGATGCTCGGCAACTTCAGCTTCGGGGACTACTTCAAGCGCGAGGCGATCGTGTGGGCCTGGGAGCTGTTGACAGAAGTCCTCGGCCTCGACGGGGACCGGCTCTGGATAACGGTGTACGAAGACGACGACGAAGCCGCCGATATCTGGGCCGACGAAGTGGGGCTGCCCCGGGAGCGCATCCAGCGCACCAGGGAGGACAACTTCTGGGAGATGGGCGACACCGGCCCCTGCGGGCCCGACTCCGAGGTCCACTACGACCGTGGCCCCGAGTTCGGCCCGGGCGGTGGCCCGGTCGTGGGCGGGGACGAGCGCTACGTGGAGCTGTGGAACCTCGTCTTCCAGACTTACGACCGCCAGGCGTCGGGCGAGCTCGTGCCGCTCCCCAAGCGCGGCATCGACACCGGGGCTGGCTTCGAACGTCTATTGGCCGTCCTCCAGGGCGCGCGCACGGTGTGGGACACCGACGTGCTGGCGCCGCTCGTGGCGAAGGCCGCCAGCCTGACCGGCCGGCACTACGGGGAAGACCACGAGTCCGACGTCGGGTTGAGGGTCGTGGCCGACCACGCCCGGACGATGGCGTTCATGATCTCCGACGGGGTGTTCCCCTCCAACGAGGACCGCGGCTACGTGCTCCGGCGTGTCTTGCGGCGGGCGGCGCTCAGGGCCAACCTGCTCGGCGCGGCCCGCCCGGTGTGCGCGTCCATGGTCGGGGCCGTCGTCGAGGTTATGGGCGACGCCTACCCTGACCTGGCCCGCAATGCCGATTTCGTGGCCAACGTGGCGAGCCGGGAGGAGGAGCGCTTCCTCGCCAACGTGCGAGCCGGCATGTCGCTCCTGGAGGCGGAGCTGGGCAGCGCGCACCGGCTCCCGGGGGAAGTCGCGTTCAGGTTGCACGACACCCACGGGTTCCCCATAGAGCTCACCCGGGAGATCACCGCGGGCAGAGGGGGGACGGTGGACGAGGCGGGCTTCGCTGTTGCCATGGAGCGCCAGCGGGAGCAGTCGCGTGAGGCGACGCGCGCCCGCGGGGCCGGCGGGCACGGCGACCTCGCCGCGTACCGGGAGGTGCTCGAGCAGTTCGGGCCGACCCACTTCACCGGTTACGAGCAGCTCGAGGGCGAGGCGCGGGTATTGGCGGTACTCGAGGGGGAACGCCCGGGGGAACTGGAGATCTTCTTGGACCGCACGCCCTTTTACGCCGAGGCGGGGGGCCAGGTCGGCGACACGGGCACCATTTCCACCGAGACCGGCCGGGCCACCGTTACCAACACGACCGCTGTCCTCCCGGGCCTCCACCGACACACCGCGGTGGTGCAAGGCACAGTGAGCGCCGGCCAGGAGGCCCACGTCGCCGTGGACGCCGAGCGGCGGGCCGCCGTCCGGCGCAACCACACCGGGACCCACCTGCTCCACTGGGCGCTCCGGGAGGTGCTCGGCCCCCACGTGAAGCAGCAGGGCTCGCTCGTCGCCCCGGACCGGCTCCGCTTCGACTTCACCCACTACGAAGCGGTGAGCCGGGCCGAGCTCGACAGGGTCGAGGACCTCGTCAACACGCAGATCCTGGCTGATTCGCTCGTGGAGACCGAGGAAATACCGCGGGCAGAGGCCGAGGCCAAGGGGGCTATCGCCTTTTTCGGGGAAAAGTACGGGGAAATCGTGCGGGTAGTCCACGCCGGCGCCCGCTCCGTCGAGCTGTGCGGGGGGACCCACGTCGAGCGCCTCGGCATGATCGGGCCGCTCGAGATCGTCTCGGAGGGTTCGATCGGCTCCAACCTGCGCCGGGTCGAGGCGCTCACCGGGACGGCCACCCTGGCCCGCCTGCGGGCCAACGAGGCCAAGCTCGCCCATGCTGCCAGCCTCTTGAAGGTGGCCCCCGAGGAACTGGGGGCGGCGATCCAGCGCCGGCTGGCCGAGCTGCGCGACAAGGAAGAGGCGCTCCGAGCGGCACGGCAGGCTCAGCTGGCCTCGGAAGCCGCGACGCTCGCAGCCGCCGGCGAGGTGGTCGTGGCCCGGCGCGACGGGCTCGCGCCCGACTCTCTCCGGGAGCTGGCGGCGGCAGTCCTCGCCCGGGAGGGCGTGCGCGCGGTCGTGCTGGGCGGCAGCGCCGGCGACGGCAAGGTCTCCCTGGTGGCGGCCGTGGAGAAGGGCTTCCCCGTGCCGGCCCCCGAGCTCGTCGCGGGTGCGGCGCGCCTCGTCGGGGGCGGTGGTGGGGGCCGCAACCCCGAGCTGGCCATGGCGGGCGGGCGTGACGTGTCACGCCTCGACGAGGCGCTGGCGGCTGTCCGCGAGCGCTTCTTGTGAGCAGGGTGCTCGGCGTCGACCTCGGTAGCCGGCGCATCGGCCTCGCCATCTCCGACGAGGACCGGCGGGTGGCGAGCGCTTTCCAGGTGCTGCAGCGGGGCCGCTCACATGAAGTGGACCACGCCGAGCTGGCCAACGTCGTCGCCGACGTCGGCGCCACGCTGGTCGTCGTCGGCCTTCCCCTTTCCCTTTCCGGGCACGCTGGCCCCGCCGCGCAGGCCGTGCAGGCCGAGGTCGCCGAGCTGCGCCGGGCCGTGGGTGTCCCGGTCGAGCTTTGCGACGAGCGCTACACGACGGTCGTGGCCCGCCGCGCCATGGCGACCGGGGGCCGCCGCCGGCCGGCTGTCGAGCGCTCCGTCGTGGACATGATGGCGGCCGCGGCCATCCTCCAGACCTGGCTCGACAGCCACGTTGCGTAAGCGGGTCACCTGGGCGGTGGCCGGCGCCGTCCTGTTGGCGGCGTGCCTTTTCGGGCTGCACCTGAGCGACGAGATCGACGCCGGCCCCCCCGGCCGTCCCGTCACCGTCGCCATCCCCGAGGGCACCTCCACCGTGGGGATAGCCCGTGAGCTGGCCCGCGCCCGGGTGATCCACAGCCCGACCCTCTTCGAGGTCTACATCAAGGTCGTCGGCACCAAGCCCTTGCTCGCCGGCACGTACCGGCTCCCCACCAACGAGGGCTACGCCAAGGTGATCGCGGCGCTCGAGAAGGGCCCGGTGACCAAAAAGCTGGTCGTGCCCGAGGGCTTCACGGTCCGCGAGATCGCGCAGGCCGTCGCCGCGCTGAGGACCGGTATCACTGCGGAGGCCTTCGTGCGGGCTACGCACGAGGTCCGCTCGCCCTACGAACCGGCGGGAGAGCACAGCCTCGAGGGGCTGCTCTTCCCGGCCACCTACCCGGTCGCCGTGGGGGAGAGCGCGACCCAGCTCGTGCGTTACATGGTCTCCACTTTCGACGAACAGGCCCAACAGGTCGGGCTCGCCAGCGCCGCCAAGCACCTCGGCTACAGCCCCTACCAGGTCGTGAAGGTGGCTTCGATCGTCGAACGGGAAGCCAAGCTGGCGGCCGACCGCGGCCCCATCGCGAGCGCGGTCTACAACCGGCTGGCCCGGGGCATGCCCGTCGGGGCGGAGTCGACCCTCCTCTACGGCCTGGGCGGCGGGCTACCCTTCCACGGCCGTCTCGAGCTCACCGCCAACAACCCCTACAACACCTTTGTCAACAAAGGCCTGCCGCCGACGCCGATCGCGAACCTGGGGGTACCCTCACTGGAGGCCGCCATGCACCCGCCCAAGACAAGCTACCTTTACTGGGTCGAGGTCAACCCAGACGGCCAGATGGGCTTCGGCACGACCGAGGCGCAGTTCGCCCGGCTCCAACACGAATGTCGAGCCGCCCACCTGTGCTGAAGGCCCGCCGGCCACCGCGCCCCATGACGTGGCCGTCGGCTCGGACCGCGGTCGCCGGCGTGATCGGTGACCCCGTCGAGCACTCCCTCTCCCCGGTGTTGCACAACGCGGCCTTTGCCGCGCTCGGCCTCGACTGGGCGTACGTGGCGTTCCCTGTGCCGGCGGGGCGGGGCCAGGAGGCTGTGGCGGCCACGGCCGACCTCGGCATCCGGGGCCTCTCGGTCACCATGCCCCACAAAGCGCCGGCGGCCCGGGCCTGTCAGCGGCTGAGCCCGGTCGCGGAGCGCCTCGGCGTGGCCAACACCGTCACCAACATCGACGGTGTGCTGGTGGGCGACAGCACAGACGGCCCGGGCTTCATCGACTCGCTCGCCGAGCAGGGCTGGTCCCCGACGGGCAAGCGTTGCCTCGTGCTCGGCGCCGGCGGGGCCGCCCGGGCCGTGGTCCTGGCGCTCGCCGAGGCCGGAGCAGCCCGGGTCGACGTGGTCGCCCGCCGGCCCGAACAGGCGCTAGCCGCCGCGGCGCTCGCCGGCCCGGTCGGGGGGCTCGGCGCGGCGGAAGGGGCCGAGGAGGCCGATCTCATCGTGAACGCCACGCCGGTCGGCATGACGAGCGACGGCCTCCCCTTTGGCCTCGACGCCAAGCGCCTCGGGCCTGGCCAGCTGGTCGCCGACCTGATCTACGCCCCCGCCGTGACGCCGCTGACGGCGGCCGCCCGCGAGCGGGGCGCCCTCCCCTTGAACGGCGTCGGTATGCTGATCCACCAGGCGGCCCGCCAGTTCCGGGCCTGGACCGGCCAGGACGCGCCGGTCGAGGCGATGTCGGCCGCGGTGCTCGCCGAGCTCGGCCGGCGGGCGGGCCGGGTTGCCCGTTTTTCTCAACCTCGGTGACCCTCCTGCCGAAACTATTGGTGTGTCGCTAGAAGGTACGCTCGAGACAGTTGCACTGCCAGACGTGCTGGCGCTTCTCTCTGTCACCTCCAAGACGGGCGAGCTGCGGGTCGACTCTCCTCGCCTCGCCGGGAGCCTCTGGATCGATGCCGGGCGGATAGCCGGCTTCGATGTGGGAAACTCGAGGACCGTTGCAGAGGCCTTCTTTTTGCTGCTGCGCCTCGACGAGGGCAGATTCGCCTTCCGCGCCGAGGGCAGCCCGCCGGCGAGCACGTTGCCGCCTGAAGACGTGGCGCCTCTCTTGGAGGAGGCAGAGGCCCGCCTGGCCGAGTGGCCGGCCATCGCAGCGGTCGTGCCGTCCCTAGAGAGGCAGGTCTCCCTCTCCCAGGCGGTGGGCTCCCCGGTCACCTTGCAGCCCGAGCAGTGGCAGCTGGTGGCGGCGATAGGAGGGGGGAAGGAGGCGGGGGAAGTGCTCGGCTCCCTCCAACTGGGCGAGTTCGAGGGCTCCAAGGCCCTGAAGGAGCTGGTCGAGCTCGGAGTGGTCCGGGTGGCAACGCCAGATAGCGGCGCGCCGGTGGACGACCCCGACCACGACGCCGGCACCGACCTTGACAGCGTCCCCGACGTGGCTGCGTTTGCCCCGGAGTTCCCCGATGAATGGCCGGAACCGGTGGACCAGGCGGAACCAGAGCCCGAGGCCGAGCCCGAAGTCCCTGAACCGGAGCCGGTCAACCGCGGCCTTCTTCTCAAGTTCCTCGGCTCGGCGCGCAACTAGCCTCCTCAAATGGTAGGTGCACGCTCGGGGGCCGACACGAACGACGTCCTGTCGGAGGACGAACAGCTCGGCGTAGTCCTCGTAAAGACGGGGATCATAACGATCGAACAGCTCGGGGAGGCGCTCAAGGCTTCCAAGGAGCGGGGCCAAAACCTAGCCCGGGTCTTGATAGAGGACCACCTCCTCACCGAGGAACAGTTCGTCGCCACCCTCGCCGGCCAGCTCGGCCTCGAGTTCGTCGACCTCGCCGCCTACCCTGTCGACCCGGCTGCGGCGCGGCTCGTTTCCGAAAGCCTCGCCCGGCGCTACCTCGCCATGCCGATCGGCTGGTGGGAAGGCAAGCTCCTCGTCGCGATGGCGGACCCTTCCAACGTCTTTGCCATCGACGACATCCGGACCCTGACCGGCGCCGACGTCCGCCAGGTCGTTGTGACGGCCGACGCTCTTCAGGCGGCGATCGGCAAGTACCACCGCAAGGACACCGAGGCCGAGCACGTGAGCGCAGAGGCGTCCGCCTCGAGCGCCTCGCTGGACGACGACCCCCTCAACCGCATCAAGGAGGTCCGCGAGGACGCCCCGATCGTGCGGCTGGTCAACTTGCTGATCAGCCAGGCGATCTCGGACCGGGCCTCGGACATCCACGTGGAGCCCACGGGAAAAGACGTACGGATCCGCTACCGGATCGACGGTGTGCTCCACGATGTCATGCGCTCGCCCCGCAATATCCAAAACGGCATCGTGAGCCGCCTGAAGGTAATGGCGGACATAAACATCGCCGAGCGGCGTATCCCCCAGGACGGCCGCATTACGTCGGTCATAGAGGGCCGGTCCGTCGACTTGCGGGTAGCGACGCTACCGACCGTGAACGGCGAAAAAGTCGTCATGCGGATCCTCGACAACTCGAGCGCCAACCTCCGGCTTTCCGAGCTCGGTTTCTTGCCGGCCAACATGGTACGTTACGAGGTTTCCTACAGCAAACCCTATGGCACGGTCCTCGTTACGGGGCCGACGGGCTCGGGCAAGACCACGACCCTTTATGCCACGCTCAACTTGCTGAACGAGGCGACCAAAAACGTGATCACGGTGGAGGACCCGGTCGAGTACCAGCTCGACGGTATCAACCAGATCCAGGTCAACAACAAAGCGGGCCTTACTTTCGCCTTGGCCCTCCGCACGATACTTCGCGCCGACCCCGACATAATCCTGATCGGCGAGATCCGCGACCGGGAGACCGCGAGCATCGCCGTGGAGGCCGCCCTCACCGGCCACCTCGTGCTCTCCACCATCCACACCAACGACGCCTCGACCACGCCCAACCGGCTCATCGAGATGGGCGTCGAGCCCTTCCTCGTCGGCAGCGCTCTCGACTGCGTCGTCGCCCAGCGCCTGGCGAGGAGGCTCTGCGAGCGGTGCAAAGAGGCCTATGCGCCCGAGGAAGGTGCGCTCGTCGCCCTGGGCTGGGAGGGTGGCGACCTGCCCGAGCAGCTCTACAGGCCGGTCGGTTGCCACGTTTGCGGCAAGACCGGCTTCATCGGGCGCTTCGCCGTCCACGAGGTGCTGACGGTCAACGAGGAGATCGAGCGCATGATCGTCGAGCATGCCCACGCCGAGGACATAAGGAAGGCCGCCATCGCCGACGGGATGTTGACCCTGCGCCAGGCCGGTTTGATGGGCGTGGCGGCCGGCCTCACTTCCGTGGAGGAGGTGCTCCGTGTCATCGCGTGAGCGGCCAGGGCCAATGGGAACACCAAGCCACCGACTAGCTCGCGTTGCACCAGCGCCACCCGCAAGCCTCCCTCGGCGAGCGCATTGGCGCAGTGCTCGCCCCCTCTGTGCTCTTTTTCACGAAACTCCCTTGTCCCGCTGTGTCTTTTCCCAATGGTGGGGCTTGCAGAGAGGCTGCATGTTGTCGTAGCTGGTCGGGCCATGCCGGGAGAACGGGCGGACGTGGTCCCACTCGAGGCTGTAGCGGCGGTCGCAGCCCGGCAAAGAACACTTGGCTCCCTCGAAGCCAGGGGGTTGGCCTAGCTCCAAGGCGGTGCGGATCTCGGCTTTCATGTGCCTGCCGAAGTGCTTGACACGGAGCACCTTTACCCCTTCGTGGACCACGGCTTTCACGAAGGCGTCTTTCATCACTTCCTTCACGGAGCGCACCGGGACCGGGCCGCCGCCCACGATGTGGCTCAGCTCGCCCGGGTGCGCGTGGCCCCGCCGGTAAGCCGAGAGGTCCACCACGATGACGACTTCGGTCCGGCCGCTGCCCTCACCCTGTCCCTGCAACAGCTTGACGAGGGCATCGGCGGCGTGGGCCTCGAAGGGCTCTGACTTTCCCTCCGGTCCGACCTCACGGCGGAGCCGTGCTGCCTCGGCGTCGACGCGGTTGGCGATCCCAACTCCCACATCTGGAGGGAGCGCTCCCGAGAAGCACACCATGCCGAGGGCGTCACGCCAGTGGCGGAAATGCCGCGCTTGGTGCTGGCGGCGCTCCAGGTCCTCTGGGGCCAATGACCCGAGCGTGACCTTGCGGGCCTCTTCTCGTAGCTGCCCGAGCCCGGAGCGCCGTGCCACCTCCAAAAGGGCCTCGGCCGAGCCCGGGACCTCGCGCTCCACGCGCACTACCTCTTCGGCTTGAGAAAGCGACACTTCGCCTTGGCGCAGCGCGTCGGCGATCGCCGGGTGCTTCTCCGCCTCACGCGACGTCTCCATCTCCGCGCGCGCCTTGCCCATGGTCGAGCCGGTCCTCGACGAGAGCCAGTCCTGGACGTCGGCAAAGCCACGCCGGCGGTGCTCACCAGCCCTGGCAGCCCTCGCCGCCGCCCGCGCCCTGGCCGCGGCGCAGGCCATTTCGGTCTTGGCCAGGGCCTCGGCCACATCGGCGCAACTCGAGGGCGTTAGCTCGTCGGGCTCGAAGCCGGCAAGCAGGCGGCGGAAGTCCTCGGCGGCTTGGGAGATAGCTGCTGGCGCGGGGCTCGGGGCCCCCGCGTTGTTGGTGGGTGCGGCAGCACCGACAGGTGACGTCACGGTGTTGGCACCCGTGGTTGTCCCTGCAGATGACACGATCCCGCCCGTCGCCGCGACAGAGCCAACGTGATCCTCCACACGTCTGTACCTCCCTGGTGGGCTCTTGGCCCACGGCACTACTCGCTCGGTTTGCAGGAGGCCCACATAGCCGGCCACGAGGCTCATTGCGTTGCTCGGGCCACTATAGCAAACACTTGTTCGGGACCGGCAAAAAAAGGGGGGTGGTTGGCTCCGAGCCAAGACAGCCGGCCGGCGCAGCCCGCCCTCATGCACGTACATGGCGGGCTGCGCCGGTCCGAGCGTAACCTCGCCGGCCGGCTCGCTACCTAACCCGAGGTCACGTTGAGGTAGGGGTCGGTCTGCAAGGTGCCGAGCTCGGCGGTGTAGGTGGCGCAGTAGCTCGTCCACACCGTCCCGTCGTAGGCGGTGGCCTGGAAGTAGTCGCCGAACTGGGGGACGAGGAAAGCCCCGCCAAAAGTGCTCATGTAGTCGAAGTAGGCGGGGTCGGCGTCGGGTTCGATCGAGGTCGTGGTGAGCCTGGTGGCGGTCCAGGTGCTCCTCCCGTCGGTAGAACTCTGGAGGACCACGTCGACCATGTGGTTGTAAGTCGTGTCATAGGCCGTCGTGTAGTAGGCGACGTAGACCTCCCCGCTCGTCGGGTCCACGGTGACCCAGGGCTGGGCCGTTATCGCATTGGGCGTCCCCGATGTCAGGTCTTGGGCGGGCGACCACGTGGCGCCTCCGTCGGCCGAGCTACTGAGCAACACTTTGGACGCCCCGCAGTTGCCGGGGAGGACATTTTGGCCGAGGAAGTCGTAGTAGTCCCCGGCTGTGCAGGCATCGATCACGAAGTAAAGCGGTGTCCCTTTTGCTGTCGCTGGCCCGGCCGCCAGGCTCGGGATGTTGACCGTGCGGAACTGCTCCGTTGCGTACCCGTCCAGCCCGCCGCCGGTCGCCTGCGTCTCGTCGAGCGTGAGGACCGTTACGGGGGCACCGAAGTTGGTGCCGCCCGGGCCGGACGAGCGGATCTCGCAGGTGATCGGCATGAGCGTGGTGGGGGTGCCGAAGTTGCACCAGGTCACGTAGACATTGCCGCTGCTATCGACCACTGGGGTCGTGAACGCAGCGAACTGGTCTGTCCCGGAGATCGGTGGGAGGGGACCGCCGGCGAGCATGGTGCAGGTGAGGGTCGTCGTACAGCGCGCCAGGTAGCTGGCGCTGGTCCCGTTGGAGAAGAAGTGGTCCCAAGCCACGTAGGCGTCCCCGTAGTAGGGCGAGGTTTTGTCCATGTCGACGGCGATCATCGGCTTGTCCTCGAAGGTCGAGGCGCTGGGCAGCAGGTTGCCGAATACGAGGGTGCTCGTCCAGCACGGGTTGAAGGTCGGGTTGCTCAAGGGGGTGATGCAACTCGCCGGGTCCGACGTAAGGGTGGGATTGGAGACCGACAGTTCTACCCCGTTCGCGCTCGTGGTTGGGCTGATCGCGAGGGACGAGTAGTAAAAGAGCCCGTTCGGGGCGGCAGCGACACCAGGGTCCCCCCAAGACACGAGGAAGGTCGGGTGGTGAGGGTTACCAGCCAGAAGGCTCGGGATGTCGTAGGTGTCCGTCCCGTCGGAGCCTGTCGTGGCGAGGCTGCTCCCTCCGTCGGTCGATACGGCAAAGCCCGAGAGCGACTGTGTCCAGCCGCTCGGGCAGTTCGCGGCGGTCGCTGTGGCAGATGCGAACAGCGGGCAGAAGAAATAACGGGAATCGTTGACCCCGCCCACCACGGTCCGGGTGGCGTTGGACGTAGCGGAGGGGTCCACGGCGACAGTGGTCTCACTCTGGGACATGTAGCTCGAGTCGGAGATAAAGCGGATCGTTTTAGTTTTAGGGGGGAGCGATATCGACGACATACCCCCCGCGAGCGGGATGGAGCCGGAGGAGGCGCTGGTGCCGCTCGTACTACCCCCGCCGTTATTGTGGTCGTTGACCTCCTTTTGCAGCTTCGCTTCCAGGTGGTTGAGCGCTGCCAGCCCCATGGTGGAAATGGGGGCGTGGAAGACGTTGGCAGGGGCTGGGTTGTATGACAGGGCGCTCGCCGTCGGTTCGGCGATGACGACCACTGCGGTGGTGGTTGCGCCTGCGGTGATGGCGGCCACCAAGGTCGCGAGCGTTATGCGCAGCCTGGTGCGGAATACGGACCTGATCATCTGTGACCTCCTCCTTACGATGAAAACTGGGACATGAGACCCTGGGTGGTGCCACCGGGCCGCTGGAGCGTGCCGGCGCAGCCCCAGCCGGCACGGTTGCCGGCTGGGACTGACGTGGCCCCCGTAGAGGCGCACCGGCACCAACGAGTACGGGTACGAGTGCGCATGCCCCTTTCCTCCCTCGAGACGTTGGTGCCCCTAGAAGGATCGTCCTTGCGGCGCCGGCAAGTCAATAGCCAATGCAGAAGAGGGACGTGTGGCACTCAGGGGAGCAGAGAAAACGCTCAGCGTAATCGGCTCGAGGGCTCTCTCGGCAGTAGCACGAATACTCGTTCGGGATGAGCCCAGAGGCCTGTGCCGACCAGCCGGCCGAAGGATGACCCGGGCCCCGGGTTGGGGAGAGGTTGTGAAGCTGTTGCGCCCGCCGTGAGCCTAGACGGCGACCATGTGGGCATGGCAGTTGAACACCACCTGGACACCTGGTTGGCCGAGTTGGAGCGCAGGGGAGGGACCGACATCTTGCTCACCGCTGGTTCGGCCCCCCTCCTCCGGGTGGACGGCCGCCTGGAGCCACTTACGGGCGCCCCGGCGCTCACGAGCGATGAGATCGAGACCATTACCCTCGGCCAGTTGCCGCCCGACCACCTGAAAGGTGCTCTCCAGCCGGGCCGGGAGCTCGACTTCTCTTTCAGCTGGCGTGACCAGGGCCGGGTAAGAGCCAACGTTTTTTACCAACGCGGCCAGTGCTCTCTTTCGCTCCGCTACATACCGATGAAGATCCCCTCCCCCGCGGAACTGGGGCTCCCGCCGGCCGTGGTAAGCAGCCTGCGCAGCCCGAGCGGGCTCATACTCGTGACCGGGCCGACAGGTTCGGGCAAGTCCACTTCGATGGCATCGATGATCGACGTGGTCAACCGCTCCCGGCCCTGCCACATAATCACGATCGAGGACCCGATCGAGTACCTCCACAGCAACCACCTGGCTGCCGTGAGCCAGCGGGAGGTCGGCATCGACACGGGCTCCTTCGCGTCGGCTCTCCGGTCGGTGCTCCGGGAGGACCCGGACGTGGTCCTGGTGGGGGAGATGCGTGACCTCGAAAGCATCGCCGCCTGCCTCACGATCGCAGAGACAGGGCACCTCGTGATCGCAACCTTGCACACCAACGACTCCGGCCAAGCGCTCGACCGTATTATCGACGTGTTCCCGGCGGAGCGGCGGCCTCAGATCCAGGTGCAGCTGGCCGGCACCCTCCTCGCCGTTTTGTACCAGCGGCTCCTGCCGAAACCGGGCGGGGGGATGGTGGCCGCCTACGAGCTGATGCTCGGCACTCCGGCCGTGCGAAACCTGGTACGGGAAGGCAAAACCCGCCAGCTCCGCAACACGATCGTCATGCACCGGGGCGAGGGCATGCAGACGCTAGAGAACTGCCTGTCCGAGCTCGTCGCCGCCGGCGTCGTGGATTACGAAGTGGCAGTCGAGGCCAGCCTCTACCCGAAGGACATCCCGAAGCCCGCCCCGGTCGTGCCGGCGCCAGGCGCTTCGCCTGGCCAGCCAGCGCTGGTCACGGCCGCCGCCAACGGTGCTGCCGCCGCCAACGGTGCTGCCGCCGCGAACAGCGCCGGTAGGCACTGAACCGCATGCTCGCCTCCCAGGTGCGCTCGGCGCTGCCTTACAAGATCCTGGCCGGCGTGGAGCCCTGCGCGGGCGGGTGGCTGGTCGCCCCCGGCAACCTGCAAGGGATCAACCTCGCCCCCCAGCCCGCGTTCGTGCTCGCAAGCATGGCCGAAGTGCTCGACTACAAGCCGGCTTTCACCGTGATGGCGTTGCACTCACCAGTCGGGTTCACCGACAAACCGGGAGAACCACGTAGCTGTGACGAAGCAGCCCGCCAACTTCTCGGCCCGAGGGGCACGGCTGTGGTCCCGGCGCCGTCGCGGGCTTTGCTCGGGGTGAAGACGTTTGACGAAGCGCGCGCCCTCGAGGCCGGAATAGACGCCGTGCGTTGGCGCGCCCTGGCCAAAATGGCAGAGGCCGCCGGGCAAGTGCAGTCCTGGAACCAGCGCACCGTGTGGGAGGTTCACCCCGAACTGGCCTTGTGCCAAATGAACGGGGGCGAACCCGTCGCCTACGCCCGTCGCAGCGTCCTCGGCCGGACCGAGCGTGCCCGCCTGGTCTGCTCGGCGCTGGCGGGCGCCGAACGGGTGCTGTCGGAGCCTCCCAAGGGTGTGAGGGAAGGCAAGCTCATCGACGCTCTGGCCGACCTCTGGACAGCGCGCCGGATAGCCGCTCGCGCTATAGCCAGGACCGCCCCTGAGCCGGTTTGGGACTCGGAGGGGCTGAGAATGGACATCGTGTTCTGACGCCAAGACCAGGCCATGTGGGCTCGGCTCGAGGCCACGCGCCGCACCCGGGCCGACGCCGACAGCCCCGCAGGCTGTGCGCGTCCCCTTTCCTCAAATGGTTAGCTCGGCGAAATGGCCCGAAGTGGACGGCGGAGCGGTGCATGATGGAGGCGCCAAGCTATGGATATCGAGCGCCTTCGGGAAAACAGGGTCCTCCCCGTCTCGGTAGCCGACGTGGGTGCGGCGCGGGAGGCGTCGCGCCGGCGCCGGCTGTCGCACCTCCTCTTGGTGGCGACAGTAGTGATGGCCTGGCTGTGGGCTTCGGTGCTGAGCGGGCACCTGCTCGGTGTGCCTCACCTGAGCCGTTCAGAGGCGGAAGCGGCACCGCTCGTCGGGGTGCTGGTGCTCGTAGCTGCGGTGATGCTCCTGCCCTTTTTGGCAACTGGGCGCAGCCCGCATGTCCGTTACCGGCCCGAGGACATAAACGTCGGTTTCGACGACGTGCTCGGCATCCCGGTGGTGGTAGAAGAAGCGGTCCGGACGCTCAACTTGTTCTTGGCCCACGCCAGTTTTCGTGAGCAAATGGGAGGGACGCCGAGGAAGGGCGTCCTCTTCGAGGGGCCGCCCGGGACCGGCAAGACCTACCTGGCGAAGGCGATGGCGCGGGAAGCCGGCGTGCCGTTCCTCTTCGCCTCGTCGTCAGCTTTTCAGTCCATGTTCTACGGCCAGACCAACCGTAAGGTCCGGGCGTTTTTCTCCCAGCTGCGCAAGGTCGCCAGGGCCGAGGGCGGCGCGATCGGTTTCATCGAGGAGATCGACGCCATCGGCGCCACGCGGGCAGGCCTCGGGGCGGGGGGAGGCCGGGAGGGGATCGCCGGCGTGGTCAACGAACTGCTCATCCAGCTCCAAAGTTTTGACCAACCGCCGGCGTCGGTGCGCTGGCGCGCCGGCGTCATCGAACTCGTAAACCGGTTCCTTCCCCCCAACCGGCCTTTGCGCAAGCCGTCGGTGCCGCCGGCCAACGTGCTCGTGATCGGCGCCACCAACCGGGCGGCTGACCTCGACCCCGCCCTTTTGCGGCCGGGGCGCTTCGACCGGACGATAACCTTCGACCTGCCGAGCCGCGCCGGTCGCCAGGCGATCTTGGACCACGAGCTGGCCCGGCGAGCCCACGACCCCGAACTGGAGGGGCGAACCGGTGAGCTGGCGGGCCAGACCTTCGGCTACACGCCGGCCATGCTCGTCCACTTGCTAGACGAGGCGCTCGTTTGGGCGCTCCGCCGAGGCGCGGCCGTGATGTCCTGGGCCGACCTGCAACGGGCCAAGATGACCGAGGAGATCGGCCTCGCTCAACCCGTCGAGTACACCGAAGCCGAGCGGCGCACGATCGCCACCCATGAGGCGGGCCACGCTGCGGTGGCCTGGCTGGTAGGCAGGTCGCGCAAGCTGGAGGTGCTCTCGATCATCAAGAGGAGCGCGGCACTCGGCCTCCTCGCCCATTCGGATCGCGAGGAACGCTTCACCCAGACCGAGTCAGAACTCCGTGCCCTCGTCCAGATCGCATTGGGTGGCCTCGTGGCCGAGCAGATCTTTTTCGGGGAACGCAGCTCCGGCGTTGCCGACGACCTGAAGCACGCCACGGGAGTGGCCGCTCAGATGGTGGGGTCCATGGGCATGGGCGGCACACTGGTCTCCTACGAGGCGGTGCAAGGCGCGGCCGGTAACCTCGTTGCCAAGGTGCTTTCGAGCGATGTGGGCCGGGAGGAAGTCGCCGGCGTGCTCGAGGCCGCCCGGGCCGAAGTAGAAAAACTGCTCGAGGACAACCGCCACGTCGTCGAGGCGCTCAGGGACGCTTTGTTGGAAAGAGACGAGCTTGTCGGCGACGAGATCACCCGTGTCATAGACGAGGCCGTTCACCAGAGCGCTTAGTGGCTGGCCGTGCAGGTACACGCGTCTATCCGCAACAGGGCGGCACCAGCAATTGGCCTGGGCCGAAAGGCGGGGCGACCCCGGCTGGCAAGTAGTCGAGCCTTTGGCGGGCGGGCTTCACATGCTCCAGGCGTAGTCAGACCCCACCCAACGGCTGGCTGGTGTTGTTAAGCCCCGCCCAACGGCATGCTCCAGCCCGACGCCGGGCGGGCCTTGCTTACAGAGGACCTGAACCTTCCGCCAGGGACCTACTACCAACGGTGCCTTGGGCTCGGCTACCCGGCCTCTGCTTGGAGGAGGGTTATGTGTTGAAGGTGGTCTCGCCGCTACCCGTGCTGTAGCCGGATGCGGTCACCGCGGCCGAAGCGCACCAGGTCCCGGCCTGCTTCGTGCTGAAGGTGAAGCTGGTCTGGCCGTTGCTGCCGGTCGTGCCGGTCCCCGAGGCCGCCGCCGTGCCCGAGCACGTGCTGCCGGAGAAAATGCTGAGGGAAACGGCAGCTCCGCTGATCGGGTTGCCGGAACTCGCGTCGTCGGCGGTGACTGTCAAGGGCACCTTGTAGCTGTGCCCCCTAGTCGACAGCGCGCCGGCGCTGACTGAAACCGTCATCGTCCCCGATGTCTGCGGCGACTGGACGACGAGGGTGACAATCGTGCTGCTCGTGAGGCTTCCGCTCGTGCCGGTGACTGTGAGCGTGTAAGTGCCGGCGGGAGTGGCAGAAGTGGTGGAGACTGACAGCGTGGACGACGTCGAGGCGGGATTGGGAGAGAACGCAGCGGTGGCGCCGCCCGGGAGGCCGCTCGCACCGAGGGTCACGCTCCCGGAGAAGCCGCCACTTGGGGAGATGTCGACCGTGTAGGAGGTACTGCTGCCGGGGCTTACGGTCTGGCTCGTCGGCGTGGCTGAAAGGCTGAAGCTCGGGATCGGGCTAGTGGAACTGGATCCGGAAAAGGCCGTGACCCCATCGGGTGTCCCCAAGCCGGCTGGGCCGTTGTAGCCGCTGGAGAGCTCGCCGGTCCCCGCTTCACATAGGTAGTCGCCGCAACTGCCGTCGGATCCGGCGGTGACGCTCACGAGCCCTGTCGTTGCGCCCGTCGAGCTGCCGGCGCTGTCCGGGTAGAGGGAGCTCGGGCTCGGCTGGAGCACGCCGTTACCGGCCGCCAGAGCGTACATGGCGCCGATGAGCTGGGCCGAAACGCTCGTCCCTCCGAAGACCATCCAGCCTGGCTCGCTGTACGTGTCGTAGACGGCCACCCCGGTCGAAGGGTCGGCGACGGCGGAAACGTCGGCCACTTGGCGGCCGTTGCAGTCGGAAGAGAGGCTGTAGACGCCCGGGTCGGCCTGCCAGCTGGGCATGGTCTCGTAGGCGGAGCAGCCGGCGCCGGCCCCCGACCACACGGTCTGGGCGCCCCAGACGAGGCCGCTGCCCGTGCCGCTGTAGGTCAGGCTCGTCCCCCCAACTGCCGTCACACCGGGCGAGGCGGCGGGGAACTCCACCCCGTAACCGCTGTCACCGCTCGCAACGGTCACCGCCGTGCCAGACGAATACGAGTAAATCGAGTTGTAGCTGCTCTCGCTCGAAAACTCCGAGCCGCCGTAACTGTTGGTGATCGCGGCCGGGTGGAGGCTCTCGGCTTCTGACTCGGCTTGGCTCAGGTTGGAGAAGCTGGCTGACGAGGCTTCCACGAGATCGATGTTGCAGGCCGGGCAGAGGGCAGAGATCATGTCGAGGTCGAGCGAGATCTCCTCGCCCCAACCGCTGTTGCCCCTCGGGTAGCTCGTCCCGCCGGATTGGTTGAGCTTGGTGAAGGTCACGCAGCCAGTGGTCACGGTGGAACTGCACAGGGGAGGGATCGTGGCGTCGACGATGCCCGTGTTTGGGTCGGTGGCCCCGCTCAGGCTGGCCCGGTAGGCCGCCAGGTCCGAGGCGGCGTTGGGGTCGTCGTAGGCGTCGACGATGGCGACGGTCGGCGCGCTGGGGCCTGGGCCGAAGTTGGCAGCCGCGCTCGCGAGACTGTAGGCGCTCTGAAGGTCACCGGGGTAGTACCCCGAGGATGGCGGGGGTGGGACGGTGTTAGTGCCGCCGCCGCCACCTCCGCCCCCTGAGCCGTGGGCAGACGGCCCGGGGTGCCAGTCCTTGGATGGGTAGAGCAACTGGAGGGCGAAGCATTGGGCGTGACCGGCGGCCGGCGCCCCGCAGGCGTGCGCCACGGGCGGCAGGCTGGCCGGCGGGCCTCCGGAAGACGCAGGAACAGCCGCGGCCGAAGCCGCGACTGGCGTCAGCCAAGTCAGGATGAAGGTGGCCCCGAGGGCCGATTTCCAAAGCCGTCGGCTCGTCCTACCCCCACGAAGATGACCGAGACGAGACCAGAGCGATTGACCCCCCGAAGCGCTACTCATCCTTGTAGTATGACCATCCCGGTCCCCCCGCGCAACCCACCTGACGTCTGCAGTGTCCGAAGTTGCCGATTTTGCCGCTGCGGCTAGGCTTCTCTGCGCCCAAAGTGGCTGGGGGCATCCAGGGTGTTGACGGCGTACGGGATGTCAATGACGACATCGCGACGCGACGAGGCGCCCCGTTTGACGAGGCGCCTCGACGCTGGAGTTGTCCCTAGGGGGTCGACAGGTTCAGCGAAGAACTACGAGACCTTAGAGCAGGCGTTGATGTTGGTGCCGTAAGGGGTCCCGCTCGTGCTCTCGATGGTGATGGTGCCGCTTCCGTCGGATGCCACCGATATTTGGTAGTGGTTGGCATTGTAGGGGTAGTCCTTGAGCCACGGGCCAACCGTGCTGCCACTGACGCTCGCCGTGCCCATGAGGTCGAGGATGCCGGTGTCCGTTTCGCCGGTCCCCGGGCTCGAAGCGGCGGTAACCGAGACGCCTGAGTTGTACGTGCCACCCGGGTACGCACCGGTTTGTGCCTTGAAGGTCTCGGCGGCAGTCTCCACGGTCTTGAAGTCCGACTGGCAGGCTGCGGCCGCGCTTTCCTTGGTCAGGTTTTGGACGGCGAAGACGACGATCGCGGCCAGGATGGCCAGGATCACGATGACGATCAGGAGCTCGATGAGGGTGAAGCCACCCTCCCGGCCCTCTTCTTCACGGCGCTGGCGGAGCCGTTCGAGGGTTGCTTGCATTCTCTTCTTCTTCTCCTTCTGGTGAAGTGGTTGGGAACTTTTCCCATTCATACGGTGACAGGTCAAGATCACGGCGCTCACTCCCAATAGACAACCTTTGCCCAACGGAAACACCCGATCGTGCGGCGCGCGCTTAGCAAGGAGAAAAAGCGGGGGTGCGGCAAAGGAGGCTCAGCTGTTGGCCGTGTTTACGACCCAGCTTTGCACGCTCGTGTACTGCACCTCTCCATTGGTCATGTCGAGTGCGTAGACGACAGTGGCGGTCACCACTGGAGCGGACGTGCAGAGCGACGCACAGGGCCGGCCCGTGAAGGTCACCGTGTACTGCCCGGTGCCGGCGGTGTCGGTGCAGTTGACATTGATATCGACACCGTTCACTTGCATAGCGCTGGTCGGGCTCGGGAAATCCGGGCAAGAAGTGCCGGTCGAGAAGATCTTGTAGCGCGTGGCTTGGATGGCTGCATCTACGGCGCCTTCGGCGGCGTACTCGACGTTGTGCTGGGCACGAGTGTTGTTGGAGTTGAGCACACTGGCGCCGGTGAGGTTGGTAAGCGCGAGCACCAGTAGTGACCCGACGAGCAAGAAGATCATTGCCAGGACCAAGGTGGCTCCGCGGTCGTCCCGGTGCATGTCAGCAAGCCCCCTGGTTGTAGCAAGTCTGGTATGTCGACGCGTACTTCGGATCTCGGACTACGCCGGCAAGCTGCACGCTCGAGTGGTCCGGGGCTAGAGCTGTCACGTCGATCTGCTGGATCCCAGTCGTGCCGGCTGGGCAGGTGGACACCCAGCCGCTCGCGGTGGTCCAGTACTCGACCCGGGTCACGCTGACGGTGTAGTGGGCATAGAAGCTGGGGACCGCCCAGCCGAGAGACGTGAGCTCGTTGGTGTAGTTGTCGGCCGAAGAGCAGGTTTGGAAATGTCCGGCCTGCTGGATGTCGTACTCGGCGGTCTCCAGGTAGCTCTGAGCGAGATTGTCCAGGTTTACGAGGCTGCGGTGGGTGACCGAGCCCATGGTTGTCTCGATCAGCCCGTTGAACAGCGCGGCCACGACGATGCCGATAATGGTTATGGAGACCAAGATCTCGATGAGGGTATCGCCTCGCTCGTGGTTGCAACTGCCGGGGCTGTCCTGCGCCGCAAAGTGTGACCGGCGCAGGTGGGCAAGCCTGGTCAGATGGTTGAAGTGCCGAGATGGCCGTGGTCTGTGCATAGCCCGTTACCCCGCCCACTCGAAGGACACCGACGAGGCAGGGCCGGTGCCGTGGACATCAGTGGCGTCAGCCCACACCGTGTAGTAGCCAGTGTCACCGGGAGGGAAATTGGAGAAGGGCAGGTCCCAGGTGCTTGTACCCGTAGCCTGGTTCCATGTCTGCGAGGGCACCCACGTGCCGGTGAGGGCGTCCCACCAGGTGCCGTTCCCGGGCTGTTGGATCGCTACCTGGACCGAGAGGACGGTGCCGTTGCTGTCGGTGGCCGTCCCCGTGATGGCGCCTTCCCACTGTGGGCAGGAGCCCCCTGGGGAGCTATAGCAGTTGGGGCCGGAAGACGTAGGGTACGTGATGTCCGGCGCGTTGGGAGCGTTGAGGACTGTAAAGCAGCCGTCCTGGGAGGTGTCGGCGGACGGGTACAGAGATATTGAGCTTGCCGGCGTGAAGTAGGCGGCGAAGCACCACGAGCCCTCAGTGACGGGTGTCACTGGTGGCGACGTGGCGGTCGAGGAGCCGTTGGTGCTGGCGGGCAGGGTGACGGGGCTGCCGACCTGGACGCCGGTGGAGCTATCGCAGCCGATGGAGCTGTCGCACAAGTAGAAGGTCACGGTCCCGCTGAGGGTGGTGTTAGGAGGTGCTTCGACGGTGGCCGTGTCCGTGTCGGAGTTGCCCAAAGCTATCGTCGAATTCGTGGGGTAGTCGATCGTGCCAGTAGCCTGAAGCGTACCTATAAGTACGTTGTCGGGGCTGCGGCCTCCTCCATTGCACGACAGGGAGCCGGCCTCGAGTTGGTCGGCGCTCACCGATCCTCCGTTACCGCCTCCGTTTATCTGCACTGACGCCGTCGGTGCGTAGATGGCGCCATTGATCGTGGTGGCGTTGCCGTTGCCGCCAAGGGTGACGGTTGCCCCGGTGTCGGTGCTGGCGACCCAAAGCACGGGTTCGGGCAGGGTGGGCGGTGTTGGTGTCGTCTCGTTGACCCGAGTGCGAGACCCATCAGCCTGTACGGCGTAACCGCCCTCCCAGTAGGGGTCTAGAGACTGCAAGAGAACGTTGCCCTGCCCTGAAAGGTCCACGTTGCCACCAGTCACGTATATGAGCACGTTGCCAGAGACGCCGTTGCTGCCCGCCAATTTCATGCCGTGCTCGACGATATAGATGCCAGGGTTGAGTTGCCCCTGTGGCGTCCAGGGGTTAGCCGTCTCTACGTACACCGGATAGCCGCCGTAGGAGCTCTCGGAAACGGTTGGCGCAGTGGGGGTCAGGACGCTGTAGGGGTCGGTTATCTGCCCGCCCGCGAGGGGAGGTTGCGGGTAACTCCCTTTGGGCTGACCGCCCGGGCCAGTCATCGCTCCAGACGGGTCCGAGGCGTCAGCGGTGTAGATACCGCTGGCAGTTATGTTGCCTTTGTTGTCGAGGTATACCGAGCCGCTGTTGGGAGCGTCCACCGCGGCGACGCCGTTCACCTGCATGCTGCAGTTGCCGGCATAGAGGGGTGGGTAAGCGGCGGACCCCTGTGGGTCGATCAGCAAGGGCGGCGTCACGCTCGAGCCAGGAGGGCCAGATGTGCCCCCACCTCCGCCGTTGGAAAGACTGGGTGTGCCGGTGATGGAGTACTTGTAACCGTTCAGGTTTTCTTGCACGGCAAGCTGGACGCTGGTCACAACAACAGCCTTCGGGCCGGTCAGCTGGTAAGGTCCCGTCCCGCTGCAGGCGGGTGAGCAGCTCACCGTAAAGGACACGGAGCCATTGCCACTACTGAGGACGACATCACCATTGTTGGTCGTCAGCGACGGTGATGGGTTGCTAAGGCCGTTGAAGATGTTTGCCGCCAGTGTCGCCTTACTCGTGGTTGACCCGCAGAAGTAGCGGTCGAGCGCCGGGCTCGCGCCGGTGGACACCGAGTAGAGCACTTCGGTCGACCCATTGGCCCACTGAAGGCCGAGGAGGGGCGTACCGGACCCGCAGGGTTGCCAGGTGCTGTAGTCCCAAGTCCCGCCGCCGCCAGGAGTGTAGATGGTCGTGGCACTCTCCACATCGCGCACGTAATACGCCGAGGTCAGCTGTGCGTCGTCGGAAGCTAGCAGCCGAGTCTGGGCGCCATGTGGGTCGTTAGGAGATGTCTGGTTGAACAACGTGATGACCGCCGTAGCGACGGCCCCGATGATCAGGGGCATGATGACGATGGCGACAAGGAGCTCGGGCAACGTAAACCCCGCGTCGGTGCGCCGAGACCGGCGCCGGTCGCCACGATGGCGCCTGGTCATTGGATGTGTACCTGGCGGTAGATGCCGTACATGGCGGAGATGAGGGCGATGGCCACGAAGCCGACGATCACGCCGACGGCGATGATGACGGCCGGCTCCATCAACATCGTGAAGCGGTTGATCTTGTACTCGAGCTCTCGGTCGAGGTAGTGGGCGGCGGCCTGGAGCTGGTCGTCGAGGTTGCCGGTGCTCTCGCCGACGGCGATCATGCGCCGGGTGGCGCCCGGGAACATGCCCGTGGCGGTGAGCGGTCCGGCGAGGCCTTCGCCGCGCATCATGGCGGCGCGGGCCTGGGTCAGGCGGTTGCGGAACACGATGTTTTTGGTGGCGGCCGTGGTGACGGCGACCGCCTCGGGCAGGTTGACGCCAGCGACGACCATCGACGACAGCAATCTCAGGAACCTCTCGACGATGGCGATGTGGAACATGTCGCCCACGACGGGCAGCTTGAGCAGCAGGCGGTCTTTCAGTTCCTTGCCTTTGGCCGTCCGCGTGGCGAGGAAGCCGAGTACCCCGAGGACGATTAGACCGCCGGCGACGTAGGGGCCGTACTTACCGGTCCAGCCGCCGAGGGCGAGGAGCATCCGGGTGGGGAGGGGGAGCTTGGCGTTGAGGGAAGCGAAGAAGCTCTTGAACTTGGGGAGCACGTAGACGACCAGCACGCTGGACACGACTATGGCCAAACAGACGACGATTATCGGGTAGGCGAGCGCGGACTTCACCCTGCGGGAGGTTTCGGCTTCCCGTTCCAGGTAGTCGCCCAACTGGTCGAGCACGGCGTCGAGGTTGCCGGTCAGTTCGGCCGAGCGGAGCACCTCGACCGCGAAGGCGGGGAACAGTTCGGGGTGCATGGCCGCGGCCTCGGAGAAGTGCGTCCCCGCTTCGAGCGACATCCGCATGCCGCCGAGGGCGCTGGTCATGGTCTTGTCGCTCGACTCCTCCGAGAGCACGGCGAGCGCGTCGAGAAGCGGGATCCCGGAGCGGACGAAGACCGCGAGCTGGCGGCAGAGGTGCATCAAGTCGCGCTTTTTCACCTTCTTGGCGGTGATCTCGAAATTGAGGAAGTTCTTCTTGGGCGTTATCGTGATCGGCTGCAGGTGCCGCTCGACCAGGGCTTCGTGGAGCGAGCCCATGGTGTCGGCCCCTTCGATGCCGGTGACGACGCTCCCGTCCCCGGAAGCGGCAGCAAAGCGGAACTTAGGCATTTTCCCTTGACCTCTCCCTCACAACGAGTAGATGCTCCGGATGACTTCGGAAATGGTCGTCACGTCCTGCTCCACGAGGGCCACGCCCTCGGCCCGGAGAGTGCGCAGGCCTTGGTTGATGGCGACTCGGCGCAGCTCGTCCTGGGTCGCCCAGCCGACCAGGAGCCGCCGTAGTTCGGGCGTCATGTGCAAAAACTCGTACACCCCGATACGGTCCTTGTAGCCGGTACCGGCGCAGGCGCTGCAACCCCGACCCTGCAGGAAGACTTCTTTTGGCCGTCCGCCCGCTTCTTCGTAGAAAGCCATCTCCTCGGCACTGGGCACGTGGGGCGCGGCGCAGGAGCGGCACGTGCGGCGTACGAGGCGCTGGCTCACGATTCCGAGCACCGACGAGGCAATGAGGAACGCTTCGATGCCCATGTCGAGGAACCTGTGCAGCGCCGCCACGGAGTCGGTCGCGTGGAGCGAAGTGAGCACGAAGTGACCGGTGAGGGAGGCTTGGACGGCGATGCGGGCGGTGTCTATGTCGCGGATCTCGCCCACCATCACGACGTCGGGGTCTTGGCGCAGGATCGCCCGCAGGCCGTCTGCGAAGGTGATCCCGGCCTGTTCGTTGGTCTGGATCTGGTTGACCGTGGGGAACACCGCCTCGACCGGGTCTTCGATCGTGACGATGTTGCGCGCCCGCTCGTCGATCTCGGCCAGGGTGGCGTAGAGGGTGGTGGTCTTCCCGCTCCCGGTAGGGCCGGCAGAAACTACCATCCCGAAAGGCGAACGGACCATCTTGGAGTACGAGGTGTGCGTGTCGGCCGGCATGCCAAGCTCGTGCAGCTCGAGAAGAGAGCGTTGCTTGTCGAGCAGGCGCATGACGCACTTCTCGCCAAAGACCGTCGCGATCGTCGAGACCCTCACGTCCACGCCACCCCCGTTGAGATCGAGGGCGAACTGGCCGTCCTGGGGGCGCCGGCGCTCGACGATGTTCATGTTGGCGAGGATCTTGATGCGGCTCACCAGGGGGGCCGCCAAGCTGGACGGCAACGAGTGGACGTCGACGAGGCTCCCGTCGATGCGGAAGCGGACCCGTAGTTCGCCGTCTGTCGGCTCGACGTGCACGTCGGAGGCGCGCTTGGCGAGGGCGTCGGCTACGAGCTTGTTGACGAGCTGGGCAATGGGCGAGCCGGAGCTCGAGGCTTCCTCCTTGATGGCGACTGCAGGGGAACGCCCTCCCTCGGTGGCCACGAAGGCGTTGACGAGACGGTCGACGTCGGAAGCTGTGCCGTTGGCCGGGGAAACGGGGCGGGTTTCGGGGCGGGCGGGAGGAGGTGGCTCGGGCGCCAGCTCCAAGGGGTCTGGTAGCAACAGCTCGCCGAGATCGAAAGCGTCCGGCCCGCCGTCCTTCGCGTCGAACTCCTCCCCGAGCTCGATCACCGCGACGGGAGCAGGCACGGCGCTCGTCGTGTAAGCGCCGTCAACGGGGCTCGCTTTTCCGGTTCCCTCAGCCGGCCCAGGTCGTGGCGACCCCGCCGTGTGCTTGCCTGCGCCCCTTGCCCAGAGTGCCATCTCAGTCACGCTCTTTCGTTGCTCGGTGCGAATGGGAATGAGAACGTACGGCTTCGTCGCAGTTGGGGACGATCTCGCCGCCGACGGGGATCTCGTGCGCCCACGGGGCGAGGACCGAGCCGTCGGAAATGCCCGCGACCACGAGAGGGAGACCGTCTCGGAGGCCACACACGGCACCCATTTCCGACAGACGGAGGCCGGGACGGGCGCTGCTGTGGACGTCCAGGACTACGTCGACGGTCCGACGGTCGAGCGGGCAGCCGCGCCCGGGGACGAGGGCGTTGCAGGGGAACGGCGCTTCTGCGCTTTCCGAGCAGCGGTGCACCTTTCGCCCGGCGCCAGTCAGGTGGTCCGCGGCCTCCGCGATGGCCCAGTCGTCCACGCCCACTATGAGGACTTCTTGTGCTCGCTTCTCGGGGCGCCGCTCGTGCGGCGCGGATGCCGGGTGCCCTCCCGGGCGGACTAGGAAGAGGTCGGGTCGGTTTCTGTCCACTGCCCCTTACTGTGCTAGGGGCAGGTCACCCCCTCCCCTCCGCCGTCACAACGGCGGCACAATTTTCGCCGGACTATCCTTGCTTAGGGTCATGGGAGAATCTGCCAAGGGCCGGGTGCTCGTCGTGGACGACGACGAACAGCTCGCGGGGTTGCTCCGGGTGGTCTTGTCGAGCGAGGGCTACGACGTGGCCTTGGCGGCCGACGCGGCTACAGCGCTCCAAAAGGCGCGAGGGGAAAGTTTTGACCTCGTCGTGCTGGACATCAGCCTTGGCGAAGACGACGGCCGGGCGGTGCTGGCGGAGCTCCACAAAACCAAGGAAATACCGGTGATCTTTATAAGCGGCCTCGGCGACCCCGCCGACCGGGTGCTCGGGCTGCGCCTCGGGGCCGACGACTACCTCGTCAAGCCGTTCGCCCCCATGGAACTGGTGGCCCGCGTCGGCTCGGTGCTGCGCCGCTCCCGCCGCGGCAGTGGCGAGACCCCGGCGCCTGCGGCCGGCAAGAGCGAGGGGATAGTGGTGGACGAGCCCACCCGCGAGGTCCGAGTCGACGGTGCGCTCGTTCCGCTGACGGCCAAGGAGTTCGACCTGCTTGCTTTCCTGGCCCGCTCGCCGCGGCAGGTGTTCACCCGGGGCCAGCTGCTCGAGCAGGTCTGGTCGTCCCGGTCGGGCTGGCAGGACGAGGCGACCGTCACCGAGCACATGAGGCGGCTGCGCCGGAAGGTCGAGAAGGACTCCGAGCAGCCACGCTGGTTGAAGACCGTGAGGGGCGTCGGCTACCGCTTCGAGCCCTGAAGCCCATCGCATCGAGGAGACCACCCGCCGGCACGAGGTAGTCATGGCCGGCCTCGGCCCAAGCTCTGCCCGGCGAAGCTTCCGCTTGTACCGGCACCTCGTCGACGACGGGTAGCCGTACCTCGACGGTCGTGCCCTCACCAGGGGCGCTCCGGATCACCAGTTGGCCGCCGGCCTCGCTCACCAAGCCGTGGACGCTGGGCAGCCCGAGGCCAGTGCCGCTCGGGCCCTTTTTGGTCGTGAAAAACGGCTCCAGGCAGCGGGCCAGGACTTCGTCCGTCATCCCTGGCCCGCTGTCGGAGACGGTGAGGACGGCCCATCGAGGCGTCTCGGCCGCCTGCTGGTCGGCGGCTCTGGCGTCGGGCGGGCCCTCCTGGCCGGCGCCGCTTGCCAAGGACAGATCTATGTCCAGGTGGCCGCTGCACCCCATGGCCTGGAGCGCGTTGAGGGCGAGGTTGAGCACGACTTGTTCAGCGCCGGAGGGGACCATGGCCACCGGTACCGGTCCGGGGGACGCGCTGACAGAGACCAGCACATTGCCGGCAAGGCGCTCTAGGACTGGGACCATTTCGCGGAGTTGGGCGGCCAGGTCGGCAGCATTCGTACCGTCCCGCTTGCCACCGGCCATGCCCAGCAGCTGCTCGGTGAGCGATGCGGCTCGGCCTGCGGCCCGGGCGATGTTGGCCGCAGCTACCCGGCTCGCTTCTTCGCCGGCGCCGCGCTGGAGGAGGTCGGTGTAGCCCAGGATCACCGTGAGCAGGTTGTTGAAGTCGTGCGCTACCCGGCCGGCGACGAGCGCCATGGCTTGAAGACGCTCTGCTTGTACCAAGGCTCGCTCGGCGCGCTTCACTTCGCTCAGGTCAGTGGCCGCCACGAGCACCCTCAGCTCGTCGCCACCGCCCGCTATCGCCGGCATGGGTGCTGCCGAGAGGGACAGCTCGTAGGGCGGCGCGGAGACGACGGCGGTCTGTTCGCGCCCGCCCGCTTCGACGGCGGCTGCGAGCTCGGAGAACGTCGGTGCCAGGGCGCCGGGGAGGGCAAGCTCTGGCGAGGTGCCCTGCCAGCCGAAGAGGCGCTGCGCGGCGGGGTTGGCGAGCACGACTTCGTCTTGGTGGCCGAGGCCGACCAGGGCTACAGGCGAGGAGCTCACGACGGCCCGGACCCGCGCTTCTTGGGCGAGGGCCGTCCCCGTCCCGACCGCACGCTCGAAAGCTACCGGGACAAGTGACGCCAGCGAAGACAGGGCCAGTTCATCGTCTCGTGGGGCCGGCTTGGCCCGGAACACCACCAGGGCTGCTCGCCGGCGCGGGTGGCTGGGCAGCAGGGGGTAGGCGGCCCAGTCCCTGCCCCTCGCCACCCGCCCGCCGGCGGAAGCCTCGAAAGCGATCTCTGCCAGCCTCTCGTCCACTCGCCCGTTCATCGCTTCGACCACCTGGCCGTCGGCGGTCCACCACCTGGCCGCGGCCCCCTCTGCCCGCTGCAGTGCCCGGGCTTCGGCGCAGGCGACCTGGAGCACTTCCCTGCTCGTGGCGGCGCCCGCCAGCCTGGCTCCTGCCGTAGCCAGGCGCCGCAGCCGGCGCACGGCCCTGGCCTGTTCGTCAGAGGCCGCCTGTGCTTCCTCGTGGAGAGCAGCGCGCTCCAGGGCCGTCGCCAGCCTTCCCGCTATCTCGAGGGCGACTTGCAGCGCCGACGGGCGGAACGCCCGGCGCCCCGGCCCGGTGGCGGCCAGGAAGCAGCCCGCCGTTATCCCGCGCCAGGCGATCGGTACCACGAGGAGGGACTCCGCGCCGAGGGCCCGGCGGACCTCGGCCAGGCCGGGGTCGGCCTCGTTGCCTTGGAAGAGGAGCAGCGGGCCGGCGCTAGTGTGGGGCACCCCGACCGCGCCCCAAGGCTTGGGGGCGTGAAGGCCGCTCTCGGCACTGACCCTGTACGCGACCGTGCGCGGCTTGCCGAGTGGGCCGACCAACTCGACGGCGCACAGGTCGGCGAAGCTCGGGACGCACACCTCGAGGGCGCGACGGGAGAGCCCCTGATAACTGTCGGGAGCGCTGTCGAGCACCTGGGACAGGGCGGCGAGCAGTTCGAGGCGGCCGATGGCCTCCGTGGCCGCGAGGGCGGCGACGTTGCGAGGGGTGGTAGCTCCAGGGACCTTCGCACCCTTGCGGTCGCGCGAGCGCCCGTGGGCCGACCCAGCAGCCGCGGCTGCGGTCGGGCGAAGGCTGCCCGTCGTGGCGCCAACTGTGAGGTGGTCCACGTCCCCCCGCTTGCCCTCAGTGCAGGCGATGTCCATCCTCTCCTCTTCGCTGTTGCTGCCCGGCGGGCGCCTAACCCTCGACGACCAGCACTTTCAAGGTTGGGCCGGTCTGCCGCCCCCGGGTCGTACCTTGCGCGTTCGACTCCTCTCCGTGCGCTGTGCGTGCTTCTGCGATCGCGCTGGGTCTATTTACGGCGCAAGAGGGGGAAGAGTTGAGGGTGGCCGACAGGCGCTCGCCACAAGAGGGCGCCGGGAGCTAAACCCCCGCGCCTGCCCAGCCGACAAGGAAGCGATGCAGACTGCCTCGCGCAAGATCGGCGAGTTCCTCGTCGAACGGAAGGTCCTCTCCAAGGACACCCTCGAGTACGCCATGGCCAGGGAGGCCGAGACCGGTGTGCCGCTGGCCAAGATCCTGGCGGGGGAAGGGCTGGTGAGCGACCGCGACCTCGTCGCGGCCGTAGCCGACCAACTTGGCATCCCGCACTGGGACCCGACGACCACCCCCGTCTCCCCCCTCGTCGATGGTGTCCTCCCGGGGGACGTCGCCCGCAAGCACACCGTCGTCGCCATCGCCATGGACGGCGACTCCCTCCTCGTAGCGACCGAGAACCCCCTTGACGAGGCGATGCTCAACGTCGTCACCCAGGTCACCGGTTGGAAGCCCCGTCCCTGCCTGGCGAGCCGCATGGACATCCTGGGGGCGCTCAATTCCATGTACGGGCAGCCGGAGGCGGGCGCGGCCGAGTACGGGGACGACCTCCTGCCAGACGTGAGCGTCAACAGGATGCTGGCCCGGCTGGTGGAACAGCGTGGCTCGGACCTCCATCTCTCCGCCGGCCTCCCCCCAGTGGTGCGCGTCGACGGAGAACTTCGCCCGTTGGAAGGCTTCGAGGTGCTCACGCCCTCCAAGCTCCGGGACCTGATCTACGGCATGCTGCCCCAGAGGCTGCGGGAGCGCTTCGAAAACGACCGTGAGCTCGACACCTCCCACATCGTCCCCGGGATCGGGCGCTTCCGTGTCAACGTGTTCCAGCAACGCGACTCGGTCGGATCCGTGATGCGTGCCATCCCCTTCAAGATCTCGACTCTCGAAGAACTCGGCATACCCTCCCAGGTCCACCAGTTCGCCGAACTGCCGAGGGGCCTGGTGCTCGTGACCGGCCCCACCGGCTCGGGCAAATCTACGACGTTGGCGGCCCTCATCGACATCATCAATTCGAATAAGCCGGTGCACATCATGTCGGTCGAGGACCCGATCGAGTTTCTCCATACCCACAAGCGGGCTGTGGTCAACCAGCGCGAGGTGGGGGAGGACACCAAGAGCTTCGCCGATGCCTTGAAGCACGTCCTCCGCCAGGACCCCGACGTGATACTCGTCGGAGAAATGAGGGACTTGGAAACCATATCGACCGCCCTCACCGCCGCCGAGACGGGGCACCTGGTATTTGCCACCCTCCACACCCAAGACGCCCCTCAGTCGATAGACCGCATAATCGACGTCTTCCCGGCCCACCAGCAACAGCAGATCCGCACCCAGCTCTCCACCACGCTCCAGGGAGTCGTCACCCAGCAGCTCCTCCCGAAGGCCAACGGGACGGGCCGGGCGGTCGCCTGCGAGATCCTCGTGTGCACGCCGGCGGTGCGCAACCTGATCCGGGAAGGCAAGACCCACCAGATCTACAGCGTGATGCAAGCCGGCGCCAAGTTTGGCATGCAGAGCATGGACCAAGACCTTGCCGACCTCGTGAAGCGCAACCTCGTAGATATCGAGGTGGCCGAGGAACGCTGCGCCAACCCTGATGACCTCCGGCGCTTGGTCAACGCAGCATAAAAGACAGGTACCCATGGGAGGACGCTTCAAATGCCACAACTGACTTACGACTACAAGGTCCGCGACCGCGAGGGCAAGATCGTCAAGGGGAGCCTCGAAGCTCCCGAGACGGGCCTAGTCGTCAAGCGGCTCCGGGAGATGGGCTACGTGCCCATCGACATTTCGGCGCGGGGCGGGGCCGGCGGGGCCATGCGCAAGGACCTGCACCTCCCCGGGAGGGGCGGGCGCGTCCCGCTCAAGGTCCTTTCTGTCTTCAGCCGGCAGTTCGCAACCCTGATCAACTCGGGCCTCACGCTCTTCAAGGCGATCACGATCCTCGAGGAGCAAACCGAGCACGCCGCCCTCGCCCAGATCATCGCCGATGTCCGCGTGCAAGTCGAGCGGGGTATCTCCCTGTCCGAGGCCCTCTCCCAACACCCGAAGGCCTTCAGCCGCCTATACGTGGCGATGGTCCGGGCCGGCGAAGTGAGCGGCTCGCTGGACAGGGCGCTTTTATCCCTCGCGGCCACCATGGAAAAGCAGGTCGAGCTGAAGGGCAAGATCAAGTCCGCGATGGCGTATCCCGTGGCGTCGCTGTGCATCGTCCTTGCCATCGCTGCGGCGATCCTCCTCTTCATCGTCCCGGTGTTCAAGGGCATCTTCAATGAGCTCGGGGGCAAGCTGCCTCTGCCCACGTTGGTCCTGGTCGCAATCTCCAATATCTGTGTCCACTACTTCCCGTTTGTGCTGGCGGGCTTGGTGCTCCTCGCTATCGGGTTTCGCAAGCTGATCAACACGCCGAACGGCCGCGTAGCCTGGGACACAGCCAAGCTGAAGGCGCCTATCTTTGGCGAGCTGATGCGCAAGACCGCTGTTTCTCGCTTCACCTCTACGCTCTCTGCGCTCCTCTCGGCCGGCGTGCCCGTGCTGGAGGCCCTCGAGATCACCCGGGACACGGTGAACAACGTCGTGGCCGCGAAGGGGGTGGACTCGATCATCGCCGGCGTGCGCAAGGGCGAGCCGATCGCGCGCGGGCTCGTGGGCCACCCCATCTTCCCGGCGATGGTGACCCACATGATAAATGTGGGTGAGGAGACCGGCGCCCTCGATACGATGCTCTCCAAGGCGGCAGCGTTCCTGGACAGCGAGATCGAGCGCACCGTCGAGTCGCTCACGTCCCTTCTCGAGCCCCTCATGATCGTGGTGCTCGGCGGCGCCGTCGGGAGCATGGTGATCTGCCTCTACCTCCCCATGTTCAAGGTGGACACGCTGATCAACAACGGCCACAACGGCTGAAGAACACGAAGGCGCGCTAAAGCTTGGCCCTCGCCGGCCGAAGCCAATAAGTAGAGCCAACGTGAGGCAAACCTGGCCAACAGGAGAGCCCGTGCCCGGTATTGCGCGTGGGTAGCCCGAGCAGCGGTTTCGGGACGAGAGGCTCGCAACCTACCAAAACCAAATAAACCGAAAGGATATCTGTGCTCAAGCACTTGGAAAAGCGGCGCCAGAAGAACGAGGAGGAAGGCTTCACCCTCATCGAGCTCATGGTCGTCGTCCTCATCATGGGCATCCTGATGGCGATCGCCATCCCGACCTTCCTCAGCACCCGTGGCAGCGCCAACGACGCCTCGGCCAAGTCCAATGCCACCAACGCCTTCACCAACGAGAAGTCCTACTACTCGAGCAACGTAGCGTTCATTACCGCCAGCGGCAGCGAAGACAACGGGCCTTCCCTTGACTCCACGTTGCCGTGGGGGACGCCGTCTTCAACGAATGGGACCGTTGCTGCGTATGCATTTGCGGATCCCACGTCGGGAACGACGGACAATGCTGTCGTCATTGAAGCGTCCTCACAGAGCGGGCACTGCTTCTACATAGCAGACGTAGAGGGTGCCTCGTCCTCAACCGTTGCCTACGCGGCGACCGCTTCAACGTGCGTCTCGGGGACGACCGCTGAGGGATTGGTACCGACTAGCTCGCCCGCCGTTAACAGCACGTCGGGGATACAGAGCGGTGCGCTGACAAGCAGCACCACGTGGGATGCCAGCTGGTAGACGGCGCCTAGCAGCGGACAGCTGCTGCCGAGTTTAATGCCGACAGGAGGACTGCGGCGCTGGTGGTGTCCAGCGCCGCAGTTTTGTAGTTCCCGAAGACGTTGGGGAGAGTGCGTTGGCTATGCACAAGGGAGGGACAAGGCGGCTGACAGGAGGAAGGAGGAACAAAGATGGAGACGGTCGAAGCGCATAGTAGAGAGCGGATGGTCGGGGGTGATAGCCGGGTCGGTGCTGGGCCGGTGCGGAGGACAAGAACAAGGACAGGCTCAGTAGCGCATGGTGAGCAGAGGACAGTGGGGGGACGGGTGAGTTCGCTGCCCTATATGTGTTCGGGCCTTCGCGAGCGTGGCAGGGCCACGTTGATGGCATTGGCTGGGGACGGAGTCACTGTTGTGGTCGTAGCGATGGTGATAGACCTGGCGGCGGCCTTCAGCACCAAGGCTCCTTGTCTGATTGGGCCAGCGGGCGCGGGCACGCCGTCTTACTGTTACTCCGACGTCCAGAGCCTCTTCGTGCTGCGCCATCTGAGTGACCATGTGTTCCCATACGTTCACGGTAACTATGTGACGAGCAGTACAGGCAGCGTATTTTTGACCCCAGGCGAGGTGGAGTACCCGGTCCTGACGGGCGTGTTCATGTGGATCGCCGCTCTGCCCGTGCATTCGTCGGACGCCTATTTCGTCGTGAGCGCGCTGCTGTTGGCGCCGTTCGGCGTAGCCAGCGCGTGGCTCTTGGCGAAGATGTGTGGCGCGCGGGCCCTGCTGTTCGCTGCCGCGCCGGCGGTCGCCCTCTACGGGTTCATCAACTGGGACTTCATCAGCATTGCGCTGGTAGTGGGGGGTGTGTATTTGTGGTGGCGGGATAGGCCCTACTTTTCGGCAGCCGCCTTTGCAGTGGGTGGCTGCGTGAAATTGTGGCCCGCCTTCTTGCTGGTGCCTCTGGTTGCAGACCTCATGGCCGCGGGCGACTGGCGGAAGGGGGCGCGAGCAGGGCTTCTTGGTGGCGGCATCGGGCTGGGAGTGAACGTGCCGTTCGCCATAGCGAACTGTAGGGGTTGGTACGCGCCGTTCGCGTACCAGGGTGCGCTCGGCCTCGGCAGCCCTCAGGGGATGAGCCTGTGGAACTGGTACGCGGGGCGACTGACCCCCGAACTGGCGGAGACACTGGCTTCACTGTGTATGTTGGGGGGCTTAGGGGTATTGACAGCGGTGGGCTGGGTTCGCTGTAGACGGGAGGGCGCTTTCCCCTTCGTGCAGGTCTGTGCGGCGGCGCCGCTGCTGTACATATTGACGGCCAAGGACAACTCGGCCCAGTACGTGCTGTGGGTGCTCCCGTTTCTTGCCATGCTGCGGCTGCGGCCAGCTTTGTGGGTGTTGTGGGGTGCGGTGGGGGCTGCTTGGTACGTGAGGTTTGTATTTGGCTTGAGTCCTGCTGGCTTTGCTCTCGTCACGATGATGGAAGCCCTGGTGGCGGGGTGGGTGCTCGTAAGCGCGCTTCGGGCGGACAGCGCTGTCGAGCGGGTGCGAGGAGAGCAGGGAAGGAGCGCTGCTGGCACCGCGGGTGCTCACGCAGGTAGCTTGTGGGCCCCTGCGAGGCCCCTGGGGACAGCTTGGACACTAAATCGCTCGAGGTGAACAGTCGAGAACTACCGACGGTGGATGCTGGGCGTATTTGGGCAGGTGCGTTGGTGAGGACCAGCACGCGGGCGTCCCAGGTAGGCGCGGCGACAAGGCAGCGGTCCTAGGGCGATGACAGCCGTTGCTAATAGGTTCCGGCCTGCGGTCGCCGGTCTCGGGGAGGGTGAGGTCACGGACGACGCCTCCCGTGCAGGTGGCCTCGGCGGCGGGACGAGCCCCGTGAGAGGTACTGCCAGTTGGCAACGCCTGGCAGTCGTGGCAGTGCTGGCGTTGAGTGCGTTCGCTTACCTGTGGGATCTCGGTAGGTCCGGTTGGGGCTATGGCATCTACGCCACTGCGGTACAGGCGGGCACGAGGAGCTGGAAGGCGGCACTGTTCGGGTCCATGGACGCGGGGAATTTCATCTCGTTGGACAAGTCGCCCGGGTCGCTCTGGGTCATGGAGGTCTCGGCTCGGCTGTTCGGGCTCAGCTCCTGGAGCCTCCTGGTGCCAGAGGCGCTGGAGGGTGTGGCGACCGTCGGTCTCGTCTACCTTTGCGTGAAGAGGTGGTCGAGCGCGCAGGCTGGGCTTGTGGCGGCGTTCTTGACGGCCCTCACCCCGGCTTCGGCAGCCATATTCCGCTTCGACAACCCGGATGCATTGCTGACGCTGTGCATGGTGGGAAGCGCCTATGCGACGGTGCGGGCGGTGGACGACGGCAGGGCACGCTGGGCTGTTGTCGCGGGCGCGATGCTTGGGGTGGCGTTCTTGGCGAAGCTCCTCGAGGCTTTGGTGGCCGGCCCGGGCCTGCTAGCGGCGTACCTTTTAGCTGGACCTGGCCGCCTCGGTAGGCGAACACGGCACTCAGCCTATGCCGGGGTGGCGGCGTTGGTTGCCGGGGGTTGGTGGCCGGCGCTGGTGGAGCTCACTCCGGCTTCGGCGCGCCCTTACGTCGGCGGCACGAGGGACAACAGCGTGGTGAACCTCATCTTCGGCTATGACGGCTTCGGCCGCCTGTCGGGGCATGGCCAAGCGCCTCCGTTGAGCATGAGAGGCCTCGCAGTGCTTTGGACCGATGCCTCGCGGCTTTTTGGGAGCTACATGGGGAGCCAGGCCTCCTGGCTTTTGCCAGGTGCTGCCATTTTGGGCGTGGCGGCCCTCGTAGTGGCAGGAAGATCTCATCGCGAGGAACGCGTCCGCGCCGCCGTGGTGATGTGGGGAGGTTGGCTCGCCGTCGGCTGGGGGGTGCTCAGCTTTTCCCAGGGCATGGTCCACCCTTACTACGCTGTCGTTCTGGCGCCCGCGATCGGGGCTCTGGCCGGCGTGGGAGGCTGGCGGCTCTGGCAGCTTCGCGACCGGAGAGAGGCTCGTTGGGTGCTTGGCACCGCCGTCGTTTGTACATCTGTCTGGGCTTTCGGGGTGCTGGACGTCCACGATCCGTGGCGATGGCTATGCTATGCGGTTCTTGGCGCGGGCGCTCTCGCGGGTGCCGGGGGATTGTTGTGGAAGTCGCCGAGCCGGGCGACGAGGACGGGTACCGCCCTGGTGGCAGTGTTTGCGTGCTTGGCGGGGCCTGGGCTCTACACGGCAGGCGAGATCGTGAACCCGCCCGTGGTGGCCGACCCCTACGCGGCGCCGCCCGGGACCTTACCCGGCGCCTCGGGCGGGCCAGTGGGTGGGAGCATGGCCAGCTTGAGCCGGCCTGCGCCGGCTCTGGTGAAGGAGTTGGACAGGGGCGCCGCCGGGTACCACTGGGTGGTCGCGACGGTGGGCGATCTCCCCGCCGGTGGCTACCAACTGGCGACCGGCGACCCCGCGATGGCGATCGGTGGGTGGACCGGGGGTGACCCGGTACCGAGCCTCGCCGAGTTCAAGAAGATGGTCGCCCACCACCAGGTACACTATTTCATCCCGGCTGGCACCTACGGGGGGATCGTGCTCGGAGCGAGCCAAGCAGGCTCCGACGCTTGTCAGGTAACGGGGTGGGTCGAGCGCAACTTTGCGGCGCGGCGCGTGAGCGGTGTCGTCGTCTATGATCTCTCGGGCAGGCGCGACCCACGGCCTCGTGCTCGATTGATGGGCTGTGTGACCCGGGTCGGTCCGTGAGCGCTCAGGTGGTACTGGCTCCCGAGGCTGGTGCCGGGCTGTCCCCGGAAGCCGGCGGAGTGTCGTTGCCGGCGCCGCCGGGGCTTCACAAAGGCTCGGGCGCCCGGAGGATTGTCTCGCGAGGCAATGCTGGTCTATTGGCCTTTGTGGGCTATGTATCTGTCGGGGTGGTGCTGACCGCACGCGCTTGGTCCGACCCCAAGAGGCGCTGGGTCGGTCAGCCGGGGGACCCGATGAAGTTCATGCAGTTCCTGGCTTGGTACCCGTTCGCTTTGGGCCACGGCTTGAACCCGCTCCTCGACACTTTCGTGAACCTCCCCAGAGGGTCGAACATGATGTGGGACACCACGATGCCATTCGTGGCTGTCGCGCTCTGGCCCGTCACCGTGGCCTTTGGGCCGATCCTAGCCTACAACGTGGCTCTAACCGGTGCCTTGGTGCTCGACGGCTGGTGTAGCTACCTATGGTTGCGCGGGCATGTAAGGTCGGCCGGCCCAGCCTGGCTCGCGGGATTGGCAGTCCTCCTCGGCCCCTACGTTTCGGCCCGACTCCATGGGCATCTGAACTTGCTCTATTTCTTCCCGGCCGTTCTTATCGTACGCGAGGTCGAACGGCTCGTTTCCGGCCGTGGGTTCGCGGGCTGGAGATGGCCCGGGCTGCGCATTGGCGCCTTGGCAGTAGTGCAACTGCTTTGTTGCGAGGAGGTGCTTGCCCTTGCCGCTGTTGTTCTGGCCACGGTGGGCGTCGTGCTGGTGTTGAGGCACACGGAGTGGGTGACCCGCAATGTGGTGGCCCTCGGGCGCGCGGCCGCGGCCGCAGGCGTTACATTCCTCGTGGGGGCTTCACTGCCGCTCTTGTACCAGTTCTTCGGTCCTGGCCGGGTAGTAGGCCCTATCCAGCCACCCAATTTCTACGTGACCGATCTGGAGAACTTCGTGTTGCCTGGGCCCTTCGGTGCTTTCATGCCGCATTCGGTGGCAGTTGTCACAAGCGTTTGGACGGGCTACGGAATTGAGAGCGATGGGTATATTGGCGTCCCACTTCTACTTTTGAGCATTTTCGTGGTGATGCGATGGCGGCGCGACCCGTGGGTTGTGGCGGTTGGTGTGGCGACGCTTGGTGCAGCGGTGTGGAGCCTTGGACCTTACCTGCACATCGGTGGTCGCACCTACGCCCAGATCCCTCTTCCGGGGCGGCTGCTGGAAGTCCTGCCCGTTCTCGACAACGTGCTTCCGGCGCGGTTTGCTCTCTTTATGGACCTGGGGTTGGCGGCGCTGCTGGGGTTGTTTTTAGACCGTATTGTGTTCAACGGGCGCAACGGGCGACGTACCGCGGCGGTCGTGGCTGCGGTGGCTGCCTGCGCTCCTCTCGCTCCGCAATTCCCCGTGGCTGCCACGGGACCAGACACGCCTCGATATTTCTTGCCAGGAGGTGACGTGAGATCGCTGTCGGAGGGCACGGTCGCGTTGGTGGTTCCTTACGGTGACGATGAGCAGACGATGGGTCCCATGCTCTGGCAGGCTATGGCGGGTTTCCGGTTCCGAATGGTCTCGGGGGCCATGATCAATGCGGGCTGGCACGGTTACCGGGCTTTTGGCAGCGCCCTCTCAGGTCCGCTGAATGCTCGCTTCGACTGCACGATGTGGGCGCTTCAGGAGCACGCCGTTGCGTCGACCTGTACACGGCGTCCCGTGACCGTAGCGAGGTCGAAGCTGGACGAGCTCGGCGTGCACGCAATCATCATGGGGCCGACGGGCTATGGGAGTGAGTCTGTGCAGCGGGGGAGGATGGAGCGTTTCCTGAGCTCGGTCGCGGGTGGTGCACCCCGGTATGATGAGGGGGTGCTCGTGTGGCGCTACAGTCCAGAGCGCGCGCTCAATACCTCTCAAGGCGGCTACGTGGCGGGACAACGCGTGGGACGGCAGCGGCAGGATTGACGGGGCACACTCCGGGGAAGATTGGGCGCCGTTCTGACAGCCCAAGCATCGCTATGGATAGCTGTGGTTGACTCAAGAGTCGCTGGCAGCTGCCGATACTGCGACAATGAGTATGACGTTGAGGCAGCCGGTCGGGAGGCGCCGGAGCATAGGGCTCGACATCGGCTCGTCAGCCGTCAGGGCCGCTGAAGTGGTGGTCGACGGCAGGCGCCGGGAACTGGTTCGTTTCGCTCAGGTTGGCCTGCCGGCCGGCGCGGTGGTTGAGGGGGAGGTGCGTGACCCGCGATCGGTCGCTGGAGCGCTGAAGCGGCTGTGGGATGAGGGAGGCTTCAGCGGGCGGTCCGTGGTGCTCGGTGTGAGCAGCCAGCGGGCCATGGTCCGGTTGATCGATATGCCGGCGATGGAGGGCAAGGAGCTCCGGTCGGCATTGGGATACGAGATCGGTGAGCTGTTGCCCATCCCCGTTGATCAGGCCGTGTACGACTTTGCCGTGCTCGGTCCCGGGCGGCCGACCGGAGACGGTGGGGAGACGACCCAGGTGCTCGTCGTCGTCGCTCAAAAGGACATTGTGCGGGACCAGATCGCTGCCGTGAGGCTAGGTGGACTGCGTGCCCGGGCGGTTGACGCCTCATCGCTAGCGCTACTGCGCGCGGTGCCATCTTCTGATGGCGAAGACGCGTTAGACGCTGTGGTGTCGCTCGGGGCGCAACTGGTTGTGGTGGCGCTCCGTCAGGGCGACGTGCCACGTTTCATGAGGACCGCGACAGTGGGTGTCGAAACTGAGGTGGCCGCTCGGGCGGGCGCAGCGGCTCGCGTCGGGTCGGCCCAGGGCCGCGAGAGGCCGGAGGGGCGAAGGGGAGCGAGCAAGCTCGAGCCTGTGATAGAAGAGGTCCGCAGCTCGATCGAGTACTTCCTCTCACACGCACAGGGGGCACAGCTTGCGCGTGTCCAATTGACCGGTGGCGCGGCACGCACGGCCGGTCTGGCAGAGCGCCTTTCGAGCACCCTCGGCGTGCCCGTGGCGCCGGCGACGCTCGACTTGTCGTACGATCGCTCGGCCCTGGGTTTGGAAGAGGAACAGCTGGAGGAGGCCTCGTGGCGTTGGACCACGGCGGCGGGGCTGGCGCTTTGGGGTTCTCAGGCTGGCGTCCGTTCTCCTTCCTTGGTGCCACCCGAGATCGCGCAGCGCGCGCAACAGCGCCGGGTTATGGCGGCAGCGGGGGCCGGCGTGGTCCTGGTGGCGGCTGGTCTCGGGGCCCTCAGCCATAGCCGCGTCGACGCTATAGATAGTGCTAAGGCGAAGACCCGCGCGGACCAGCAGGAGGCGGCTATCCTGCAAAGGGAGATCTTGAAGCTCCAGTCGCTCGGCCAGGTAAAATCGGAGGTGCAAGCCCGCCGGCAGCTCGCCGTGGAGGCGCTGGCCAACGATATCGACTGGGTGGGTTTGGATGGCCGGATCGTGAAGGCTCTCCCTGGCGGCGTAACCATTACGCAAGTCAGCTTTAGTAGTTCGCTCCCTGCCCAGACCACTCCTCAGACCAGCTCGCCGTCGTCGTACTATGTCGGGCAGGTTACGATCACCGGCGATACAACGGCTGGGCTTCCATCGGTGGCACGCTTCGTCAAGGCAATGACAGCGGTCCGTGGCTTAGGAGCGGCGTGGGTGGCGTCAACCAACGGTGTGTCCCAGCCGACTGCTGCCGCTAATGGGCGCGGCGCGCGTGTGCAGGCCGCAGGGGAGATGCAGTTCTCTGCGACGGCAGAGGTGACCAACGCGGCTCTCAGCAAGAGGGCCGCCTCGCTACCTGGGGGTACGAAATGAAATTCTCTAAGCCGGAGCAACGGATCGGTCTGGTGGCGGTGGCGGCCATCGCGGTGGTGCTCGTCGTATGGCTCATGGCCTTTTGGAAGCCGGAGGGCTCGAGCCTGCGGGCTGCCCAAAAGAGCGAGGCCCAGGCGGCGGCGCAGGTGGCTTCCGAGCAGGCTCAGATAGCGACGTTGAAGGCTGATGCCCCCAAGGTGGCGAAGGAAAAGGCGGTCCTAAACAGGCTGGTCCAAGAGGTGCCTGATGGGCCGAGTCTCGATCAGATGCTTGTAACAGTAAACCGCGCGGCGGCGGCTGCGGGCGTCACTCTGAACGCGGTCGGAACCCCAGAGCCATCTGGGTGGGGCACCCCTCCAGCGTCCTCGCCACCCACGACAGCTGCCGGACCTCCGTACATAAGCCTCAGCTTGGGAGTGACTGGGTCACAAGCGCAGGTGCTCAAGTTTGTCTCGGCCTTGGACGCACAGCCCCGGCTCTACGTCGTCAACTCCTTTAGCCTAAGCGCACCTTCAGCTGGTCATACTGCAATATCGACGACCCTGACTGTCCAGGGCTTCTTCGAATCAGCAGCCTCCAACAACCCGACATTCCCAGGAAAGTGATGCCGGAGAGGCGTCGCCCTCTGTGTCGGACGTGGCGTGCTGGGTTTAGCTCAGTCTCAGTAGACGAAGCCGATGAGCTTCCGGACAGTGGGTAGGTGAAGGCGGCCGTAATACAAGAGGGACCCGGGCGGTAGGCCGGGGACGCCCCTGTTGACAGGACCGTAGCCAAGGGCGTGACGGCGACCATAGACGTGTGGTCGTCCGCCCCTACCGTGAGCCCCTCGTGGGCTCGGCGAGCCAGGCCGGCGGCAAGGGCGACGGCAGTCGGGCCGAGGCTGATCCCTAATACCCTCGACGCTGATACCGGTTGTGAGGGGGAATGGGGACGGTGCCGAGGAGGTGCGAGGAGCTGCTTCGTGGCTAAGCGCGCCCGTAAAGGGGTACGTAAAGCGACGGTCACGGCCGCGAGAGGGTCGGGGTCTTCGTCGCTGGTCATCTACCAGGATCCCGGCGTCTCGTCTCCGAGCTTCGGGCTGGCCCGGGAGCGTCGCGGCACTCGCCTGCTCGTGCGACCCGCCTCTAACCGAAGGCCTTCCTTTTCGCACGGGCGGCGCGCCGGGGGACCAGTAGCGAGGGTGTCAGCGGCGCGTTGAGGCCAAACAGGGCGGTCGAGTTGGTTCTGGGCGGGGAGTGTCTCGACTGTGCCGTGCGGCGGTTGGCGGCCGCTTCTCGAGGTTGGCGGGTTGACGTCCTCGGCGAGTGTGCCTTGAGCCGGAGGGGCCTCGTGCTCGGAATGACCAAACGTCGCACGGTACAAATCGCGCCGTCCGACGACGGGGCACCAATTGCTGCAGAAGCGTGGCGAGACGCAAAAAGCACCGAAACCCGCTGCTGGTGGGTCTCGGGCTCGTTGAGCCGACCGACGCTGGCGTGCGCATGGCATGCCACGTTACCCGGGTTTCTCCCCGCACGCTACGGACGCCCCGGGGAACTCTGAGGGCAGCCATGCCCTGGCGGACCGGAATACACACCGGACTGCACTTCGTCGGCCTGTTCCCCGCTGCCGACCACCGTCGAGGGTGACAAAGAGGGCACTCCCCAACGATGCGCCCGCAAGGACCCGGGGCGCGCGAGGCGGGCCCGGAGGCTATACGCGGACTATACGCTCGGACAGCTGGAAGTCAACGGGATGCTGTCGGTGGGATTGTCAGAGAAGCACCTCACGGGTATCTCTGTATAGTCACCCACCTGCCAGTTTTGCTGGACAAGATCGGCTAGCGCGTAGTCGTAGATCAAGTTGAGGTTGGGGTTGCCATTGATTGTGAGGCTGCCGACTACCAACGAGCCATCGATTGTCATCTGTCCGCCGTTCACAGTGAGCGACGCCGTTGGGGCCCAAATGAGCCCGGTGACGGTCGCGGCTGCGCTCCCGCTGCCTGGTTTTATGGTGGGCGAGGTCCCTGCCACGTAGAGGCGGAAGTCCCGGGCAGACTGGGTCGGGTTGATAGTAGACCCCGACATGTCCACCGTAGGGCTCGGGTCCTTGGGCGTGTTGAACACGAAGACTTGCATCCCGTCATCGGTGTCTCCGTCGTCGGTAGACGTCACGCCGCTGCCGCTGCCAGAGGTGACGTTGGTTACCTCGACTGTCCCGGCAAAGGTCACGTTGCCGAAGCACACGTAGACACCTGCCGCGTATTGGGTGGGGGTGGTGGAACTGGAATTGCCAAATGTATTGCCGCTTGGGCAACTTTGGGCTACCACCTCGGGGTTACTGGTGCCGTCCGACACATAGGTCTCGGTCGGCGTCCATGTACCCGTCGAAGTCGATGAGGACGAGTTTCCCCAGGCACAGGGGTCCATATAGGTGAACGGGGAGTTGCACTGAAGTGTAGGCGGCGCTGGGTCGTAGGAGCCTGGGGGGCGCACGGGTACAGGGCAGTTGTCGCTGCCTCCACCGTAGACTTGCTGGCTTGTGCCGTCGTGGCCGCCGCCGTGGCAGATGATGCTCCCATCACTCCCGATCGGTGCTGGGTTGCCGGGTGGCGAGCTCGTTATCGTCGTGTCGCTGCCGTGACCGTTGAGGGTGATGCCATTGACGGCAAAGGCGGCGAAGGGAGCGGCCTCATTGCGTTGGACAACTGCTTGGAGGGCGTGGAGCTCGCCGTTGACAGAGCCCTCGCTTTGGACGATGAACTCGTCGGGGTTGGGGGTGTTGCTGTTGGGGTAGAGCGGGACAATAGCCCTGTACTGAATGCCCGGTAGGGCGAGTACGCTTTGCAGTGCGCAACCCTGTCCCACGCAGAACGAACTGGTGGCCGCCGTCTGCTGGTCAATGCGGAACAGTGCATCGGAGAGGCCCGCGTCGGCTAGGCCAAGCGCGCTCGAGTAGGCGCGGTTCTTGACAGCAACTGTCAACCCGTCCATAACGCGGGCCAATGTTGCTGTCGCGATGAGGAACAATATGAGGACCACCGTCATTGCGACAATGATGCTGCCACGGTCGTCGCCGGCGTGAGTTCGGCGGCGCCTGCTAGTTGTTGGTCGTTTGATCACGCGCATCCTGGCATACCTCCAGGTAGACGATTGCGTAGCCACACGCTCAGCTTCTCAGTGAAAGGAGAGGCGTCGGTGTTTGCCTGGCCGATCAGCGTAATTGTTACGCGCACGGTGCAATTAGCGATGTCGCCGAGCGGCGCGACTTCCGGGTTGAATTGTGTGCCGTCGGAGTTGAAATAAGCGAACACGGGAGTGGTCCCGTTGACGATGGTGGTGACGTCCTGCTCGCCTGAGACCGTGGGGTTGCAGCCACTCCCGGTAACGACTTCGCGAGCTAATGTGTCCGTCGTCGGGGAGTACACCCACATCACTGTCTGCTGGGTGCCACCAGTTGGCCCTAAGGTTAGCTCGATCTGGTCGTCGTAACAGTTGTTGTTGAACGCGTCGAGCGGGTTGGCGGCACGGATGTCCTTTTCCATTTGCTGCAAGGCGAGAGTGACGTCTTGCTCATTGGTGATAAGGGCGTTCGCTACGTTGGATGATTTTTGGGAAGGAGATATCAGGCTTAGGAATACGAGCATAATTACAAGCATTAGCGCCGTAGCGATAGCGAGCTCGACCAGGGTGAAGCCGTGGTCTTTCGCGGTAGCGTCGGGATGTGGTCCGGCCGGGTTGCGCGTAGGCGGTGTGAGCGTCAACATTGGCTGGAGGAGGTGCTCTCGGTCGCGGTGTAGGCGCAGACGAGGAGGTTGTAACTTACGGGCGGCGACAGTACCTGGGAGTTTTCGTAGACGCTGAAGGTGTACTCGCCGGCGTCCCACGATTGGGCTGAAGCGCTCCCTTCCCAGCTGTAGCCGCCGCTTATGTTGCTGAGGGGGAAGCTCCATCCGAGTTCGGGGTCCTGCGGTGAGGGGGCGGACGTTATGACCGCCGTGAGAGCCGAGGTGCACGCGCCAGTCAGGTTGGCAGTCAAGTACAGGTCGCTCGGCGAGGGTAGTTGGTTGTTTTGAGTGAGGTACACCTTGGTGGTGAAGGGTGAGAGCCAGCTGGGTGCCATGGTGAAGCTGACCGGCGTACAGGGCGGATTGGAAGAGGACGACGATGTGGTGGACGCTTGTGCTGAAGGCGAAGATTGGCTCCAGAGGCCATCGTAAGAGAAGACCTGGAAATAGTACTCGGTCGACGGTGAGAGCCCGGTAACCAGGTCGGAAGTGGTCGGCGCGGTGATGAGGCCGCTGCTCGAGTACGTGGAGAACGCGGGGTCAGCCGACCACTGGACCAGGTAGCCAGTGGGCGTAGTACCGGAGCTGGGCGGAGACCAGGTGACGTTGACTTCAGAGTCGCCGCCGGTCGAGGGGACTGACGCGGTGACATTGGTGGGGGCGTTTGGAGTCGTGGGTGCCGTTGTCGTGGTGGCTGCAGGGGCGGTCGTGGTGGTGCCGGAATAGGGCCCCAGGCCGCCGGGGTAGATGAGGGATTGCTGTTCGACGGTACTCTGCCCCGCTTGCACATTGGTGATAGACGTCGAGGACGTCGTGCAGGACGACAGTGCCGTATTGGGAGCCTTTGGCACCCAACATACTAATACGGTAATGGCTTTGTAAGCGTTGGCGTCGGTTATGGTGGGAACCGGCGAACCTGTCGTAGCGGTCGGGACGGCGGCGCTGGCCCAAGTGATGAAGGTCTCGATGGTGAAGGTGACGTGGTCGGCCGTCGTCGTCTTTACGGGCACTACGTAGGGACTGGCAGGTGCTGCCTGGCCAAGTGTCACGGTCGTGTTGTTGTCTGGGCCCCAACTTGTGACGTACTCGGACTGATCCGTGTAGAAGCCGAGGTCGGCGTAGGGAACGGCGTGCACGTGCTCGAGTTGCTGGGTGGCTTCGGCGTTCGCGTTGGCGACGGTCTGGTCGGTAGCGCCCGCTGAGAGGGCTCCGTACATTACGTCGACGAGCGGGACGATCACGATGGACGCGATCAGGATGGTGATGGCTATCTCGATGAGGGTGAACCCGGAGTCCGACGCGTGCCGTTGCCGACGCCGCCACCTGAAAGGACTCGCCAAGCCGACCCTACCGCGCCTCACCCGCGGGTTATCGGCAGATATCGGGGCGGTCCTGAGGACCGCTGGTTCGGGACGGTCGGTTTTCGGAGATTTCGGCCATGACGGCCAGGCCGTCAGGGCCGTCCAGGCAGCCTTCAGATGAGCTGGGCGAGATGTACCGTAAAGCTTGTCGTCGGATGGGTGACCGTCTCGCCCGGGTGGAAGACAGGAGCGTGCTCGTAGCGCCGCTCCGCCGGCACGGGGCCGCTGTAAGCCGTGATCGTCTTCTCTGGTAGGGAGACAAGCCAAGAGTAGGGGATGCCGGCGGTGGTTTAGGCTCGGATCTTCTGCTCGCGGTCTCGGGCGAGGGATGTGTCGGCAACCTCCACCATGAGCACGAGGTCGTGGGGCCCTGGGTCGCGACGGAGGTAGTTGTCGTCGTCCCCCTTGGCTACCCAGAGGTCAGGCTCTGGCTCGCTGCGGTCGCTCAACAGCACGGGCGTCTGCGAGCCGACCGCTCAGTGCGCTGGGTCGCTCCTTTTGTTTCCTACTTTCCAGGTGCGGTGTGGTTCCAGGACCCCAGGCGGGCTCCCAGTGCGGTGGTTCCGCACGTCGGGATTCCGTGCGGCCGGCCGCAAGGGTGGTCCGTAACGCGAGTCAGAAAAGTCCCGCTACGGGTACCGTTAGGCCCGTGGGCAGGTGGGTCGCCGTCTCCCCGGGCCGAAGGACGGCCTCATGCTGGAAGCGGCGCTCGCCGGGGGAGGGCTCTGAATAGATGGTGAGGGTCTTCTCGGGGAGCAACACAAGCCATGCCCAGGGGATGCGGGCAGCCGCGTAGGCGGGGATTTTGATGTTGTGGTCTCGCGCCAAGGAAGTGTCGGAAACCTCTACCACCAAGGCTATGTCACCAGGGCCCGGGTGGCGCTCCCGGTAATCGCCAGTCATCCCTACCGCAATCGCAAGGTCGGGCTCGGGTACCCAGTCGTCGGCCAGGCGAACTGGGCGCTGCGAGCGCACGGCCCATCGCGTACGGTCGAGCTGTTGGTGTGCGAACTCCTCGAGGAGGCCTAACACGGCCGAGTGCTCCGGGAGCACCGGCGAGATGGTGAGGACCTCCCCATCAAGAAGTTCGACCCTGGGCCCCGGCTCGAAAAAACCCTCTTTTGCGGCCCGCTCGTACAGTTCGGCTGTCCAGCGCCAACGAGCACCCGCCAGCAGGTCTGCTTGAGCCTGTGCCGTCATGCCCACAGGCTACCGGCGGAGGGTCCTGCTCGAGGGCGCCCCGCCCGACAATCTGGTCGTCGAGCACTGTGTCCAGCCCCATGAGGGCAACTGCATCCGGGCCTTGGGCCGGCCATGTCCGTGGGTAGGGCGGGGGCAATGCGCCTCGTTGCTTCGTTGATGGCCGTGACCGGCGCCGTGTCTTGGAAGAGCAACTGCGCCGGTAAACGTTCTGCGGCAGCCTTACCCGGATGGGCGAACGGGGTGATGGTTACGGACCGTTTTCCCCGGCGCTTGCCGGTGCGGAAGGGCGCGGAGGGTTGCAGCTATGCCGTGCTCTGGTTCGGTCTCGACAGTTCGAGGAACTGAAGGACAACTTGCGCTACCTCGTTGGCGACGAGCCCTGGTAGAGGTCGCCGCGGCGTGCAGGCCAAGTTGTCGCGTTTGGCACGTGGCCCGCGTTGGTGGCGACAAGTTCGCTTTGCCACCTGGGGTCGGTCACCGTGCTCGATATAGGCAGGCGCGCCCTCGACGACTGGACAAACACCTGTAGCGTCGAGGGCGAAGACGTGGTCACCGCGAGCAAGCGCTGGCGTCGTCGGGGCGCGGTTGTACGAACGGCCCAAAGATGTGCTCCGTGATGACGACATCGCTTGTACCAGGCGAAATCGGCCGGCCGGAGCGGCTTTGTGACGTTCAGCGCGGTGGTGGCTGGCGCCGCCTCAGGATCCTGGCGTCGATAAGCTCCGCGCAGGGCGGGGCGGCGGCGTAGGGCGTAGTCAGCCTTCAGATGAGCTGGGCGAGATCTACCGTAAAGCCTGTGGGCGGATGGTTGACCGTCTCGCCGGGGCGGAAGACGGAAGCGTGCTCGTAGCGCCGCTCCGTAGGTAGCGGGCCGCTGTAAGCCGTGATCGTCTTGTCTGGTAGGGAGACGAGCCAAGCGTAGGGGATGCCGGCCGCGGCGTAGGCCGGGATCTTCTGCTCGCGGTCTCGGGTGAGGGACGTGTCGGCCACCTCCACCACGAGCACCAGGTCCTCCTGGTTGGGATGCCGATGGAGGTAGGTCTTCCGGTCGCCCCTGGCGACCCAGAGGTCGGGCTCGGGCTCGCTGCGGCCGCCTACGCGCACCGGGGTCTGCGAGCCGACAGCCCACAGCGCTGGCTTGAGGTGCTGGCGTAGGAGATCACGGAGCATGTCTACGGCAGTCGAGTGGCCGGGCAACATGGGTGCGATGGTGTAAACCTCCCCTTCGAGCAGCTCGACCTTGGGGTCGGGGCCGAACAGGCCGATCTCGGCGGCCTTGTCGTAGGCTTCGACGGTCCAAGTCCAGCGCTCGTTGGTGAGGGGGCCGGTCGCAGTCGGCGCTGTCACGACTAGATGCTACCGTGCCGTCATGGCGAGGGGGCGCCGTGGGCCAGGAGGCGAGCCTGGGTGGGACGGCTACGATGGCTCCCGTGTTGCGCTTCCTGACCGCCGGCGAGTCGCACGGCAAAGGCTTGGTCGTGGTCGTGGAGGGCTTGCCCGCCGGCCTGCAAGTGAAGGCCGAGGACATCTCAGAGGAGCTGGCGCGCCGGCGCCTCGGTTACGGCCGCGGCCCGAGGATGCGCTTCGAAGCCGACGAACTGACTCTCCTCGGGGGCATCAGGCACGGCCGGACGCTCGGTTCGCCGGTGGCGATCGAAATAGGCAATTCCGAATGGCCCAAGTGGACCGAGGAGATGTCGCCGGCGCCGGGCCAGACGGCAAAACCGTTGACCCAGCCGAGGCCGGGGCATGCCGACTTGGCCGGCATGCAGAAGTACGGCCTGCCTGAAGCGCGCGACATCTTGGAGCGGGCGAGCGCCCGGGAGACGGCAGCGCGGGTGGCGGCAGGAGCATTATGCAAGCTTTTGTTGAAAGAACTGGGCATCGCGGTCGTGAGCCATGTGGTGCAGCTCGGGCCGGTGGTGGCCAAGGCCGGGCGCCGGCCGGGTCCGGGCGACCTCGAAGCGGTAGATCTTTCCCCGGTTCGGTGTTTCGACCCCGAGGCGGAAACGCAGATGGTAGAGGCGATAAAGGCGGCAGCGAAAGACGGGGATTCTCTGGGTGGGACGGCCGAGGTGATCGCTTACGGGGTCCCGGTCGGCCTCGGCAGCCACGTCCACTGGGACCGCAAGATCGACGGCCTCCTGGCTCAGGCGCTCATGAGCATCCACGCCGTGAAGGCCGTCGAGATCGGGGAGGGGGTCGAGGTCGCCGGCCTCAGGGGTTCGGTCGCGCACGACCCGATCGCCTGGGACCCGACGAGCGGTTCGTACCGCCGCGAGTCGAACCACGCCGGCGGGACCGAAGGCGGGATTACAAACGGCGAGGCGGTCGTGGCGCGTTGCTACATGAAGCCCCTTTCGACCCTCAACCGGCCCGTGCTCAAGACGGTGGACGTGGTGACGAAAGAGGAGTCCGTGTCGTTCAAGGAGCGCACGGACCACACGGCCGTACCGGCGATGGGGGTGGTGGCCGAGACCATGACGGCGTGGGTGCTCGCTTCGGAGGCGCTCAGGAAGTTCGGCGGGGACTCGGTGGCCGAGGTCGTCCGCAACAGGGACGGCTACGTGGCGAGCCTGCAGGGATAAGGCGCTCACCTCTTTGCACCGGGCGGGGGCGAGGAGAGAGGCAATACTGGGTATACTGCCTGGGTGGCCAAGGTCATGGTCTCGTTCCCCGATGACCTCCTCCGGGCTGTCGATGCCGAGGCTCGGCGTCGCGGCACCACCCGGAGCGGGCTGCTTCGGGAACTGGCGGACGAGGCCCTGAGCAAGAAGAGCGCCGCACGAGCCCGCCGCATGGCTGAGATCGACCGGCTGCGTGGGCCGGCAAAGCGTCGCGGCGGTGGCGTGGCGGAGTTGGTGAAGGCGCACCGGCCCTAGTTGTGGCGTCGTGGTTCGTGGACGCGAGCGTCTTTTTGGCGAGCGAGGACGCCGACGACGTGAACCACGAGGACGCGGTGCGGCTTCTAAAGGCGAAGGGTACGATCGCCAGCCTCGACCTCGCCTACTACGAGGTGTCCAACGTGGCCGTCAGGGCGTGGCGCGACGAGGCAACAGCGCACCGCCTGCGCGAGAGGGTGAGCGCGGTGGCGGGTGACGGGGGCCTCGTGCGGGCCGACAGCGCGTTGGTGGCGAGCGCCATCGTGCTGGCGGGAGAGCAGGGCATCTCGGTGTGCGACGCTGCCTATGCCATCGCGGCCCGGCAGGTCGGCTTCGACTTGGTCAGTTGTGACGTGCGTGACTTGGTGGCGCGCAAGCTGGCTCGGCTCCCAGGCGCGGCCCGCCAGGCCGAGGAGCCGCGGTCTGGCTGAGCGGCCGGGGAGAAGACGCCATGACCGCGACCGGGGTCCTCCGCAGGGGTTGTCTACGCTCGCGGCACCTCCTGGCCGGGCGGGCCGGCGGGCGAACGAACGTCGTCTCAGGGCAGTTGTACCGTCGGGTCAGCGCCCCGGCCGGCGTTCGCCGGCACGGCTGGCGCCTCGGGAGCGCCGGCGAGCGCCCTCCTTACCAGGCATAACGGGGCTGGCCAGCCCCGGAGGGGAGGTAGCATGACAACCATGGACGAGGCCGAGCGGAGCCGGTTCCTGGAGACGCTGCGCAGAGACCCGGCCTTCCGCGAGCAGGTACGGCGGGAGGTCTTGACCGGGGAGCTGCTTGCCCTGCCCGAGCGGGTCGAGCGTCTGACCGCGGCCGTGGAGCGTCAGGGCAGCCAGATCGAGTCGCTCACCGCTGCGGTTGCCGAGAACACCCACCAGATAGAGGCCCTCACCGCGACCGTTACCCAGCACACGCACCAGATCGAGGCCCTCACTGCTGCGGTCGCCGAGAACACCCGCCAGATCGAGGCGCTCACCGCTACCGTCGCCCAGCAGGGCCAGCACATAGATGTGCTCAGCTCCCAAGTGGGCGGTCTGATAGATGCCGTCGCCCAGCAGGGCCAGCACATAGAGCTGCTCAGCTCACAGGTGGGCGCGCTGATAGATGCCGTGGCCGAGCAGCGACGGGACCTTTCGCAACTGATGGCGCTGACCGGCGAGTTCGTCGAGCGCATGACGACGGTGCTGCGCGAGCTTATGGATTTGGTGCGTGAAGGGTTCTCCGAACTTCGCGCCGAGATTGTCGACCTCCGCGGTGAAGTTGTCGACATCCGCCGTGAAGTCGTCGACCTCCGCGGTGAAGTTGCGGGCCTTCATGGTGAAGTTGGGGGCCTTCGGGGGGAGATGGACAGCTTGCGGGAGGACACGACCAACGGCTTTGCGAGCATCAACGCGCGCCTCGACCAGCTAGAGGCCGAGGTGCGGGACATCAAACGCCAGTTTGGCTCCTGAGCGTTTTGGCCCCCGCCGGCACTGTTGCTCGTAGCGTCGTGCTCATTGGCATGATGGGCGCCGGCAAGACCTCCGTCGCCGGCGTGCTCGCAGCCAGGTTGGGTTGCCGGGCGTTGGACACCGACCACATGGTCGAGGAGGAGGCTGGGATGTCGGTGCCGGCGTTGTTCGCCGCGCGCGGGGAACGGGCTTTCCGGGACGCCGAATCGAGCGCTATCGAGTCGCTCGTGCTCCTCCCCGCGCCGACCGTCGTGAGCGTGGGAGGCGGCGCTGTGTTGCGGGAACGCAACCGCAGAGCCCTGCGCAGGCTGGGCATGGTCGTCTGGTTGCGGGCGCGGCCGGCGACGCTCGCGGCGCGGGTTGGCAGCGCAGACGGGCGCCCGGTGCTCGGTCGTGAGGACGGCGAGCTCTTAGAGACCATGGACAAGCTCGTCGCCGAGCGGCGCCCGTTCTATGAAGAAGTGGCGGACCTCATTGTCGATGTGGACACCCTTTCACCCGAAGAAGTGGCTGACATAGTCGCTGCCAAACTCGCGGCCGCCGCTCAGCTGAGCTAACGTCTGGGCGACCATGAAGCGGATTTCTTTGGAGCTCGGCGAACGTTCCTATCCGGTGCTCGTCGGGCCGGGTGCCCGGCACGAGCTGGCCTCGCTCTTGCCGCGGGGCTCCAAGAAGTCCGCGGTGGTGACCCAAGCCGGCGTGGGCGTCGAGGTCGACACCGGCAGGGAGCAACGGGTTTTCATGATCGGTGAGGGCGAAGAGGCGAAGTCGCTATCGACAGTGGAGCAGCTTTGCCGAGGGTTCGCCGAGTTCCGCTTGACCCGGGCCGATGTCGTGGTGGGCGTAGGCGGGGGAGTGGTGACCGACGTGGCTGGATTCGCCGCCGCCGTTTACCACCGGGGGGTAGCCGTCGTCCACGTGGCCACGACCCTCCTGGGCCAGGTGGATGCCGCGATAGGCGGGAAGACAGGCGTCAACTTGCCCGAAGGGAAAAACCTGGTGGGCGCCTTCTGGCAGCCCGCCGGCGTTATCTGCGACACTGAGGTCCTTTCCACGCTGCCGCCTCGTGAGTACAAAAGCGGCCTCGGGGAGATGGCCAAGTACGCCTTCTTGGGGGTCGCCGACCTGGCGGAGCTGCCCCTGGAGGAGGCCGTGGCCCGCTGCGTGGAGTGCAAGGCCCGCTTTGTCTCTGCCGACCCGCACGAGTTGTCCGACCTCGCGGGCGGAAAGGGTGGCCGGGTGCTCCTCAACTACGGCCACACCCTGGCCCACGCGCTGGAGACGGTTGGCCACTACGACCTCCGCCACGGCGAGGCTGTCGCCGTGGGCCTCATCTTCGCCGCCCACCTGGCCCGGCGGCTCGGGCGGGTGGGGGACGAGCGCGTCGGCGAGCACCAGGCCGTGGTGTCCTCCTACGGGCTGGCGTCGCGCCTTCCCGCCGGCGTAAACGTGGGCGAGCTCGTGGACGTGATGGGCAGGGACAAGAAGGCGACCGGAGGCGGGCTCACCTTTGTGCTGGACGGGCCCAGGGGCCTGGAGGTGGTGCGCTCGGTGCCGGTGGATGATGTGATGGCTGCGTTGTCCGAGCTGCAATAGCGGCCGCTCGCTACACTGAGCACCACGTTTACGGTGTTGACGGCCGTCCCGGGGCTAACCCCGGGGGCCGCTTGCGCCGATCAATAAGTGAAATGGGAGCTACTGGGACGGCCGGATCATGAACGGTCTTGGGCCGGGGGCTGTTGGTGCGGCCGTGTTCGGCGTGCTCGGCTTGCTGGTCGGGTCGTTCGCCAATGTGGCGATCTACCGCGTGCCGGACGGACGTTCGGTGGTGACCCCACCCTCGGCGTGCCCCAAGTGCGGGGCCCGGGTGCGTCCTTACGACAATGTCCCCGTCGTCTCTTGGGTGCTGCTCGGTGGGCGTTGCCGTGACTGCAAGGCCCCGATCTCGGTCCGCTACCCGGCCATCGAGGCGCTCGTCGGGGCCGTGTTCGCCGGCATCGGCTGGCGTTTTGGGGTGTCGTGGACCGGGGCCGGCGAGGCGCTGCTCGCAGCCAGCCTGATTATCTTGGGGTTCATCGACCTCGACCACATGGTGCTGCCCCGCCGGGTCGTGTACGTGGCGTTGGTGGCGGTGGGGGCGGTGTTCGTGGCCGGGAGCGCTGCCGGCGACCACTGGGACCGCCTCGGCGTGGCCGCCATTTGCGCCGTCGTCCCGTGGGCGCTCTTTTTCGCGATCAATTACCTGGCGCCGCACGCCCTCGGTTTCGGGGACGTCCGGCTGGCGCTTTTGATCGGTTTCGGGCTGGGGTGGCTGGGGGCGGCGTACGCCTTCTTGGGGTTCTTGGTGGCGAGCGTGCTTGGGTCGCTGGTCGGCGTGGGGTTGATAGCGGTGGGGAAGGCGGGCCGGCGGACCCCGGTGCCTTTTGGGACTTTTTTGGCGGCGGGGGCGTTGCTGGCGGTGCTCGCCGGCGGGCCGGTCGTCAACTGGTACCTCGGGCTTACTCACTGAGGCCCTGCCGGCGCTCTTACTGGGTGCGTTCCTATTCTGGCTGGTTCTTTGGGTCACCGGCCGACGACTGCGGCCGCGGGTACTTTTGCGAGCTCCTGGCAACCTCGACGGTGTCTCCTGTCATGCTGGCTTGTGCCCAGCCCAATCAACAAAGGAGGCAGCCGTGCCTGGTCTCGCGGTCGTTTGGCGCAAGTGGGGACACCGGCTCACCTCCGGTGACGACTTGCTCCAGTTCGAGGTGGCTGACCGCACCCAGGTGCACTACGACCTTGTCCTCGCAGTCGGTCAGAACCTGGTCCCCGTCGAAAACCATCGCTGGCAGCTGACACTTAAGCCCTGAACCCACAGCCGCCCCGATGCGGGTCGACTGTTCGTTAAGCCTCCGGTGCCAAAGGATGCTTGTGGCGCCTACGCAGCCTATGGGTCGGTGCCCGTAGCACGGCCGCTGCCGGCGGAAGGCCGGCGACATCGACGGCTGCCGCCCGCTTGGCGCCCTGGGAGGCCGGTGTGAAATGCCACCCTTGTAAGTAAGACCGCCCCCTCTGAGGCCCTTTGCTCTGCAGCACCGGGGTTTTTTGCCTTTCCGGCACCAAACACCCCCCGGCGAGGGGGGTGTTTGGTAGCTGGGGGGTGGTCTGGCGTCCCGCTGCGGTGTGCCGAGGCCCTATGTTTGCCCCTTCAGGCGCCCGCTGCCACCCGACCGTCAGGCGTCGAGCAGAGCCCGCGCACGGCGAGGCGGGCGAGGCTCCTCGACACCGCCAGGAGGTTGAAGTCGGCGCCGACCTTGCGCCTGGCGCCCACCGTGGCGGCGGAGCACGAGGTGGGCGAGGATGCGCTCGACCTTGGGACGGGTCGCCCGGTAGTCGGTGGCGAAGCTCGGGCCGGCAAAGCGCTCCCGCTGGGCTCGGAGGAGCTCCTCGTGGGGGGAAATGGAGACCGTCCGCCCAGCTGCGGCCGTCTTGCAGGACTGGCGCAGCAGGCAGTTGCTGCACGCGTCGCCAAAGCAGGCGGTGCCGTCGCCGGCCTTGGCGAAGGAGATGGCGACGGTACTGCCGGCCGGGCACGTGAGCGCGCCGGCTGCCAAGTCGATACTGGAGCGGTCCTTGGGGAAGAGCCCTCCAGGTGCTACGGGCGGCTGCACTTTCACCCGGGGGTCGATGCCGGCCTTGTCGAGGTAGGCCAACAGCTCCGCCGCTTCTCTTACTTCGGACATCAGCTCACGGCCCTCCAATAGGGCCGAACAGGAGTAGGCGTCCTTGGCGCGGCTGTCGATGAGGCTCTTCCGGGCCTCTTCGTCGTCCCAGTCGACCCGTGGCTTGGCCGAGCTCGCGTAGTCGTCACCGCTTTCGATGACAGCCCGCAGCTCGGCCTCGAGCTCTGGGCCGGCGACTTTCAGCAACCCCCGCACGGCCGAGCGGACGAGGGTGAGGGTGTCCATGGTGGCGACGGCGTCGTAGAGGGGCGTGGGACCGAGGACACGCTTCGGCCCGACGAGCCGTGCCTGCTTGGCTGCCTCGACGGTCACCTCGAAGATGCGCCGGGGACGCTCGGAGGCCTCCAGCCTGGCGCGCATGTCGACCAGCACGGTGTGGGCGAAGCTCCCGAAGCCCCGCAGTCGTAGCCGCCGACGCCTGCCGCGTAGCGCCAGCGGGCGTCGAAGGCGTAGTGCTCGACGGCCTCCCGGCCAGACAGGCCGGCGAGGCGCTGGAGCACCATCACGACGGCCACCACAAAAGGGGGCACGCTGCGGCGCCCCTCGTCGGAGAAGAACTGGTCCGGGAAGAGCTTGTCGCGCACGCGGTGCAAGACCGATTAGATCGAAGACTCGGCAAGGGGCTCTTCGCAGAAGCGGTCCAAGTCGTCAAGCCAGTTGCCTTGGCGGCTAGCCCCGTATTCCGCACTGTCCCTTAGCTGAAGGCTTCCCCGGCCGACGGGGTTTGGCCCAAGCTGGCGCGTCCTTGCTGATGAAGAGCCCTGTCCGTCCAAGAGCTCCGGCCGTGACCGACCGGACTTGTTGGGGAAAGAACATGGCCTGCGACCGGCAACCTACTTGCAATCATGTAGTTCTGGGCGCTATGCTGTTGGGGAAATGTTCGTGCGCCTGCAGAAGGTCCGCCAAGGCGGCCGCCTCTATGAGTACGTGCACGTCGTCGAGGGTTTCA
>JAJYMB010000026.1 GCA_021787365.1 Actinomycetes bacterium | reverse complement strand
ACTTCGGTGCGCCGGTGCAAGACGTTGGCGAGGATCACGTCGCGCTGGTTTTGCAACAGCCGGTGCCGCCACTTGTGGGGTTCCACCTCGGGGATCAGGACCAGTACCCGGCCGCGTTCCCGGATCTCGGGCAAACCGAGGAACTGGAGCATCGGCTTCGCAATGGAATGACTGGTCGCACGGAGGATTACCAAGTCGACGCCGGGATCCCAGCGATCCCAGTCCGCGCGTAGGGTCGCGGCTCGCTGCTCATCGAACTGGACGCTCACGGCCACCACATCGTCGCTGAGTGAGCGGGCAGAGCCCAAGGAGGCCTGGGTCATGCGGGACACACTGGTGACCGTGACGATTACCAGGCTCTTGTGGACCGCCGGCTTGTTGGCGAGAGAGCCCAGGCTCAGCTCCCTTTCAGCATCGGCGTAGTACTTGGAGATCCGTGAGAAAAGGAGGATGAGCGCAGGGATGGCGATGGCCACCACCCATGCGCCCGACGAGAACTTGGTCACGAGAAAGATGATCGTGGCAACCGCGGTCATGATTGCGCCGGTGCCGTTCAACGCCGCCCGAGCCCGCCACCGATTGGATCTCGTGGCTGCCCAGTGACGGACGAGGCCGCTCTGCGCGAGCGTGAAGCCCGTGAACACTCCAATGGCGTAGAGCGGAATGAGCGCATTGGTGTTGGCGTCGACCGCGATCAGGAGCAGGCCGGCCAGTACTGCGAGCACCACGACTCCATAGCGGTAGACCGGGCGCTCTGCACGGAGCCCGAAGACGTGAGGGACAAGGTTGTCGCGGGCGAGCAGGCTGGCCAACACCGGGAGCCCACCGAAGGAGGTATTGGCCGCCAATGCCAAGATTACCGTGGTGGAGAGATCGATGACGTAGTAGAGCGGGCCTCGCCCGACGGATGCTCTGGTGATCTGGCTGAGCACCGTCTGGCTGGCGACGGGACCGATGTGGAACCGGACCGTGAGGAATGCCAGGCCCAGCAGCATGCTGCCGAGGATGCCGCCGAGGAGAGCTTCGGTGCGCATGGCCCTGCGAGCCTTCGGAGCGCGAAATGCCGGAACGTCGTTGGCGATGGCCTCGATCCCGGTGAGCGCGCTGCAGCCGTTGGCAAAGGCTTGGAGCAAGAGGAACACCCCGACCGTGGCGGCGACCCTGGGAACGACCACCGGGTGGTAGCCGGCATGCGCGGCGGGATGCGACCGAGCTATTCCAGACACGATCACGACGTAGATACCAATAACGAAGACCGCAGTGGGCAACAGGAAGGTCCTGGCACTCGTGGCGATGCCCCGCAGATTGAGCGCCGTCAGCAGCACCAGGATGCCAACCGAGATGGGGAGGACGTCGGGGCCGAGGCTGGGAAACGCAGAGACCAGCGCTGCGACCCCAGCGGCGATGGACACGGCCACGGTCAGGACGTAGTCGACGACGAGGCACGCCGCGGCGAGGTGGCTTGCACGGGGCCCGAGATTGGCTTTGGAGACGGTATAGCTGCCGCCGCCATCTGGGTATGCCTCGATGACCTGGCGATAGGAGAACACCAAGATGGCCAGAAGGATGACGATGGCGATCGTGATCGGCTCGATCTTCGCCAGCGCCCCTGCGCCGGCGGTGGCCAGCACAACCAGCATGGCTTCGGGCCCGTAGGCCACCGAGCTGATGGCATCGAGCGACAGGGCCGGGATGCCCTCGATGCTGGTGATCTGGCGCCTGCCCGAGGCATCCTCGTCGGTGGCCCAAGGGCCCGTGCCGTCGCTCGCTGGGGCTGCGAGCCCCTCGAAGTCGGCACCGACGGTGACGACCCGAGGCTTCTTGCTCATTGTGGGCCGCTGGGCGCCCGGATGGCCTCGGCAAGCGCGGCGCGAAGCTGCTCCAGTCCGGCGGTGACGTCGATGCCAAGGTGGGCCCGCAGGGCGCGCCGCCCGCGTGCGGCGAGCACGTCGAGGTCGCTTCGGGCCTCAGCTTCTTTGACCACCCCGAAGCTGTAGCGGTGCCCGGGCACGGCCACCTCGATGGTGTCGTCGCAAGTGATCTGTAAGAACACCCCGGTGTTGGGGCCACCCTTGTAGGTTTGTCCGGTGGAGTGCTGGAAGCGGGGACCGAACCCGACGCAGGTGGCCACCCGGAGGGTGTCTCTGATGAGCGTCCGCATCTCGGTGAGGACGGCCTCGTGCGCGGGGGCCATCTGCACGTAGGCGAGCAGCGCCACGTAGTCCCCGGCGCCGGCGCGTCCCAGGTGCACACGGAGGTAGCCGGCCAGGTCCACGCGGCCGCCGGTCGCGTCGGAGAGCGCTGCGGCGTTGCGATCGTCGGCGTAGAGCTTGATTGTTTCGCCTTCCCACAGTGGGGAACGCTCAGGCAGGGAGCCCTCCTGGTCGTAGCGGTCGGTGAGCTGGCGGGCGAGGACCTTGGCTTCTTCGACGTCGGGCTGGTCGAAGGGGTCGATGCCGATGATCGAGCCTGCTACCGCGGTGGCGAACTCCCAGCGGAACAGCTCCCCGCCGAGGTCGTAGAGGTCGGACAGTTCGATGCGCACCAGGGGATGGCCGGCCGCTTCGAGCGCCGCGATCTTGGCTGCTTGTTCGGCGTTGTCGTCGCCGTTGAGCGTGATGGAGCAGAAGAGGCGGTCGGCTCCATACAGCGAAGGATCACCGAGCGGTTCGCTGTCGACCGGCACCACGCCTTTGCCCTGCTTGCCCGTCGATTCGGCCAGGAGCTGCTCGAGCCAGGCCCCCAGGTGGGCGACGGCGGGTGAGGTGAGGAGAGTGACCTTGTCACGTCCGGCGTTGACGCAGGTGCCGATGACCGCCCCGAGCGCGAGGCCGGGGTTGTGGGTGGCCGGCACCGAGGGGGCACAGGCGTGTGCCATCTTCTCGGCCGAGGAGAACAGCCGCCCGACGTCGACGCCGCAGGCCGCGCCGGGCACCATGCCGAAGTCCGACAGCGCTGAGTAGCGGCCGCCGATCGAGGGCACGCCGAAGAACACCGCCCGGTACCCCTGTCGCTTCGCCAGGGCCTCGAGGGGAGAGCCGGGATCAGTGATGGCGATGAAGTGCGAGCCGGCCGCCTGTGCGCCGACGGCGGTGGTCATGCGGTCGTAGAAGTAGGCGGCGAAGATGTTGGGCTCCAAGGTGGTGCCCGATTTGGAGGACACGAAGAACAGCGTGTGGGCGAGATCGACGCGCTCCTCCGTCGCCTTGACCTGCTCGGGGTCGGTCGAGTCGAGCACGAGGAGCCGAGGGAGACCCCTCTGCGAAGGAAAGGTGTGGGCAAGCAAGTCGGGGCAGAGGCTCGATCCCCCCATGCCGAGCACCACCGCGTCGGCGAAACGGGCCTCGCGCACCTCTTCCACCAACGCGTCGAAGCGATGGTCGTGCGCTGCCTGGTCGAGGGCGACCCCGAGCCAGCCCAACCAAGCGTCTTCACCCTTGCCGGTCCACACCGTGGCGTCATGGGCCCAGATCCGGGCCACCTTGGCGGTCGAGCGCCACTCGTCGATGACCCCGTCGACCTGGTCGGCCAGCTCTCTCGGCAGCGACGTGCGCAGCCGCCACGGCCCCGGACTTCGAGTGTCACCGGCGAGGGCGCGTTCCACCGAGGAGAGGAGATCGCGAAACGCAGTGGCGAACTTCTCCACCCCTTCGGCCACCAGCTGGTCGAGCACCTCGGAGAGCTCGACCCCGTGACCCGAAAGGCTGTCCAAGACAGCGTGAGCGCCGTCCACGTCCTCGTCGAGCGCTGGGCGGACCGCACCGTGGGCGGCGAAGGCCTCGAAGGTAGCCGGCGGCACGGTATCGACAGTGTCGGGGCCCATGAGCGCTTCGACGTAGAGCAGCTCGGGCAGGGCCGGGTTCTTGGTGCTGGTCGACGCCCACAGCAGGCGCTGGGAACGGGCTCCTTGTTTGGCGAGCGCGTCCCAACGTTTGCCCGAGAACAGCTTGCGGTAGGCGGCGTAGACGACCTTGGCGTTGGCGATGGCCACCTTGCCCGCATACGAGCGGTCGAGGTGGGGCTCGACTGCCGAGTCGAGGCGGGAGACGAAGATGCTCGCCACCGAGGCGATGCCGGCGATGCCGGCGCCGGCGGCGAGGCGGTCCTCGAGGCCGGCCAGATAGGCCAGGGCCGCCGACTCGTAGCTGGCGAGACCGAACAGCAGGGTGACGTTCACATTGATGCCGGCACCGATCAGCTCCTGTATCGCGGGCATACCTTCTTCGGTGCCCGGCACCTTCACCATCAAGTTGGGCCGGTCGACAGCACCCCACAGCCGCTTGGCCTCGGCCACGGTGGCGGCGGTGTCATGGGCCAGCTCGGGGGAGACCTCCATGCTCACGTACCCGTCGTCGCCGCCGCTCTCGTCGTAGACAGTTCGGAAGATGTCGGCCGCCCCGCGGATGTCGGCGATGGCGAGGGACTCGTAGGCCGACTTGGCGTCGGTCGGGCCCGAGCGGCGCAGCTCGGCGATCGCATCGCTGTAGTCGCTCGAGCCGGCGATGGCCGCGTCGAAGATCGACGGGTTGGAGGTCATGCCCCGCAAGCCCTCCTTCTTCACCATGTGCTCGAGGTCACCGGAGGTGAGAAGCGATCGGCGGATGCCGTCGTACCAGATGCTCTGGCCAAGGGCGAGAGCCTGGTGGACCGGGGTGGTCATGAGTGTCTCCTCTGTGTTTCGATCGGGCGCGGGGTTTCGATCGGCCGCGGGGTTTCGATCGGGCGGGGTGCTTCGAGCTGGCCGTGTCGTTCGATCTGGTGGCGGGCGGCGTCGGCCACCTTGTCGGGTGTGAAGCCGAACCTGGTCTGGAGATCCTTGAGCGGCGCCGAGGCCCCGAACGTGTGCATGCCGATGACCGCGCCGTCGGTGCCGACGTAGCGGTGCCACCCCAAGGTGGATGCCTCTTCGACCGCCACCCGCGCCCGGACGCCGGGAGGGAGCACCGAGTCGCGGTAGGCGGCCGGCTGGCGGTCGAACAGTTCACAGCTCGGCATGCTCACCACCCGGACCGCTACCCCTTCGGTACTGAGCTCCTCGTAGGCGGCGACGGCGAGCGCGACCTCGCTGCCCGTCGCGATGATGATGACCTCGGGCGGTCCTTCGGCGGGGTCGGCCAGCACGTAGGCGCCCTGGGCCACCCCCAAGGCGGAGGCGTAGCGGGATCGGTCGAGGGTGGGGACGGCCTGGCGGGTGAGCACCAGGGCGACCGGGTCGTGCTGCAATGCCATGATGACCCGCCAGGCTTCGGCCACCTCGTTGGCGTCGGCGGGGCGGAGCACGACGAGGCCCGGGATCGCTCGTAGCGAGACGAGCTGCTCGACCGGCTGGTGGGTGGGGCCGTCTTGGCCCATGCCGATCGAGTCGTGGGTGAAGATGTGGATGACCGGGATCTCCATAAGCGCGGACAGGCGGATCGCTCCCCGGGCGTAGTCGGAGAAGACGAGGAAGCTCGACCAGTAGGACCGGACCTTGGAGAGCGCCAACCCGCTCGTTATCGCCGCGGCGGCGTGCTCGCGGATGCCGAAGTGGAAGTTCCGAGCTCCGTAGCTGCCCTCCTCGAAGTCTCCCGCACCCGCGAAAGTCAGGCGGGTCTTGGTGGATGGTGCCAGGTCGGCCGATCCCCCGATCAGCCAGGGGACCCGGGGGGCGATGGCGTTGAGGACCTCCCCCGAGGAGTCCCGGGTGGCCACACCTGCGGGGTCAGGGTCGAAGGCGGGAATGTCGGCGTCCCATCCTTCTGGCAGCTCGCGGCGTTGCATGGCCAACAGCTCGGCCGCCAGCTCAGGGTGCTTATGTTCATAGTCAGAGAACAGCGACATCCACGCCTCGCGGAGCTTTGACCCGCGGGCCCCGATGCCTTCGGCGAAGTGCTCGTAGACCCCGTCGGGGATCAAGAACTTGGCGTCCTCGGGCCAGCCGTAGCTGTGCTTGGCCTTCTTCACCTCTGCCGCACCCAACGGCTCGCCGTGGGCGGCGCTGGTGTCGACGATGTCGGGCGCGCCGTAGCCGATGTGGCTGTCGACGATGACGAGGGTTGGTCGCTCCGTCTCGTCCCGGAACACCTGGAACGCCTTGGAGAGCGAACCGAGGTCGTTGGCGTCAGAGACCCGGGTCACGTTCCAGCCGTAGCCGGAGAAGATCGTCCCCACGTCCTCGCTGAAGGCGAGTGCGGTGTTGCCTTCGATGGTGACGTGGTTGTTGTCGTAGATCCAGCACAGCTTGGAGAGCCCCAGATGCCCGGCGAGCGACGCCGCCTCGTCGGATATGCCCTCCATCATGCAGCCGTCGCCCATGAGGGCGTACACGTCGAAGTCGAACAGCTCGAAGTCAGGTCGGTTGTAGCGCTCGGCGAGCCAGCGCGAGGCGATGGCCATGCCCACCGAGTTGGCGACCCCCTGGCCGAGGGGGCCCGTCGTTGCCTCCACTCCCGAGGTCCAGCGGTACTCGGGATGGCCCGGGCAGCGCGACCCGAGCTCACGGAAGGACTTGATGTCGTCCAGGGTCACCGACACTCGGCCGACGGTCTCATAGGCGGGGTTCACCGCTTTCACTTGTGCCAGGTGCAACAGGGCGTAGAGGAGGATCGATGCGTGCCCCTCGGAGAGCACGAAGCGGTCCCGGTTGGGCCAGATAGGGTCGGCGGGGTCGAAGCGAAGCTGGCGCTGCCAGAGCTGGTAGCCGACCGGCGCCATGCCCATCGGCGTCCCCGGATGCCCCGAGTTGGCCTTCTCCACCGCGTCGATGGCGAGGGTGCGGATGGTGTTGACACAAATGGTGTCGAGATCGCCGGACGGGCGAGATTTGGGGATCATCGTGGTCCTTCTTCGTCGGTTGGTGGTACTCGGCAGCCCGCTTCCATAAGGTGGGGAGTGGGGCACGGTCGAGATGGGGAGCGCAAATGACTGACACGGCCAACCAGAGATCCATCGACACCGAGAAGCGCCTCGCCGCCGAAGCCGCAGCCGAACTGGTGGAAGCGGGCATGAGCGTCGGGCTCGGCACCGGATCGACCGTCGCCTACCTGCTGCCCGCCCTGGCACACCGCCGCCTCGACGTCTGCTGTGTGGCGACCTCGCCCGCCACATTCGGCACCGCCCGCAGCCTCGGGCTCGACGTGCGGCCCTTCACCGGCATCGACCACCTCGACGTCGCCATCGACGGGGCGGACCAGGTGGACCCAGCTGGCTGGCTGGTCAAGGGCGGGGGTGGCGCTCAGACTCGGGAGAAGATCGTCGCCGCGGCAGCGACGCGCTACGTCGTGATCGTCTCGTCGAACAAGATGGTGGAGTCCCTGGCGGCCCCCGTACCCCTGGAGCTGTTGGCCTTCGGCCTCGATGCCACGCTTCGAGCGCTCGGTGACGCCCGCGTGACCGACAAGCCGGCGAGCCCCGACAAAGGGGTGCTCGCGGGCTACTTCGGGCCGATCGGCGACCCCGGCAAGCTGGCGGAGTGGCTCTCCGCGATGCCCGGGGTGGTGGAGCACGGCCTGTTCCCGCCCGCCATGGTGAGTGACATCCTCATCGGCCAGGGCGTCCACGTGCACCGCCGCTGCCCCGGCGACTGACCCGGTGGCGATGGGGTCGCAGGGGAGCGTTCCGCCTGCCACAGGGGGGCTCACCACCGGCCGGGGCGACACTTTTGCCGAGGCACTACCCGCCCGGTCGTCACAGCCCCGGGAACCCGTCTTCGAGGGAGCGGAGCACGTGTGCGCCTCCGGCTGCCTCGAGCTCGGCGACCGAGTAGTGGCCGCTCGCGACCCCGACCGGCACCGCGCCCGACGCGTTGGTCGCTTCCATGTCGTGGGGGGTGTCGCCGACCACGTAGACCTGGGACGGGGCCAGCTGGTCGTGCAGCCGGGCGGCCTTTTCGATCGCCAGCCCGGTGAGCTCGGTGCGGTCGGGTGAGTCCGAGCCGTAGGCGCCGAACACGAAGAACCGGTTCAGGTTGCCCGGGACGAGCTTGGTGCGCGCTGCGCCTTCCATGGCACCAGAGACCAGCCCGAGCATGACCCCGGCCTGTCCCAGGCGGAGCAGGACCTTCTCTGCTCCGGGGAGCACCCGGTAGCCCTCTGCGACCCCGATGTCGGTGGCCAGGTGCAAGAGGTACTGGGCGTAGAGCCGGCTGAGCTCGTCGTCGCTCGGGTCGCGACCCAGCACGGCGTTGAAGGTGGCGCGGGCCACTTGCGGGTCGGTTTCACCCGCTGAGCTGTGCTCGCCGATGTCGGCGGGGATGCCGTAGAGCGTGTCGAACGCGGCCTTCCAGCTGCGTGCCCCCGACCCACCGGTGTGGACGAGGGTCTCGTCGACGTCGAACAGCACGACGACCGGCTTGGCCGTCTCCGTCAGCTTCGTCGGCTTCGTGGTCTTGGTCGTTGGGGGCATCTCAGGCCTTCTTCTCGTCGTGGCCGCCGAAGCCCTTGCGCATGGCTGAGAGCACTTTGTCGGCGAAGTCGTCGAGGCCCCGGGAGGCGAACCGGGAGTACAGGGCGGTGGTGAGCACCGGGGCGGGGACCCCTTCGTCGATCGCTGCGATCGAGGTCCACCGGCCTTCACCCGAGTCCGATACCCGCCCGGCGTACTCCGCGAGACCAGGCGAGTCGTAAAGGGCGGTCGCAGTCAGGTCCAACAGCCACGACTCGATGACGCTTCCGCGCCGCCACACCTCGGTGACCGCGGTGGTGTCGATGTCGTATTGGTAGAACTCGGGGGATTCCATAGGGGCGGTCTCGGCGTCGGACGTGGCGCTCTTCTTGCCGGCATTCGCGTTGTGCAAGACGTTGAGGCCCTCGGCGAAGGCCGCCATCATCCCGTACTCGATGCCGTTGTGGACCATCTTCACGAAGTGCCCAGCCCCGTTCGGTCCGCAATGCAAGAAGCCGTGCTCGGCCGGGTCGGGTTCCCCGGTGCGGCCCGGGGTCCGGGGCGCGGAGCCGATCCCGGGGGCGATGGTGGAGAAGATCGGTCCGAGGTGCTCGACGACGTCGTCTTCGCCGCCGATCATGAGGCAGTAGCCCCGGTCGATTCCCCACACCCCGCCGCTCGTACCGCAGTCGACCAGGTGGATGCCCTGTCTAGACAGCGATGCGGCGCGGGCGATGTCGTCTCGGTAGTAGGAGTTCCCCCCGTCGATGATCATGTCTCCTCGTTCCATGTGGGAGGACAGGTCCTCGATGGTCTTGCCGGTGATGTCCCCTGAGGGCACCATGACCCAGACCGCCCGAGGCGCCGACAGCTTCTCGACGAATTCGGCCACCGAGGTCGCCCCCGTCGCCCCCTCCTTCTCGAGATCCTTGACGGCGTCGGCGTTTACGTCGAAGACAACGCAACTGTGGCCATCGCGCATCAGGCGTCGAACGATGTTCGCCCCCATCCGTCCAAGCCCGACCACGCCGAGCTGCATCGGGTTATCCGTTGGCATATCTGTTCTCCTTGGTGTGTCGTCCTGTTGGGGTGTGTCGTCCTGTTGGGGTCTGTCGTGCTATTGGTCGGTCGTCGCGCGGGTCGGTCCGTTGAGCTGTTGGCTCGACCGATCCGTGATGGCTGTGCGTACCGGCGTCAGTCCTTCGGGCTCTTCGCATCGGGGAGCCATGGCAGCTGCCACGGCGGATGGCCTCTCAGGAGCTCGTCGGCCTGAGACGGGCCCCACGACCCCCGCCTGTAGGGCAGGGGTGCGGGTGGATGGTCCACCAGTGGCTGAAGCACCCGCCAGGTCTCTTCCACCGAATCCTCCCTGGTGAACAGGGAGTGGTCGCCGATGAGCGCGTCGTGCAACAGCCGCTCGTAGGGTTCGGGAGGGCGGCCGAGCTCGGCGGCGAAGGGGAGGTCCATGTGCACGTCTCTCGATGCTGTGCCTTCCGGGCCTTTGGAGAGCATCACCAGGCGCAGGCCAGGGTCGGGGTCGATCCGGATGATCAGCTGGTTGGCATCGGTGTGGCGTGGCCCGTCCAAGAAGGACAGCCGTGGTGGGCGGCGGAAGATCACTCTCACCTCGGTGGCGCGGGCCGCGAGCGCTTTTCCGGCCCGGATGAACAACGGCACGCCCGCCCAGCGCCAGCTCTGCACCTCGAGCCGCAGCGCAACGTAGGTCTCGGTCTTCGAGCCCTTGTGCACTCCGGGGACCTTCGAGTACCCGGCGTACTGTCCTCGCACGCAGCGGGCCGGGTCGACGTCGGCCATGGCCCGGAAGATGTCGGCTTTCCTGTCCCACAGCGCCCGGTGCCCGGGCCCGACCGGTGCTTCCATGGTGACGAGGGCCAGGACCTGGAGGAGGTGGTTCTGGAGCACGTCGCGAAGCGCCCCGACCGGATCGTAGAACGCGCCCCGGTCCTCCACCCCCAAGTCCTCGGCCATCGTGACCTGTACGGCGGCCACGTGGTCGCGGTCCCACACCGGTTCCAACAGCGCGTTGGCGAAACGCAGGAAGGAGATGTCCAGGACGGGCTGTTTGCCCAAGAAGTGGTCGATGCGAAGGATCTGGTCTTCGCCCAACACCTGGTGCAGCTCGACGTTGAGCTGGCGGGCCGAGGCGAGGTCGTGGCCGAAGGGCTTCTCGATAATCACCGTGGCCCCCCCGGTGAGATGGGCCTGGCCGAGGGACGCCACTACCGGTGCGAACAGCGTCGGCGGGATCTCGAGGTAGAACAACGGCCGGGTAAAGCCCTCGAGCGCCTTGGCCAGCCTCTTGTAGGTGGCGGGGTCTGCGAGATCGCCGTGCACGTAGCCGAGCCGGCCTGCGAGTCGATCGAAGATCTCGTCTTTCACCGGCTCCCCGGTCGCCTCGAGGGCGGCCCGTGCTGTGGTGCGCAGACGATCTTCGGACCAGGGCTCCTTGGCCACGCCGATGATCGGGCAGTCGAGGCGGCCGGCTGCTTCGAGGCGGTAGAGCGCCCGAAAGGTCATCTTCTTGGCGAGGTCCCCAGTGACCCCAAAGATGACCAGGACGTCGGCTGGCTTCGGCGTGGTCTCGCTCATGTGAGACGCGCCCCCCATGCCGTGGGCACGCTCTGAGCGGGTCCCAACTTGGTCAGCCCGTCACCGCTGGCGAAGGCGTTGGGCGGAGGTGGGTCGAAGACGGACCGGCCGCCGACCTCGTAGCAGCGGATCCCGCCGCCCATTTCGTCGACGATGGCTCGCTGGTCGTTGTAGGTGATTTCGACCTGGCGGCCCGACCGGAGGGTGTCCAACGTTGCTCCTTTGCTCCTGGGTGTCTTTCGAGCACAACGCTCGGGGTCAGCGCCGCCAGGGTCTGGAGCAACGATGTCGTGACTGGGCCACAAGGCTCAGCCGGAACTACTGTCCACCGGCCTACTACCGGTGGTGAAGCGATGCAAGCCGGGCTCCGGCTTCCGATGAAAGAGTGTTGAGAGTGAGGCCACGCCAGCATCGTCTGTTCGGCGCTCTTGGTGACCCCAGTGGCTACAACGGTCCCGGGTGAGCTCCCGACCCCGTTGTTGCACTCCCGGTCGGTGGGGACGTACCTCCACTGGCGTGACCCTGGGACGTCGAGCGGTAGGTGCGGTAGTAGTCCTTCCACACCAGACGATGGACCGGGATCCATCGGGGGAGGTCCCGGATGCCAGGGATGAAGGGAACGAGGACCAGTCCGAGGGAGAGGGCGGTCATGATGGCAATGACCTCCACATCCCCGTTGTGGGAGGTGGACATGGGGGGGATCTGGTACCACATGACGTACAGCCACAACCAAGGCTGTCCGGGCCACGACCCCGTCTCGTTCATCATGCCCCACTGATGGCTTTGCATCTTTTGGGCCGTGACGATCTTGTTCCAGTAGCTCGATGGCTGGGCCACCGCCGAGTCGCCGATGAAAAGGAGAGGGTTGGTGTAGTTGGTCGTGTAGAAGCCCGAGTGGGCGACCAGCTGAGCGTCGAGGCCACCGGACCGGGCCATCGACAGAAAGCTCGCCAGCATGGTCCCGACCGGCCCGTAACTGCCCGGCGGTACTTCCAATTGCGAATCGACCATCTTCGCCTTGGACAGTGCACGCCCATAGGCCTTATCCCACGATCGACGGGTCAGTTGGTCCGCGCTGTTGTAGCGCACGAGGGCTGCCTTCAGCGCCGGTTGGCCCGAGACGGTGCTCAGCGGGTCGACCACGAAGTCCTTGGCCGGGTCGATCGGGTCGGTCACCCCGATGGCCCGCTGGATCGACACCCCGAAGAGATCCTGCACCGAGCCCGACCCGTGGTTGTAGGGCGGCCCGTAGGTGGCAGACGTGCTGGTACCCTCGAGTTCGGACAGGGCGGTCTGGGTGAACCCGATCGGCTGGGCCGACGACCACGCCTGCAGAGTGACCGGCGGCACGTCGGGCGAGGAGAACAAGATGGCCAGGACCGCCACGAGAAACACCACCACCACCAGAGCCATGGTGCCCTCCTTCAAGATGTCGTACCGGCGGTGGGGCCCTTTCCATGGGGCGGCCTCGGCCTCGCGGTGTAATGCACGTTGTTGGCGGGGGCTCAGTGGGCCAGTCGTGCCGTCGAGCTGGCCTGGGGTTGCGCGCGACACGCTCATGACCGCTCCCCCGAGCTCGCTGCGTCTTCCATGGCCAATCCCGCATCCGACAAGTCTGCAGAGCCAGGTGATGATCTTGCTGTGCTCGAAACGGTGATGCTCGAAGCAGCCCCATCGGGTTCGCCGAGATGCTCGGGCAGAGCTTCGATAGGGGGCGCCACCCCTCGCAACCGCACCATAACGATGTGTATGACCACGACGAGGCCGATCACCAGCGGCATGACGACGATGTGGAGCATCAGTGCCTGGCCGAAGTTCATCGTGTTGAAGAAGGCCCCGATCCCTGCACCGTTCATCGCGTCCTTGGCCTCGAAGGCGATCCATTGGGAATCCAAGTTGGTCTGCGAAATGTACCCGGTGAAGCCCTCGAAGATCGAGACGAGGAAGGCGATCGCCCCGGTCATCCAAGTGAGCTGACGCTTCCCTCGCCACGAGGCCATCCAGAACTTTCCCCACAGGTGGATGGCCATGAACCCGAAGAAGCACTCCACGCTCCACAGATGCAGCGAGTTGACGAAGAGGCCTACCGAGCTGATGTGCCACCACACCGGGCCTTCGAGTGCCAGCACAGTTCCCGAGGCGATGACGACAGTGAGGGACATGAGCGTGAGCACCCCGAAGACGTAGATCCACGACGCCACGTAGGCCGGTTGGCTGTCCGGCAGCATCTTGTCCGGGGGGAGATAGCGAAGCCAGGCCTTGCGGATCTTCGCCGTCCATAGGCCGGGCTCGTCTTCGTCCAGCACACCATGCCCGACAGCGCCAGACGCGTCCCCGACAGTGGGAGACGCCGTAGCGAGACCGGCGACGGGAGCGCCGTCGGGCGCGTTATTGGTGGCTCGGCCGCGGTGGGTTCGCCGGCTGTGGACGAACGGCAGGGTCAGCGCTAGGACGAACACGATCAACATGGCGACGATGACCAGAAAGTTCGCCAGGGAAAGGAGGATGAACCCCCAGTGGATGTAGTGGCCAGGGGCGTTCAGATTGATGACCGAACCGAGAAGTGGAGCAACGCCTGCCGGGGGGCTCACTGGCCCACCATGGCAAGTGGGAGCTGATCAGCCGATGTCGCTTCGCGAGGAGGCGAGCACGTTCCACTGACCACCAGATGTGCTGCGCCCGGG
>JAJYMB010000118.1 GCA_021787365.1 Actinomycetes bacterium | reverse complement strand
GGCCAGGGGAGGAAGTGAGCGACGGGCGGTGGTTTTGCTGCGAGGAACTGCTGGGGGGCCCTTCCTGGCTCGGGGCGGTGGTCAGGGACAGCGGGCGCCGCCTCGGTGCGCCGGGGGGAACCGTAGCGGCGTCGCTTTTCGTGCACGGTTATGCCTACAGGGCCCTGACGGTCGCCCTGTCGTGCTTCTTCCTAGGTGGCGTGCTCCCAGGCTCGCGGCCCGACGAGATGGCCATGTCTCTCTCCAAGGGGCGGCCGGCGTCGGTCGCGTACCGGGCGCCGAGGGTCCTCGCTACCGGCCAGTGGCGCCCGGGCGATGGCGGAGAGGAGGTCGTCGCCGCTTTTGTGGACGACGCGGTCGAGGGCCACATGCGCCCTTTGGTGAGCGCCACGCTGTCGTGCGTGAGGGTGGGAAGGCGCCTCTTGTGGGGCAACATCGCTGCGTCGGCGGCGGTGGCCTTCCGCACCATGGAGGGCCTGCTCGGCGCGGAAGTGAAGCCACTGGGCGAGCGGTTCTTCGCCCTGGCCCCGGCCGAGCTCCAGGGCCTCGGCAATTTCGCCACCGTCGAGCACGCCGGCCGGAGCGCCTGGTACTGGGAAAGGCGCAATTGCTGCCTCTACGACCGGCTTCCCGGCAACGTGCGCTGCACCGATTGCAGCAAGACCTCGCCCGAGGAGCGCCGGGCCGCCTACCGGGCGGCCCTCGATAAAGCGCTGCTCGGAAGCGGGGGTGGTGCGGGCTGACGCCCGTTCAACAACCTCGGGGAGAAAGCTGTCGCTCGACCTGGCCGGTGGGCCGGTTCAGGGCTGGCGAGGTGCTGTCCGTGCCGTTGGCCGCCCGGGCCGGGGTGGCCGGGCACGGCTTTTTATAGCACGCGGGCCGAACGTTGTCGCGCACTTCGGGCACCAGAACCCCTGCTCGAGCTCGGTCCCGCAGGCACGGTGGTAGAGGACGACGCCTGCCGCAGCGCCGGCGAGCCACCGGTCGCCCCACCGCATCAATGCGACGAGCGCTGGGGAGAGCTCGAGGCCCATCTCGGTCAGGCGGTACTCATAGCGCGGCGGGTGCTCCTCGTAGCGGACTTTGGTGAGGATGCCACCGTCGACGAGCTTGCCGAGGCGGTCGGAGAGCACGGGCCGAGCGATGCCCAAGTCGCCCCGGAGCTCTTCGAAGCGACGTAGCCCGCGCAAGACGTCGCGCACGATCAGCATCGTCCAGCGGTCACCGACAAGCTCGAGCGTCTTGGCGATGGAGTCGAAAGGCTCAGTCGGAGCGCTGGTCACACCCGAGGGTACGTCCGAACCCAAGAACCAGTCAGTTCGCATTCCAAACTCACCCTCACTAACCTGTCGCTATGCCCACCGATCGAGAACTGCTGGACGCGCCGCTCGAAGAGCTCTTGGTCGCGGCACGAGCCGTTCGCGACCGTAGGTTCGGGCCCCGGGTCACGTACTCAGCGAAGGTCTTCATCCCGCTCACCAAGCTCTGCCGGGACCGCTGCAGCTATTGCACCTTCGCCCAGCCGCCGGCGAGGCTCGAGGCCCCCTACCTCGAGCGAGACGAGGTGCTCGCGATCGCTCGCGCTGGGGCCCGAGCCGGCTGCCACGAGGCGCTCTTCACCCTCGGCGAGCGGCCGGAGCTGCGCTACGAGGTCGCGGCCCGCTGGCTCGCCGAGCGCGGCTATGCCTCGACGATCGACTACGTCGCGGCGATGGCCGAGGTCGTGATCGACGACACCGGCCTCCTGCCGCACGCCAACGCGGGGGCGCTGTACCAAGAAGAGCTCGCCACGCTGCGGCCTGTGGCACCAAGCCAGGGGATGATGCTCGAGAGCCTCAACCCGACGCTCCTCTGCCACCGCGGCGCACCCGACAAGGCGCCTGAGCGCCGTCTCGCCACCCTCGAAGCAGCCGGACGCCTCGCCATCCCCTTCACCACGGGCATCCTCGTTGGCATTGGGGAGAGCCGCGTGGACCGCCTCGCGGCACTCCGGGTGATCGCCGAGCACCACGAGCGTCATGGGAACATCCAAGAAGTGATCGTCCAAAACTTCCTCCCGAAGGAAGCGACCACGATGGCCAACGCCCCGCCTTGTCCAGCCGAGGAGCACCTCAGGACGATCGCTGCGGCCCGGTTGGTCCTCCAAGCTGACGTCCACCTGCAGGCACCCCCCAACCTCACCGACGACTTCGGGGCCCTCCTCGACGCGGGGATCGACGACTGGGGCGGGGTCTCTCCAGTGACAGCCGATCACGTGAACCCCGAGCGTGCCTGGCCGAGCCTCGAGCGCCTCCGACAGGTGACCGAAGCACGCGGCTACAGCCTCGCGCCGCGCCTCACCGTCTACCCCGAGTTCGCCCGGGACCCCGGGCGTTGGCTCGACCCTAACGTTTGCTTTGCCGTCCTCGACCGCTCAGACGCCGAGGGGCTCGGACGTGACGACCCAGGTGCGGTCTTCCCTGAGAAGGTGGCCGCGACAAGGCCAGTCGGCGATGATGTCGAGGTAGTACTCGTCGGTGAGCGCTCCACCGCCTGGTACTCGGGTGCGCGCGGCGTGCCCCCCGTCCTGGTGCCCGCCCGAAGCCGTGCGTCGGGCCCGGTCCGCGAGGTGCTCGAGGGTGTGCGGCTCGGCCAAGAGCCCGGCGTCGACGAGCTCGTCACGCTCTTTTCGGCGCGCGGCCCGGAGGTCTCGGCGGTGGCCGAGTGCGCGGACGAGCTGCGACGCGAGGCTGTCGGCGAGACGGTCACTTGGGTGCACAACCGGAACATCAACTACACCAACATCTGCACGTTCAAGTGCCGGTTCTGTGGGTTTTCCAAAGGCCCCCTCTCGCTCAACCTGCGTGGGGCGCCCTACTTGCTCAGCCTGGAGGAAATCGCAGCGCGCGTCCGTGAAGCCGCCAGGCGAGGGGCGACCGAGGTCACCCTGCAAGGTGGCGTCCACCCCGACTTCGACGGCGACTATTACGTCGAGGTCTGCAAGGCTGTCGTCGACGCCGAACCGGGCATGCACGTGCACGGTTTCAGCGCCCTCGAGGTCACCGAGGGCGCCCGGCGCCTCGGGGAGCCGCTCGCCGACTACCTGAGCCGCCTTTTCGAGGCGGGGCTCCGTTCCCTTCCGGGCACCGCGGCGGAGATCCTCGATGACGAGATCCGCCGGCAAATCTGCCCCGACAAGGTCACGACGGAGGAGTGGCTCTTCGCGCACGAGACCGCGCACCGAGCCGGGCTCCGCTCGAACGTTACGATCATGCACGGCACCGTCGAGGGGCCGGTCCACTGGGCCCGCCACCTGGTCCGGACCCGCGAGCTGCAACGGAGGTCGGGAGGCTTTACTGAGTTCGTACCTCTGCCCTTCGTGCACATGGCTGCCCCTCTCTACCTGCAGCGGCGTTCCCGGCGCGGCCCGACGTTTCGCGAGGTGCTCCTCATGCACGCGGTCGGCCGCATCGCCTATCGAGGCCTCATCGACAATGTCCAGGCAAGCTGGGTGAAAGTCGGCACCGATGGCGTCCGCCAGCTTCTCCAGGCAGGCGTGAACGACCTCGGAGGCACCTTGATGGAGGAGAACATCAGCCGGGCTGCCGGCGCGAGCCACGGTCAGGGCCTCGAGCGCGAGGACTTCGAAAAGCTCGTCGCCCCGCTCGGTCGGCCGCTTCGCCAGCGCACCACGCTCTACCAGCCGGTGCCCTGAGGGATGGCGGGTGCTTGCTCGACAAATGCGTGCGCAGCGGCCGGCGCGGACGACGAGGCGCACATGTGCGCAGCGCTCGAGCTCGCCCAGCGTGCGCGTGCGTACAGTTCGCCGAACCCCTGGGTCGGCTGCCGCCTCGTCGCTGCTGACGGGCGGGTCTTCGAGGGGTCGACGGCTCCGCCGGGGGGACCCCACGCCGAGGTCGTCGCCCTGCGCAACGCCGGGGCAGCGGCGCGAGGCGCCACCGCATACGTCACCCTCGAACCCTGCGCCCACCACGGCCGCACCCCGCCGTGTACCGACGCGCTCATCGCTGCTCGGGCCCGCCGCGTCGTGGTCGGGATCCTCGACCCCGACCCGAGGGTCAACGGCCGGGGCCTTTCGGCACTTCGAGCCGCCGGCGTCGAGGTCGAGCTCGGTGTGGGGGCGCGAGCGGTGAAGGCACAGCTCGCTCCCTACCTGACGCAGCGCCGAACGGGCCGGCCTTTGGTCGTCCTGAAGCTCGCCGCGTCCCTCGACGGCCGGATCGCCGCGCCCGACGGCACGAGCGCTTGGATCACAGGTGAAGCGGCGCGAGCCGACGCGCACCGCCTGCGCGCGGAGAGCGACGCGGTCCTTGTCGGTGCGGGGACCGTGCGCGCCGACGACCCGCTCCTCACTGTTCGCGACGCACCAGGCCCCTCTCCGCTTCGTGTCGTGCTCGGCCCGGTCCCGCCAGGAGCCGCTGTCCTGCCGGCGGTCTCGATGAGCGGCGACCTGGGCACCGTGCTGGACCAGCTCGGCCAACGGGGCGTCCTCCAGCTCCTCGTTGAAGGGGGCGCCACAGTCGCCGGAGCGTTCCATCGCGCCGGGCTTGTCGACCGCTACGTCGTCTACTTCGCGCCCGCCCTCTTCGGCGGTGACGACGGGCTCGCGATGTTCGCCGGGCCGGGCGCCCCGACCATGGAGGGGCTTTGGCGGGGGAGGATCGAGGCGGTTACGCGCCTCGGCTCCGACCTCCGTCTCGACCTCGTCCCCGAGCCTGACGACCTCGGTACCGGACCGGGCGGTCCCGAGCCGGGCGGTCCCGAGCCGGGCGGTCCCGAGCCGGGCGGTCCCGGGTTCATCTGCCGCGGGGACATGTGATGTTCACGGGGATCGTGGAGGAGCTTGGGCGCTTCCTGTTGGCGGCACGGGGCGGCGCTACGACACGCCTTCGGTTCGGAGCCGAGGTTGTCACTGCCGGCATGGCGCTCGGTGACTCGGTCGCGGTGAACGGCTGCTGTCTCACCGTCGTCGCGAGCGATCGTTGCTCGTTCGCGGTCGACGCCCTCGACGAGACGCTCGCTCGCACCAACCTCGGGCAGCTGGAGCCCGGGGAGGCCGTGAACCTGGAACGGCCGGTCGCGCTCGGCGCCAGGCTCGGTGGCCACCTCGTACAGGGCCACGTCGATGCGACGGGCACCATCGCCGAGGCGGCGCCACACCTCGCCATCGAAGTCCCGGCCGCCCTCGAGCCCTACCTCGTCGAGAAGGGCTCGCTCGCCGTGGACGGCTGCAGTTTGACCCTGGTCGCTGTTGCCCCCGAGCTCGTGCGCATCGAGATCATCCCCCACACGGCCGGCTCGACGACGCTCGGCCAAAAGCGGCCGGGCCAGCTCGTCAACTTGGAGGTCGACGTCGTGGCGAAGTACGTCGAGCGCCTGGTGCGCGCCGGCACCCCGTCCCCCTATGACCGGGCCCAAGGAGAGCCGTGAGCGTGCAGGGCGCATCGGTCGAACAAGCGGTTGCCGCGATCGCACGGGGCGAGACCGTGGTCGTCCTCGACGACGAGGGGCGGGAGAACGAGGGTGACCTCATCCTTGCGGCAGACGCCGTGACCCCAGAGAAGATCGCCTTTTTCGTCCGCCACACCTCCGGGCTGATCTGCTGCGCGATCAGCGAGGCACGTGCCGACGAGCTCGAGCTGCCCTTGATGGTCGCTCGCAACACCGAGTCCCAGCGGACGGCCTTCGCGGTCACGGTCGACGCGGCCGTGGGCACGACGACGGGCATCTCTGCGTCTGACCGGGCGGCAACGGTCCGCTGCCTCGCCGACCCGTCGACTCGGGCGCAGGACCTCGCCCGCCCCGGCCACGTCCACGTACTGCGAGCCCGCGCTGGTGGCGTGCTGCGCCGCGCCGGTCACACCGAGGCGGCGGTCGACCTCGCCCGCCTCGCGGGCCGTGAGCCGGTCGGCGTGCTGGCCGAGGTGGTGAGCGCCGACGGGCTGTCGATGGCGAGGGGCGACGAGCTCGAGGCCTTCGCTGCCCACCACGGCCTCCTCATCGTTACGATCGCCGACCTCGTCGCCTACCGCCGCCGGAGCGAGGGCCTCGTCCGCCGGGTGGCGATGGCGCGCCTCCCGACGAGCGTCGGCGAGTTCACCTGCTACGCCTACGAGAGCCTCGAGGGCGAGACTCACCTCGCGTTGGTCATAGGCGAGCTGCACGCTAACGACGGCGTGCTCGTGCGCCTGCACTCCGAATGCCTGACCGGGGACGTGTTGGGGTCGCTCCGGTGTGACTGCGGCGAGCAGCTCGACCAGGCGATGGCACGGGTCGCCGCGGCCGGCGCCGGCGTCATCGTCTACCTCCGAGGCCACGAAGGCCGCGGGATCGGGATCGTGGACAAACTGCGCGCCTACGAGCTGCAGGACCGGGGCTACGACACCGTGGACGCGAACGTCGAGCTCGGGCTGCCGGTCGACGGCCGCGAGTACGGCATCGGCGCCCAGATCCTCCTCGACCTCGGCGTGCAGAGGGTGCGCCTGCTTACCAACAACCCGGCAAAGCGCCGCGGCCTGGAGGGCTTCGGGGTCGAGGTCCTCGAGCGGGTCCCGCTCGAGACCCGTCCGAACAGAGAGAACCTAAGGTACCTCAATACAAAGCGGGCCCGGCTCGGCCATCTCCTCGCCGGTCCCGGCCTCGGCGGAGCAGGCCACAATGTCGGCTGAGCGCCCCGTGAGACGCGACCTCGACGGGAGAGGGCTCCGCGTCGCCATTGTCTGGAGCCGGTTCAATGAGGAGATCACGAGTTCCTTGCTCGCTGCGGCGAAGCGCACGCTCGACGAGCTCGGGGTCCCCGAGGACAAGGTCGTATGCGCCGCCGTCCCCGGTGCCTACGAGCTGCCCCTCATCGCGCAGCGCTTTGCCGCGTCGGGCTCTTACGACGCAGTGATCGCTCTCGGCGCGGTCATACGAGGCGAGACGGGGCACTACGAGCTCGTTGCCAATTCAGCGGCGGTGGGTATCGCCCGCGTCGGCCTCGACACGGGCGTGCCGGTGATCTTCGGCGTGCTCGCCACCGACACGGTCGAACAGGCGCGGGCGAGGGCCGGCGGCGCGCTCGGGAACCGCGGCGAGGATGCCGCCCGCGCGGCGGTCGAGATGGCGACGTTGACGCGAACGATCGACCGAGACGACTGAGTGAAGCTGAGGGTGCCATTGGCATGCCCCGGCCCTCGCTTGAGTTCAGGGCTGCGGCCTCCTGCGCCTCCCAGGCCGGCGTTGACATGGAACTGGTGAACGTGACGACAAGAAGGGCGCATTCGTCAGTTCCGGGGGAAAGAATTGCCGCTGTTTCTGATGAATGTGCCCCGCCGGCAACCACGTCCACCAGTTCTGTGGCCCTCGCCCTCCACCATCCCCCGGATGGTGGAGCCGGGACCCCCGTTGGGGGACGCGGGCTTCGAAGAGCTCGGGCCCGAGGACTGCCACTTGCCGCCCTCTTCCGCCGGCCAGGATGCCCCAGGACGTCCTCGCTTCGCCCTCCGAGCACCCAGCCGGCCGAGCTCCGGCTGCCGGCCAACCGTGCGGTTGTGGTAGGGGCCGCTTCGGCTGAAGCTGTGGTCCAAGGGGGTCCCGGGTACCAGCAAGCGAAAGGCGCTCGGGCCATCTTGTAGACGAAAGTGGCCAAATAGACCGTTTTCGTCTGCAAGAAGCCAAGGGGGTAGCGACTCACCGCCCGGCTCCGGCTACCGCGTCGTCACGCCGGCAGAAGGTCGACGTGCAGGCCGGCGGCTTCAGCCAAGAGCCTCAGGTCTTCGGGATCGGACGTAAGGATGTCGTCGCCGTCGGTAGCCAGACAAACGAGAGCCGCATCTACGGCATCATCAGTCCGGCTCCTACCGAGGAGCATGCCCGCCTTCTTGCCTAGCTCTTCGTCGAGCGCTCTCACGTCGACGCCGCCCAACAGGCGTGCGACCTCCGCCTGGCGACCTGACCCACCGCGCCAGATCTGCGCGACGACGCCGCCATGGCTGAGGGGCGAACGCTGGGCCAGCCGTTCGCGTTTCACCAGCGCGACGACGTCGCGGTCACCGCGCTCTACCGCCACGAAGGCTCCGGAATCGAGGAGCAGGCTCATGCCACGCTGCGACGTGACTTGGCCTTCTTGGCCTCGGCCGATCGAACCACGGTCGCACGTGAGCGGGCTCTCCGGACGGCGTCATCGATCTCGGCTTCGGTGACCAGCCCGTGTTCGGCCTCGTAGGCAGCCAGGAACAAGTCGAGGGCCTGCATGCGCCGGTCATGCTCAGCCTTCAAGCGCAGGGCATCGTTGACCCAAGCGCTGACGCTGCCGGCCCGTCCCTCCTCCACGGCCGCATGTGCGGCGTTGATGAGTTCGGCGTCGACGGAGGCCGACAGCCTCCGCTTGCCTGTCATACGAACATGCTACATAACTGCCACCTCTGTGATAAGAGGAGGACGCCCGCCCCGGGTTCCGAGTTGGATGGGGCTTGGGGCCCCGCATCACCCGATTAGCAGCCAAAGCGTCCTGGGCCGGCGGGCGGTCCTGGGTGGGGACTCCAAGGGGAGGCGGTCTTGGGGTTCCATCGGCCCCGTCGCACAGCAGTCCAGGTACAGCTCCGGGTGGCTGCAGTGCCCTTGCGCTTTGTAGGCTGCCGTCAGGGTCAGGGAGCCAAGAAAAGGGGGCCTGGTTGCTATGGGGAAGTTCGGGCGCTTCTGGAGGCGCCGGGCGCTCGTCGTCTTGGCGGTGGCCACGGGGGCGAGCCTCGGCTTGGTGCCAGCCGGTGTGGCGCACGCCCAGGGGGCGGAGACGCTCGGGCAGGCTTTCGACAACGTCGGCGTCACTAGCCCTGCCGACCCGACCGCCGGCGACTTCGACGGCATCGGCGACAGCTTCAACGCGGGCGGCCTCGCCGAGGACGCCCTCGTCCCGGGGGGGAGCCTCCTCCACGACGGCCTCCAGCTCACGTGGCCCGACGTCGCCCCCGGCCAGCCCGACAACGTGGTGGCCGACGGCCAGACGGTCGCGCTCTCGGGCCAGGGCTCGACGCTCGGCATCGTCGGCGCGTCCGCCTACGGGCCTGCGAGCGGCACCTTCACGGTCACCTACGCGAACGGCGCCACGACGACCGCGGGCGTGACCTTCGCGGACTGGGTGGACAACGCCCCCGCCACGGGCACGGACTTCCTTGCCACGACGGGCGGCTGGGACCCCGGCGGCACGGTCCCGGTCAGCCTCTCGTACGCCGCGATCCCGCTCAACCCAAGCCAACCGGTGGTGTCCGTGACGCTGCCGACCGTGGGCGCCGGCGTCGGCAGGAACGTCACCTCGATGCACGTCTTCGACCTCGCCGTCGGGTCCCCCGGCGCCGAGGCTTCCGGGGCGCCCGGTGCTCCCTCGTACTACGACCAGGCGAGGAAGGACTGTGTGGGCACTGCTGCCGACACGGCTTCGAAGGTGTGGTTCACGGTGGCGGACGGCACGCTTTCGGACACCTACGCCCCCACCATCGACAACACCAACGTGAAGAGCCTGGACCCGGTCGTCACCGCGCCTGGCCTTCCCGCCCAGCTCCAACCACGCGACATGACCTATACGGTGAGCGAGCTCGGCACCACCGGGATGGCCTGCCGGGTGGTGGCGCTCGACAGCGCCGGCCACTTCGCCGTCGTCACCGACTTCGTGACCGACCCCTCTGCGGAGGCGGTAGTCATGCAGGTGAGCCTGGTAACCCTCCCCGGGGCGCCCGCCGGGCTCAGCGTCTACCTCCGCTTCCACCCGCTCTTGAACGGCCACGGCGGCGGTGGGAGGGGTAACGCCGGCGGCGAGTCTGCGACCGTCGTCTCGACGCCCCGGGGGGAGATACCACTCTCGTACTCGACCAACTCTTTCACCGAGGCGACCAACCGCAACTACGCGAGCCCGATCTACGCCGCGCTGGCCGCGAGCCGGCCTTTCGCTGCGGTCGAGACGGGGTTCGCGGGGACATCGAGCGACGGCCTCTCCGAGCTTGGTGCCTCTGGCCATCTCACGACTTCAGCGCCCAACGCCGACGACGGCAACGTCGCCCAGACCGTCGAGCTCTCCCTGGCGGCGCCCGGCGCCCCACCCGCCGCCCCACCCCCCGCCCGGCCGGCGCCTCTGCCGGCCCGCGGGCTCGGGGCCTACGGCGCACCCTCCAACTTCGCCGGCGTGGCTGGCGCCTGCGGCTCGGGAACCCCTGCGGGCCCGGCCGTTCTTGGCGCACGCACGGCCGGCGGCACCGCCGTCACGCCGGCCGGTATCGCTGCCTCCGTGGCCGCGGCGGCCGGCCTCTCTCGGCCCTTGCCGGCCTCAGCCGTGGGGAGCCAGACGGTCGCCCTCGGCTTCGGGCAGGACGAGCAGGGTGCTCTCTCCGCCGCGCTAGGCGCCTCCGCGGTCCCCTTCCCCGTCACTTTCGGCAACTACCAGGCTCAGTGGCTCGCTTACGACTCTCAGTTGTGCCAGCCGTTCTCGCCGGCCCAGGCCGGGGCGCTGGCTCTCTCGCCGGCGCGCCAGGCCAAGGTCGCCGACGCCTACTGGCTCTCGGCCAACGTCATAAAGGCGAGCGAGGACAAGACCTTCCTCGGGGCGACGGTCGCCTCGCTGGCGAGCCCGTGGGGCCAGGCGGTACCGGCGGGCCAGCCCAGTAGCAACGACAACTTGGCGCCTTATTTCGGTTCCTACCGGGAGGTGTTCCCGCGTGACGCCTACGAGACCTTTACCGGCTTCCTGGCCGACGGGGACGTGGGGACGGCCCGCCAGATGGTCTACTACTGGTTTCATAACTTGCAGCTCCCCAACGGGAGCTTCCCCCGCAACGGCCTGCTCAACGGGAAAGCGGCGCCCGACACCTTCGGCCTACAGCTCGACGAGACGGCCGACCCCATCCTCGCTGCCTGGGAGGCCGGTCTCGCCGGCGACGCCCAGCTCTACCAGCAGCACATAAAGCCGGCGGCGGACTTCCTCGCCGCCAACGGGCCCGAGACGCCGTCTTCGGTCGAGCGCTGGGAGGAACAGACCGGCTACAGCCCCTCTACGATCGCCGACGAGGTGGCGGGCCTCGTGGCAGCGGCAAATATCGCCAAAGTCCAAGGGGACACGGCCTCCGAACAGCTCTGGCTGGCGACAGCCGACAACTTCCTCCGCATCGCGCTCGCCACGACCATCACCACCAACGGGCCGCTTTCTTCGAGCCCGTACTTCATCCGGGTGGACAAGACAGGCGACCCCAACGGCGTCTACGACTACACTCTGGGCAACGGCAACAACAGCCCCGTCGACCAAAGAACTGTAATAGACCAGGGTTTCTTGGAGCTCACCCGCCTCGGGGAGCTGCCGGCGAGCGACCCGGTCGTGGCCAACTCCCTCGCCGTTGCGGCCAAAGCGATCGACGTGAGCACGCCGTCTGGAACGGGCGTGCTCCGCTACAACGGCGACGGCTATGGGGACTGCGAGGCGGGCACCGTCCACGACCCGGTAAACCACACCACGAACACGTGCTCGACGACCGGCGCGCCCTGGGCGGCCAGTAACACGGGCACGGGCCACGTGTGGCCGGTCCTGTCGGGCGAGAACGCCGAGTACCAGATCCTGGCCGGCGACACCTCCGCCGCGCTGGCGGGCCTCGGCTTCATGCTCAACTCGGCCTCGGGCGTGGGCCTCGTGCCCGAGCAGGTCTGGGACTTCCCCGACCTGGCCGCGTCCCCTTACGGCTCCGACCCGGCCACAGCCTCGATTGGCTTCACCGACGGCAAGCCCGACGGCTCGGCGGCCCCGCTCACCTGGGCACAGGCGCAGTTGCTCCGCCTCATCAGGGACCTCGGCGCCGGTCGGCTCCTCGACCAGCCGGCCATCGTGGCGCAGCGCTACCTGCCGGCCCCGCCGGCCGTCGCCCCTCTGCAAGTGACGGCGCCGATAGCCGTGAAAGGCGGCAACGTACCGCCGGACATGCAGCGGCCCTCGGTGATAGTGAGCGCCAGCTCGCCCGGCGTGACCGTGTCGGGCAGTGGCAGCAGCGAGACCGTCGGCCTCACCGTGACGGCCACCACGGTCCCCGGTGCCACGGTCGAGGTCGCGGTGACCGGTACGCCGCTCGGTTCGCCAGTGCCGGCCACGACGGTCACGACCGCGACTGCTGGTCCCGACGGCACCGTCTCTGCCGTCGTGGACTTGCAGCCCGGGACTAACTCCGTCGAAGTGGCAACGACCTCGGCCGGCGCCACCAACGAGGCCCTTTTCCAGGTGGACGACGTCGTGGTCCCCGGCACGGTGGTGCTAAACGCCACCGGCCCCGCCGACGGCGGCTACGGGCCGGGCACCTACGCCTACCCGACGGCCACAAACTCAGACGGGACACTGGTTTTCCCGCCCGACGCGTTCAAGCTGAGCGGCCTCACGGTCATCGACTCGGGCTCGACCGTCACTTTCCAGGTGGGGGTCGCCAACCTCGTCAACACGTTCGGTTCCCCCGACGGGGCGCAGCTCGTCGACCTCTACATCCACTCGCCCTCCACGACCGAGACGCAGTCCAGGGCGGCAGCGAACCCCTGGAACTACTCGATCGCCCCAGGTAGCGCTTGGAACCAGCTCATCGAAGTGGACGGCTTCGGCACCGACGACTGGGTGACTCCGGCGAGCCCGACGGTCGGCCTCAGCCAGTCGGGGAGCCTCGGCACTCCGCAAGTCCAAGTGGAGAGCAGCACGGCGCCGGCGGGCAACGGCGAGACCCCGGGGGTGATCTCGATAACCGTGCCGGCGGCGACGCTCGGGGCGCCGGCGATGGGGGAGAGCTGGAGCGGCTGGACCTTTACACTGGCCCTTACCGGCCAGGACGGTTTCGGCGTAGACGACGCCCGCACCTTCACCTCGACGCCCGGCCCCTACACCTTCGGCGTCTGCTCGGACGCCGTCGCGTCGGGGCCGAGCCCGCCGGCGATCTGCAGCTACAACCCGGGTTTGGTCCCCTACGTGCTGGACACGGTCCCCCCAGCCGGCGTGGACGTGCGGTCCGAGCTCAACCCGACCCTCGGCCCGGTGGTCCTCCAGGGCGTCACGGTGCCCTGAGCCGGGCCTCTTATTCGGCGGGCTCAATCGGTGGGCGCGCGAAGTGTTTTTCAGGGCGGGTCGTAGGCCTGTCCGGGCTCGACAACGGGTTCGACGCTTCTCCGAGCACGTTTGCAGTTTCCACCGCCCTTCGTGGATCTGCAGCGGCAGCCGGAGCTTTCCAAGTCGAGGCGCGTAACTCAGGGGGCCAAATGCCTAAAAAATGGGGCGTTCCCCCGATGCTGGGCACCATCGAGGCTTCCTAACCTCATGGCAAGGAATTCTGGCCCCGCCAGGGCCCGGATGGAGACAAAGCCCGTGACGGCGACGAAGGAGCGTAGAGAGATGAAAAGAACCCGGAAAATAAAGCAGCGGAGGTGTGCACGAAGGCATAGCAGCTTGCTCGGCTTTTTGAGCGCAGGGCTGTGCGCATCCTCCCTGGTGGCCGCCGGTAACCAGGCTGCCGCGGCCGCTACGCACCAGGCGGCGGGAGCACCTTCTTCGCTCGCCCAGGTGCTGAGCCTGCTGCGCGCCCAGGAACGTTCTACGTTCCAAGCCAGCTATGCCATGGTGGGGACTTCGGGCCGCACGGCGGCTACCTTCACCGTCTACCACCGCAACAAGGACTACCGCATCGACACAGCGCAC